>CAXBQP010000015.1:0-52358 GCA_963978095.1 uncultured bacterium | reverse complement strand
GATGCCGGACCGGCGGTTTGGCGATGGATGTCATACGGGGGCTCCCTCGAGATGCTTGACCACGGCGCTCACCACGGCGCGGCTGGTCAACGGTTCCCCGCCGTAATCGAGCACGGCGGTCATGCGGTCGCGCGCCACACCGGTCTCGATCGCGAGCAGTGCGCGCAGCTGCGCGTCGCGGTTCTGCTCGACCACGAAGGTCACCGGGTGCTTGACGAGGAACTCCTGTACATCGTCGCAGAAGGGAAAGGCCTTGATGCGCATATAGTCGGCCACGATCCCCTGCTCCTTGAGCCGATCCAGCGCCTCGAGCACCGCGGCATGACAGCCACCGATCGAGACGATGCCGATCTCCGCATCAGGCTGCAGATGGAACTCCGGCGCCGGCACCGTGTTGGCCGCCGTACGCAGCTTGAGGGCCAAGCGATCGAGCACTTCCTGATACTCGGCGGAATCCTCGGTGTAGGCGCCGTGCTTGTTGTGGCCGGAGCCCCGCACGAAATAGGCGCCCTTGCCGCTGACGCCGGGAAGGGTGCGGGCCGCGATGCCGTCACCATCCACATCCAGATAGCGGGAAAAGCTCTTGATTTGTGCAAGCTCCTCGGCATTCAGCACCTTGCCCCGGTCCCACGTGCGGGTGTCGTCCCACTGCAGGCGCTTCACCATCCAGTCGTTCATCCCGATGTCGAGGTCGGTGGCGACGAACACGGGCGTCTGGAAGCGATCGGCGAGGTCGAACGCGGTGACGCTCAGATAGAACGCATCTTCCGGATTCGACGGGAAGAGCACGATGTGCTTGGTATCGCCGTGCGACGCGTAGGCCAGGGAGAACAGATCCCCCTGCTGTGTGCGCGTTGGCATCCCGGTCGCGGGGCCCACCCGCTGCACGTCGAAGAAGACGCACGGGATCTCGGTGAAGTACGCGAGTCCGATGAACTCCTGCATCAGCGAGATGCCCGGGCCCGAGGTGTTGGTGAACGCGCGCGCCCCGGCCCAATTCGCGCCGATCGCGATGCCGGCCGCCGCGAGTTCATCCTCGGCCTGGATGATGCAGAAGTTGTTGAGCCCTGTTGCCTGGTCGACACGGTACTGCTCGCAAAACCCCTTGAACGCCTCCATGAGCGAGGTGCTCGGCGTGATCGGATACCAGGCGCCGACCGTTGCGCCCGCGTACACGGCGCCGAGGCCGCAGGCGGTGTTCCCGTCCATGAGGATGTGCCCCTTGGTCTCGTCCATGCGCTGAAGCTTGAACGGGAGTGGGCAGGCGAAGTTCGCCTTGGCGTAGTCGTAGCCCAGGCGGATCGCCTTGAAGTTCAGATCGAGGAGCGCCTGCTTCTTGCCGAATTTCTCGTTGAGCATCTCGTGGACGACGTCCATGTCGATCTCGAGGAGTGCAGCGAGCGCGCCGGCGTAGGCGATGTTGCGGAGCAGCGTACGATCACGATCACGCTCGAAGGCCTCGACGCAGAGCGTACCGAAGGGAACGCCGAGGATGGTGATGTCGTCGCGCTGCAACTCGGTCGGCATCGGCCAGCTCGAGTCGTACATCAGGTAGCCGCCGCTGCGGACGTTGGCGACGTCCTTCCGGTACGTGGCCGGATTGATGGCTACCATGAGGTCGATCTCCGGCGGACGCGCGGTGTAGCCGTCCTTGCTCACGCGGATCTCGTACCAGGTGGGGAGCCCTTGGATGTTCGAGGGGAAGATGTTCTTCCCCGTCACCGGGATCCCCATGCGGAAGATGGCCTGCATGAGGAGCGAGTTGGCGCTCGCGCTCCCCGTGCCGTTCACCGTCGCCATCTTGAAGGCGAAATCGTTGATCTGACTCATGCGGTGGCCTGTGCGCTATGGGCGAAGGCGTACGGGACGACGAGCTCGAACTTGCGCATGTCCCACGCGGCCGTGGGGCAGCGTTCGGCGCAGAGGCCGCAATGCAGGCAGATATCCTCGTCCTTCACCATGAGACGCTTGGTCTGCGGGAGCGGGTCCGAGGTGTAGATGTCCTGCGTCGGGTTCATGGCCGGCGCGCTCAAGCGCGTCTTGAGCTCTTCGAGCGAGTCGGCAGTCGGCGTGATGGTGAGGCAGTTCACGGGGCACACGTCGACGCACGCATCGCACTCGATGCAGAGCTTGCCCGTGAAGTGCGTCTCGATGTCGCAGTTGAGGCAACGCTGCACCTCGGTGGCGGTCTGCTCGGGGGTGAAGCCGAGTTCGACTTCGACGCCGACGCCGGCGAAGCGCTTCACCAACTCCTCGTGCGTCATCTTGGCGCGCGGGCTCGGATTGAAGTCGTTGCTGTAGGCCCACGACTGCATGCCGTTCTTGACGCTCACGAGGTTCATGCCGAAGGGCAACCGCTCCTCCGGGCTCAATCCTTGGCAGAACTGATGGATGCTCACCGCGGCCTGATGTCCATGCTCCACCGCCCAGATGATGTTCTGCGGCCCCCACGCGGCGTCGCCGCCGAAGAAGACCTTGGGAAGGGTGCTCTGGTGCGTGACCTTGTCCACCACCGGCATGTCCCACTCGCCGAAGGTGATGCCGATGTCGCGCTCGATCCAGGGGAAGGCGTTGTCCTGGCCGATGGCGAGGATCACGGAATCGCAGGGGATGATCACCGTGCGCTTCACCGTGCTCTTCTGCTTCCCGCCCGATTCGGTCCACTCGAGCACCTCGAACTCCATGCCCGCGAGCTTTCCGTTCTCGTACACGAAGCGCTTCGGGGCGTGGTTCTCGACAATCTCGACCTGCTCCTCCTCGGCGTCCTCGAGTTCCCACGGGGAGGCCTTGAAGTATTTGCGTGAGCGGCGGGCGATGACCTTCACGTCGGTGGCGCCGAGCCGCTTGGAGGTGCGGCAGCAATCCATGGCGGTATTGCCGACGCCGATGATCAGCACGCGCGGTTCGATCTTCTCGATGTGGCCGAAGTGCACCGAGCCGAGCCATTCGATGCCGATGTGGATCACGTCCTTGGCATTCCCATCCCAGCGGCCCGGGATGTCGAGCTCCTTGCCCTTCGGCGCTCCGCTGCCGATGTAGACGGCGTCGTACCCCTCATCGAGCAGCGACTTGAGCGAGTCCACCGGCGTGTTGTACCTGACCGTGGCGCCCATGTCGATGATGTAGCCCGTTTCGTCGTCCAGCACCTGCGCGGGCAAGCGGAAGGCGGGGATGTTGAAGCGCATGAGCCCGCCGGCCTGCGAGTGCTTCTCGTAGATCGTGACATCGTAGCCCAGCGGGAGCAGATCGTTGGCAACCGTGAGCGACGACGGACCGCAGCCGATCATCGCGATGCGCTTGCCATTCTTCTCAGCGGGTGCGGTCGGGAGTCGATCGGTGATGTCGTCGCGCAGATCGGCGGCGACGCGCTTGAGGCGGCAGATTGCGACCGGTTTGCCGTCGACGCGTCCCCGTCGGCACGCCGGTTCGCAGGGACGGTCGCAGGTGCGACCGAGGATCCCCGGAAAGACGTTCGACTGGCGATTGAGGAGGTACGACTCGGAGTACTCACCCTGGGCGATGAGTCGCAGGTACTCCGGCACGTTGGTATGCGCCGGGCACGCATACTGGCAATCCACGACCTTATGGTAGTGGTGCGGTGAGTTGACGTCGGTGGGCCCCAAGATTCCGGTTCCTCAGTTACGGGTCTTGGTGATTCTGTCCGGAGGGGCAACGGTTGGCAAGGCGGGAATCCCTGACCCTTTCAATAAGGAAGGGTGGGGGAGGTTGCTCGGTACTGGCGTGTCGGACCCCGGGACGCATATTGCGCTAGGCCGGGTAACACTCGGTCGGCACCCCCACGCATCCGAGGACGACGACGCTGCCCCGCACGCCCTGTTGGACGCCACGATCGCGTCAGTGGCTTTTTTCTGTTGCTATTCTGTCGCTTACAGCGACAGTTGGACGCTCGCAGGGGTTCGGCCGGCTCAAAGGCGAGGTGCTCGATTCCGCCTTGGCGCCGATTTCCGGGGTTCGGGTGGAGTTGGTCGGGACAGGACGGCGCACGCTGACCGCCGAGGACGGACGGTACCTGATCGACCGGGTGCCGGTCGGCATCGTTCGCCTGCGCTTCACGCGGCTCGGATTCCGCCCAGTCGAGGTCACCGACTCGACCGTGAGCGCCGACCACTCGATTCTCACCCGCATGAGTCGCGCGCCGATCCCGCTCTCTGCGGTGGTGGTCTCTCCCGGTTTCTTCGGGTTGATGACGCAGACGACGGCCTCCACGCAATCGATCGGGCGCGAGCAGCTCATGACGCGCCCGCAACTCGGCGAGGATCTCTTCCGCTCGATCAACCGGCTCCCCGGCGTGACGAGTGGCGACTTCAGCGCCGGCTTTCACGTGCGCGGCGCAGAGGTCGATCAAACGTTGGTGACGCTCGACGGGATGGAGCTGTACGAGCCCTTCCACATGAAGGACTTCGACAACGCGATCTCCATTCTCGATGTGCAGAGCATCGGCGGCGTGGAGCTCACGACGAGCGGATTCACCGCCGACAACGGCGGCCGGCTCGGCTCGGTGCTGGCCCTGCGCTCCACGGAGCCGAAGACAGACCGGGTCCGCACCGCGCTCGGGGTGAGCGTCACGAATCTGCGAGCGCAATCACAGGGTGGGTTCGCTGAAGGGCGAGGAAGCTGGTTGGTCTCCGCGCGTCGGGGGTATCTCGACCTCGCGCTGAAGCTCGCCGGGCGCTCCGACTCGCTGAACCCGACCTATCGGGACCTGTTCGCGAAAACACAATACGAGCTCTCGGACCATCATCGGGTATCCGCGCAGTTGTTGCTCGCGGGCGACAAGACGCAGTACGCGATCAAGGACGGCTCGATCGGCAGCGGCTACGGCAGCAACTATGGCTGGCTCACCTGGGATGCGCAGTTCGGCGAGTCACTCGTGGCCCGCACCGTGCTCTCGAGCGGGAAGCTGACCTGGCAGCGCGAAGGGGATGAACAGGGGTCCGCGCCGTTGCGCAGTACCGTGCATGACACGCGCGAGTTCACGTTCGTGGGAGTGCGCAGCGACTGGACGCTCTCGCGCGGCGACCGCTGGGCGTGGCGCTGGGGCGCGGAAGTGAAGCCGCAAAAGGGGACGTACGACTATTCCGCGACCCGTTCGATTCGCCGGGTGCAGGCCGATACGCTCGTGGATGACCTCGTGCCGTATCTGACCAAGATGCAGAGCACCGGGACGCAGATGAGCGCGTACCTCGCGCCGCGCTTCACGCCGTTCCGATGGCTCGTGACGGAGATCGGCGCCCGGTACGATGCGGCGAGTTGGACGAAGGATGCGCTGGTGAGTCCGCGCGCGAACGCGTTGATCACGATCACGCCGACCCTGAGCGTACGACTGGCCACGGGGCGATACGTGCAGCCGCAGCAGATCTTCGGGCTCCAGGTGCAGGACGGGGTGAGTAGCTTCGCGGCGGCGGATATCGCGGAACATCGGGTGGTCGGTGTGGAGTATCATCCGTGGTCCCATACGACGTTGCGGGTGGAGGGGTACGAGCGGATCACGACGCAGGAGCGGCCGCGCTACGTGAATCTGCGGTCGGACGTGCTCGTGTTCCCCGAGTTGAACCTCGATCGCACGTACCGCGATGCGACGAAAGGGGTCGCACGCGGAGTGGAGCTGAGCGCGCAGGTCACGTCGAGCGTCGGGTGGGATGCGTCGGTGAGTTATGCGCAGTCATCCGTGGCCGACCAGGTGAGCGGGGTGATGGTGCCGCGCACCTTCGATCAGCAGCATACGGCATACGTGGATCTCTCGTACAAGCCTCCCGGTTCCGGGTGGCGCTTCTCGACGGCGTGGCAGATGCATTCCGGATGGCCGGAGTCTCCGGTGCGTGTCGTGGTGGACACCGTGCGGGTGGGGAAGACCGGCCGCCAAACGATCATCCTGACCCAGTATGGCCCGATGACGGCGTTGGGCGCGAGTCGACTGCCCTGGTATCACCGCGTGGATCTGCGGGCGACGCGCGAGGTGGAGACGTCGCGGGGGAAGTTCGCCTTCTTCGTGGACCTGTTCAACGCGTTCGACACGGAGAATGTGGCGGCGTACATCTACAAGGCGTCGGTGCGGAACAACGTGTTGAGCTTCACGCACGCGGTGGCGCCGCAGCTCGGGCGGTTGCCGAGTGCGGGGGTGTCGTGGGAGTTCTAGCGAACGCGTGATTCTCGGAGTGGCCGTACGCGATGCGAACGACCTGCATGTCTCAGGCGATCGGACGGTTGAGTTCCGTTTCCCACTGCTTGGGATCGGGGCTCACTTCGGGACCCTTGAGGTAGCTCTCCCACATCGTGTCGCCGTAGTGGTGCCCCTGCTCCTTCACGAGACGGTTGAACTCTGCCCAAGCCGAGGCGAGTCCTTCGAAAGGGCCGCGGTAGATGGTGCGTGCGACACGACAGGCGGGGCGCACGCTCGCGGTGACACGCCCTCTCGGCGTGATGGGCGCAGCGACCGGGACGCCGACTTCGAAATCGAAGGTGGTGGGTTCGATCGTGAAGTGATAGGAGAACATCGGCCCCGTGGGCGTCAACCCAACCCGGTGCACCGCCTGCATGACCTCCATCATCGCCGGTCCCATATGCTTCCGGATCTCGGTGCGGGCGATGGTGAGACGGATGACGGCCACGTCCTCGGCGGGAACGTTCAGAATCTTCACGGGATCGAGCACGGGAGCCTCCGGCGGGTCGGGAAGAACTGCCACGACGAGGAAAGGTAACGACGGTTCCAGACTCCCCTGTTGCCGATACGGGCTCTAACGTTCTTCGTATGCAGATGACTGATATACCCTTCGGGACGGTGGACTGGAGCGCGGTCACGCCGACCGTTCACCGGGGCGAGACGGGGGTCGCGCATTGGCGCACCCAGCAGTACGGGGCGATCCGGGTGCGGATGGTCGAATATTCGTCGGACTATCGTGCCGATCACTGGTGCGAAAAGGGGCATATCCTGCTCGTGCTCGATGGCGTCCTGGATACCGAGCTGGCCGATGGGCGTACGGTTCGATTGACGGCTGGGATGAGCTATCACGTGGGGGACGGCACGATGGCGCATCGCTCGACCACGGTGGGCGGTGCGAGGTTGTTCATCGTGGATTGAGCAGTCGCGGAGTGACGCGAGGTGGGATATGTTCTCCCCACCCACCACTCACCACGAGCGTCTGCTCATGCGATTCCGCATCTCGCCGTTCCTGTTCGTGCTGGCCGCGACCCCGGTCGTCGCCCAGAACACGCCCCCAGCGGGCGCCACAGCCGCCGCTCCCACCGCTCCGGCGCGGGCGATCGCGACCCCCGGTGCCGGCGCGCTGTCACTCCCCAACGCAGATCCATTCCCCAGCACCTACAAGCCCTTCGCTTCGCGGACGACGGTGATCCGCAATGTGAACATCTACACGGCGGCGGGCCCGCTCATCAAGAATGGCGCAATCCTGCTCCGTAACGGAAAAGTGGCGGAGGTGGGTGCGACGGTGAATGCGCCGAGTGATGCCGTGGTGATTGACGGCACGGGGAAGTACGTGACCCCCGGGATCGTGGATGATCACTCGCACCTGGGAGCGAACGCCGCGCCCGGCGGCTTTGCGCGCACCGGCGCGAACGAACTCACGAATCCGGTGACCGCCAATGTGTGGGTCGAGCACTCGGTGTGGCCGCAGGATCCGCAGTTCCCGCGGAACTTGGCGGGTGGCGTGACGACGATCCAGGTGTTGCCGGGTTCCGGCAACCTGATCGGCGGACGCAGCGTGGTGCTCAAGGTGGTGCCGGGACGTTCGGTGCAGGAGATGAAGTTCCCGGGCGCGAAGTACGGGCTGAAGATGGCGTGCGGCGAGAATCCGATGCGCGTGTATCAGGCACGCGGACCGGCGACGCGCATGGGGAACATTGCGGGCGATCGTGCGGCGTGGATCAACGCCGAGGCGTATCGGCGCCGGTGGGACAACTGGCTCTCGACGCGTGTCGGCGATCCGCCGCAGCGTGATCTGGGTTTGGAGACGCTGGCCGAGGTGCTGCGCGGGAACATCCTCGTGCACAATCACTGCTACATGGCCGACGAGATGCTGCAGATGATCGACGTGGCCAAGGAGTTCGGCTATCAGATCCGTTCGTTCCATCACGGCGTGGAGGCGTTCAAGATCGCCGATGTGCTCGCTAAGGAAGGGATCGGCGCCTCGCTCTGGGCCGACTGGGGCGGGGGCAAGATGGAGATGATGGACGGTGTCCGCGCGAATCTCGCCATCGTGCAGGCGGCCGGTGGCAAGGCGATCGTACACTCGGATGACCCCTCCGGATCGCAGCGCTTGAATCAGGAGGCGGCCAAGGCCGTGGCGGCGGGACGCGCGGCCGGGATCTCGGTGAACGAGGAGGATGCGATCCGCTGGCTGACGATCAATCCGGCATGGGCGCTGGGGCTCGACGACAAGATCGGGTCGCTCGTGCCGGGAAAGAATGCGGATGTGGTGCTCTGGAGCGGGAACCCCTTCAGCATCTATACGAGGGCGGAGAAGGTGTGGATCGACGGGGCCATGCTCTTTGACCGGATGGATCCGAAACAGCAATGGCGCACCGACTTCGAGCTCGGTTTCGTGCCCGCGAACATGGGAGGGAACAAGTGATGCGGACCGTTCAGATGACGCGCGCGATGTTCGGCGCAATGCTCCTCGGTTCGCTGGTGCTCGCGACGAGCGCACAGGCGCAGACGATCGCCATCACCGGCGGTACCGTCTATCCGGTGAGTGGACCCAAGATCGAGAAGGGAACGGTGGTGATCCGTGATGGCACGATCGTCGCGGTCGGCGCGAATGTCGCGATTCCGGCGGGCGCCAGGCAGATCGATGCCACGGGCAAGTGGGTCACACCGGGTCTCTTCAACGCATCCACAGCGCTCGGACTCTCCGAGGGCAATGTGCCGGCGCAGAGTGGCGGCTACAATGACGCGCGCGCCAAGGGTGAGAAGGGGGTTGCGGCGAGCTTCAGCGCGTGGATGGGGATGAATCCCGCTTCGACCTTCATTGCGCAAACGCGTCGCGACGGCGTGACGACTGCGGTCGTGTGGCCGGGCACCGGGCTGCTGGTGAACGGGCGCGCGGGGGTGGTGGATCTCGCCGGCGAAAGTGTGGTGGCGATGACCGTGCGTGGGCCCGTGGCGATGCTCGCCGAGATCGGTGGCGGCACGGAGTCACGCGCCGAGATGCAGGGAAAGTTGCGCGAGCTCTTGGGAGACGCGAAGACGTTCGCACTGCGGAAGGCAGCCTTCGAGAACGGTGCGACCCGCACCTTCGTCGCCTCGCGCGCCGAGCTTGAGGCGCTGCAGCCGGTGGTGAGTGGCAAGATGCCGCTCGCGATCGATGCCGACCGCGCATCGGACATTCGCGCCGCGATGGCGTTGGCGCGGGACATGGCCATCAAGATCGTCGTCGTCGGTGGTGCGGAAGCGTGGCAAGTGGCGAAGGAGCTTGCCGCGGCCAAGGTGCCGGTGATGGTCGGCGCGATGAACAACATTCCGACGTCATTCAACACGCTCGGAAGCCGGCAGGAAAATGCGGCCATCCTGCGCGCGGCCGGCGTGCATGTGTCGCTCATCGGGAACGGCGGCGGTGGTGAGAACAACTTCAACGCGCGCAATATCCGGTACGAAGCGGGGAATGCGGTGGCCTACGGGATGTCGTGGGATGAGGCGTTGCGTGCGATCACCCTCTCACCGGCGGAGACCTTCGGCGTGGCCGACAAGGTCGGGACCTTGCAGATGGGGCGTGAGGGGAATGTGGTGGTGTGGAGCGGGGATCCGTTCGAGTTCGCGTCGCAGGCGGAACATGTGTTCGTACGTGGTGTGGAGCACACGGGGCCGACGCGCGAGGAGGAGTTGACGGCGCGCTACAAGACCAAGCCGCCGACGTATCGGAAGTAGCCGCCGCTGTTCGAAGCGCCGCCGCCCCATGGGGCGGCGGCGCTTCTGTCAGGCACACACGGCGCCGTGATTACTGCAGGATCTTCTTCACGGTCGGATACGTGATGCCGAGCTGCTCGAGGTACGTCTTGTACTTCTTGGGATCATAGTAGTACTTCTTCATCTGGTCGCGATACTTGGCCATGATGTCGGCATTGAGCCAGATCGGCGGCTGATCGGTCGGCGCGATGAAGGGCTTGTACTTGATCTCCTTGGTCTGGACGTTGTCGAAGTAGTCCTTGGCATCGACCACGATCTGTGGCGTGAGGATCAGATCGATCATCGTCATGGCCTGCACCTTGGCACCGGCCACCACGCCCTTGTGCGCGATCGGCGTCGCCATGGCGATGGCGTTGGCCCAGTTGTGGCCTGGAGTGCCGGGGATGTTCGACGGGAAGTTGAGCGTGATCGTCGGCACGTTCCATGCGACGTCGCCGATATCGTCGGAGCCACCACCCATGCGCGTCGCTTCGTTCACGGGGCCGCCAAGGCGGCCGCCCGTGGAGGAAAGCCCCGTTTCGCGCACGCCGAGTTCACGCTGCAGGGCCTTGGCGAGCGCCTGGTCGTTGTCATCCCACTTCGGCATGCCGACCTTCTGGATGTTGGCGTACATCGCTTCGGCGATCGGACGGCTGAAGTGTCCGCTCCAGCCCGAGCCGACCATCATGACCGTGTCGAGCTTGGTGCCGGTCATCATCGTGGCGCCTTGGGCCATCTTCTTGGCGTCGTCGAACATCTTCATGGTGCGATCGTAGTCGCGCTCGCGGAAATAGAACCAGATGCTGCTGGTGATCGGCACGACGTTCGGCTGGTCGCCGCCATCAGGGATCACATAGTGCGACCGCTGCGGCAGTTCCATGTGCTCGCGGTGGAACTCCCACGCGTTCGCCATGAGCATCACCGCGTCGAGCGCGCTCTTGCCGCGCCAGGGAGCGCCGGCGGCGTGAGCGCTCTCGCCCCTGAACTTGAAGATCGCGGAGATCAGGGCGTTGCTGCTGCTCTGACCCCAGCTGACGCCGAGATCGTTGCCGACGTGGGTGAAGAGCACCGCGTCCACATTCTTGAAGACGCCGGCGCGCACGAGGAATGCCTTGCCGGCCATCTGTTCTTCGGCGACGCCGGGCCAGAGTTCGATGGTGCCGCTGAGATGGTCGCGCTCCATGATCTTCTTGACCACGAGGGCGGCGGCGATGTTGAGCGGGACGCCGGCGTTATGGCCTTCGCCATGCCCCGGCGCGCCGGCCACCAGCGGCTCGTGCGCGCCGACGGCGGGCTTGTTGCTCGCCTGCGGGATATCGTCAATGTCCGAGCCCAGCGAGATCACCGGCCTGCCGGAGCCGCTGCTCCAGCGGGCGACGAAGGCGGTGGGGATCCCCGCCACGCCGCGCTCGACCTTGAAGCCGTTCTGCTCGAGGATGCCGGTGAGGTACTTGCTGGTCTCGAACTCCTGCATGCCGAGCTCACCGAAGGAGAAGACCTGATCCACCATCTCCTGGATCATCTTGGCCTTGGCGTCGACTTCGCGCGCAATCTCGTCTTTGTACTTATCGAGCTGCGGGGTGGTGGCGTACTTGTACTTGATCGAATCGGCGGCGCCGGAACCGCCTCGGCCTTGGGCCGAGAGCGAGGGGGCGAGCGCGGCCGCGACCGCGACAGCGGCGGCGGTGCGACGAAGCAGGTGCGACAGGGTCATCGGGCGTTCTCCGTGAGGTCTCGAGCGCTGCGAAACGTAGGGCGCAACACGTGGAAAATGGGGCGAAGACACGAGGTCCGCGAGGGCGGGGGGGCGAATCCTGCGGAATCCCCGGCCTCGGGAGGTGGATCAGGTCGGGGCTCCCCCTCGCAGGATTCGACGCGCGACCAGGTACACGGGAACGCTGATCGCGATCACGATGACCGAGCGCATGGTGTTCTCATAGTCCCCGGTGAAGCTGCCGATGAGGAACGCGAGCGCACCGATGAGCACGATCCCCGGGACCACCGGATATCCCCAGGCACGGTACGGACGGGGAGTGTCCGGTTCGGTGCGTCGCAGCATGAACACCGCGCTGAAGTTCACCGCGTATTGCAGGACGTAGAAGAAAGCGGCGAGCGCCAGGACGGTATTGAAGCTGCCGGAGGTGATGAGGGCGATGCAGACCAGGGAGGTGGCCGCGAGTGCGCCCACCGGTGTCCCTCCGACATTCACGCGGGCAACGGCACCCGGGAGCAGGCCGTCACGGGCCATCGCATAGGGAATGCGCGAGGCGAGCATCAAGATCGCGTTGATTCCCCCCAGCGCGCTGATGGCCGTGACGCCCTGCACGATCTGCTCGCCGCGCGGGCCGAACATGACGTGCGCGGCATCCGAGGCTGCGAACTTGGCGCCCGCGAGACCGTGGATGCCGAGCACGTGCACGAAGGCGAGGTTGAGTCCCAGGTACACGACCACGACGGCGAGCACGCCGTACGCCATCGCGCGCGGAATCTGCGAGCCGGGGTTCTGGATCTCCCCGCCGAAGTAGGTGACCCCATTCCAGCCATCATAGGTGTAGAGCACGCTTTGAAACACGACGATGAGCGCGGTGACGAATGCCGTCCCCGTCGGGAGTGCCACCGGCGTGATGGTCGACCCGGTCGTGGATCCTGTGCTCGCGAGTCCTGCCAGTGCCACCGTCAAGAGGGCGGCGACCTTGATGACGCTCAGCAGTTGTTGTGAACGATCACTCTGCTTGACGCCGGGCCACTGCACCGCGGTGAACAGCATCACGGCAAGGATGCTTGTCGTCGTCTGCGGGACGCCGATCGCCGGAAAGCTCCGCGCGACGACCTCCCCGAAGGCGATGGCCGATGCGGCGGTCGCTGCGGAGGAGCTGAGCCAGTCGGTCCACCCGATCACGAAACCCGGATACTCACCCAGCGCCCGCCGTGCGAACACATAGTTGCCGCCAGACTGCGGAATCATGACCGCCAGTTCCGCGAGCGTGAGAGCGCCCAGCATCGCGTAGAGGCCCCCGGCGATCCAGACGCCCAGGAACCACGGCGTGCTCGGGAGGGCGGCGGCGATATCTCCCGGGGTGCGGAGGATGCCAACGCTGATGGTGTTCCCGACGAGAATCGCGACGCCGAACGCGACGCCGAGGACACGGAGGAGGGAAGGCTGTCGCTCGGTCACGGGGAAGGGGTGAGAGGTCGCCGGGGCGTTCGGCGCGGAGTGTGGAGCAACGTTGTCGCCAAAGCCGGAAATGCACAATGGCAGGTGTCCAAAAACGAGGACAACCCGTGTCCAGAGGCCGCACGGCACCGGAACGGAACCTTGGGGTATGGAAGGCAGACCTTGGAGGCTACCGATGACCACTTCGACGATGTTCCACACAGTGCGGGCGGCGACGCTGGTGCTCGCGTTCACGGCGATTCCCGTGATGGCGCAGGACGGTTCCGGCGCGACCTGCGACCGCGCCGCGCGTGGCGTGCTCGAGAAGCCATTACCCGCGCCAGGCACGGAAGGATGGAACGATTTCATGGTGCTCACCTCGTGCGGCTCGCGCGGCGCAACGGTGATCGCCGGCGTGCTGCAGTCGCCGATCGTGCGCCAAGAGACCGATCCCGGGCGTCTTGATGCGCTGGCCGGGATGCTCGACGGGTGGTTCGCGCCAGCGCTGGTGACGGCGTATGAAACGGTGGTATCGGCCCGCGAGGCATCCCCGGGGATGCGCTTGCGGACCATGTGGTTGCTTTCGGGATTGCTGGCCCCGAACACCGAGGTCGCCGGACCGTTGCAGGGCTACACCGCCAACTCCTGCAGCGCCACGGAACGTGTGACATCGCTCCGCGGCGCACCGAACAGCATGCCGCAACAGGCGTACGATGATGCGCGTCTCGCCTATGCACGTGCCGCGAGTGATCCCTCGGCGACGGATGCGGTCCGTGGCACCGCCCGTTGCTGGGGCGATGTCGTGGGTGGCCGCATGAATGCCGGTGCGATGACCAGCGCCGGGGGCCGTCCATCGGGTGACCGCATCGAAAATCCATCCGCGACCGTTGAACCGACCGTCATCACCGCGGGCCCGCCACCGATCACGGTGATCGAGCCCATTGAAGTGCGCTATGAGTGCGACGGACGTTTCGTGGTGTTGAATCAGGGGCCCGCGCTCATGCATCTGCGCTACGAAATCGTCGGTGCCGGCTGGGGCGGAATGATACAGCTCGGCGGCCGCGCGTCGCACATGTTCGTGGCCGCGCGCATGGGACCGATCCGCTTTCTGATCGGTGATCGGGAAGTGGCCTATGTACGCTATGTTCGACGCGCCTGTTACGAGTGGCGCGACGGATTCACCGTGGTGGTCGCCTCACGCATGTATTTTCCGCCACCGTACATGACGCGGCGTCCGACGGTGGTCGTCCCCCCGCGCCCGGTGATTGAAGCTGCACCGCGTGGTGGTACGGAGAAGCCTGCGAAGCCAGGGCCGAGCGACAAGGCACCAGCGACGACGCGCGACGATCAGAAGGGCGAAGGACGGTCAGCGCATCGCCGTCCCTGAGTCGCCGATGCGGTGATCCCAAGCGTCCAGCCTGTGGCTTCCGCACGCGCTGGACGCTAGCCCATGAGCGTCCGTAAGTTCAGGCACGTTACGAACGCTCGAGTCATCCCACGGATCAGGCCCCCTCATGCGCCGCATCACTGCCGTCGTCGTTCTTGCCGTTGTTGCAGGTGCCGCTGTCGTCCCGGCACCCGCCGCGGCCCAGCGTTCCACAGGGAGCGTGGCGCGCCCCGACACGGTCATCAGCGCGGCCCGCGCCCCACGTGTGCCATACGTCCCCAAGTCGTCGCGCGCCGACACCTTGCGTGGCTCGTACACGACGCCGAGTCGCCGCTGGTGGGACGTGACCTTCTACGACTTGCATGTGCGGGTGAACCCTGCGGACAGCAGCGTGTCCGGGTACAACGCCATGACCTACACCGTGCTCACGCCCGAGCGCGAGTTGCAGGTGGACCTCATGGAGCCGCTGGTGGTGGATTCCATGCGGCAAGACGGGAACGCCATCCCGTATCGCCGCGAGGGAGCCGCATTCTTCGCGGCGCTGCCCCGCGCGCCAAGTGCCGGCACGCAGAAGACGATCACCGTCTACTACCACGGCAAGCCGCAGATTGCCCGGAATCCACCGTGGCAAGGGGGGTTCACCTGGACCACGGACAGCCTTGGCCGACCGTGGATCGTGACGACCGATCAGGGCATGGGCGCGTCCGTGTGGTGGCCGAACAAGGACACCCAAGCCGACGAACCGGATTCGCAGCGTGTGGCGCTCACGGTGCCGTCCGCGTTGCAGGATGTCTCCAACGGGCGCCTGCGCAGCACCCGAAAGAATGCGGACGGTACGACCACCTACGAGTGGTTCGTGAAGAATCCCATCAACAACTACGCCATCGCCGTCGCGGCGGGGAACTACGCGCACTATGCCGAGAGCTACAACGGGCTGAAGGGGCCACTCAGCGTCGATTACTGGCCACTCGATTACAATCTCGCCGCCGCGCACCGCCAGTGGCCGCAAGTACGCTCCATGCTCGCCTGCTTCGAACACTGGTTTGGACCGTATCCGTGGTACGAGGACGGCTACAAGCTGATTGAGGTGCCCAACACCGGGATGGAGCACCAGAGTGCGGTCTCCTACGGCAATTGGTTCGCCAATGGCTATCGCAAACGCGAGAGCTCGGGCACTGGGCTCGGCTTCCAATGGGACTTCATCATCGTCCACGAGAGTGCGCACGAGTGGTTCGGCAACAACGTCACCGCCAAGGACAACGCCGACATGTGGGTGCACGAGAGTTTCGCGAACTACGCCGAGGGCATTTACACCGAGTGCCTGGCGGGGAAGGATGCCGGCGCGCGCTACATCATCGGGAACCGCCGCGGCATCCGGAACGACCGTCCGATCATCCCGGCGTACAACGTGAATGATCAGGGCTCCGGGGACATGTATCCCAAGGGCGGCGAGATGCTGCACACGATCCGTCAGCTGGTGAACGATGACGAGAAGTGGCGCCGCATCCTCACGGGGATGAACACGACTTTCTGGCACCAGACGGTGACCGGCGCGCAGGTGGAGGCCTTCTTCACGCGCGAGACGGGTGTGAAGCTCGACAAGGTGTTCGACCAGTACCTGCGCACGGCGATGGTGCCCGCGTTCGAGTACTCGATCAGCGGTGATACGTTGCGCTATCGTTGGGCGGACGTCGTGCCGGGGTTCGATATGCCCGTGCGCGTCACCCTCGACTGGCCTGCCATGACGCTGATCCATCCGACCACGGCATGGCAGACCGCCACGGTGAAACTCGGGAATCCGGGCGACTTCCGTGTGGACGAGAACTTCTATGTGGTCCCGCGGCAGGTGCCGTAGTCAGGACATCCAGTTGGTCCCGGCCTCGCGATTCCACTTGGTGGTCATCTTCTTGGACTGCGTCCAGAACTCGATCGATCCACGCCCCGTGATGTCGCCGACCCCGAAGCGGGAATCGTTCCAGCCGCCAAAGGAGAAGGGTTCGCGCGGGACGGGGACGCCGACATTCACTCCCACCATGCCGGCATTGGCGCGCTCCATCACGCGGCGCGCCACGCCCCCGCTCTCGGTGAAGACGCTGGCTGCGTTGCCGTACGGCGACGCGTTCTCCACGGCGAGGGCTTCGTCCACATCGTGCGCGCGGATGATGACGAGCACCGGACCGAAGACTTCCTCGCGCGCGATCGCCATGTCCGGCGTCACGTGGTCGAGGATCGTCGGGCCGAGCCAGTAGCCCCCTTCCTTGCCGGCCACCGTGGCCTCGCGGCCATCGACCAGGACGGTGGCGCCCTGCGCCTCGGCCTCGGTGATGTACCGGACGATCCGCTCCTTGGCGGCTGCCGTGATCACGGGGCCGATATCGCGTCCCGGTACCATGGCCGCGGCCTGCTCCACCATGCGCGCGACGATGCGATCGGTGTTCTGCACCGAGATCATCACGCTCGCGGCCATGCAGCGCTGGCCGGCGCACCCACTCATCGACGCGACGATGTTCCCCGACGCCATCTCGACATCGGCGTCGGGCATCACGATGAGATGGTTCTTGGCGCCGCCCAACGCGAGCACCCGTTTGAGCGCCGCGCTCGCCCGGCGATACACGATCTTGGCGACCTTCGTGGAGCCCACGAAGGTGACGCCCGCGATGCCGGGATGATCGCAGATGGCTTCGACCGTCTCCTGCCCGCCATGGACGATCTGCAGGATGCCCTCGGGCAGCCCCGCCTCGCGCAGCAGTTCCGCGATCTTGATCGCACTGAGCGGTACGAACTCCGACGGCTTGAGAATCACCGCATTGCCAAGCGCGAGCGCGTTGGGAAGGCTCCAGTTCGGCACCATGTTCGGAAAGTTGAAGGGCGTGATGCACGCGACCACCCCCAACGGAAAGCGCTCGATCCGGCATTCCACGCCGCGGCTCACCTCAAGGACTTCGCCGGTGACGATCTGCGGCAGCGAGCAGGCGAACTCGCTCAGCTCGGCGGCCTTCAACACCTCCGCCCGCGCTTCACTGTCGATCTTCCCATTCTCCCGCGAGATCAGTGCGGCGAGTGCGTCGATGTCCCGTTCGAGCAGTGCTTTGTATCGGTAGAAGACCTGCACCCGCTCTTTGATCGGCAGTGCCGCCCACGCGGGCTGGGCGCGGTGCGCGGCCTGCACGGCGAGATCCAGCTCGTGCGCGCCCGACAGCGGGACGCGCGCGATGACCGTGCCCGTCGCAGGATCGTGGACGTCGAGCAACGGCAGGGTCGACGCGGGGGCGCCGCTGATCACGTTCGGGACATGGGGAAGCGACATCGGATTCACCGGGGCGGCGCGTGTCGCGCCTCAGTTGACAGGTTTGCGGAGTGCGCGGCCAGCCATCGCACCAGTCGGCGTACCGTTGGCGACGGCCGCCTTCCCATTGACGAACACCCACCGCATCCCGATGGCGAGCTTCTCGGGTTCGGTGTACGTCGCCGCGTCACGGATGGTGCGCGGATCGAAGACGATGACATCGGCGAACGTCCCGATGGTGAGGGATCCGCGATTCGTGAGCCCGTACGTTGCGGCCACCTGGGTCGAGGAGCTCTGGATCATGCGCGCCATGGTGATGACCGGTTTGTCCAGCACATACCGGCGGATCTTGCGCGGGTAGGTGCCATAGAGGCGCGGGTGCCCGTCCGAGCCGTCGGAACTGGTCATCACATATGGATCCTTCATGAGCGTCTCGATGTCCGGTTCGATCATGTTGAAGGAGGCGACACTGATGTCGCCGATCGTCCGAATGATCTCCAGTGCGGTTTCGACCGCGGGAGTCCCGGCGCTGCCGGCGACGGCTTTGAGCGTCTTGCCGATGTACGGCTTGGCCGCCGCCCCGCCACTGGTGAGCAGGAGGGTGCTGTCACCACCGCGGCGCCGGAGGTTGTCGCGCATCTCGTCGAGCATCCTGCTGCGCGTCGTGGGGTCGGCGATGCGATGCAACAGCGAGTCACGGCCGCCGGCCTGGGCCCAGCGCGGGAGCAACGCGGCGGCGAGGCTGGTGCCGCTGGCTGTCCATGGATACTGATCGGCCACGACCTTCAGTCCGGTGGCGCGCGCGTCATTCATGATGCGAATCAAACTGTCGGCGTAGCCCCAGACGTCGACGCCGAGTGCCTTGATGTGGCCGATGTTGGCGGTGAGGCCGGTTTCCTGGGCGATCCGGATGGCTTCGCGCGTGGAGTTCAGCAGGCCGATGGTATAGGAGCTTTCGTCGCGCTGGTGGGTGTCGTAGACGCCGCCGAACGGCGTGGCGCCCTTGAGGACCGCGATGACTTCTTCGGTGGTCGCATAGCTTTGCGGCGCGTAGAACAGCCCGGAGCCCACGCCGTAGGCCCCTTCACTCATCGCCTTGGTCACGAGTGCCCGCATGGCGTCGACCTGTGCCGGCGTCGCCGGCGCCGATGAGGCCCCCATCACCGAGGCGCGTACCGTGCCGAAACCGGTGAGCGCGTAGGTGTTGGTGCCGAGCCCGCGCGACTCCGATTCCGCGAGCACGCTGGCGACGTTCACCGGGCCGCGGCCATCGGCCCCCAGCACCACGGTCGTCACGCCCTGCATGAGCGCCCCGATGTTCTTGCGACGGGTCTCGCTGAGGTTCGGCAGCCCTTCGTATGCGTGCGTATGCGGATCGATGAATCCCGGCGCCACGATCAGCCCCTGCGCGTCGATCGTACGGGCCGCTGTCAACGGTTGCGATGCGGCGTCGCCGATGAAGACGATGCGGTCGCCACGAATCCCGATATCGGTCACGCGGGCGGGGGCACCCGAGCCATCGTACACCGTTCCGCGACGGATCAGCACGTCCAGCGACTCCGCGCGGACCGAGGGTCGTTCCGAGGGTCGTTCCGAGGGTCGAACGCGCGGTCGACCGGTCGGGCCAACAGTGGCAAGTAGCAGCAGGGCAGTGACGATCGGCGACATGCGAAGCCTGGCGAATGTGATCTGGCGTGACTCCCCCAATATGTGTGCTAAGTTAGGTCGGGAGAAAGGCGTCCAGACCTGTTAACGCAGGGGACGATCCGATCGTCGAACAGCGACCCTCATTCCGGACCCGGCGAATGCGATTTCGCGTCATCCCGTTGATGGCTACGGCGGTTGCGATGGTGGCGGCCTGCAGCGCCAAGAGCACCGCTCCGGCGGCTACGAGCACCAATAATGGTTCGGGAGGAGGAACCGGAGGCACGGGCGCTCTCACGGTCGTCAGTTCCGGAGCCAGCAACGGGACCTTGCCCACCACCTACACCTGTGACGGCGGCTCGCAGTCGCCGCCGCTCGCGTGGTCCGGCGCCCCCAGCGGCACAACGGGATACGCCATGATCATGACCACCATCCCGAGTCCCGGGACGGTCAAGTACAACTGGATTCTGTACAACATTCCCGCGACGGCGACCAGCATTGCCGCCGGCGCCACCGGAGTCGGGACGGCCGGATTCGCCGACGACGGCGGCGGGCTGGCCTACGCCCCGCCATGCTCGCAGGGACCCGGGCTCAAAAGCTACATCTTCACCGTGTATGCGCTTTCCGGCACCCCGAATCTGGCCGGCCTCAGCGCCACGCAGGTGACGGGAGCGGTCCTGACCGCGGCGCTCGCTCCGGTGACCCTCGGCTCGGCGACGCTCACACTGGGCGTGACCCGCACGCAGGCGATGATCAACTGCGCATCGATCCGCACCTCGCTCGGGAGCTATGCCGCGACCAATAGTCTCTCCGTCACCTGCGATTCGACCTACGGCTACCTGAGTACGTACGGGATCCAATCGAAGCACGCGATGATGAACGGGATCACCGCCACCAATCAGCAGGTGCCGATCCCGCAGAACTTCACGGGCACGAATGCCTGGAAGATTCCGCTCGTCCCGACCGTGGCGTCCACCAAGTCGGCGGCGGTGGACGGGCCGATCGGGGTCGCCGTGAACGGGGTTCCGATCTTCAACCCGTGCAAGCAGGGGGGGTGCAACAACACGCCGGGCGGCAACGATACCAAGGTGCTGGGGGAGCTCGATCTCTGCAACGGACACGCGGGACGCGCCGACGATTATCACTATCACGCCGCCCCGGTCTGCATGATGAGCGATCAACCGACCGCCTATTGGGACTCCCACCCGTTGGGCTGGGCACTCGACGGGTACGCGATCTTCGGGTACCGCAATCCGGACGGCACCACGGCAACGCGCGACAACATCTGTGGGGGGAATACGCTGACCCACCAGAATGCCCCATCGGGCTACGCGTATCATGTGACCGATGTGAGCCCGTATGTGCTGAGCTGTTTCTACGGGAACCCCAGTCCCGACCTCGCCGGACAATCCGCGAAATACTCCCCGGTCCGGCCTCCGGGGACCCCGATGGCCGCGAGCAACATGACCCTGGATGCGACGACCGCGTCGCTCGCGATCGGCGGCACGACCACCATGGCCTGGCAGTCGGGGTCCTCCAGCTATCAGATCAAGTACACGCGCACCACGGCGCTCTGCTGGACCTTCACGTTCTACACCAACGGCGCGCAGACCTCGACCTCGAATTACTGTCGCTCGTTCTAAGGAGTCCGATGGGGAAACGGTGGATGCGACGCCGGTGGTTCGGGGTGAGCGTTGCGACCGCGCTGTTGGTCGCGTCGCCGATCGCGGCACACGAGCTCTCCGATGCGAGCGCGACGCTCGTGGTGCGCGACGGGGGCTACGTGCAACTCCGTCTGCAGATTCCGTGGGCGGAGGTGTTGCACGCGGCGTGGATGCCGGGGCGGCCGATGCAGGAGTTCCTCGTGGTGGCGACAAGCCGGTCGCGCGCCGACTTCGCGAAGCAGTTCGCCACAATCGAGCAGTCCATTCACCGGGGCACCCAATTGGTCGCGGACGCCTCGGCGCCCGTGGCGTTCACCCGCTGGCAAGGGGCAACGGCCGACGAGGTGCAAGACGCACTCAAGCGCGAACTCATGTCGCGCTTGGCGGACGGCGTGCGCTTCGAACATCTGTCACGTCTTGCCGTCACCGCGGAGGTCACCACGGGGCGCGACATCGCCGCGGTTCGCCTGAAGCTCCCGGCATCGTTCGGCCCCGCGTTGCTGACGGTCTATCGTCCCGAAGAGCGCTGGGTGAAGTCCGGGGAGCTCTCGTCGCCCGTCAATGTCGCGCGGCGTCCCTCGTCGGGTGCCGCGCGGACACCGTGAACGATCGCGTCACGCGGCCCGATCATGGCACGGCGCCCGCCGCACCCGCACGCCGCGGGTCGGCGCCGGCGGTCACCTTCTTGCCGTCAAGCGAAATCGCCGCACCGTACCCCTCGCGCAACTCGCCCTTCAGCGACACGATGTTGAATTCGTAGCCCATTGCACGCATCCGTCGGAGCACCTCGGGGCTGAAGCCATCCTCGATGGTCACGACCACGGCACCCGTGTTGACAGCTCCAGTGGCAGCTCCGGCTCCGCCGCGCCCGCCGGGAAGAAAGCGTGGGAGCTCGAGCGCCCGTTGCGGATCAAGACCGAAGTCGAGGGCGCCGACCAGCGTCTGAAACACCGCGCTCGTGATCCATGAGTTCCCGGCAGCCCCCACCGCGAACACGGGCTTCTTTCCCTTGAACGCGATCGTTGGCGCAAGGGTGCTCCCATGTCGCGCGAAGGGAAGCCGCGCCCCGTACTGCGAGGGATCGGTCCCGTAGCTGGTGAGTTTGTCGTTGCTCAGGAAGCCGAGTCCTGGCGTGACGTAGAAGTTGCCGCCCCACGTGCCGAGTGTCTGCGTGACGGCGACGACATTCCCTTCGGCGTCGGCCACGGTGAACGCCGTCGTTCCCGCCGCATGGCAATACTCCATCTCCATCGCGTGTTCGGCACCGCACGGTCCGTCAGGTGCCGATGCGGTCTGCGCGGCTGACGCCAGCTCGAGCGGGGGCGACGGGCGCACCGCGCCGGGATTCCCCGAGGCGCAACCGCCCGGGGCCGTGCGGATGTCGCCAGGACGCACCGCATGATCCGGCGAGTAGCAGCGCCAGCGCACGGCGGCGGTGTCCTTGCTCAAATAGCCATCGAGCGTCACGGGCCAGAGTGCCGGATCCGCCACGCGACCGCCGGCCACGAGTGACCAGGCGGCGAGCATCGCATGGAAGGTGGGCGCATCCTCCGCGTACACCTTGGGTTTCTCGAACTGCTCGAGCAAGTTGAGCTTCCCCACCAGATCGGCACCACCACTGACCGGTGGCGCGCTCGAGAACACCGTGAAGCCGCGGTAGCTCCCGCTCACGGGCTCGCGTTCAGGGGCGAAGTAGCGGGCCATGTCCGACATCTTCATGGCATTCCCCTTGCTGTGGAGATCGTCCACGTACTTCTTGGCCACGTCACCCCGATAGAACCCGTCCGCGCCCCGCTCGGCGATCTGCGTCAGCACCCACGCGAGATCGGGATTCTTCAGGGTATCGCCCGCGACGAGCGGCCGGCCGTTGCGGAAGAACAACGCCCGGCTTCCCTCGTATTTCAGGAAGTGTTCACGCTCGGTGCTGAGCGTGGTCGCGAGTCCCTCCGTGACGACGTACCCGTTGCGTGCCGCCCGGATCGCGGGTGCGAGGATGTCCTGCCACGATACTTTCCCGCTGCCGTATTTCTTCCACGCCGCGTGCATGCCGGCGACGGTGCCCGGGATATTGGGGAGCACCGGCCCATCGTTGGGATACCGGCCGTTGGTCAGCAGTGACGTATTCGACAGCCCGGCGTCCTCCGGAACCCGCGACATGAACTCGAACAACGTCGGTTTCTCCATCTTGGCGAGATAGAGCACCATCTGTCCGTACCCGCCAACACCGCTGGCATCGGGCTCGACCACCCCCAAGGCGAAACTCACCGCCACTGCTGCGTCGACCACGTTCCCGCCCGCGCGGAAGATCTCGAGGCCGGCCTCGGTGCTGACGGGATTCGCACTCGAGACGGCAGCGCGCCCGGTCGCGACGTTCTTGAGCGGCGGGCGTTCGCGGAGCATCGCATGAATGGCGCGCTCGAGCTCGTCGTCCGTCTTGGCCGCGAGCGCCTCAGGGCGGTGCTTGGTTTTGACGCTTTCCCACTGGGCCCGGCGATCTGCCGCCGTCGACCCACTGAAATACAGCGCGGTCGAGCGCGCCCACGCACGGTCGTAGGCGTCGGCGTTGCGCGCGACGCGGTCGCGCGCGGCAGTCAATGCCACGGGTGCGAGGCCGGCATCGAGCGGGAGCGGAGCGCTGAGGAGCACGACCCGGTCTTTTGTGGCGATAAAGCTCTCGGCGGCGGAGCGATCTCCGAGGCGTTCGGGGTCACCGTTGTACGTCGGAGGGTTTACGTCGTGCTCGGCCACGGCGATTGTCCGGCCGTCCGGCGACCAAGCCAGATCGCCATGGATCGTGGCCACCGTATTGGTCCATCGTCCATCCGCCGACGCGACGAAAATCGGCGACCGTCCCACGATGCTGGTGAACACCACGCGATCCCCTGCGGGGGACCACGCCACGCGATCCGCGTTCTTGTCGGCGTTGACGATGGATTCCCGACCATCCGCGAGCGTACGAACCACGACCCGCCGCTGCAACTCGCTGACGCCCACGTACGCCACGCGCCCGCCGTCCGGCGAAAAGGTGGGTGCGGTCTCGGCGAGCTCGCGATCCGTCAGCCGTCGCTCCGTGCCGTCGACGGCACGAATCCAGATGCGCGACGCCCCGCCAAACCCGCGGACGAAGGCAATGCGGCCGTCGGCCGCGACACTGGGCATCGTTTCGGCGTCGGCGCTGTTGGTCAACCGTTCGGGGTCGCCGACCGCGCCATCTCCCCGCAGGCCGATGCGGTACAGATCGAAGTTTCCGCCCCGATCGGACGAGAACACGATCGAAGCCCCGTCACGGGACACCGACGGATCTCGATCCCACCCGCTTCCCTTCGTCATCTGCACCCATTGGCCGGCAAGGGTCCGGAGGTAGAGATGCCCCTCCGCCGCCACCACCAAACGACCATCCGCGGTATAACTCGGTGAGCGGGCGCCCGTCAGCGTCGAATCAGGAACGGCCACGGCCGTCGCCTGCACCATCAGCGAAACCACCAGTGCGAAAGACACGATCAATACTCCGAAGAGAGAGAGCTTCCGTCGGCCGGGCCGGCGCTCGACATCAGTTGTTGCGTTCGATCACCTCGACCTTCGCCATCACATCACCTTCCAGAATTCCATCGGCCACCGCGAGTCCTTGGAGGATCTCGCCGACCACCGTGTAATCGTGGTCGAGCCGGACGTTGTCCACGAGATTCACGAAGAACTGCGCATCGCCGGTGTCTCGGCCGCGCGTTGAGATCCCGACGGTGCCGCGAGTATGACTCCGCAGGCTGAGCTCGTCGCGCATGAACGCCCCATCGCCGACGTACTCATTGGCGTCCGGGCTTCCCCCCTGGATCACGAAGTTCGGTACGATACGATGGATGCTTAGGCCATCGTAGTAATGCTCCCGCGCGAGTCGCACCAGCCGAGCGACCGTTGCCGGTGCGTCCTCGGGAAAGAGCCGGATGAGGATCACGCCACCACCGCTGGTCGGGCTCATGGTGATGCGGAGCTGGATCGAGCGCGCAGCGAAGATCCGGCCCAAGGGTTCGTCCCGGATGGGGAGTGCTGTGGGCGTGGCCTCCACGCGCTGGCCGCTCCACCCGCCGAGAATCCCCGCCACTTTCTTGGCGACCGTGCTGTCGTAGTCGACGAGATACGGTGTCATGCGTCCAGTCAGCGACACCGATCCGACGTCCTGGAGCCGCGTGAGCAGTGCCATCCGCGCGTCGCGCGCGTTTTCGCGCTTGCCAGCCGTCAGGCGATCCAACGCCTCGACGAGAGCGCCCGGGACGGACGGGTTCCGTGACCCGGCCAATGCGGTTGCTGCCGCCATGACGACCTGATGCCCGGTAGAGCTGAGCAGCGCGGCGTACATGGCGTCACCCGCATGTCCGCGGACCTGCGACATCCCCGTGATCGCCTCGGCCTGCACGTTGTGGTTTCCATCCGCGATCAACGCCGACAACGCTGCGGTATCGCGCAACACGGTGGCGGCCCGAGCGGCATATTCCCGAACCGTTGCACGCCGGTGTCCGGCGAACCGTGGGAGCAACATCTCAGCGGCGATCCGATCGGCTCGAGCGAGCGCGACCAGCGCGTGGGCCGCCGGATGCCACGACATCTCCCCGGCGGCGTGTCCGGTCTCCGTCATCGGCAAGGCCTCGGCCAGGTCCCGAAGCCGGGCGACGCGGTCGTTCACGGGGGCACACAGGCCGGCAAGCGCATCGATCGCCGCGAGCGCCACGGCCGGCGAACGATCACGGGTCGCTGCAAGTACGGGAGCACAGTCGGGCGCCGTGATGCCTTGCCGCCAGAATCGAATGGCCTCGAGCCGCACGATCGGGCTTGGGTCGTGAAGCCCCCACTGCAACAGCGAATCATGCTGCGCCGCCGTGAGGCCGGAAGCGCCAACGAGCACGCCTCGACGCACCTCCGGATCCGCATCGCGACGCGCGATCGCGAGTGTCGCGCTGTCGAAACCGGCAGCGGGCACCAAGGCCGTCATCGCCAGCCGCCGTACCTTGGCGTCTGGCGATGCCGCGACCGCCCCCCGCAACAGGTCGAACATCGCCGGCGACGGCTCCCGGCGCGTGCGGCGTGCCTTGGCGATGTCATTGAGCCCGTGCACAACATTGAAAGCGGCATCCTCCGGAAGCGCCAGAAAGCCGCCGACCCGTTTCGTGGATGCGAGAATCGCCGCTTCGTCGCCGGCGATCTGCTCCGCCTCCAGGTAGGGAATACGCCCCAGCGAACGCGCGAGTACTCCGACGACCTCGGGCTCCCGCTCGATCGACAGCCGTTTGAGCAGTACCGCCCGCGCCAGACGCACCGCGGCGCGTGCGGAATCGAGTCCGCGCCCGCTGGTCGGCACGGACGCAACCGACTGGGCGATGGCGTTCGCGGCTTCCGATCGCATGGACAGCGCGTGATCGAGCATCACGTTCAAGCGCGGCAGTTGATCGGGGCGCTGCAGCCGACCGATCGCGCGGATCGCGACGCGGTGCACGGTCAGATCCGTGCTCCGGAGCGCTTCCAGAAGTGTCGGGAGTCCCTCGGCCTCGGAGGCACGCGTGTCCTCGGCGCGCAGCACGCGATCGAGCAGTGTGGGTGTCGTCGTCCCTTGGGCGCTGCCACGTAGCGGGGCTACAAGGCATGAGAGCAACAGGGCGGTCATCAATCGACGCATGCCGTCACCGGGCTGAGGGTTTCACGTTCGCAGACTTCTCCGCTGCGGCCAGATGCGCGCCCAGCAACCGGATCCGCAGGTCATTGTTCTTCCAATGCGCGAATTCCGCAAGCCGGTCGAAGGCCTCGCGCGCCTTCAGGAATTGCCCGGTGCGCATGTACGCGATGACCGCGCCACTCCGCAGCAGATCGGGATTGATCCAGCCGAGTCCGGAGACGCGGGAGGTGATCTGGACGTCCGCCAACTCCGCCGCGAGCGGCCAATCGTAGACCGAGATGGCGTGCAGGAACCGCCACGCGTCGCGCGCATTCCTCGGCGCGTTCTGCCGATCCATGAATGCGGCGACTCGTGCATAGAAGGGTTCGTCGGCCCATCCCATCGTGCCGCTGTGCAGGTCGGATTCCACGTCGGAGGCCAAACGGAAGAAGATCGGCCAGTCCGGGGGCACCCGGCCCGACGCCATCACCGCCTCCAACTGCGCCCAGCGCGACCGCGCCTCGCGGAGCGTCGATGCCTCGCGCATCCCCTCGGGCACCACGGTGCCGATCGGCGCCCGCATCGCGGCACCGAGCGCCAGGGCATTCACGCGGCCGATATCCAGCACGCTGGTCGTGACGGGGGACGGGAGAATGCGCGCGCCCATCAGAGCAGCGGCGACGTCGTACCGACCTTCGTTGAGTCCCTGGAAGCCGGAGGCGTGCTCCTTCATGTAGCGGGTCTGCTCGCTCAGGAGGTCGAGCGTCGGATAGAAATCGCTGTTCACGCCATCCGAGCCGGTGCCGTCCATCAGGGGGGCGAGGGCATCGCGGGAGACCAAGCGGACGGATTCAAGGGCCTGTGGCGTGACCGGGAAGAAGTGGCGCAGGTCCCGCTCGATCTCCGGAAGTGTGAACACGCTCCAGTCGGGGGTCGGCAGCGCGGGGCGGTTCGACGCCACGATGAGGATATCCAGATCCGCCGTCATGTAGATGGTGTACGACGGGAAATTCCGGTGCACCGCCCGAATGACGCTCAACACCAACCCGTCGTCGATCTCGTACAGGTGCAGCCACTGCCCGAAGATCCCGTCCGTGGTGAGGAACGTACGTACCCGCTGATAGAACTCATCCGTGAAGAGCCCGCTCACGCCGCTGACCCACGGGTTCGACGGCTCGCTCAGGATGAGGTCGAATTTCCGGTTCTGCGACGCGAAGTAGCTCTTGGCATCGTCATGCACGTAGCGTGCGCGCGGATCGTCGAAGACGCGCTTGTTCACCGGATAGAACATGTGCGAGCCGTTGATCATCTCCGGCTCGATGTCGATCGTCACGAGCTGTTCGAGCGTCGGGCTCCCGAGTAGCAGGTGCGAACTCATCCCCGATCCATTCCCGATGACTGCGCCCTGCCTGGCGTGCGGCACGTGCGCCAAGGTGATCATGGGAAGCAGGACTTGCGTGCTCTCATCGCCGTCAAAGGGCACGCGGGCGGTTGCATCGGACGCCGACTCGAACCAGCGCGGTGACAGCGATGCATCCGGCTTCCCATTGGTCGCCAGCGAATATCCACCGTCCTCGGCCTTCACCACGCTGACCGTGGCCGTGCGTCCGTCCTTGTAGAACACCACGTCGCGTGAGCCCGGGGCAGGGACACGGCCATACCGGAACACGCCACTCACCAGGATCGTCTTGTCGAGCTGCACGTTCGCGACGATCGTGAAGACGACGAGCACCGTCGCGCCTGCGAGCGCCGACCCGAAGCGCCGCGCCTCGGGATTGCGCCGGCCGGCGATCATCATCAGCCAGACGCCGATCCCCATATCGAGCACGCCGCCGGCGATCAGCAACGACTTGAGCCCGAGCACCGGCAGGAGGATCAGCGCGGCCAGCGCGGCACCGATGATCGACCCCAACGTGTTCACACTGTACACCGCGCCGATCGCCCGTTCCCCACCGCCGGCGCGCATGAGCATGTGCGTGATCAGGGGAAGGGTGATCCCCGCACAGAACGTGGCCGGCAGCATCACCGTCAGCGCGATGCCGTACTTGGCGATGGTGAAGAAATGGTATCCTTCCACCGTTTGATCGAGGCCGCTGATGAGGGTGGCCATCCAGTGGAACGACGCGAGGTACGCCGACAGGGTACCGAGCGCGAGCGCCCCCATCGCCCACTGTGTGACGGCCAGCGTCCGCATGGCGTCCCGGAAATGATCCGCACGGGTGCGTACCCAGAACGCGCCAAGCGCCAGCCCGAGGATGAACGCCGACAGCATCAACTCGAACGAATGCGTGGCGCTCCCCAGGACGAGCGAGAGCATGCGCACCCAGCTGATCTCGTAGATGAAACTCGAGAGCGCGGTGCCCAGGCTCACCACCAACAGCACACGCCACAGCATCGGCAGTTCGGGATCGGCCTTCAGCGCCCCGGTGGCGGTCTCCGAGGCGCTCGTGGTGAACGGACCCTCGGACTCAGCCTCCTGATTCATGCGGACCGCCGCGAACACCGCCAGCCCGACCAGGATGTTGATGACGGCGGCCGTGAGCAGCGTCCCCGGCAGTCCCACCCACTTGATCAGCGAGAATCCGGCGACGAGCACGCCGATCGCGGCCCCGATCGAGTTGGCGAAATACAGCAAGGCGATGAGCTGTCCGGTGCCCACGCTGCCACCGCGGGCTCGGCGAATCAGCCCGGCGGTCATGAGCGGAAAGGTGGCGCCCAACAGCAGGGACTGCGGGAGGATCAGCGCACTCGCCAACCCCCATTTGACGATCGGCAATGCCACGCTCCCCGCCACCGCCGGAAAGATCGTGTGGTACGCGAACGTCGTCGTCGCCAGAAAGGCCGTGTGGAACACGAGCCCGATCAGTCCGACCAGCACTTCCACGATCGCATAAGCGATCAGCGGCTCGGCGACACGCTCCGAGCGTCGCGCGGCGAGTGCCGCACCGGCGGACATCCCCCCCAAATAGATCACGAGGACGATGACCTGTCCGTAGGCCGAGTGTCCGACGAAGAGCCCGAGGTAGCGGCTCCAGATGGACTCGTACATCAGGCCGGCGGCCCCCGACAGGACGAACACGAGCGTCAGCAGGAATGGCATCGGCGTAAGCTACTGCCGGAACCAGCCTCGACGTCAGCGGTCCCGCACCACCATCTGGATCCCGTATTTCGGTCGCAGCGTGATGCGCGGCTGCACGGCGATGCGCTGTTTCGGCGCGAGCCAGAAACGCCAGCGTCGCGCGAGGGTCGCGACGATCAGAATGGCTTCGGTCCAGGCGAACTGCTCCCCGATGCAGATGCGGGTCCCCGCGCCGAACGGGAAATACGAGAACTTCGGACGTGTGGCGGCGACCTCCGGCAGCCAGCGATCGGGGTCGAACAGGTCCGGATCGGGAAACCACCGGGGATCGCGATGCACGAGGAACTGGCTCACGACGACCATCGCGTTGGCCGGGATGGTGTATCCGCCAACCTGATAATCCTCCAGCACCCGCCGCCCGATGGCATAGGCGGGAGGGTACAAGCGCATCGATTCCATTACGACCCGCCGCGTGTATTCCAGGCGCGGCAGGTCCGCGATGGTCGGGGTGTGCCCCAGTGCATCCACCTCGGCATGCAGCCGCTCCTCGGCCTTGGGATTGCGGCAGAGGAGGTACCAGGTCCAGGTGAGCGCGTTGGCCGTGGTCTCGTGTCCGGCAAGGAACAGCGTCATCACTTCGTCGCGGAGTTGCTCATCGGACATCCCGGTGCCGTCCCCTTCGGCGTCGGTCGCCGACAGCAGCATGGACAGCAAATCCCCCCGGTCTTCGCCACTGGCACGGCGCTCGCGGATGATCCGGTACACCGTGGCATCCAGCCGATGGCGGGAGCGGTTGAAGCGTCGCACCCACGGCAACGGAAGGCGCTCCAAGAGCTCGGAGCCGGGCAACATGCGCAGGTTGAACGTCTCCAGTGCGCCATCCAGGGCTTCATGGAGCTCGCGAGCTTCGTCATCGACCGTCGTGCCGAAGAGCGTGGACGCGACGATCTGCAACGTGAGCGACATCATCTGCTCGTGTACGTCGAACAGTTGCCCGTCGTGCCAGGTGTCGCGCATGCGCTCCGTCAGCGCCACCATCGCGGCGGCATACTGGGAGATCCGATCACGATGGAAGGCCGGCTGCGCGAGCCGACGCTGGCGCAGGTGGAAATCTCCTTCGCTCGTGAGGAGTCCGTTGCCGAGGAGCGGACGGGCACGATCGAGCGCGCGGCCCTTGGCGAACTGCCGCTGTTGCGTCACGAGGACGTCGCGAATCATGTCCGGATGCTGCAGATAGACGACGCGACGCCCGAAGGGCGAGAATCCGAAGATGTCGCCGAAGGTCGCGACGTTGCGCCGGAAGAATCCGAGGAGGTCCCCCTGCGTCTGGAGGAGGAGTGCACCGGGGAACCGCGCGCGCGGACCTGGCGGGAAGCGGGATGGGGTCATGGCGTGGACGCCGGGGCCTTCCGGTGCTGTGTGGCCTGCTCGAACCCGTACGCGAGGCCGATCAGCCGCCCTTCACTCCATGGCCGTCCGAACAAGGTCATGCCGGCCGGCAACCGATCGTCGCGCGTGTAGCCCATCGGGACCGTGATGGCCGGGAACCCGGTCGTGGGAGCGAAGAGTTGGCTGTTGTCGCCGTGCGGGGTGTTCAGATCGCCGATCAGGCGGGGCGGATTGCTCCACGTGGGATACACGAGTGCGTCGAGCTTCAGCGAATCCATCATCGCGAGCACCGCCGTCCGGAATCGGGCGCGCATCGTCTCGCGCGCCTGGCATCCCGGTGCGGACTCCGGCGGGAGCGACACCGTGTCCGCCGCCTGAAGACGCAGCTGTACCGTCGGATGATAGTTCCCGCTCCGCAACACTTCACGGATGGTCTTCACCGGCGCCCCTTCACCACGCGCAGCGAGATAGCGCTCGAGATCGTACTTGAACGGATTGCAGCCACCGCCGCCCGCGCGCGTGACCGCCGCGAGCGAATCGATCCCCGCAGGATCCACGATCGTCGCCCCCTGTGCACGCATCGCGTCGAGTGCGCGCCCGAACACCGCGACGACCTCGCTGTCCGTGCTCGGCCGCTCGTAGGCCTGCCGCAGCACCCCGATCCGCGCCCCTTTGAGCGCTCCGGGCTTCACGAAGGCGCGATAGTCCGTCTCGCGGTGCTCGCGCGCCGCGGCGGTCACGGGATCATCCGTGTCGGCGCCTGCGACCACCTGGAACACCTCCACCGCGTCGGCCACGGTTCGTGCCATCGGGCCGGCGATATCGCTCCCGTTGTTCAGCGGTACCACGCCCGCGCGCGAGGTGAGCCCCATCGTCGATCGGATCCCGACCAGGGCGTTGTGCGCCGACGGGCCTCGGATCGAGTTCCCGGTATCGGTGCCGAGTCCGACTTCCCCCTCATTCGCCGCGACGGCCGCGGCCGTCCCACCACTCGACCCCGCGGTCACGCGGTCGAGCGCGTACGGATTCTTCGTGTATCCCGGAAGGATCGAGCTCACCGTCTCGTAGGGCGTGAAGGCCCATTCCGCGAGATTCGATTTCGCGAGCACGATTGCCCCCGCGTCGCGAATGCGCTGCACCATCGTCGCATCGCGCTTCGGGATCCATCCCTTGAGCGCGAGCGATCCGGCAGTCGTTTGCAGGTCGCGCGTTTCGAAGTTGTCCTTCACGATCATCGGGATGCAGTGCAGCGGCCCGACCGGCCCCGACGCGGCGTAGCGCCGGTCGAGCGAATCGGCGATCGCGAGCGCCTGCGGGTTGACCGTGATGAGCGCGTTGATCGCGGGACCGCGCTTGTCGTAGCGCGCGATCCGGTCGAGGTACCGCGCGACGAGCGCATGGCAGGTGAGCTGGCGACTCTTGAAAGCCGCGTGCACCTGGGCGATGGTCGTCTCCTCGACGCGGAAGGTCGATGGCGACGGACGCTGCGCCAGCAGCGCGGCGGGGACGATGGCGACGAGCGGGAGGAGAATGCGCATCCCGAAATCCTACTTCACCGAACCGCCGCCCGCGAGAGTGGGAACTTTCGCCCGTCCCGACGGCTCCAGTGAGTACGCACCACGACCGCGCTTTCCGCCGAGGCCCATCGTCGACCGGGCTCCTCGGCGACGTCGATATCCATCAGCGTGGGTCCATGAAGCGGTGGCCGGTGAGGCATCAGGACGAGTGGGCCGTTGCGACAAGACACTGACGTTAGTAGGTCAATCGCCTCAGATACTCGAGGTTCCGCTTCGCACTCGCCATCGAGTCCTTCGAGCCCTCTTGCTCCACGTACACCGGCTTCTTGTCGAGGTTCTTCACCGCGGCGAGGAAGGTCTTGGCATTGAACACCCCGGTGCCGAGCTCGGTATCGTGGGAACGGTCGGCGACCATGTCCTTCAGATGGAAGGAGTGATAGCGGGCTTCGTACTTCTTGAGGTACTCCTGCGGGTCGCCACCGCCCGCGATCATGTTGCCGACGTCGAGCTGCAACCGCACCAACCCCACATCGATGAGCGACACGAAGAGATCGTACGGCACCTGATGCGCGATCGCCTTCATGTGGTTCGGTTCGTTGTGGAAGGCGAGCCAGAGCCCCACACGCCGCGCCGCCTCACCCGCGGTGTTGAAGCGATCGGCCCACACGCGCCACGCGTCGAGCGAGGTATCCGTCTCCTTCGGGAGACTCGGCACGATCAGAGAGTCGTGACCGAGTTCCTTGGCGGTGTCGAGACTCTTGTTCCAGTCCTTGAGCAGGATCTCCGGTGCGATGTGCGCGGAGGGCGCCTTGAGTCCCGTGCTCGCGAGCACCGCCTTCACCTGCGCCGTGGTGCGGCCGAAGTTGTCGAACGACCAGAGGAGCTCGACGTCGGTGTACCCCATGGCGCGGATGGCGCGCAAGGTGCCGTCGGGGTCGGCCTTCATCTTGTCGCGCACCGAGTAGGTCTCGAGGCCGATCCGCTTGAGGGAGGCCGCCCCCGCACCGAACTCGCCCGCGCGTAGCATCGAGGGGAGCAACGTGCTCCCCGCAGCGGCCGCTCCCATCACTCCTACAAAGTCACGTCGCTTCATCACATCCTCACTTGGCGATCGGTCCCAGGATGTTCCAAGTGGCCGGGTCCTCGGTGCCGATCAGCCACACCGAGTAGCCACGCAGCTTGTACTTCCGCACCAACTCCAGTTTGGCCTTGAACGCCCGTGCGTCCTCGATCCACGCGAGCTCGAACACTCCGTTGCGCGGCCACTGCGCGAACCAGGCCTTCTGCGTGTCGTCCCACGTCGCCTTGGCATGCGCACTGTCCATGATCGCCCTGAGACGCGGATACTCGATATCGCTCGCCTGCGAGCGCGATCCCGTCTTGACGTTGTATCCTGGATACCAGTAGTCGGAGTAACTCGGGATGCCGAGCGAGATCTTGCGCGGGGGCACGCCGGCAGCGAGCACGTACTTGATCGACGCTTCCATCCACGGATAGCCCGCCACCGGACCCGGCGTCGAGCCGCTCGTGTGCTGGGCGTACGTCATGTACGAGAGGAAGTCGAGCGTATCGGCGAGCGCCTTGTAGTCGTACGCGCCGCGCCAGTAGTCGTACATCCACTGGTGATACGGGAGCGGGCCACGGTCGTCGTCGGTGCGCGGCACGACGGCCGCAGAGAGCGTACACCCCGCGCGATGCACCGAGTCGGTGGCTTCGCGCGTGAAGGCGGTGAAGACGTCGCGATCGCTGACGTGCAGGTTCTCGAAATCGAACTGGATCCCGTCGAGATGCTGATCGCGACAGAGTGCGGCGAGACTCCGCATGGCCGTCGCGCGCGCCGTGGCGTCATTGAGCACGCGATGCAGCGCGGCGAGATCGAAACCGGGATTCATCACGAGCGGGACAAGCTTCACGCCGTTCTTCTTCGCCGCCTCGACGATGCGCGGCGAGATCGAGCCGCGGATCACCCCGGTGCTGTCCATCGAGAACACCTGCGGCGACACGATCGATATGCGCGCGGCGTTCGCGACGAAGCTGTTCACGCTCTCGTCGTTGTTGCGTGCGTACCAGAGTCCTTCGAGACGTTGCGCGTGTGCGACGATCGGCGTGAGCAGGAGCGCGCTCGACATGGCGCAACGCAGGGCGGGGACGATCGCGGCGCGTATCGCGGCGCGTGTCGCGGCGCGTATCGCGCGACGGATCGGGGAGGGTCGGCGGGGAGTTCGCATCGGTGTCCAGAAGCTATCCCCGCGCTCCGGGCGCGGCCAGCTTGTACCACGAGGGTGCAAGGGTAACCAGTGTGGCGACAACAGGTTACACCGATTCCGGCGTGGCACGCCCTATGCGTCGATGCGCATTCGCCGTGCCGGACCGTGGCGCAAATCGGTATTGCCGCCGGCGTAACACCCCATAGCGTTAGAGGTTCGGGCCCTGGATCCTCGCCCGCACCACTTCTCGCGAGAAGGCGCACGCACTCGATGGACATCTATCTGACCTCGCTCGCACTCGGCGCCGTGGGATTGGCCGCCATGGCGTTCGGAGGCAGCGGCCGGAGCGGGCACGGTCACGGGCATGGGCACGCGACCGGTGGACATGGCGGTCATGGCGGGCACGCGGGGCACTCGCACGGCGGTCACGCGCATGGCCTCAAGGAGACGACGGGCCACTCCCTGCTGGCGCTCATGTCGCCGCGCCTGCTCTTCAGCGTCGCGCTCGGTTTCGGCGCGAGCGGGCTCGTCGCTCGCCCGCTCTTCGGCGCGGGGATCCTGCTCTTCACCATCGCCGTGTGCGGCGCGATCCTCTTCGAACGGCTCATCGTCACGCCGCTCTGGAACCTGCTCTTCAAGTTCGAATCGGCCCCCGCGCTCACGCTCGAGAGTGCGGTGACGGGCGAAGCGACGGTCGTGAGCGCCTTCGATACCAACGGCCAGGGACTGATCTCCGTCGAGGTCGACGGACAGCTCCTCCAGGTCCTCGGCACTCTGCATCCCGACAGCCGCGCCCTCGCCGGGCGCGTCGCGGTCGGCACCCGTGTGCGCATCGACGATGTCGACGCTGCGCGCAACCGGTGCACGGTCTCGCTCCTCTAGCGAGCACCCGGCACCTCCCCCCTCTCTCCGATCCGGAGTCGTTGAATCACATGGATTCGTTCATGTCAGGCGGTATGCTCATCGTCGGCGTCGTGGCCTTCGTCTTCGTCGTCATCCCGGCCGTCGTCGCCAAGTTCCTGCGCAACGTCGAGGCGGGCGAGATCCGTCTCGTCAGTTGGCTCGCGGGTAGCACACTGATCTATCGCGGGCCCGGCAAGTCCAAGGAGATCCCGCTCCTCACCACCGGCACCACCATCAGCAGCAAGGTCATCAACGTCGATCTCGACATCACCGACCAGACGGCCGACATCGACGAGAACGGCACGCCGCGCCCCATCAAGGTGCGCGTGCTCGCGAGCGCGATCGTCTCGGTGGGCGACAGTGACATCCTCATCAAGACGGCGGCCAACCGCTTCTTCTCCAAGCGCGACGCCGACCAGATCAGCACGCTCACCGATCTCCTCTCGAGCTCGGGACGTCGCGCCATCAACCTGCTCACGCACGATCAGCTCTTCAGCGCCAAGGCCACGCCGAGCGCGTCGCGCGCGCTGCTGCCGGGGCAGACCGCCGCGGCGCCGCTCGTGAAGACCGCCCCGACGCCCACGGTGCTCACCGCGCACGATCCCAACACCGCCGCGATGGAGGACGAGGACGACCCGCTCGCCGTGATCATCCGCAAAGCGTGCTCGCGCGAACTCACCGACCTCGGGCTGATCTTCAATTCGCTCAACATCAAGATCGTGCAGAGCGAAGTCGCCGAAGCACGGCGTCGGCAGTCCGCGGCGGAAGCGCAGGCGAATGCCGAGATTGTCGCGGCCATGCAGAGCCGCCGCGCCAAGGAAGCACAGCTCGAAGCCGAACGTGCGATCAGCGACAAGCAGCGCGAACTCGAGCAGACCAAGGCGAGCAACGCGGCGCTGATCGCGCAGGCGGAGGCGAAGCGGCAGGAAGCGGCGGGGTTGCAGCGCACGGCGGAGCTCGACGCGACGCAGATCGCGCAGGCGCGTGCCGATGCGGCCAAGGTGCGTCTCGAGGCCGAGGCCAGCGCGGACGCTGACGCCATCCGCATCCGCAAGGTGGCCGATGCCACCGCAGAGAGCATCCAGAAAGTAAATGCCGCCATCCAGGCGGGCGGGGAAGCGTACTTCCGGTATCGCCAGATCGAGATGTTGCCGACGATCGGTCCGGCGATTGCCGCGGCGCTGGCGCAGAGCAAGATGATCACGCTCACCGGCGGCGCCAGCACCGGCGACGGCGCGCCGGAGACGACGACCCACAACATCACGCAGGTGATCCAGACGGTGTTGGCCGCGCAGATGGTGGCCAAGGGAGATCTACTCGGCAGCAGCGAACCCAGGACGGATGCGCCGTGATCCACGGCGCGCGCTACGGCCACACGAATCTGATTGCGGCCGATTGGAGGGCGCTCGCCAGTTTCTATGAGGAACTGTTCGGGTGCGTGCCCGTGCCGCCCGAGCGGGACTACGCCGGACCCGAGTTGGATCGTGGCACCGGCGTTCCCGGCGCACGCATGACCGGGGTCCATCTGCGGATGCCTGGGCACGGCGTGAACGGGCCCACGTTGGAGATCTACAACTATTCGACGCAACTCGAGCGTCCGCAGACGGCGGTGAACCGCCCGGGATTCGGGCATATCGCGTTCGAGGTGACGGACGTTGCCGAGGCGCGCCGGCAGGTGCTGGGGGCGGGCGGGACAACGGTTGGCGACGTGGTGACGCTCACCACGGCGGCTGGGCGTCAGGTCACGTGGTGCTACGTGACCGACCCCGAGGGGAATGTGGTGGAGTTGCAGAGCTGGGACTGAGACCGTGGGAGCGCGCCCTCATCCCGTTGCCCGTTGCATTCCCGAAGCAGTACAATTGCCCACGCGCGGGGAACTTCTCTCCGCGCACTCCGGATGCTCCGTCCTCTGCATCGTCGTGTGATGCCTCACCGACTCCTGCTGTTCACCGGCGCCGCGATCACCATCCTTGGCGTCGTCGGCCTGTGGCGTACCGCGCGGCTCTTCCTTCGCGGGGCCGCACGGCCGACCGCCACACCCGGAGCGGCGGAAACCGAACGCCCGCAGGGCGGATGCTTTCTGGCGATCGGCGCGTTCCTGACTCTCTGGTGCCTGCTGGTGGGCGCCGGCGTCCTGCTGTTCGCGATTCGGCGCTGAGCGCGTCGCCAGCGCGCCGTCAGCGCGCCGTCAGCGCGTCTCGGGAAAGGCGAGCCTCGTGACGGTACGACGATGCAGCAGGCTCGATTCGTCCCCGATGATGAACGCCCCGGGCCCCTCCCCATCTTTGCCGAGCCCGAGCAGGGTCGCGGTGCGCGGAACGCGAAAGACCGCGTAGTGCACAAAGGAACTCCCGGGCTGCAGGACGGTGCCCAGCGAATCGCTGGTCAGCCGCGGTCCGCTGCCAGCCACGAGCAGACGTTCCGCCGCAGGGTCCGCGTCATGACGTGCGCCGCTTGCATCCAGCAGGAAGAGATGCACACCCGTCTCTCGCTGCGCCCTGCCCCGCGCGGCGCTCGACACACGCACCGCGACCATGATCAGCGACTCATCGGGCGCGGCCACGACACCAGGAGCGAGTGAGTCGCCACGCGTGGCGAATTCCACGGCCAGGCACCAGTCATCCCAACACCGCCGAGCGCCTGGTGGAAGCTCGAGCCGCGGCGACACCAGCGACACGCCGATGACCAGCGCGAGGTATGCCGCGACCGCAATGCCAAGCCACGCGACGATGCGTGCCGCCGCCGCACGATGTCCACGAAACAACTGGACGGTCGCCACGAGCAGCGTGGCGACCGTCCCCAGCAGCGATACAATGAACAGCAGATCGAACAGCGTCACCTGAGGCGACTACCAGCTGAATGGCGACATCACACTGCCGTTCCCGGGCACGACCTCCACCACGCGGAGCACCGTGGTGAGCTTCTGTCCGCCGACATCGAGCACCACGCGGTAGTTTCCCGTCTCCACGGTGCCAGCGCCGCGGCCACCGAACCCACCGCCACCACCACCGCCGCCACCACGTCCGCCGCGGCCACCGCCGGCGCCCGAAGCAGCAGGCGTCTCGAGCGCACGCTTCACGGCCGAGGGACTCCCGGTCGAATCCGGCGCACCGGCAGCCTCCGCCGGGCGGGGATTGAAGCCACGCGGGAAGCCCGGTACCTGCGTGGTGTCACTGAACCCTCCACGGCCCCCGCGCCCGCCACCCGCGCCACCGCCGAAGGCGGCAAAGTCGAACCCCGCACCACCCCCGCCGCCGGCTGGCGACGCCGCCAAGTTCCACGTCACCTTGTTGATGCCAGCCGCAGTGCCACCGGTGAGACGCGCCACGGTGTCACCCGCGGCGTTCACGATCAGCACGCGCGCCGTGCCGGTTGCGGCCGTCGACAGACGATACGCGATCTCGGCGCCCGCCGGACCACCGTCCCCCTTCCACTGACGCTGCGAGCGCGGCTCCGACGGCGCGATCATCTGGGCGTACTGGAACGCCACGGTCGGCGCAAAAAGGTGCGCGCCCTTGGCGAGCACTTCGGTCGTCAGCTGCTGCAGCGGGGCGACATCCACGATCCAGATGGCACGCCCGTGCGTCGCCGCGATCAACTCATGATCGCGCGGATGGACCTGCAAGTCGAACACCGGCACCGTGGGGAGCCCGCTGTTCAGCGGGAACCAACTCTGCCCCTTGTTGAGCGAGGCGAACACGCCGGTCTCCGTGCCCACATACAGCAGATTCGGATTCACCGGATCCTCACGGATCACGTACGCCGAACTCGGCGCCCCGCCGTTCGGGAGATTCGACGCGATCGACCGGAAGGTCTTCCCCCAGTCGTTCGAGACGTACACGTACGGGGTGAAGTCGTTCTCGCGATGGTTGTCGCGCGTGACGTACACGGTAGCCGAATCGAAATGCGACGCGTCGATCTTGCTGATGTACGACATCGGTGGGGCGCCGGGGAAGTGATCGCTGAGGTCCTCCCAGGTGCCACCGTCGTTGCGTGTGAGCCACACCTTGCCGTCGTCCGTTCCCACATAGAGGATCCCGGCGCGGATCGGCGACTCATTGATGTTCACGATCGTCGCGTTCTCCTCGGCGCCCGTGGCATCGCGCGTGATGCCGCCGGAGCCGTCGGCCGCGAGGTTGCCATTCGCGTCGTAGCCGCTCGATACGCGCAACCAGGTCGGATCGCCACGCGAGAGATCGCCCGAGATGGCGCGCGCGTTGGCCCCTTTCTGCACCGACTTGAAGAGCTTGTCGGCACCCGAGTAGAAGACGTTGTTGTCGTGCTGCGAGAGGATGAACGGCGTGTTCCAGTTCCAGCGCGCCGCGGCGTTGGGATCGGCGAGTTCCTTCTGCATGCGCGCCGACAGATCAGCGATCTGCTTCTTCTGGTCATCGGTGAGCGGCTTGGAGCCGTCGCCCTTGATCGTCGCGATCTGGGCGGTGTACGTCCCCGTGTTCACCGTGCGCGCACGGATGTTCGCGTTCTCGCCCGTCGCGAGATTGCGACGCGAGATGTTCCCGCCTTGCGTCTCGTAGTAGATGATGTTCGGGTCCTTCGGATCCTGCGCGGTCTGCAGGCCGTCGGCCGATCCCGGCGCGAACCAATCGGTCATCTGCAGCTGTCCGTTCTTGCGACGCGAGAGCCCGCAGCTCGTACCGTTGTCCTGGAGGCCACCGCACACGCGGTACGGGACCTCGAAGTTGTAGCTCACATTGTAGAACTGCCCCATCGGCATGTTGTTGATGTTGTCGTACGTGCCGCCCTTGTCCCACGTCTGGAACACGCCGGCATCGCCGCCGATGATGAAGTGCTCGGGGTCATTCGGGTCGATCCACATCGCGTGGTAATCCTCGTGGTTCCCGACCATCGAGAGCTTCCACGAGTAGCCGCCGTCATCGCTGAAGGCGAAGTCCACCGCCATGCGGTAGATGCGATCGGGGTTCTTGGGATCGACGCGCACCTGCGAGAAGTAGAAGGGACGATTGTTGATGGTGCTCATCCACTTCCAGTTCCTCCCCGCGTCGGTCGAGCGATAGAGCCCGGACAGCAGCTGCTGCGGCTTGGCCCCGCGCACGCTGTCGGCCTCGACCATGACGTACACGATATTCGGGTTGCTCGGCGCGAGCACCACATTCATGCGCCCCTTCTCGGTGGCGGGGAACCCGCCCCCCTTGATCTCGGTCCACGTCTTGCCGGCGTCGGTCGTCTTCCAGAGCGCTGAACCAGGGCCGCCCGACTTCAGGAACGCCGGCTTACGGAGCCGCTCGTAGCTCGCCGCGTAGAGCGTGTTCGGGTCGCGCGGATCCATCGTGACATCGACGAAGCCCGCTTTGTCGCTGATGAACTTGATCAGCTGCCAACTGTTCCCGCCGTCGGTGGTCTTGTAAAGCCCGCGTTCGGGGTTGCTCGTCCACATCGCGCCGAGGGCGGCGACGTAGACGATGTTCGGATTGGTGGGATGGATGACGATGCGGCCGATGTGCTGCGTCTTCTGCAGCCCCATCGACTTCCACGTCACCCCGCCGTCGACCGACTTGTAGACACCGTAACCCGGCGCGGCCGTGTTGCGCGAGTTCTGCTCACCGGTGCCGGCCCAGATGATCTTGGTATCGCTCGGCGCGATCGCGATGTCGCCCATCGAGGCGTTGGCCTCCTGACCCCAGAGCGGGAAGAAGGTCGTTCCCGCGTTGACGGTCTTCCAGATGCCGCCGGCGGCGCCGGCCACGTAGAAGACCTTGGGGTTCTTGGGCTCGGCTTCGACGTCGGTGATGCGTCCGGCCATGTTCACCGGGCCGATCGAGCGCCACTTGAGGGCCTTGAGCGTGGCGGCGTCGGGGGTCTGGGCGTGGGCGTGCGGGGCGAGTGCTGCCAGCAGGGTCGCGAAAACCAGGCCGAGGCGAGTGCGTGGGACCGTGACGGACATGAATCTCGGGGGTGGAGGGGGATCCGGAGATGACCTCTTCACTAATATGCGTACGGGAGCTGTTTCGCTGGCGCGGGCGATTGGGGCTGCTTAACGCTTGTGTCGGCTGCGCTGTCCAATGCCCATCGACGGTCCACTCCATCCCCATGCCTGGAGTTCGGTGATGTTGCCTCGCCCTCGTTCCCTGATGGCCGTTGCCGGTGTTGGTGGCCTCGTGCTCGGCGCCGCAATGAGTTGCAGCCGCAGTGCGAACACCTTGACCAACACGCCAACGAACACCAACGGGTCCACGAACGGGACGCCGTCCGGATCGAGCACCTACAACGATCTCAGGATCCCGCCGACGCTCCAGGGCACGAGTTTCACCCTCACTCTGGCGCGGGCCACGAAGCAGTTCCGCAGCGGCGCGGCCACCGACACGTATGGCTACAATGGCGAGCAGTTCTGGGGACCGACGCTGATCCTGAATCAGGGCGACAGCGTGCAGATGAACGTCACGAACGCGCTCACCGACACCACCACGGTGCACTGGCACGGCTTCCACATTCCTGCCGCGATGGATGGCGGCCCGCACCAGACGATCGCGCCCGCCACCAGTTGGCGTCCGACCTTCCGTGTGCGCAACAACGCCGGCACGTACTGGTACCATCCGCACCTGCACACCAAGACATACGATCAGCTGTCGATGGGCGCGGGAGGGTTCATCATCATCAAAGACCCGATCGAGTCGGCGCTTCAGCTGCCGCGTACCTACGGGACGGACGACATCCCGCTCGTGATGACCAGCCGCCGATTCCTCTCGTCGAACCAGTTCTCCAAGAACATCGCGATCGACAATTACGGCGACTACATGCTCGCCAATGGCACGATCAACGCGCAGGTGAGTCTCCCCAGGCAGTTCGTGCGATTCCGGCTGCTCAACGCCGAGATCGAGCGCGCGCTCAATCTGGGCTTCAGCGACAATCGGACCTTCCACGTGATCACCAACGACGGTGGATTGCTCGACGCGCCGGTCGCGGTCACGCGCGTGCGGATGCTGCCGGGCGAGCGCGTCGAGATCCTCGTGAATCTCGGGAGCGACGCCGTCGGTTCGTCGCTCGACCTCAAGGCGTACAACTCCGGGCAGACGTTCGGCTTCCCCGGAAACGAGGGAAATCCGGTGACGCCGACCGGGAACGCCGGTCCGATCAACGGCAGCCTGCTCAACAACACCGATTTTCCGATCCTGCACATCAACGTCGCCGCGACGACCGCTGGTGCCATCACGACGCTGCCGGGTGCCCTCACCACGAACCGCTATTGGACGCTCGCCGACGTCACCAACAGCCGCACCATCACCATCACCGGCGGACAAGCCGGCGGGAACTTCTCCTTCGACAACGTCTTCTTCGATCACGGATACATCAATCAGACCATCAAGCTCGGCGCGGTCGAGAAGTGGACGATCGTCAATAACCAGGTGTTCGGTCACTCGATCCATCTGCACGACATCCAGTTCAAGATCATCTCGCGGAGCGGCGGTCCGGTCGAGGCGTACGAATCGGGGTGGAAGGACACCTTCTATATCCCGCGCGGCGAATCGGTGGTGGTCGTCGCCAAGTTCAGCGATTTCGCCAGCAGTACCGATCCCTTCATGTTCCACTGCCACATGTCGAATCACGAGGACCTGGGCTTGATGGGACAGTTCCTGGTGGTGCCGTAGCATCGGTTGCCGGAGGGCGCGCGGCGCGTGCTGGATGGTGAACTTCCTCCGCGCGCAGTAGCTTCAACGATCGCCTTCAACCGTTGAGGCTCGCGTGACCCGGAACCGTCGTGACTTTCTCGCGCTCGCCGGACGACTCGGAATCTCACTTCCGATGCTCGATCCGCTCCTCCGTAGCGGACTTCTGAGCGCGCAGCCCACGCGTGACGACGCGCACGACCCCTTTCTGCTCGACCGCACCGGTCGCCAACAGATCGACAGCGCCTACTCGGGTCTCCGTTGGCGCCTGCTCGGCCCCTTCCGCGGTGGCCGAACCGCGGCCGTCACCGGCGTTCCCGGACGTCCGAACGAGTTCTACTTCGGCGCGGTGAACGGTGGTGTTTGGAAGTCGATCGATGCGGGACGCGTCTGGACTCCGATCTTCGACGGACAGCCGGTGGCCTCCATCGGCGCGATCGCGGTGGCCCCGTCGGCGCCAGACACGCTGTACGTCGGCACTGGTGAATCCACGCTCCGCGATTCCATGGGCTTCGGGAACGGCGTCTACAAGACGACCGATGCCGGCAGGACGTGGACGCACCTCGGCCTCGACGGCACACAGCATATCGGACGCATCGCGGTCGATCCCAAGAATCCGAACATCGCCTTCGTCGCCGCTATCGGTCCGCTCTACGCAGCAAGCAAGGATCGCGGACTCTTCCGCACCACCGATGGCGGCAAGTCGTGGACTCGGGTGCTCTTCAAGGACGACAACGTCGGCGCAGTGGATGTCGCGATTGATCCGACCAACCCCAAAATCGTCTACGCGGGACTCTGGAATACGCGTCGCCCACCCTGGTACACCTACGCGCCGTCGAATGGCCCGGGGGGTGGCATGTGGAAGTCGGTCGATGGCGGAACCACCTGGAAACCGATGACCAAAGGACTCCCCGCCGAGGGGATTGGCCGCACGGGGATCGCGATCGCGCCGAGCAATCCGAAGCGGTTGTACGCCGTCGTGGATTGCTTGTTGCCCGATCCGAAGGCGCCCGCTCCCGCTGCACCGCCCAGCGGTGGAAGAGGTGGCGGGGCCGGTGGTGCCGCGCCGGCCACCCTCGGCGGTTTCTTCCGCTCCGACGATGCCGGCGCCAGCTGGACGCGCCTCTCCGCGGACCCCGCGCTGCACGGGCGCGGCTGGTACTTCGAGAAGGTCGCCGTCGATCCGAAGAATGCCGATATCGTGTACGTGCCGAACGTCGCGGTGAGCCGCTCGAAGGACGGCGGCAAAACGTGGGTGGCACTGCGCGGGTCGCCGGGGGGCGACGACTACCATCAGGCGTGGGTCTCGCCGGACGATTCGAACACGATGATCGTCGCGAGCGATCAGGGCGCGATCATCACGCGGAACGCCAAGACGGATGACGCGACCGAGGTGACGTGGAGCAGCTGGCTCAATCAGCCGACGGCCCAGATCTATCACGTGTCGGTCGATCCGCGCTTCCCCTACTGGGTCACCGGCGCACAGCAGGACAGTGGCGCCGTGGCTGTGGCATCGCGCGGCAAGTTCGCCGGCATCTCCATGCGCGACTGGGAGCCGATCGGCGCGGGCGGCGAGAGCGGGATGACCGTCGGCGATCCGTTACATCCGGGAATCATCTACGGGGGTCGTGGGGCTCGCTTCGATCTGGTGAACAACCGCAATGTCCCATCCACGCAGGCACCAGCGGGGCGCAGCGATTGGACGCAGCCGCTCGTGCTCTCGAAGGCGGATCCGAAGGCGCTCTACTACGCCGGAGAATCGCTCTTCAAGAGCACCGATACGGCGCAGACGTGGACGCCGATCAGTCCTGATCTGACGCGCGCCGATCCCGGGGTGCCGGGCACACTCGACGCTGCGGCTGCGGCGCAGACCGATCGCAACGGGAAGCGCGGCGTGATCTACGCGGTGTGCCCGTCGCCGCTCAAGGCACCGATGGTCTGGTGCGGCACGGACGACGGGTACATCCAACTCACGACCGACGACGGCAAGAGCTGGCAGAATGTCACCCCCCCGGAACTGACGGCGTGGAGCCGCGTCACGGGAATCGAAGGCTCGCACTTCGATGCGAACGTCGCCTACGCGAGCGTGGACCGTCACCAGCTGCAGGATTTCGAACCCTACCTCTACCGCACGCGTGACGCGGGAAAGTCATGGCAGAAGATCACCAAGGGACTCCCTGCCGGTGTGTACGTGCATGTGGTGAAGGAGGATCCGCAGCGGAGGGGACTGCTCTTTGCCGGGACGGAGCGAGGCGCGTTCGTCTCGCTCGACGACGGCGACAGTTGGCAACCGTTGCAGCTGAACCTGCCGGTGACCTCGGTGCGGGACTTCGAGGTGTATGGCAACGATCTGATCGTGGCGACGCACGGACGCGGCTTCTGGGTGATCGACGACATCTCGCCGCTGCGGCAGGTCAACGCCACGGTGCTGGCGAGCGATGCCCACCTGTTCAAGCCGGCGGACGCCATCCTCTACTCGCAGGGGGGCGACAATGGCACGCCGACGCAGAAGGACGAACCCCAGGCGCTGAATCCTGCCGAGGGCGCCTATCTCGACTACTATCTGAAGCCCGGGGTGACCGGGCCGATTACGCTTGATGTGATGGATGCGAGCGGTGCTGTGGTGCGCAGCTTCGCGCAGCCCGCGACGACCCCTGCTTCCGTACCCCCGGCGTCGGATCGCATTCCGAACACGTCGCCGCTCTGGCGTCCGGCACCGGCGCCATTCTCCACCGCGGCGGGGATGCACCGCGTGGCCTTCCTTCCGGGCGGTGGAGGGGGACGCGGCGGTGGCGGAGGGCGGGGCGGCCGTGGTGGCGGGGGAGGCGCTCCCCCGCAGACCACGGGAACCTTCACCGCCAAGCTGACCGTCGGAGGAAAGAGCTACACGCAATCCTTCGTGATCAAAGCTGATCCGCGCGGCTGATCGCGCGGTGATGCGGCCTAGCTCGGCTGCACGAGATTGATCACGTTGCCGCAGCCGTCCTCGAAGACGGCTGCAGTGATCATTCCCATGTTCGTCGGTTGGCTGCGGAACGTCACCCCGTGGGCCGTGAGGCGGGCGACATCGGCCGCGATGTCACGCGTGATGAGCGCGATGGCCGGAATCCCCGCCTCGAACAGCGCCCGCTGAAAGACGCGGGCGGGAGGAAATGCCATGGGCTCGAGCACGAGCTCGACACCCGCAATCCCGTCCTTCGACTGTACCGTCAACCATCGATAATCGCCCATCGGAATGTCGGCACACGGCGAGAACCCGAGCACGTTGGTGTAGAACTCCAAGGCTTGCTGTTGGTCTTCGACCATGACGCTCATGAACTTCAGTTGCACGGAGCCCTCGACGATGAAGTGCGGCGCGGTCACCCTGCCGGAACCGCCCGATGTTCCCCAGAATTATAACGACCGCATCGTCATCCCCCGGTGAGCCCCGTGATTTCTCCGACCTCCCTCTTCACTGGTGTCGCCGCAACACTCGGCGGCGCCACCGTCATGCTCGCATGGCGCGTGCGGGAGACGTTGCGCCCCATCACCCTGCCCTTGATCGTGATGCCCCCGCTGGGGATGGCGACCGGCTTCGGGATGTTCTTCTATCCGCCGTTCCGGATTCCCGTTCTCTGGGTGGTCGGTGCCGTACTGTTCGGGGCGGTGGTGCTTGCCGAACCGCTGCGGCGAACCTCGCGGCTCGAGCGACGTGCGGACGGTGGCATCGTCCTGAAGCGCTCCAAGGCCTTTCTCTGGATCCTGCTCGGACTCCTCGCCACGCGATTCCTGCTGCGCGACTACATCGGACAGCTGATCTCTCCGCTGCAGACGGCCGCGGTCCTCTTTGCCCTCGCGTTCGGGATGATCGTCCGGTGGCGCGCCGGGATGTACGTCGAGTACCAGCGATTGATCCGGGCCCCGGGCGCCGACTGATCCGCGCGCCCTTACCGCACGCGTCGCCAGAGCAAGGTGCGTTTGACCGGCGTGCCGTCCGCACGCGTCGTCTCGAACCAGAGCCGGAGTACATCACCATCCAGGGCGAAATGCCGCGTCAGTCGACGGCCGACATCGGACGGCGCGAGTGCGCCGAGCAGCGCGTGCGTCACCGTGCCAGCTGACACGTCCATCGTGTATCGACCGAAATACGCGTCGTAGCCGCCGGACGGGGCGCTGTTGTTCGGGTCCGATCGCGGCGGTGCGACCATCGGCGTGGCATCCCCCTCGCGCTGACGGGCCATGAGTTGGGCGGCGACGTTCCCGAACGCGTCATACGTGAGAAAGGCGATCGGATCCGCGCCGAGGGCGCCATCGGCGGGCCGCAGACCAGCGGCGCTGCTGTCGAGCCGTGAGACGAGCGTCCAGCTGCCGATCAACGCGGGGGACGGCGGCGCGCCGAGCCGCGCCAGGAGTTCCGGCATCGCGTGGAACTGATCGATGTGGTCCGGCGCGGAGTTCCCGGCGAAGCCGAGGAGTTCGAAGTTGCCGGCGCGCACACGGCTCAGCTGTTGGGTTCCTCGCGGGCCAGTCGCCAGCGTGGGCACGCGGCGGAGCGTGAGTGTATTCAACAGCCAGTCGGCGGTCTCGGTGGTGCTGGCGTAGGTCCCCGGAAAAATCTCCGAGTGTGTCACCAGGAAGCGCTTTTCGCCGCGGATTGCCGCGCGTGCGAACTGTGCGAACGCCGCGAGGTTCGTGGTATCGAGCGTGCCACCGGTGGCGAGCGGCGTTCCATCGGGGATGTACGACGTATGCATCCCATCAATCAGCAAGACCGCGGCGACGCGGGCGACGTGCGTCGGATATCGCAAAATGGCGCGCACGGCGCCATGGCCGGCGGAAAAACCGACGAGCGTCACGCGGTCGATACGCATCGATGGCCCAGTGACCGTCGCCACGTCGCGTTGCACCGCATCGAGCAGCGCGTCGAATGCCGTGGAGTCGGAAAACGCGCGATCGTAGGCGCCGGACCCCGTGCCGAGGTTCACGGTCACCGCGATCGTCGGCGTGCCGCTCGCACTCAGTGTACTGACGGCCTGATTCGGTATCCACGACGCGCCGTGGAAGTGCACGACCAGATCGACGCGCGTGGCCCCGCGGGCCTCGTCGGGGATGAACAGCTCGGCGGGTTTCGCCGCCGGGCCGACCACCGTGCGATGCGCTCCCGCGAGCTCACGCGGGACGAGCCGCTCGTGCGGACGCGTGGTCTCGACCATCGGCGATGGATTCTGGGCCGACGGGGCGGGGATACCTTGGGCGTCGACACGGGCCGCCAGCCACAGGACCGCGCATGCGCAGACCGCGCGACCCGCCACCCACGGCATCAGCGCGTCCAGATGACGATGCTGCCGCACCCGGTCATCCCCTGTTGAAACGCGGCCGGGATTCCCGGGCCCGTGTAGATCTCGATGCCTTTGATGTGCTCGGGCTGCACCATGGCATCGATTTCGTCGGCGTCGAATCCGCTCATGAACCCGCCGTTCAGATAGATGGACGGGGTACACCAGTCGGACATCATCCCCCGCACTTGGAGTTGCTTGGTGAAACCCGAGCTGTCCCGTTCGAGGCGAACGCCAGGCATCAGACGGAATACGTCGGTGGTATTCGTGACGGGGCGACGCTTGATGTCATCGGCCGTGATGAACCGCCCCGTACCGGCTGATCGTGCGCGCTGCTCGAAGCCACTCCGGTCGCTCCCGTAACGGACACGGGACGCCGAGATCCGGACGGTATCGAGGACGGCCTTCAGGGTCGAAAGTGCCACCTGGACCGGAGCCGCGTTGTCGACGACGTCGACCGTCCGACGCTCCGGGTAGTAGCCGATCGCCCGGACGTCGAGGACACGGGTACCACCCGGTGCATCGGTGATCGTCCATTCGCCACGTTCGTTGGTGCGCGTGACCATTCCATCGGCGATCCGCACCTGCGCGCCGGCGAGCGGCCGGGTGCCATTCGCCACGAGCACGGTTCCGCTCAGGCGACCGTCACCCACGCGCATGATGTGTGCACCGACTCCGGAACTATCGGGAGTCCCCGCAGCGGTCGACGCGATCTTTCGCGACGGTCCGAGGAAGAGATCTCGGCGCAGGAATCCGTCAGCGGGAATCTGCAATTCGATCATGTCCGTGCTGTCCGCACCACGACTCGCCATCAGGAACATCGTTCCCGACCGGGGGACGTTGCAGATCGCGAACCAGCCGTTGTCGCCCGTTGTCGCGACCAAGCGCGGCTGGTGGCGATCCACGCCGTCGGGGCGGAAGACCAGCTCGAGCCATTCGCCGGCCACCTTCACCCCCGCGGCCGTCGCGTGGGTCGTGACGTCGCGGACGACTCCCATGAGCAGCGCCGTGGAGTCGGTGGGAGCGCGCACGCCGCACACCGTGACCCGAATGCGGTCCGCCGACGGTGTGGCGAGGTCCACGACCACCGGCTGATGCCCCTCGACGCGCACCGCCCGCGGTGGTGGCTCGACACCCAGCGAGTCCAGCAAGGGATGATAGAAGCCGATCATGTACTGGCCGTCGGCCACGTCCGTGATCCTGAATCGACCGAGCGAGTCCGAGACGGCACTGCGTCCGAGTCGCGCCACACTGTCCGGCGCGACGAGTTGCACCGTGGCGGCGGCGAGCGGTGCGTGGGAGATACTGTCACGCACGATGCCGCTGACGGTGGTACGCGCCGCCTGCGCGCCCACACGTTGGGCAGACAGCGCGGGCAGCAGCACGAAGGCAGTCAGAACTCGGAGCCGCATGAACGAGCGAAGCCTCACGCAATGGATATGCCGGAAACTACACCGTTCCTTGAGGTCCGTGAGAGGACCTGCCCATAGATTACGAAGCATCGCCCCTTCCGCCGATGATCATGCGCCTGACCACCGTGCCCCCGTCCTGCATCGTCACGTGTTGCGCACACCGCGATTCCTGATGCGCCGCGCCCGGGGCGCGGTCATGGTTTCCCTCGTCGCGGTGGTCGCGTCGTGTGTAGCGCCCTCGCCGGGCATCGCCCAGGCGGTAGCCCAGGCGGTAGCCCGGCCGCAGGCCCCGCGGCGGGTGTTACTCATCCCTCTCGACGACCGGCCGTCCTCACGACAGTTCCCGATGCGCATCGCCGAGATCGCCGGCATCACGGTCGTCACCCCCCCGCGCGAGCTTCTGGGTCGCTTCACCGCATTCGGGGACCCGGAAGCGATCGCCACCTGGTTGCGGGCACAGGACCTCGCGTCGTTCGAGTCGGCCATCGTGTCGCTCGACATGCTGGCGTACGGCGGCTTGGTGGCATCGCGGGTGAGTGCGAGTGGGAGCGCCGCGGACGCCCGCCGCCGGCTGGACGTGTTGCGTGAACTCAAGCGGACGGCGCCCCGACTGCCGATCCTGGCCGCGTCGACGATCATGCGGCTCGCACCGACGGCCGATGGTGTGAACGAATCCTTCCGCGTGGAGCTCGCACGCTGGGCGGAACTCTCCGACGAGCGGGATTCGGCGTCCATCGTCGAAACGGCGCGCGTGGCAGCGCGAATCCCCCCCGCCGCGCTCGCCGCCTACCGCGAGACCCGGACGCGGAATGCGGCGATCAATCGCTACGCCACGGATCTCGTGCGCGACCATGTGGTGGACCGACTGATCCTGTCCCAGGATGACGCACGGGCGCGCGGCGTGCACCTCGAAGAGCGCGCCCGATTGCAACAGCACATCGACAGCACGCGGCTGCGTGATCGGATCTCGGTGCAGGCCGGAACGGACGAAGTGGCGATGCTTCTTCTGACGCGGGCGGTGCTCGCCCATGGAGGGGAGCGACCCCGGATCGCGCCAATCTACTCGTCACCGACGATGCAGCGGACGCTGATGCCGTACGAGGATGTGCCGCTGGAGACGACCGTCCACCAGTTGATCGAGGCGGCGGGCGGTACGGAAACGACTGACGGCGAACGGGCGGATCATCGATTGTTCGTGTATACGTCGCGCGGCGAAGCCGGGGCTGCCGCACGATTCGTCGAGCAGGTCCGCCGCGCCGTGGTGGCCGGCGACCGCGGCGTCATCGTGGCCGACATCGATCCCAAGGGGGACGTGCAGGGGTCCGACACGACGTTCATCACCACCCTCATCGAGGCGGGAATCTTCGCGAAACTCGACGCCTACGCATCGTGGAACACGGCGGGGAACACCATCGGTACCGCACTCGCGCAGGGGATGCTCCATCGGAGCGGCGGCGTCAGCCACACGCCGGACCGCGCGCGTGCCCAACACTGGTTCCTGCTCGACCGCCTGTTCGACGATTATCTGTATCACGCGATCCTTCGTCCCGTGGCGATCACGGAACTGCGCGCACGCGGCTGGAATCCCGCACAGCTCGACCTCGGTCAGTCGGCGATCGCGGCATCCACCCTCACGACGCGCCTACGCACGATGGCAGCGCCGCTGGTCGAGCGCCTCGCGGCACGCGGCAGGCCGCGAGATGCGAGGGGATCCTCGTGCCCGCTTCCTGTCGATCTGCATCTGCAGCTGCCGTGGTCGCGGCTCTTCGAATCGGAACTCGACTTCACGCTCGCGGCCGGCTGTCGGTGAAAAGGATCGCGGGGGTGTTCCCGGGCCCGCAGCCTCGGTGAACACCCCCGCGTCATGCGACGGGACGCGACGTGCGACGGCGACGCTTACGGCGCGCGCGCTGCTTCGAGTCGCACGCCACCTTCCTCGCGCACGCCCATGTAGACCACGCCGCCCTTGCCGAATCCGGAGATCACACGGCCCGGAGGCATCCCGACCCGCTTGAGCAGTTCACCCTTGGGTGAAATCACGTCGTAGATCGAGCCGCCGTTGATCCCGCGCGTCGTGCGGACCCACAGGTTGCCGTCGGCATCGCCGAGGGCAGCACCCGGCGTGAAGGGTGGAACGTAGTCGGACATCTCGTTCGGGGAGACCATGTTGATCGGTTGCAATTCGACGCCACCACGCCCGC
>CAXBQP010000014.1:0-54166 GCA_963978095.1 uncultured bacterium | reverse complement strand
CGGCGCGAAGGACGTCTTCGTCGAGGATCGTCTGTTCGCCACCCTCGACCCGCTTACGCGCGACGTCATGCTCGGCGATCAGCAGAAGATTCTCCTCACCGACACCGTAGGATTCATCCGCAAGTTGCCGCACCATCTCGTGGCGAGCTTCCGCGCCACTCTCGAGGAGGTGCGTGAGGCCGACGTGCTGCTGCACGTGATCGACGCGAGCCACCCCACGTGGGAGGAGCAGCGTCTTGTCGTGGACGAGGTCCTCGCGGACCTCGGCGTGCAGGAGACGCCGGTCATCCATGTCTTGAACAAGATCGACGCGCTCGAATCCGAGTCTCTTGAGGCGCTGAGGCAGCGTATGGCCGATCTGCTCCCGGGCTCGGTGTTCGTAAGTGCCCGCGCCGTTGGAGGTACGGCCGAGCTCCACGCGGCGCTCGTCGCCCGGATGGCCGAGCGTCGCCCCGAAGTCGGGATCCGCATCCCGGCCGCGGACGGCCGCATGCTCGCCGAGCTCTATCGAAGCGCGGAAGTGGTCTCGGTCCGTCAGGACGACGAAACCGGCGACTCGATCCTCCGCGCCCGCGTCGATGATGCCCTCAGAGGCCGTTTGTACCGCTTGGGGCTCCTGGACCCCTGATCCAGCCTCCGAGCCCTCCAGAAGGTGAATGCGACGAAGGGCGCCCGTTTTGGGGCGCCCTTCGTCAGTTGCGGCCGACCGGAAGCCGGAACGGTTAACTCGAGAGGGAAGGGCGCTCGGCCTTCTGACCTCCGATCGTCGGCGAAGGACGACTCCGCGGATCGGTCCGCGCATCCTCCCGCGCGAACTCGGGCACCAGTTTCCTCAGCCCGTCGCGGAGAGTGGCGTCGTCGCTTTCACTCATCAGCGCGGTGCGGATCAGCTTCGCCACGCCGTCCATGAACTCCGGCTGCTCCGGCGACTCGATCGTGCGCAACACCTTGGGATGGTTCGTCGCCCGAATGTCCTCCTCGCCGAACAGCACCTCCTCGTACAGCTTCTCGCCTGGGCGCACGCCGGTGAACGCGATGTCCATGTCCACCCCTTCCTCCAGTCCAGAGAGGCGAAGAAGGTCGCGCGCTAGGTCCACGATCTTCACCGGTTCTCCCATGTCGAGTACGAACAGCTCGCCACCTGACCCTAGTGCCCCGGCCTGCAAAACCAGCTGCACCGCCTCGGGGATCGTCATGAAATACCGGCGCATCTCGGGGTGTGTCACCGTCACCGGGCCCCCTGCCTGGATCTGGCGCATGAAGGTCGGGATCACCGATCCACGCGAGCCCAGCACATTGCCGAATCGCACCGACACGAAGTTTTTGTGGTTGGCAACGGCCGCGTGCAAAACGATGCGCTCCGCAATGCGCTTGGTCGTCCCCATGATGGACGTCGGTCGTACGGCCTTGTCGGTCGAGATGTTGACGAAATGCTGCACGTCAGCGTCAAGCGCTGCGTTCACGACATTCTGAGTTCCCATCACGTTGTTCGTGATCGCTTCAACGATGTTGCACTCCATCAGAGGCACGTGCTTGTGCGCCGCCGCGTGGAAAATCGCAAATGGCTTATGGGCCGCCATCACCACGTTCACGCGCGCCGCGTTGCGGATGTCGGCAATGACCGGCTCGATCTTGAGATCCGAGAACGACCGGTGAAGTTCACCCTCGATCTCGAAAACCTGGTTTTCGCTGTGATCGACCAACACCAGCATCGAAGGTTCAAGGGCAGCAATCTGACGACAGAGTTCACTGCCGATCGAACCGCCGGCTCCAGTGATCATGACTGTCTTGCCGGTGGCGAGTGCGCGCACGGCATTGAAGTCTGTGACAATCGGCTCGCGGCGAAGAAGGTCCTGAATCTCAATGCTTCTGAGAGCGCTGACCCGAACCTTCCCCGAGAGAAGGTCGTGCAACCCAGGAATGGTCCGCGCTTTGATCCCAGCATCGTTCGCGGCTTTCAGCACTTTTCTCACAACTGCACCACGTGCCGATGGAATGGCAATGATGAGCTCTTCGACGGCGAGTCGTTCAACTATTGCGGGCAGGTCGTCGAGCGTGCCGACCACGGGAACGTTGCTGAGCAACTGTTGCTGCTTTGAGGCATCGTCATCTGCAAATCCGACCACCTGCACACGCAGCTTGGGATGGAGCTGAGTCTCGCGCAGGATTGACTGACCGGCCGATCCCGCCCCGACAATGAGCGTTCGGCGACCCGAGTGCACCCCGCGGTGACGTGCCGCGCTGAGACGGATGGCCATTCGGGAACCGGCAAGCACGCAGAGTGCACCAAAGGCGTCGAGCAACAGCGCTCCCAGCGGCATCGACGGTAGCCCAAGAATCCGCAGTCCGGCGGTTCCAGCAACACACGTCACGACGCCCGCGATGGAACCCGCAATCAACAAGCGCTGAAGCTCTGCGATGCTGGCGTGTTGCCAAAGGCAACGGTACAGTCCAACAAAGTACGCCACCGCCAATCGCAGCGGCAATGCAAGCAGGGAGTAGGCAACTGCCGTGCGAGCGTATCCCGGAGGGATGCTCCACGATTCCGTGTGCAGGAGCAGGACTGCCAACGGAAGTCCTGCGAGCAGCAGAATGTCGATCAGTAAGAAGTCTCGGTTTCGCATGTTGGGATGTTCGTCAGAATGGCACTGCGAGAGGTCAGGGCGGTGGTAACGCCACCACCCCTCGCATTCTCAGTCTTCGCCGCCAGGTCGCAAAACCGCTCGGATCGTTGCCAGCAGAATCCTGACGTCGGAAAGCAAGGTCCAATTTCTGACGTACCCAAGCTCCATCCCGCAACGTTCCGGATAGCCGACGCCGTGCCGACCATTGACAGCCCATGCCCCCGTTATCCCCGGACGAACCGAAAGAAGCACCTCCCGCTCGCCGGCCTCGTACAGCTCAAGCTCCTCGGCAACGACTGGCCGAGGGCCGACGAGGGACATGTCGCCGATCAGAACGTTCCAAAGTTGCGGGAGCTCGTCCAAGCTCGTGCGGCGGAGAAACTTCCCCAGCACCGTAACACGCGGGTCGGCGCGATCCGGAATCTTGAAGTGATTCCTGCGATACAGATCGTAAAGAGCCGGACTTTCATCGAGAACCCGTTCCGCGTCGGCTCTCATGGTTCGCAGTTTGAAGCAACGGAAACGGCGTCCAGCGAAGCCGATGCGCTCATGCTCAAAAAACGGAGCTCCGCGCGACTCCAAAGTGATCAGTCCGGCGAGCAAAGCAACAAACGGAGCGACGATGCCGATTCCCGCTGCGGCGATAGAAATGTCGAAACACCGCTTGACCTGGGTCGAGAAACGTGTGCGACGGGGGCTCGCCAACTGCACCAACGGGAAATCCCCACTCCACACTACAACCGGATCGTGCCCAGCAAGCACCTCCGCCGGCATGACGGCAAGGAGGTCGCAGTGAAACAGAAGCGCGAGATCAGCGACCAGACGCATCGTGGGACTGCCGAGAGGGCCGGCAACCAAGATGGTCCGGGGCTGATGCTCCTCAATCGCCGATCCAACCAACAGCCGCGCGCGTTCCTGAGAATCCGCCTCGATGTCTACGGCGACAACTGATGCCACATCGAAACGCCTCGCGAGCACGGCAGGGTGAGCGAGGGCACGAGGGACGTCGGACGCAGAACCGACCACCACCACACGTTGGCGATCCGATCCCGCCGGCGCAGGTGCCACCGGAGACGGTCGTCGAACCTTCGCAGGCCGTGGCGCATCGACAGGGGGCGCTCCGGCCGAGTTGTGCTTTGGAGGCATCCAGTTCGTGGACGAAAGGAGAGGTGGCTAGATCCTGGGAAATGTATGAAATGGATACAACGGACGCAACGGTACGGCGCGCCGAAGTCAACGCTTGATTAGAGCATAAGCAGTGAGCAAGCCCGCAATGATTTGCGTGATGGTCGAGACGGTCGCCAGTGTTGCGGCGGAAGAGTTCGTCGTGTCGCGCGGTGGAACCACAACGGTGGAACCCGGGCGGGGGGTCGGATCTACTGTGAAGAACAGAAAGCTCCGCCGACTTTCGATCTTGCCATTCGGCTGAATCACGTACGCCCTGCTCAAGTCGCCAAGAATCGATATTCCGCCTGCCGAGCGAAGGTACGAGCTGAGGGAAGCCCCAGGTGTGACAACGGTAATGGTTGGGAGGTTGACGGCGCCGCGAACCTCGACGGTCCCGCGAGAGACGGGGATGTCCAAAGAGTCCCCTCCTTCCAGCAACAGATTGTTTCCGTCCTCCGGGCGCTGCAGAACTCCCCGAAGGTCAACCCCCAATCGCGTCAGAGCGGACGAGGCCTTGTCTTGAGCGTTTTGGTATGTGGTGGCCGCACGACTGCGGGCGTAGTAGGCGGCCTCGATGCTCGCGTCTGGCAGCAATCCACCCGCTCGCAGGATCAAGTCACGAACGCGTTCATTCTTGTCGCGAATCACGTACTTCCCGGGCAGCCGAACCTCACCAGTGATCCATACCGATTGCAGAGGGCGCCACTCGGTTTGCTGCATGACCAACACGTTGTCGAAAGGACGCAACACGACATCCTGGGCGCCTGTCCCCTGCGCGTTTCCTCCCGCTACTGCTGCCCCGGCGCCAGGTAGCCGAGTCGTGTCCAGAGGAACGCGGGTTGTCACGGCAAGCTGCCCGAGGCGGCGATTGCTTGGCTGTTGGGCAATTTCAACTTCTCCGAGATACGCACGCTCGGTCGGACCGCCTGCCAAAAGCAGCGCGTCTCGAAGCGTCATCCCCTCGCGGTAGGGAATTTGGCCGGGCTTTCGTACGGCGCCGGCGACGGCGACGTACAACCTTGGCCGGAAGTCCGTCAAAGAGAAGACGATGATTTCGTCATCGTCCGTCAAAGGGAAATCGGGACCGAGCACCGCACCCGTGGTGTCGCGAAGCATGGCGCGTAGCTGCACTCGGGTCGAGTCGTCCCGAAGTCGCGACACCAGCACTTCGCCCAAGTAAGTATCAGGCTTGGCACCGCCGGCGCGACGCAAGACCTCCGAGAGAGTCAGGCCAGGGGCAAAAGCTTGCGCACCCTCGTGCCAAACGTTGCCTTTGACGACCAAGCGATTGCGAATTCGCTCCGCCACGCCGAAGACGCGAACGTAGTCACCGTTCTCCAACGGCAAGGACGTTGCGGAAGCCCCCAGTGCGGCATCGCTGGTCACCTCGATCAACGTTCGAGCCTCCTGCTTCGCTCCGCGCTGTCCAGCGGGAACAACGCGCTCGACTTGGATCCTTTGCCGAGAGGCCGACGCCGTGAGACCACCTGCGGCTGTCACGAGATCCGACAACGTCTCACCGGGCTTGAGCTCGTAGATCGCCGCGCGGGTGATCTCACCGGCAATTCGAACCCGTGGCCCGTGGGTGGCCACAAACACGATGTCCCCGGACTCGAGTCGCACGTCTCGAGAAGCATCTCCACGCAGGAGATAATCGTACACGTCCATGCGCCCCACTTCCTTGCCCGCGCGGCGCACGACGACCGACCGGAACGTACCGTTGTCGCTCGGCCCCCCGGCAGCATAAAGAGCGGTCATCAGGGTGCCGGCGCTCGATACACGATAGCTGCCGGGACGCACGACGTCCCCGACGACAAAGATCTGGTTACTTCGAAGCTTCGCGACCGAAAGCTGAAAATGGGTCGTCGCGCCCGCCCCTTTGCGCACCCCGGAGTACACGCGCCCGAGGCGAACGTACAGCACTTCCTCGAGTTGCGCGATGGTCAGGTTCGCCACGGCAATCTGCCCGACCTGCGGAATGAGGACGAACCCCTCGCGCGTGACGTCGAGTGTATGCGCCGCCTCAACTTCGCCGGTGAGAATGAGTACCAACCGGTCGCCGGGCCCGAGTCGGTAACTCGCATCGACGGGGCCATCGAGGTTCGCCTGAAACTCGCTATTCGTCGATCGGAAGAGGTTGGCGCCGAAAATCGGCATGTCAATGCGTGCGCGGCCAGCCGCGGACTGCAGTCGACTCAGCGAGTCCTCACGGTCGCGCTGAGCTTGGGTCAGATAGGGATTGGTGGTGTACGGGTCAGGCGCGACATTCAGTGCGCCGGCGCGAGTTCTCGCGGGCTGGGGGACGGACATGCCCCGCAGTAGTTCGACGTCGGAGGAGTCACTGATACCGAGCGCCTTGATGGCATCAAAGACGTCGTTGGTAGGTGTTGCATCCGTCCCACCGGTGCTGCCGGGGAGGTACGCGTCCAACAGGTTCTCCGGGTAGCCTTCCGCCCGGAGGCGAGCCCGAACCTGCTCGGGCGTCATGCCGCTGGTCATGATCCGCTGGCGAAGTTGCGCCAGAAGGTCCGGTCGATTGGCCATCAGAGCCTGCGCCTCTTGCGGCGTCGGCTTGGTCGTTTGCTGCGCCTCGGCTGCTCGCGAGATCGCGAACGCAGTCAGTGATAGCGCAAGTGCAAGAATACGTCGCGACTTCGACATCATTCTGCTCCATTCAAAACGTGGGACAAGTACTTCAGTCGGGGCCGGATGCAGTTCCCAATGCATGAGCAGCGCACCGACCTACACACGCCGCAGCGACGACACAACACCACGAAGCGACGCTCGGTCATGGCCGCGCGCCGCTTCAGGTTCAACCTCTGACCATTACCTAATCAACGACATCGCAAGATACTGCATGGACGCGCAGGGACTCGAACCCCGGACCTCTGCTGTGTGAAAGCAGCGCTCTAACCAGCTGAGCTACGCGTCCTGACTCGTGAATCATAACCACCGGTCGCGTTGGGTGGAAGCGGGGAGCGTACAAGTCTTGACACTGTTCATTTCCGTATCCGCCGGCCGAGGTTCCGCTGTAGATTGCACGGCGTTATGAGCTCTGTTGCTGCGGACTCCGCCGCGCCGCTTCGCGTGGCGATCGTGCACGACTGGCTCGTCACCCTCGCGGGTGCCGAGTGGGTCCTGCGCGACCTGTTGCTGGCGTTTCCGGACGCCACCGTCTTCACGACCATCGACCATATGGCCGATCAGGATCGCGCGGCACTGGCGCTACCTCCGACGCGCACGACGTGGCTGCAGGGTGTGCCGGGGATATCGCGCCAGTATCGCGCCTACCTCCCCGTAATGCCGTGGGCGGTTTCTGGGCACGACCTGAGCGGGTACGATCTGGTGATTTCGAACTCACACGCGGTCGCGAAGGGGATCCGCCCGCACCGGGACCAGCGGCACGTCTGTTATTGCTTGTCGCCGATGCGCTACGCCTGGGACTTGCGGGAGCAATACCTGCGCGAAGCGTCGCTCGACGGACCGCTGCTGGGCCCTCCGGCGCGTCTCATGCTCAACGCGCTACGTCGATGGGATCGAACGACGAGCGCGCGCGTCGATCGATTTCTCACCCTGTCGTCGTACATCGCCGACCGGATCGCGCGCGCGTATGGCCGGTCGGCAGCGGTGGTCTATCCGCCGGTCGATACCGAGTTCTTCGTACCGGCCGCGGCGGATATGGACACTGGTCCGGTTCGGGTGGAGGGGATGTCGTCGGCTGAGGAGTACTACGTCACGGCAAGTCGGTTCGTGCCGTACAAGCGGGTCGATATGATCGCGGCGGCGTTTCGCCGCCTCCCCGACAAGCGATTGGTGATCGTCGGCGCGGGTCCCGACGAGGCCAAGGTTCGAGCGGCCGCCGGCCCGAACGTCACGTTGGTCGGGCACACCTCGCGTGCAGAGTTGCGGCGATGGCTGCAGGGCGCTCGCGGGTTCGTCTTCGCGGCCGAAGAGGATTTTGGGATTGCTCCGGTCGAAGCCCAAGCGTGCGGCGTGCCGGTGATCGCATACGCACGAGGGGGCGCCGTCGAAACGATCCGCGGGGCCGATCAGGCGGACCCCACGGGTGAGTTCTACTTCGAGCAGAGCGCCGAGGCGCTCGCGGAGGCGATCCGGCGGTTCGAGGGGAGGCCGTGGCGGTCGTCGGGCACCGCCTGGATGGCGTGCCGCACCAATGCCCTGCGATTCGCACGCCCCCGTTTTCGCGACGAAATCCGCGCGGCGATTCTCGCGCCGCCGCGCGGCAGCGACCGATCAATGGGCCCTGGTGGATTCGAACCACCGCACGTCGGATTATGAGTCCGCTGCTCTGACCGCTGAGCTAAGGGCCCGCGTGCATCGGGAAAGCTACACCGTGACGGGCTACCGGCAACCGGACCCTGGCGCCAGTGGCACGTCTTGCGACAGTGACGCGATTGCGACGAACGGCTCTTGACAATGCCGGTTGCAACTCCGACATTAAGGGCGAGGCATCAGAAACGGGGCGGGGCGAACGTGACGTCGTGTCACAGGCGCGCCCGCATCTGAGTATATCGGTTGCAACTGTCTTTCGCTCACGAATTCTCTCGGAGACCACAATATGGGTTCGTTCCGCAAGCTCCTCGCTGCTTCCGTAATCGTCGCGACGACGGTTTCGCGTACGGCGGGCGCACAGCAGTCTATCGAGGATCTGCGTGCGAAGTTCCGTCTTCCGGTTCCGGAAGTCGGTCTGGCGAATGAGACCGGCCGCTTCCCGCGCGGCGCGCCGGGCACCAGCTCCGGTTCACCGATCGCCTTCGGCGCGAACTGGAATGATGCCTTCATCGGGGCGGGCCTCCAAGCGCCGGTGCGCTACAGCGCCAACGGCGACGCCGATGGCAGCGTGTCCATGGGCTTCGGCCTCGGCAACGCCTCCGACATCGCGGGCCTCGAAGTCGCCATCAACGCGCTCTCGACGGTCCGTTCGGGCGTCGGCAATCGCGTGGGATTCGGCTTCAAAGCGCACAAGATCCTCGCCGACAACTGGGGCGTCGCGCTCGGCGTCCAGGGCGTGCAGCTGAACAGCAACGCGGACGACCGCAACAGTATCTACGGCGTCGTCACGAAGGCATTCAGCCTCGAGGGCACCGCGCTCAGCCAGTTCAAGGGCCTGACGTGGTCCGGCGGTATCGGCACCGAGGCCTTCCAGATGGCGGGTGACCTCAACACTGGCAAGCACGGCGTCGGCATCTTCACCTCGGCCGCGTTGCGGGTGAACGAAGCCAGTTCGGTGATTCTCGACTGGTCCGGCCAGGATTTGAACCTCGGCGTCTCCTTCGTGCCGTTCAAGAACCTTCCGCTCGTGCTCTCGCCGGCGATTTCCGACCTCACGGGCTCGTCCAACTCGAACCTCACCACTGGCCCGAGCGTCAAGAAGACGGGTCCTCGCTTCACGCTTGGCGTTGGCTTCGCGTTCAAGGTCAATCCGTCGGCTCCGGCCCCGGCCGCTGCGCCGTCGATGCTCGTGATCAGCGCCACTGCCGCTCAGGCGGAAGCCGAGCGTGTCGCGATGGCCGCCGCCCGTGCGGAAGACGAACGCCGCCGCCAAGTGGCGGAAGCGGCGCGCGCCCGCGCGGAAGAAGAGCGCAAGCGTGCGGCTGACGCCGCCGCCGCCGAGAAGAACAAGGCCTTGGCCGCTGCGTCTGAAACCGACCGCAGCAAGAGCAACGCCGCCCTCGACGCCGTGCGCGCCGCGGTCGCCAAGATCGTCTTCTACGACTTCGACAAGGACGACATCCGCGAAGACCAGAAGGCGTCGCTCGATGCCAAGATCCCGGTCCTCCAGGCCAATCCGTCGCTCAAGATCCGCATCGCCGGCCACACCGACGAGCGCGGTTCCGATGAATACAACCTTGCGCTGTCGCAGCGTCGTGCGGCGTCGGCCAAGCGGTACCTCGTGTCCCGCGGCATCACGGCTGATCGCATCGAGACGGTTGGTTTCGGTGAGGAGCGTCCGGTTGATGCGGGCCACACGGAAGATGCGTGGGCGAAGAACCGCCGCGCCGAGTTCGAGATCACCGCGGGTGGCGAGAGCCTCAAGGCGCCGCAGCGTTGATCCAACACGATCGATCATTCACTCGCGATTTCTCGACTCGTCCCTAGTTTCGGAGCATAACTCACCATGAAGAAGACTTTCCTCACGTTCGGTCTCGCGCTGGTGGCCGCTGCGCCGCTGGCCGCTCAGAACATCAACAACAGCGACCACAGCAGCCCGGGCATCACCAACTCCACGCTCGGCGGGATGTTCTCGCCGAGCAACAGTGGCGGCGGCGTGAACTCCGCCTCGCCGACGATGCTCGTGATCGGCGCCACGGCTTCCACTTCGCTATCGTCGGGAAGCGCCCGCTCCAGCATCACCAACGCCGCGATCCCGGCTGCAGCTGGTGCAGCGGTCTCGGCGCTGCTCAGCGGCGCGGCGGGCGCGGTCGCCACGGTTCAGGGGCAGCTGAACGCTGCTGGAGCGCCGACGGCGGAGACTGCGGCGGTCATGGCCGCGATGGCTGGGCTCGGAACGAACCCGTCGCCGGTTGCCGTCAAGAGTGCCGTCGAGAAGTTCAATGCGATGATCGCTGCGTCGAGCCCGGCTTTTTTGACCAACCCGCCGCAGGTTCTCTTGGCCATGCACCATGCCTTGGTGGCGTTCTCGGCGCCGTTGATCTCCAAGTAATCAGTCCATCCAGTAAAGCAGAGCGGCCTCGGGCAATCGCCCGAGGCCGCTCTGCTTTCAGTCGTCGCGCGGCACGACACACGCCGTGATTCCCGCAACGCGTTGCCTCAGGAGTCGTGCGTATCGAACGCCGCCAGAACCTCCTCGACGGAGACCGTTGCAGCCCCCATCTTGCCGACCTCGATTCCTGCGGCATAGTTGGCAATGACAGCTGCTTCCAGGCGGGTCGCACCGGCGGCCAGCATAGCCGCGAGGTAGGCCGTTACCGTGTCGCCGGCGCCCACCACGTCGTAGACCTCGCGCGCGGTGGTCGCGATCCGCTGTACACCGCCCACGGCGCCGGGCTCGATGAGTGCCATTCCATGCTCACTCAAGGTGAGAAGTACCGATTCAACCCCGAGCCGTGCGACAAGCGAAGGAAGGGCCTCGGCGTCTGATAGATCGACCGCCGCGCCGAGTGCGGCCTCAAGTTCCCGGCGGTTCGGTTTGAAGATCGTCGAGCCCTGGTAGCCGAAGAAGTTGCGGTACTTCGGGTCCACGATGATCGGGATGCCCTTCGCGCGGGCCTGCGCGATGCTGGCGTCGATCACGGAGGGAACGAGGACCCCCTTGTTGTAGTCCTCAAGAATCAGTGCGTCGGCATCGAGGATCGCGGTGCGCACATGATCGAGAATGCGTGCGACATCCGCCGGGGAGCAATCTTCATCGTGTTCCTCATCGATCCGCAGGAGTTGCTGGGATCTGGCGACGATACGGGTCTTCGTGGTCGTCGGGCGGTCGACCGCCACCAGTCCGCGAGTCTCGCACCCCTGGGTGGCAAGCAACTCTTCGAGGTTCCGCGCCGAGGGGTCGTTGCCGGTCACCGCGACAAGTTCGGATCGACAGCCGATCGCGGCAACGTTCTGCGCCACGTTCGCCGCACCGCCCAGGGCGAGTACGCGGTCCCGCACTCGGTGTACCGGCACCGGGGCTTCCGGGGAGATTCGGTCGACGTCTCCGCGAAGGTAGACGTCGAGCATGGCGTCGCCGACGACCGCAATGCGGCGGGAGCGCGCGCCAGCCAGGAGATGCTCAAGGCGGGCGCGATGAATAAGTCGTGTCATGTTCTGGAAGATAGCGTGGCCATTGACCGCGAGCGAGTCTGACGCTTGGATACGTCGATGCCCGAACATTCCGCGCAACCTGCTGCCCAGATGATTCCCCGGACCGTGCCGGTCGTCCTGTTGATCGCCGTGCTCGGCATCTCCGGGTCCGGGCCACTCGTGCGGCTCTCGCACGCGGAGCCGCTGGCCATCGCGCTGTGGCGCCTGTTCCTCTCGATGCTCGTGGTGGCCGGGATCTTGGTGGCCGGGGGCGGCTGGCGTCAGTGGCGTGGGCTCGATCGCCGGGATCTCATGGCAGCCGGCGTGGCCGGGGTGTTGCTCGCGCTGCACTTCTGGAGTTGGATTGCATCCATCGGCTACACGTCGGTGGCGGCGTCTGTGGTGCTGGTCAACGTCCATCCGGTGATCGTCGCGGCCGGATCCGCGGCATTTCTGGGAGAGCGTCCTTCACGCACGCAGGCGGTGGGAATCGCAGTCTCGCTGCTGGGCGCGGGCGTGTTGGCCTGGGGGGATATCACCGGGGCACCGTCGGACGCGCACGGTGGCAATGCCCTGGTCGGGGACCTCCTCGCGGTGGTCGGTGCCATCACCATTGCCGCGTATCTGCTCACAGGGCGTCGTGTGCGGCAGAAGCTCGACCTGTGGCCGTATGTGGGACTCGTCTACGGCGCGTGCCTGCTCACGGTCTTGTCGATCGCGACGGCGCGCGGCACGGTCATCGGACCGCAACCTCAGCGGGAGGTGCTGATCTTCACCGGCATGGCGCTCGGTCCGATGCTGCTGGGGCATACGGGATTCAACTGGGCCTTGCGGTACCTCCCGGCGTATGTGGTGAGTCTGGTCGCCATTGCCGAGCCGATCGGTGCGACGGCGCTCGCCGCTGTCCTGCCGGGAATCGGAGAGCGACCGAGCGTGATGACGCTCGTCGGTGGCGGTGTGGTGCTGGCGGGGATCGTCCTCGCCTCTCGGCAACGTCGCTAGATTTCACCGTCTATGGAACCGCTCTCTCTCGACGTGATCGTGACCCGTGGCTCGACCACGGAATCCGTGCATCGTGTGCACGCGGCCGTGGTGAACGCCGATGGCGCGCTGCTCGCTGGCGCTCGTGACCCCGGTCTCGTGACGATGTGGCGCTCCTGCGCCAAGTTCTTTCAAGTGCTGCCATTCCTGACCTCGGGTGGGTTTGCGCAGCTGGGCTGGGGGGACGAGGAACTCGCGCTGGCCTGCGCGTCGCACGGGGGCGAGCCGGAGCATGTCGCGGTTGCGCGCCGCATGCTCGCTTCGCTGGGGTTGGAGGAGGGCGACTTGGCTTGCGGACCGCATGAACCGTTGTCGGCGCGCGGCGCCCGATTGGCACGCGAGAGCGGGCTGCCGTTCACGCGGTTGATGAACAACTGCTCCGGCAAGCATGCGGCGATGTTGGGCCGCGCGAGGACCGCGGGGTGGACGACACGGGGCTACGAACGTGCCGACCACAGCGTTCAGCGGGCGTGCTTGGCGGAAGTGTCGAGCTGGAGCGGGGTCGCGCTCGACGACATGCCGATCGCGGTGGACGGTTGCGGCGTGACGGTGATGGCACTGCCGCTGGATCGCATGGCGCTCGCGTACGCGCGGTGGGGGCGCGCGGCGAGCTCCGGCGATGAATGGCCGGGGCGGACGCTCGCGGCGGTGCGGAAGCACCCGATGTTGCTGGGCGGCACGGATCGGTTCGACACGGTGTTGATCGAGGAGACCGACGGTGCGGTGATTTCGAAAGTCGGCGCCGAGGGGGTTCACACGGTGATGGTTCCGGCGATCGGGCTGGGAATCGCGCTGAAGGCGGAAGATGGTTCGCAGCGCGCGCAGCACTGCGCAGTGGTGCAGGTTCTTCAGCAGCTAGGTGTGCTCCAGGGGGGGCTCCCGAAGCGGCTTGCCGACTGGATGGTGCGCCCGATCAAGAACACGCGTGGCGAGATCGTTGGTGAGGTCCGGCCGGCGGCGTGATGGGTGGATCGCGACGCACGACGGTCCTGTTGGCACAGCCCACGCGCTCGAAGGCTCCGGATTGCGAGGAAATGATGGGAGCTATCGCACACGACGAAGGCATAGTGATGGTGCTCGACCGACCCACGGTCGCGCTTGTGCGCCAATCCGCGCGAATCACGTCGTCCGACGAGGGCGCGATTCGTGATGGATTCGCTGAGTGCGCCGAGGCGCGGGTGAGCGCCGCATGGCTCGAGGAGCTCGTGTTGCAGTCGTATCTGTTTGCCGGGTTCCCTCGGGCGTTGAATGCCGCGCGGGAGTGGCGACGATCGGCGGCGGCGGGGTCTGACGCGTCGGCGGCTGGCGCCGGCACTTCGGTCGGTGGCCTGCCGCCGGGTGAGAGTTACGCGGCCGTCCACGATTGGCGTGAGCGCGGCGAGGTGACATGCGCGACAGTGTACGGCGATTCCTATGCGCCCCTGCGGCGCAACATCCGCGCGTTGCACGACGCGCTGGACGATTGGATGGTGGTCGAGGGCTACGGCAAGGTATTGTCGCGCCCCGGGCTGGACTTGAAGCGCCGCGAGTTGTGCATCGTGGCCGCGTGTGCGGCGGCGGGGCAGGATCGCCAGTTGCACTCGCACCTGCGGGGGGCGCTGAACGCCGGGGCGTCGCACGCCGAAGTTGGGGCGGTGCTGGATGCGTTGCCGGGGGTCGTTCGCCCCGAGTTGTTGGAACGGGCCACAATGCTCTGGGCGCGAGTCGCCGGGAAATAGGGGCTCTGCGGCGCCCGACTAGTTACCTTTCCGGGATGTTCATCGATCGCGTTACTGTTCGCGTTTCCGCCGGTACGGGTGGGAGCGGTTGCACCTCCTTCCGCCGAGAGTGGCGCGAGCCTCTTGGCGGCCCGGACGGCGGGGAGGGAGGCCGTGGTGGCGACGTCCTGATCCGTGGCGACACCAACCTCGGCACGCTGCTCGACTATACGTACCGCGACAAGTGGGCCGCCGAGCGCGGCGAGCATGGCATGGGCTCGAACAAAACGGGGCGGTCGGGGGAGAGCGTGGTGCTCCCCGTGCCGCCCGGAACGGTCGTGAAGGACGCCGAGTCGGGCGAGATTCTCGCTGAGATCCTCGAATCAGGGCAAGAGGTCGTGATCTGCCGAGGTGGACGAGGCGGCAAGGGGAACTCCTTCTTCGCGACGGCCACCCACCAGACGCCGCGCGAGTGGCAGCCGGGGGAGGAAGGGGAGGAGCGGACGATCGAGCTCGAACTCAAGCTCATCGCCGACATCGGCCTCGTCGGACAGCCGAACGCTGGGAAGAGCACCTTGTTGTCTGTCATATCCGCCGCACGTCCCAAGATCGCGGACTATCCGTTCACGACGCTTCAGCCGAACCTCGGTGTGGTGCAGTTGTCGGATCATCGCACGTTCGTGGTCGCCGACATCCCCGGGATCATCGAGGGGGCGCACGAGGGGAAGGGGCTGGGGTTGAAGTTCTTGCGGCACATCGAGCGGACGCGGGTCCTGGCGTTCATGATTCCGATCGACGCCATGGATTGGCAGGCTGAATACGACCAGCTTCGCGCGGAGATTGCCAGTTATTCCGCGGAGCTTGCGGCCAAGCCTCACTGCGTGGTGTTCACGAAGCTGGATCTGATGGGCGAGTCATATGTGCCGGAGATCGAGACTCAGGGGGCCTTCGCCAAGCTATCGATTTCGGCGGCCGGACGACTTGGGCTCGACGCCGTGAAGGACGCCTGGTGGCGGAAGCTGCTTGAGCTCAAGAAGGGAGAGCTCGCAGCCACTGTTCGGGAACCGCTGGCGCCCTGAGGTCCGGATGCTTGGGGAAAATGGTGCCGAGGGGCCCGCGGAGCGGCTTCGGCCCGGGGACCCGTGGTGGCCAACCGCCGCCTTTGACGGACTTCGGGAGCCGGTCAGCGGACTCTACCTGTTGGGCCGGGGGATGGTGCTGCAGCGTGCACCGCGGCGATCTGTCGCCATCGTGGGGACCCGGGATGCGTCCCCGTACGGCATGCGTGTGGCCGACGAGCTCGCCAGGGCGTTTGCGAGGGCCGGAATCGCGGTGGTGAGTGGGTTGGCTAGGGGGATCGATTCAGCGGCCCACCGTGGGGCGCTGGCGGCGAACGGTGAGACGATTGCGGTGCTGGGGACCGGAGTCGACGTGCCATACCCCGTCGGACACCGCGCGTTGCACCGGGAGATTGCGGCCTCGGGGCTGGTGTTGTCGGAGCGGGCGCCCGGGAGTCGCGCGGCGCCCGGATGCTTCCCTCGACGGAATCGGATAATCGCCGCGCTGGCAGAAGTAACCATCGTTGTCGAGGCGCCGTTCAAGTCCGGGGCGGTAAATACCGCGACCCAGGCCCTCGAGTTGGGCCGAGTCGTTGCGGCGGTTCCCGGGCCGATTGATTCTGCGCGCAGCGCTGGGAGCAATCTGCTGCTCCGTGACGGGGCGCAGGTCATCACCGATCTGTCGGATGCGCTTGGCCTGTTTGGCGTGGTAGCGGATGGACCGGTGGCCGCGCCCGAACTGGGATATGACGAGGGCAGGGTGTGGGAGTCGCTGGAGGGAGGGTCGTCGAGTATTGAGTCACTTGCCGATCGACTCGGAATGTCGATTCGGCAGGTTTTAAGCGTGTGTTCGAGGCTTGAGATCCGCGGCTTGATCGAGTGCGGTAGCGACGGTTCTTTGCGACGGGCTTTAGCTTTATCCACATAAGAGCTGCCGGCCAGATAAAGGGGCGTGGAAAACCGCATTCCAGCGAGCGATGGGCCGCCGGAAGACCCACCGTGTTCTATGTGGAAAAAAATCAGATTGACGTTAAAGTATTTTGTATTTGAAATGCCGCAAGTGTTGCAATAAATAGATTTGACAAACCACTTTAAGTGATTCTCAACTGCTGGTTCTGGGCAGGTTTTGGAGCCGGTGGTCTCAGGATACTGAACTTTTCCCACGGAGTGCCTGGTCTGCGGCACATCTACGTCCACGTCCCCTTCTGTGCTCGGCGCTGCAGCTACTGCGATTTTTCGATCGCGGTCCGCCGCACGATTCCCGTGGCTCCGTACGTAGACGCCATAAAGGCAGAACTCGTAACGTCATCGCATACCGCTGGTTCCGAACCCGTGGACACCCTCTACTTGGGGGGCGGTACCCCGAGTCGGTTGGGTGCGGTTGGGGTCGCAGACCTAATCGCTACAATCGCGGAGGTGCACCAGCCGGCGTTGATGGGGGGCACGGAGATCACTCTCGAGGCGAACCCGGAAGATGTGTCCGCTGACGCGGCGATTGCCTGGGCGGCTGCGGGGGTTCGTCGGGTGTCCCTCGGTGTGCAAAGTTTTGACGACGGCGTGTTACGTTGGATGCACCGGTCGCATGATATGTCCACCGTTCAAGCCGCGATGAGTAACCTCCGAAACGCAGGGATCGGCGATATCTCGCTTGATCTCATCTTTGCGCTGCCGGACGCCTTGAATCGCGCCTGGACTGCCGACCTCGAGCGAGCGTTGGCGCTGGGGCCGGATCATGTGTCGTTGTACGGGCTGACGGTCGAGCCGCACACGCCGCTGGGTCGGTGGGCCGCCCGCGGGGAAACCATGGAGGCCTCGGAAGACCGATACGCGGATGAGTTCCTCGAGGCTCACCATCGGATGGTGGCCGGCGGTTTCGACCACTACGAGGTGTCGAATTTCGCCAAACCCGGCATGCGCAGTCGGCACAACTCCGCCTACTGGAGGCGGGTTCCGTATCGCGGGCTTGGACCGTCGGCGCACTCGTTTGATGGCACGAATCGGCGCTGGAATATCCCGGAATACGAGCGCTGGCGAACGTCGGTCATGGCGGGGAGAGGTGCGGAGGCGGGGTTCGAGGCGCTGACCCGCGAGAACCGGATCGCCGAAGAGGTGTACCTGGGACTGCGAACAGTCGATGGGCTGCAACTGGACGCGGATGAGCTCGCCACGGTGGAGCAGTGGGTCGAGGCGGGTTGGGCAGTACTTGACGGGGTGCGCCTTTCCTTGACGGCGGCGGGATGGCTGCGTCTCGACGCCCTCGCCGCCGTCTTGACCGCACGCCGAAGTCGTTAGTATACTTCAACTTATGACATCGGCGGAGCTTTCGGAGCGCGAGCGGTCGGTCTTGCAGGCGGTGATTCGATCGTATGTCGAGACCGCTGAGCCGGCGGCGTCTCGGACGCTGGCCCGGCGCTTTGGATTCGGGGTGTCGCCGGCGACGATCCGTAACACGATGAGCGATCTGGAGGAGAAGGGGTACTTGTTTCATCCCCATACCTCCGCCGGACGTATTCCCACCGAAAAGGCGTATCGGGTGTACGTCGATGAGTTGATGCGGATTCCTCCACTCGAGCCGGTGGAGCGGCAGCGGCTGGCCAATGAGTTGTCGCACGCGGGGTCAGCTATCGAGTCGATTCTCCGGCGCGCCGCACAGAGCCTCGGAGTGCTGACCCAGGAGCTGGGGATCGCGCTCGGCCCCCGTATGGACCAGACCGTTCTCGAGCGGTTGGATATCGTCCGTCTCAGTTTTGAGAAGTTGATGTTGGTGCTGACCCTCCGGGGCGGGGCGGTTCGCACCGTGTTCATTGAAGTGAAGGGGGAGATTGCCGACAACGCGCTCGCCGAGGTGCAGCGCGTGCTCAATGAACGACTCGGAGGAGTGACGCTGGCCGAAATCCGGCTCTCCTTGGGTGAACGGGTGCGCGATTCCGGGGTTCGCGGCGATGCGACGGAGTTGCTGAATATCTTCGTTCAGGAGCAGGAGCAACTGTTCGACGTGGCTGCCGCGGAGCGCGGGGACGCCGTGGTCTTGGGGCAGGCGTCGGTATTGGCGGACAAGCCCGAGTTCGCCAGCGGGGAGCAGATGCGTCGACTGATCGAGTTGACGGAGACGCGGACCGAGTTGGCGACGCTTTTGCGCGCCCGGAAGGCGGCGGCCGGCGTGCAGATCACGATCGGCGCGGAGCACGGCAACGCGCTGCCCGGCGGGATGACATTGGTGACGGCGGAGTATCGTGCGGGCGGGCTGTCCGGGGTGATCGGTGTGATCGGGCCGACGCGCATGCCGTACGAAAAGGTGATTTCACTCGTGACACATACGTCGACGCTCGTCACGGAACTCTTGGCATAGGGAATGGCTGATTTCTATAAGACGCTGGGCATCGAAAAGACCGCCAGCGATGACGACATCAAGACCGCGTATCGCCGGATGGCGATGCAGTACCATCCGGACAAGAACGGCGGTTCGAAGGAGGCCGAGGAGAAGTTCAAGGAGGTCAGCGAGGCGTACGACGTGTTGCGCGATCCCCAAAAACGTGCCGCGTACGACCGCTACGGCGAGGCAGGCTTGCGCGGCGGTGGTGGCGGGACCGGCGGCGGAGGCTTCCATCACGTGGACCTGTCCGAAGCGCTCAACATCTTCATGCGCGATTTCGGGCTCGGCGACATGTTCGGAGGCCAGCAGCGGCAGGCGGCCGGTCCGCAGGCGGGAGCGGATGTCCGCGTCGATATCCAGCTGACGCTCTCCGAGGTGGCGACCGGTGTGACGCGTACGGTCAAGATGAAACTCCTCGATCCGTGTGACCGCTGTGCGGGCGCCGGGTCGGAGCCTGGCACGAAGCCGGCGAAGTGCACGAGCTGTGCGGGGCAAGGGGAGGTCCGGCGCGCGCAGCGCTCGTTCTTCGGGCAGTTTGTGAGCGTAGCGCCGTGTCCGACCTGCAACGGCGAGGGGGTCATGATCGCCACGCCGTGCAAGAGCTGCCGCGGCGAGGGACGCCAGCGTGGCGAGCACACGGTGCCGATCAAGATTCCTCCCGGCGTGTCGAGCGGGCAGTATATGCAGATGCGCGGCATCGGCAACGCCGGGGCGCGCGGCGGGCCGCGTGGTGATGTGGTGGTGATGTTCGAGGTCGAGGAAGACGATCGTTTCGAGCGCGATGGCGAGCATCTTCTCACCGACGTGTTGATCACCTTTCCGCAGGCGGTCCGCGGCGCGGACATCGAAGTCCCGGGGGTGCTGGGACCACTGGAACTCCGCGTTCCCGCGGGGACGCAGAGCGGCCAACGGTTCGAGTTGCGGGGCAAGGGGCTCCCCCGCGTGAACGCGAGCGGGACCGGCGACCTGCACGTCCGCGTGCACATCTGGACGCCGACGGATCTGACCAGCGAGGAATCCGCTCAGATCGACGCGTTGGCGAAGGTGCACCGTCCAGCTCCCGGGAAGCGGGAGCGGAGCTTTTGGGACAAGATGAAGGATGCGTTGCACGTATGACGACTTCCCCCGGTCCGTGGCTCCGCGTGGCGGTTCGACCGTCCGTCGATGACCGACGTGAGGCATTGCTCGGGGCGTTGTTCGCGGCGGGGGCGCAGGGCGTGCAAGAGGACGGGGTGCTGCTCGTGACGCATCTCGAGCCGGGGAGTGACGTCAGCGCGTTCGCCGATGTGCTCCGTGGCGCCGATCCAGATGCGGACATTGCGGTCAGCGAGTTGCCGCCCATGGACTGGTCCGAATGGCGTGCGCGCGTCGGTGCTCATGCCGTGGGCACGCTGACGATCGTGCCTCCCTGGTTGGCCGAGCAGTACGATGCCGCCACGACGATCGTGATCGACCCGGCGATGGCATTCGGCACCGGCGAGCACGCGACGACTCGCGGGGTGGTACGGCTGTTGCCCTCGGTGATTCGGTCAGGGGACATCGTGGCGGATCTCGGGTCGGGGACGGCGGTGCTGTCGATCGCGGCGATCAAGCTCGGTGCAAGCCGAGCGGCGGCCATCGAGATCGATCCAGATGCAACGTCGAATGCACTGGCGAATGTCGAGCGCAACGGAGTGGGGGGCCGCGTCCAGATTCTGGAGGGGGATGCCGGGGTGTTGCTGCCGCTCGTCGCCCCGGTACGCGTGATTCTCGCCAACATCATCTCGTCGGTACTGCTGGAGCTGCTTCCGCTCATCGCGGCTTCACTCAGCGGCGACGGGCGTGCGATCCTGAGCGGCATCTTGATCGAGGAGCGCACAATGATGCTCGAGGCGCTCGCCGCCGGTGGGTGGCGCGTGCGCGCCGAGGACTCCGAGGATGGTTGGTGGTCGGTGGTGATCGCAAGGTGAGTTCTCTGCCGACCTTCGTTGTGGGTGAGGGCTTCACGGCGGGGCAGGTGGTGACGCTCGGTGAGGAGGAGGCGCACCACATGCGGGTGCGGCGTCTGGACGCGGGGCAGCGCGTCGGACTGCTCGACGGTCAGGGGACGCGCGGCGAGGGTGTGCTGATACGCATCGCCAAGCGGAATGCGACCGTTCAGGTAGAGCATGCGGCGGTCATCGCGTCGATGCCGGCGGTGCATCTGATGCTGCCGGTGGCGGATCGAGACCGGATGCTTTGGTTGGCGGAGAAGGCGACCGAACTCGCCGCGACCAGCTGGCGTCCGGTGTTGTGGAAGCGGTCGAAGAGTGTGAATCCGCGTGGTGAGGGGCCGCAGTTCCATCAGAAGGTCGCGGCGCGGATGAGCGCCGCGCTGGGGCAGTCCGGGGGGGCCTATTTGCCGGTGGCGTACCCGGATGCGGCGCCGGATCGCGCGATCGCGGCGGCACCCGACGGTATTCGTTTGGTGTGCGACGGCACCGGTGTTCCGATGGCAGCGGCACTCGAGCGGGCAGTTCATGGAGCCGACCGAGTGCCCGCCGTCACTGTCGCCATCGGGCCGGAAGGTGGCCTGGAGGAAGGAGAGCTCGCCGCATTGGAGGCTGCCGGCTTCGTGCGGGTCCGAATGGGGGGAACCATCCTGCGATTCGAGACCGCGGCGGTTACGGCACTGGGCATCACGCGTGCCGTGTTGGACGCGGCAACCCCGAAGACGGAGTAAAATCGATGCAGATCAGCAGCTGTGTGTTCTGCCGGATCGTGACCGGGGAGATCCCGGCCGCGATCATTGCCGAGCGTCCGACCTGCGTAGCGTTCCGGGATATCGCCCCACAGGCCCCGGTCCACGTGCTCATCATTCCGCGGGTGCACGCGTCGTCGCTGAACGAGGTATCGGCGCAACCGGTGCTCGCGGACCTGTTGGCGCTCGCGCGCGATGTCGCGGCGCAGGAGGGCGTTGCGGAGAGCGGGTATCGGGTCGTGGTCAATACCAACGACCACGCCGGACAGACGGTGGCGCACCTGCATCTCCACGTGCTGGGTGGCCGCGCTCTGCACTGGCCACCTGGCTGAGCCGTCGATGGCCCGGCGAGGTTCTCCCCGTGGGGGAGCTCGAGGCGCGTCTAGCTGCTACACACCGATTTCGACGGTTGCCTTGCGCTCGAGCGAGCCCCAGCCGACGACCCGTCCACGCACGGCGGCGACGAAGCTGCGCAGCACGACCGAATACATGATCTGGCGATAGACGAATCGCTGCACGATGATGAGCCAGGACAGTCCGCGCTGCTCGTCCGGTTCCATCACGAACGCGATGAAGGCGCCGAGCCAATCGCTCAGCAGGAAGATCGCGTAGAAGGCGAGCAGATTTTCGAGGTCCGAGAGCGCATAGCTCGCGCCGTGATCCGTCCAGGTCAGCCAGACCGAGACCAATCCATACACGAAGAGCAGGTCGGCGAGCGGCGAGAGGGCCGTGAGCAGGAGCTGGAAGACCCAGGTGTTGGGCATCGCAATCGTTCCGAGCGAGCCGTACTTGGGTCGGAGCAGGGTATCGCGGTGCTTCCATGCGCACTGGAGCGTTCCGAATGACCAGCGGAATCGCTGCTTGGAGAGCGCGGACAGGTCCGCCGGTGCTTCGGTCCACGCGATGGCCCGCTCGGCGTAGGCGATCGTGAGGCCCAGCCGGCGGATCCGGATGGTCAGGTCCTGGTCCTCGGCGAGGGTATCACTGGTGAATCCACCAGCGGCGAGCACCGCGGACCGGCGCCACGCGCCAACGGCCCCCGGAATCACGGTGATGCAGTTGAGCATGGAGAAGGCGCGGCGATCGAGGTTCTGGGAGGTGACGTACTCGAGTGCCTGCCACCGCGTGACGAGGTTGATGCGGTTGCCGACTTTGGCGTTGCCCGCGACTGCCCCGACGTGCTCGTCGGCCAGCGGTTGGACGAGCTCACGTACCGTGACCGGCTCGAACAGGGTATCGGCGTCGAGGCAGACGATGATCTCGGTTTCGGCGTGATCGATACCGACGTTCAATGCCGACGCCTTGCCTGCATTCGGTTTCGTGTACACCTCGACCCGTGGTTCGTCCGCGAACGTGTCGCGGGCGATGGCGTACGTGTCGTCCGGCGAACCGTCGTCGACGACGATGACGCGCAGGTCGCCGTCATAGTTCTGGTCGAGCAGGCTCTGCACCGTGCGGGCGATCACCATACCTTCGTTGAATGCCGGGACGATGATCGTGACGGGCGGCGCGAATCGGGGCGCCGCATCCGTACGCCGCTGCTGTGCCGCGGCATTGCGTCGTTGCGTGATCGCGAGCGAGAGGATGAACGCCAGGCGAATCACGCCGAGGATGACGGCGACGAGAAAGACCCAGTAGATCCCCCAGTCCATCAGTCCGACGACGGTGAATGCCACCACCTCGACCACGCGCTCGAGCGTCGTGTGCGTGCTGAGCGGAGGCATCGCCTCGTCGCGCGTGATGCCGGCGAGCTCGGAGACCAGCACCGGCTCACGTCCGTGCGCCCGCATGGAGTCGATGAGCGTGCCGAGGACCTCGACCGTCGCCTTGCGGTCGCCGCCGGAGTCGTGCATCAGCAGGATGTTGCCCTTGTCGAGCCGCAGCATGGTGGTGTCGTAGATCGCCTGCGGCTCGTTCAGTCGCCAGTCTTCGCTGTCGATGTGCACACCGACCGTGAGGTAGCCCAGGTCGGTGGCGATGCCAACGGGAACGAGTTCGTCGGTGGTCGTCGGCTCCGCGTCGCCGAAATAGGGCGGCCGGAACAGGGCGGTGCGTCGATTGAGGATGCTTTCGATCAGTCGTCCCGAGGCGACCAGTTCGAGTTTCGCCAGGAACGGATTGGTGAGGGCGAGATTCGGATGCGTGTAGGTGTGGCTGCCGATCTCGTGCCCCTCGCGAAGAATGCGCCGCAGCAGCGCGGGGTACTGATCCACTTGCCGGCCGACGACGAAGAACGTGGCTTTTGCATGGCGTGAGCGGAGCGTGTCGAGAATCGCGGCCGTGTATCGCGGGTCCGGGCCGTCGTCGAAGGTGATGGCGACTTTCGTGGTGTCCTCCCCACCGAAGCGCTGTACCCGCCACGGTGCGGGAAAGGCGATCACGCTTTCGTGCTCGATGAGCCCGCTGCGCGGGGACGCGGCGATCGTGCGCCGTCCCGTGACCGGGCGACTCGCGAGCCGCAGCAGTTCTCCGTCACCCAGAATTTCCGGATCGTATCCCGCGGGGATCTCCGCCAGCATTGCCGGGGCTGAACGGGGAATGTCGTTCGAAATCGCCGCCCAAATCGAAGGGTCCTCCGACCCGAGTCGCCACACCGCAGCGCCGGCGGTCTTGCGCTGCACCGACGCTTTGGACTGGTTCCACGCCGTGACGCCGTCGAGGAACCAGGAGACATGGTCCGTCCCCTCGCTGTCGGACCAGGAGACGAACGGGTTGAGCATCGTCGAATCGAAACGCACGGTGGCGTTGTGCTCCTTCGACAATCGCATCACGTCTTGGAACGTGACGGTCGACCCGTTCACCTTGTTGTCGGCATCATTCCACTCGTAGCCGTAGGCCCCGAGGGTCACGATCACCTTCCCTGGGGGAATCCATTTGAGGAACTGGTCCAGCCGCTCCTCGAACCAACGCTGACTTGCGACCGGTCCCGGATCGCCGCGTCCGTAATGCTCGTCATAGAGCATGAGAAAGAGGAAGTCATTGGTGGCGGCGAATTGGCGCGCGGTCTCCTCATCGGTGCTGACCGGCAACGCCGTCGAGAGCACCCGTCCCCCCGGGGCGAGTGCCGCGCGCAGGATGCGCGAAAAGGCGACGACGGAGGGTATCATGTCGTCGGGGACTTCCTCGAAATCCAGCGTGACACCGGCGAATCCGTATTTGATGCAGGCGTTGACGAGCTGCAAGGCAGCCGCGGCCCGCGTTTGTGGCGTAGCGAGCAGTTTCCTGAGCGCCTCGGCATGGAATTTTTGAGTGCCCCGATCGAAGTTGCTGACCATGGCCATGAGCTTCGGACGGTCCTTCGGGGGGAGTTGTCCGACCGTGTACAGCGCCCGGGCATCGGTGCGGTCGTCGAAGCGCGCGCCGCTGGCACTGATGAAGAACCATTCGCCCACGATCCAGTCGAGATCGCGGACGTGGGCGTTGAGCGAGGTGCGGGAGTTGTCGTCCCAGTTGACGAAGAACCCAGCCACAATCCCCGGCCGGTCGCTGTTCATGCTGACCGCGCGTTTGCTCGGGGAGGCCTCGACGGCGCGGTTCACCGTAACGGGCAACTGGCTGGGTAGTATGGACGGCGGGTGCACATACCGGCTCAGGGCCGCCTCGAGGCGTCGCTGCGCCGCGGTCTTCTCACGTTCGCGCCGGGTGATTCTGAGCTGGGCGGGCGGTGCCGCTCCCCGCACCTGGGCGCGAGCGTCTTGCAGCTTTGGGAGAATGGGGGGGATCAGGAAGTTGATGACGATGCCAAGCCCGAAGAGCGTGGACAGCACGCCAAAGGCGAGCGACACGCGCTGAATCTTCCGCCAGCGCTTGCCGCTGGGGTCGAGGAAGACGGATCGGTTCGGGTGCTGGGTCATCGGTATGGTGCGTGTAATGTACCCCGTCGACGAGGCCGCTCCCACCCGTTCGGCGTCGGTCCGCGGCGAGCGGGGTCGCCCGATGTCCTGACGCGAGTGCGTTTTGCATGCCTATTCAGGGTTGCCGCTCGGGCACCGAAACTTGCCCGAAAAGCCGCCGAGGCCGTAACTTTGTCGGCTCCCGTCCTCCCAGCCGGTGACCCGAATGGCTCCGCTCCACGACCAGCTTCGCGCCGAACTCACGCTCGCCCGGAAGTCCCAGCAGAAGGCTGCCGTGCTCCTGCTCGGCACGATCCTCGCGGACATCGAGAACGCGCATATCGCGGCGAAGCGGGACCTGACCGAGGCCGATGTCGTCGACGTCCTTCGCAAGGGCATCAAGCGTCGGCGCGAGTCGCAGGAGGCCTACGAGAAGGGAGGGCGCGCTGAGCTTGCATTGCAGGAACGCGACGAGGCGGCGATGCTCAGCCGATTCCTGCCGCCGGAGGCGAGCGAGGAGGAGGTGCGCGCGGCCGTGCGAGCGGCGATCGCGGCGGGGACGACGAATGTCGGAGCCCTCATGGGGAAGGTGATGCCCCAGTTCAAGGGCCGGATCGACGGTGGCGTGATCAACCGCGTCGCCCGCGAGGAGCTGGGCCCGACCGCGTGAGCATGGGCAGCGACCACGCGCTCACCGTTCTGGAGTTCGGGGCGGCGCTCGACATGGTCGCCGGACACGCCGGGAGTCCGGCTGGTGCTCGTCGTGTGCGCTCGCTGACGCCGCACACGAGTCATGCCGCGATCAATCACGCGCTGGATCAGGTGGACGCCATTCGCCGGCTCATGGACGAGGACGGCGGTTTCGCTCCGGAGGCGGTTCCCGAGCTCGACGCGCCGCTCGCGCGCCTCCGCGTGCCGGGTACAGCGTGGACCGGCCCGGAGCTCCGGCTCGCGCATACGCTGCTGGTCGCATCCCGTCGCTCCCGTGACGCGCTGCAGCGGTCGGAGCGTGAGGCGCATCTCGTGGCCCCGCTCGCGGGTCTCGTCGGGGCCCTGTTGCGTGCGCCGCAGCTCGAGCGCGATCTGGACCGCGTGGTGAACGAAGAGGGCGTCGTTCGCGACGAGGCATCGCCGGCCCTCCGCAAGGTGCGGCGTGATCTCCGCGGTGCGGAGGGTGACTTGGTGCGTATGCTGGAACGGTTGATGTCCAAGCTCGAGTCGCATCATCGCGTCGATGACGCCTCGGTCTCGCTCCGCAACGGGCGCTACGTGATTCCCGTGCGCCGTGAAGGGCGGGGGGCGGTGGGGGGCATCGTGCACGATACCTCGGCCAGCGGGGCCACGGTGTTCGTGGAGCCGCCGGCAGCGGTGGAGGCGGGGAACCGGATCCGCGAGTTGGAGGCCGAGGAGTCGCGCGAAGTGCATCGGGTGCTGCTCGAGGTGACGGAGACGCTACGCCCCGAGCGGGAGGCATTGCTGGGGGCGCTCGATGCGTTGACCGAACTCGACGCCTTGGCGGCGCGTGCGCGGTATGCGCGCAGTCACGGTGGCATGCGCCCCCGACTGGCGGGCGTGGGCGATGGGTTCTCCGTTGTCGCCGGACGTCATCCCCTGCTGTTGGCGAAGGACGCCGCCTCCGTGGTACCGTTCGACCTCGCGATGGACGCGGGGGAGCGGACTTTGCTGGTGTCGGGTCCCAATACCGGCGGCAAGACGGTCCTGCTGAAGGCGATGGCGCTCTTGTCGCTGCTGGTACAATCGGGCATCCCTGCTCCCGTGGGTCCGGAGAGCACCGTGCCGATCTTCGATCGATTCTTCGGCGATATCGGGGACGAGCAGTCGATCGCGGCGTCGCTCTCCACGTTCAGTGCGCATCTCCGGAATCTCGGGGAGATCCTGCGGGAGGCGACGGCGGCGTCGCTGGTGCTGATCGACGAACTCGGCTCGGGGACCGATCCGGTGGAGGGGGCGGCGCTCGGTGGTGCGATCCTCGAGGAACTGACGCGGCGCGGGACCTTCACGGTCGCGACGACGCACTTGGGCGCGCTCAAGGAATTGGCGCAGGAGGTGCCCGGCGTGGTCAACGCATCGTTGCAGTTCGACGCGGTGCGGCTCGCGCCGACGTATCGGCTGGTGAAGGGGATCCCCGGCCGCTCGTACGGCATCAGCATCGCGCGCCGACTCGCGCTGCCTGAAGCCGTGCTCGCGCGCGCTGAGCAACGGGTGCCGACCGGGGAGCGCGACGTCGCCGCGTTGCTCGAGGATCTCGAACTGCGCCATGACGCCCTCGCCGAACGCGAGCGTGAGGTCGCGAGCCGTGCGGAGGCGCTCTCGGCGCGTGCGGATTCCGTGACGCTGCGCGAGCGGTCCGTCAAGGAGCGGGAGCGAGAGCTCGAGCGCTCGGCGCGCCAGGACGCACGTCGGTTGGTCCTCGATGCGCGTCAGGAGATCGAACGGTTGATCACGCAACTTCGCGAAGCCGGTCGGGACGCCGGGACGCAGGCGCTGGATGCCGCCGCGCTGGAGATCCGGCGGGCCGTGGAACGCGAGGCCGCCGCGCAGGCGGCGGCCATCGCGGCGCTCGATGGTGGGGCGGCCGACGAACGTGAGACGACTTCCGCGGGTGGTGAGGTCGTCGTCGGCGCGACGGTGAACGTGTCCACACTTGGAGGCAAGGCCGGCGAAGTGATCAGTGTGCGTCAGGGCGACGCCACCGTCTTGGTGGGTGCGATGAAGATTTCGGTGCCGGTGGCCAGCCTGCGCGTGGTGTCGCGTCGGAAGCGTGAGCCCGTGGAGAAGGCGACCCCCCTGATCGGCGATCAGCCGGACATCGTCGTTCGCACCGAGGTGGATCTGCGCGGCATGCGGGTCATGGAAGTGGATGATGCCGTGCTGCTCGCGGTGGATGATGCGGTGCGTGCGGACCTCCGCGCGATCCGGTTGATCCACGGCAAGGGGACTGGGGCGCTCCGGGAGCGGGTCACGATGCTTCTGAAGACCGATCCCCGGGTCAAGACGTCGCGGATGGGTGCGTGGAATGAAGGGGGCGCTGGTGTCACCATCGTGGAACTCGCGTGATCCCCGACGAACAGGTCGAGCAGATCCTGCACGCGGCGGACATCGTCGCGATCATCGGCGAGCATGTCCGACTCAAGAAGATGGGCTCGGTCTATCGCGGTCCGTGTCCGTTCCACCAAGGGACGAACAACAACTTCTCGGTGGTGCCGGGCAAGGGCTATACCTGCTTCGTGTGCGGCGCGAAGGGGAGCGTCTTCACCTTCGTCCAGAAGCGGCTCGGATTGAATTTCGTCGAGGCGGTGAAGTTCGTCGGCGGGAAGACCGGTATCGAGGTCAAGGAGGTGCAGCGTTCGCGCGAAGGGCCCGATCCGCGAGAACCCGTCTGGGAACTCAACGGCACCGCGGGCGCGTGGTTCCGCGACGTCCTGTGGGACAACGACCTCGGGGCGAATGCCCGCAGTTACCTCGCCCAGCGTGGACTCAAGAAGGAGACCGCTGATCGATTCGGCATCGGGTTCGCGCCCCGTGAACTCGGGTTGATGCGGAGCTATCTCAACGGGCTCGGTTTCGACGATGCCCGGCTCCTGAGCGTCGGGCTCTTGGTGCAACGGGAGGAGCAGGTCGAGCCGCGCCCTCGGTTCCGTGACCGGTTGATTTTTCCGATCGCGGACGCGTCGGGGCACACCGTCGGGTTCGGCGGTCGCCTGATCGGTCCCGGCGAACCGAAGTATCTGAACAGTGCGGAGTCAGAGACGTTCTCGAAGGGAAAGCTCCTGTACAACATGCACCAGGCCCGGGGTGCGATCCGGCGCGAAGAGCGCGTGGTGCTCGTGGAGGGGTACTTCGACGTGGTCCGGATGGTCGAAGGCGGGATCGAGTGCGTGGTGGCCCCGATGGGCACCGCGCTCACGGAGGAGCAAGCGGATGCGTTGCAGCGGCTGACCAAACATGCCTTTCTCCTCTACGATGCCGATGGCCCCGGTCAAAAGGCGAGCTTCCGGGCGGCGGAACTCCTTCTCAAGCGCGGGATGTCCGTCCGGGTCGCCACTTTGCCGGAGGGTGAGGATCCCGACACGTTCGTGCAGAAGCATGGCGGCGCGGCGATGGAGAAGCTGCTCAGCGCGGCGATGGACGTGTTCGACCGGAAAGTCCAGCTGCTGGAGCGGAGCGGATGGTTTGCCGACCTGCAGCGCAAGCGGCGTGCGCTCGACGCGCTGTTGCCCACGATCCGCGCAACGACCGATGCGCTCACGCGCGACCTGTACGTCGCGCGCCTGAGCGAGGCCGCGGGGGTCGAGCGGTCGGTGTTGCTGCAGGAAATGCACGCGGCGACGGCCGCGGAGGCACGTCGCAACCGGGTGTCCACGCCGATGGCCACGCCACGGGAGATCGCACGCGCGACGGTCCCGGTCCCGCGACCGAACGGCCCGTATCGTGGGAGCACGCCCGAGAGCGGTGCGGAGCGTTCGCTGGTGCGGCTCGTGCTGGCGGCCCCTGACGCCGCTGACGCGGTGCACGAGCGGCTCTCCCGCTTGGAGGAGGAGGGGGGACAGCATCCGGACATCGATGAGGTCTCCGGGTCGGGACACGGTGCCCTTCGTGATCCGGTGTATCGGGCCATCTTCGATGCCGTGCTGATGCAGGACGGCGTGCTCGATGTGGAGGGACTCGCCGAGGTCTTGGACGCGCAAGGCATCGCGGTCGTCGAGGAACTGCTCGCCGAGGCAGGGGAGGTGGGCGATCAGGCGGTGACGGTCGAGGCCGCGATCGCCGTCCTGTCAGCCCGGTTGTTGACCGAGCGCATTGCCGACATCGAGCGCATGACGCCATTGGCATCCGAGGCGGAGAAGAGCGCGTTGAACATGCAGAAACGCGCGCTCGTCGCCGAGCTCGTCCGCGTGGATCCGCGCGCGGGATGGAAACTCGGGCGTCGTGGCCCGGCGTGATGGTCCCCCGACTATTTTGAAGCATCTCTCAGGAGGCGTTGTGCACAACGAACTCGAAGCGCTGCTGGCCCTGCAGGCTGCCGATGTGGTGATGCATGGACTCGAGACTCGGCTTGCCGCGCTCGAACCGCGCATCCGCGAACTCGATCAGCGTCGGGCGCGCGTTGCGGACGCGATCGCGCGTTCCGAGCGTGCGATCGGCGATGAGGAGAAGAAACAAGCGTGGGTCAGGGACAAGATCGCGGAGCACAAGGCGCTGATCGCGCGCAATGCGGCGCAGATGGATGCCGTCACGAACATGAAGATGGCGACCGCCGCCATGGCGCAGATGGAGCAGGCGAAGGCAATCGTGGTGGCGGAAGAGGGCGACCTCGTGCTGATCAACCGTAAGCTCGAGGAGTTGAGCGCCGTCCTCACCGGGCAACAGGGCGAGCTCTCGACGCTCGCGGCGGCCCAGGACACCGTGCGCGCTGAGGTGTCGGCCGAACGGGCCGAAATCGATGGTGCACTCGCTGTCGCGCGCGACGAGCGCACGCGACTGGCCGACAACGTCTCGTCGGGACTGCGCTCCAAGTACGACCGCATTCGCGTCCGCCGTCAACCGGAGGCCGTGTTTGCGATGAACGGGTTCTCGTGCGGGGCCTGCGATACCGCAATCCCGATGCAGCGTCGCCACGTCATGAGCACGAGTGGTGCGATCGAAGTTTGTGAGGGGTGCGGAGTGTTGATGTACTTCCCCTCCTGACGACTCCGATGATCGCGCCTGACGGTTTCTCCGGGCTCTGCTGAACGTGGCCAGTGCCGCGTCACGGCGACGTGCGCCGACCCGCTGGTTGGAGCCCCCGCCGGTCCAGGAGATCCAGGCGCAGGCATTGGCCGGAGCGCTCGGGTTGCCGCGCCCACTCGCGGCATTGTTGGCGGCGCGCGGGCATGGCGATCCGGCGGCGGCCAAACAGTTCCTGCGGCCGCAACTCGAACAGTTGCTCGACCCGCTCGCGTTGCCGGACATGGACGTGGCCGCAGCCCGGCTCGCGCGAGCGATCGCGCGGCGGGAGACGATTGTGGTCCACGGCGATTACGACGTGGACGGCATGTGCTCGACTGCCCTGATGACCCGTGCGCTACGCGTGCTCGGGGGAACGGTCGTCCCCTTCATTCCGGATCGACGGAGTGACGGCTACGATCTGACGGACGCCGGCGTCAATGCCGCGATCGCCGCGGGTGCTTCGCTGGTGCTGACCTGTGATTGCGGGACGAGTGCGATGGCTGCGGCGCGGCGCCTTCAGGCGGCGGGGATCGACCTGATCATCAGCGATCATCACCTGCCCGGGGGGCCGTTGCCCCCCGCGGTCGCGGTGCTGAATCCACAGCGCACCGACAAGCCCTACGCCGAGGTGGGGCGCGATCTTGCCGCGGTCGGCGTCGCGTTCAAGTTGGCGTTGCAAGTCACCCGGGCGTGCGGCGGGAACGAGAATGTCGTCCTGAACATGCTCGATCTGGTCGCGCTGGCGACGGTGGCGGACGTCGCGCGGCTGCGCGGAGAGAATCGGGTGCTGGTCCGTCGCGGCCTCGGTCTGATGGCGGAATCGAGGAGCCCCGGGCTTCGTGCGCTCATCCGGTCGTCGGGGCTCGAGGGCAAGGCGATCACCGCGGGCCGCGTGGGGTACACGTTGGCGCCGCGTCTCAATGCACTTGGCCGACTTGCCAGCGCGTTGCGCGGCGTCGACCTGCTGCTGGCGGAGACGGATGCGGAGGCCAACGGTCTCGCGCGGCAGTGTGAGGAACTCAATCGCGAGCGTCAGGACATGGATCGCGCGCTGCTGGATTCCGCGATGCGGGCCGTGGATGCCATGGATCTCGAGGAGACGTGGGCGGTCACGGTGTCGGGGGAGGGGTGGCACCCGGGGGTGATCGGCATCGTGGCCTCGCGCATCGTCGAACAGACGTCGCGCCCCGCATTCCTGATTGCCGTGCATGATGGTGTGGGGAAGGGCTCCGGGCGGTCGATCGGCGCCTTCGATCTTCATGCGGCATTGGTCGCGTGCGACGACCTCCTGATCAAGCACGGCGGCCATCGCGCCGCGGCCGGGTTGACCATTGACGCCGCGCGAATCCCGGAGTTCGCGGCGCGCTTCAATGCACTGGCCCGTGAGCGTCTGGTCAGGGATGATCTGGTGCGCGAACTCAAACTGGATCTCGAGTTGCCGCTCGAGGAGGCCACACCGGACCTGGAGAAGCTCCTGCGTCACTTCGAGCCATTCGGGATGGGTAATCCCGGACCGATGTTCGTGGCGCGCGGTGTTCGAGTGGCGGTCGGCGCGACGAAGCTCGGCACCGACGGGATCAAGGCGCAGATGGCCGGCCCTGCAGGACCGATCGAAGCGGTGGGGTGGGGGATGGCCGATCGGGCTCGCGAGCTGGCGGCGGGCCGTGTTGTGGATATCGCCTACAAGCTGGAGCGGAACGAGTTCCGGGGGGTGAGCAAACTGCAGCTGGGGCTCTCCGATTTTCGGGAGGCGCGCTGAGATGCGGATCATCGCCGGCGAGTGGCGCGGGCGGCGGTTCGAGGCACCGCCGACGATGGACGTCCGCCCTACCGCGGATCGTGTCCGCGAGTCGTGGATGAGCATTCTCCAGAGGGAGATCCCTGAGGCGCGGGTGCTGGACCTGTGTGCGGGGTCGGGCGCGCTCGGGCTCGAGAGTCTGTCGCGGGGGGCCGCATTCGTGGACTTCGTCGAGCAGGACGTGCGGACGTTGCGCGTGCTGCAGATGAACATCGCCGGGCTCGGGGCCGGCGGACGCTCCGCGACCCATCGGGCGGACGCCGAGCGGTTCGTTGCCGGGCTCGACCCGTTGGCATACGATCTGGCCTTCGCGGATCCGCCGTACAAGACGGACATCGCCCGGCATCTCGTCGACCACTGGCTCTCGGCGCCCTTCGCTGCGATCTTCGGGATCGAGACCGCCAAGTCCGTCACCCTTCCGGAGGGCGGGGACCGTCGGACGTACGGTGCTTCCGCAATCACCATCTACCGAGCCTGACGGTCATCCGATGCCCAGACTTGCGTTGTACGCCGGAAGCTTCGACCCGATCACCAACGGCCACGCCGACCTGATTCGACGGAGCCTCAGTTTCGTGGATCAGATCGTCGTGGCGGTCGCGACGAACGTGGCCAAGCAGCCGCTGTTCACGACCGCGGAGCGCACGGCGATGATTCATGCCGCGCTCGAGCATGACCCGCGCGTCGAAGTGCGCGAGTTCGATGGGCTCCTGGTGGATTTTGCCAAGGCCGCGGGCATCCGGATGATCATTCGCGGGCTCCGCGCCGTGAGCGACTTCGAGTACGAGTACCAGATGGCGCTCATGAACCGCCATCTCGCCCCCGAACTGGAAACGGTGTTCATGGTTCCTTCGCTGGATACCACGTACATCAGCTCGAGTCTCGTGCGCGAGATTGCCAAGTTCGGCGGCGACGTCACGGGCCTGGTGCATGCGGATACCGCGGCGGCGCTGCGGAAGAAGTTCGCCCGGTGACCTTTCTGGCGCGCGTGTGCGCCCGCGCCAGCACGCTGCAGGCGCGGATCGCTTTTGCCGAGGCGTCGGATCCGCGCGTGCTCGAGGCGGCCGTGCGACTGGCGCAGCAGGGGGTCGCCCGGCCGGTGCTGGTGCTTGACCCGAGCGCGACGCACGGGCAGGACCACGCGCGGTCCTCCGGGCTCGCCTGCGTGAATCCCGCGGTTGATCCGCGACTCGGGGAGTTGACGGATACGCTCTGCGCGGTCCGCGCGAAGCACGGGCTGGACCGCGATGACGCCCACCGACTCGCCCGCGACCCGCTGGTCTTCGCCAACTGGCTCCTGCGGAACGGCGAGGTGGACGCGGTGGTCGCGGGGGCGGTCCGGACGACCTCGGACGTCATCCGCTACGCCCTGTGGCTGGTCGGCCCCGCGCCCACGGTGCGCACGGTCTCGAGCGCGTTCTACATGTGTGTCCCGGCGTTCCGCGGGGCGAGCGCCGGGGAGGGGGAGGTGCTCACGTACACGGACTGTGCGGTGGTCCCGACGCCGACGGCGGCGCAACTCGCGGACATCGCGATCGCAGCGGCTGAGGCACGCCGGCGGATCGTGGGAGACGAACCTCGGGTGGCGTTGCTCTCGTTCTCGACCCTGGGCTCCGGGGGGGAGAGCGGCTCGATTGCCATCGTGCGCGACGCGCTCGCCATGATCCGCGAGCGCGAGCCGGCGCTGCGCGTCGACGGTGAACTGCAGGCGGATGCCGCGCTCATCGCGGGAGTCGCGATGCGCAAGGCCCCGGGCGGGATGATCGCCGGCGACGCGAACGTGTTGGTCTTCCCGTCGCTGGACGCCGGGAACATCGCCTACAAGTTGACCGAGCGGCTGGCTGGGGCGACGGCCATCGGCCCGATCCTGCAGGGACTCGCACGTCCTGTCGCCGATCTCTCGCGCGGAGCCGACGCGGACGCCATCTTTCACGCAGCCGCGATCGCGGCCCTGCAGTCACAGCCGGCATCGTGACCCTCGGGGCGTTCGTCGGCTTCTCGCACTCTCAGCTGCCAGGAGCGCATCGGTCATGAGCTTTTCCGTATCGCATCACGGGGACGTCGCCATCATCGACGTCGAAGGGCAGCTCGTCGTGAGCAACCGTCAGGACCTCAAGCAGCGCGTGCTCGACGAGGTCGAGAAGGGCACGACGAAGGTGCTTGTTGATTTCGCGCATGCGGGCTACATCGACAGTTCGGGGCTCGGCGTCCTCGTCTCGCTCGCGAAACGGATCCGGGAGACGGGGGGCGATCTGCGGCTCGCGAACCTGAATGACGACCTGCAAACGCTCTTCGAACTCACCAAGCTCGACACGTTGTTCCAGATCTCGGAGACCCGAGACGGCGCGCTCGCGAGCTTCTGAATGATCGCGGGCGAGATGGAGCGGGATGCGGAGACGTTGGACGTCCGGATCTCGAGCGACGTGCGGCATATCGACGTGGTCGTCGCGGACGTCGTGCGCCTGGCCGAGTCGTGGGAGTATTCGCGCAAGCACCTGGCGCTCAACCTGCCGGTCGCGCTGACCGAGGCCTTGTCGAATGCGATTCTCCGCGGCAACCGCGAGGATCCGGCGAAATCGGTGCGGGTACGTGCCGAACTCACCGCGGAGCGACTGGTCGTCGAGGTGAGCGACGAAGGGCTCGGCTTCGATCTGGCGGCCTGTACGGCCGATCCCACCGCAGCCGGCAACATCATGCGCGAGGACGGGCGTGGCCTGTTCCTGATGCAGAAGTTGATGACGCGCGTCGAGCGATTCACCGACGGCGGGAACGTGGTGCGATTGGTCCTCCATCGTGGGTGAGGCGCGTGACGCCCTGACGCAGGCGCGGCTCGAGGCGCAGGCCGCCAACGCCGAACTCCTCGAGCGCTGGGAGGAGATCAATCTCCTGTACTCGATCGGCGACATTCTCGGGCGCACGCTCGACCTGCGCGATGCCGCGGGTACGATCCTCGCCGCGATCAGCGACACGGTGGGCGCCGGTCGAGGGGCGATCTTCGTGCACGACGCCTCCAGCGGGCTGCTGCGCCCCCTCACCGTTCAAGGGGTCGCGCCGTCGGACGTCGCGCCGGTCGCGATCGACGATGTCGCGAGCCTCGTCGCACGGACCTATCGCGCCCGCCATGCCGTGCTCGAGTCGTCGGTGCCAGGGGACATGAGCGACCGCGCCTTGCGCCGCGGGCCGGTCCTCGCCGTGCCGGTCATGTGGAAATCACCACAGGACGGCGCCGTCGCCCTCGGTGTGGTCGTGCTCAGCGACAAGCGCAGCGACGCGGGCTTCACCGCGAGTGATGAGAAGCTCGTGAGCGCCATTGCGGCGCAAATCGGCACGGCGATCCAGATCGAGGGCCTCGTACGCGCGTCCGTGGCGCAGCAGCGACTCGCGCATGAGATGCAGCTCGCACATGAGCTCCAGATGCGCCTGCTTCCCGCGACCAATGTCGTGTCGCCCGAGGCGACCTGCGCGGCACGCGTCGCGCCGGCGCAAAGCGTGGGCGGAGATTTCTATCATCTCTTCCGGTTGTCGGGAGGCCGCACCGGCGTCCTGATCGGGGACGTGTCGAGCCACGGCTATCAAGCCGCATTGATCATGGCACTCACGATGAGCGCCATGGCGATCCACGCGCAGGCGACCGTGGATCCCGCGGTCGCGGTGCAGGCGCTCTACACGTCGCTGGCGGATGAGTTGCAGCAAACCGAGATGTTCCTCTCCCTCTGCTACGCGGTGATCGATCCGGCGGCGCGCACGCTCCGCTACACGAACACGGGGCATCCGCACGCCTTCCTCATGTCGGCGGACGGGGCGGTGCACCGGTTGGACGCCACCGACCCGCCGCTCGGCCTCGGAGGCGCAGCGCCCCGCGCTGCGACGCGTCCGTGGGCGCCGACCTCGGATCTGCTGGTCCTCTTCACGGACGGCATCAGCGATGCCCGCGACGCGACGGGGGCAGCCCTGGGCGAGACCCGTGTCCTCGACGTCGTGCGCGCGCGCCGACATGACGCCCCGACGCGCGTCGTCGATGGCGTCTTCTCCCTGCTGGAAGGGCACATGAGCGGTGCCGCCCCGGCGGACGACCAAGCCATCGTCGTGCTCCGCTCGTGAGCGCGGACTTCTATCCTCGGCCTCGGAAGGCGCTTGGGCAGCACTTCTTGACGGATCCCCGGATTCTCGGCCGGATCGCCGACGCGCTGGCGTCGGCAGCGGGGGACACCGTCGTCGAGATCGGGCCGGGACGTGGGGCGCTGACCGATATCCTGCTCGCGCGCCAGCTCCGCGTCGTGGCGATCGAGGTGGATCGCGACCTCGCACCCAGGCTGGAGCGTCGGCACGCGGGCAATCCACGGCTGGCCGTCATCCCGCAGGATGTGCTGACCGTGGACCTCGCCGCTGCCGCAGGAGTATCCCCGTATCTGGTCGTCGGGAACGTACCATACAACATCACGACGCCGATTCTCTTTCACGCGCTGTCGCGGCCGCGTGCCGCGCGCGCCGTGTATCTGGTGCAAAAGGAGGTCGCCGAACGCGTCGTGGCGCGAGCGGGCGATGAGGCCTACGGCGCCCTTACCGCGAATGTGCAGGTCGTGGCCAAGGCCGAGTTGCTCTTCACCGTTCCCGCTGGCGCGTTCATTCCGCCGCCGAAGGTCGAGAGCGCCGTGCTGCGACTCACTCCGCTGGAGCGACCGATGATCTCGGCGGAGGAGGAGCTCCCGTATCGGCAACTGGTACAGGGTGCGTTCGGCATGCGGCGCAAGCAGATGTTGCGCGTCGTTCGTGAGCTGTGGTCGCTCGATCCCGTCGCGGCGGGCACCCTGTTGGAGACGGCGGGTGTTACGCCGACGGATCGACCTGAGGTCGTCGGTCCCGAGGATTTCGCGCGACTCTTGCGGGCCCGCCTTCAGGCGTCGCGATTGACGAGCGCGTAGGAGAGGATCTCAAGTTCCAGCGCCATGTTCACGCTGCGCAGCGTCACGTGAGGCGGCACATGGAGCGGAGTGGATGCGAAGTTGAGGATCGCGCCGATGCCCGCGGCGACCAGTCGGTCGGTGAGGGGTTGCGCCACCTCGGCCGGGACCGCCAGCAGTGCGATGTCCGGGTGCAACGACGCGAGGTCCGTCTCCATGTCGCGTTGGTCACGGACCGTGACACCATCGAGCGCGAGCCCGATGGACTGCGGGTCCACGTCGTAGATCCCCACGATCCGGAAGCCGCGTTCGCGGAAACCGCGATACTGGGCGAGCGCGGCGCCGATCTTCCCTGCGCCGACGATCACGACCTTCCACGGCCTCCCAAGGCCGAGGATCTGGCGCAGCCGCGACGAGAGGTCGCTGACGGAATAGCCGAGCCCGCGCTTGCCGAAGGAACCGAAGAAGGACAGATCCTTCCGGACCTGCGCCGAAGTTGTCCCCCCCTGGGAGGCGAGTTCGCCACTGGAGATCGTCTGATGCCCGTGCGCCTCGAACTCCTCGAGGAAGCGCAAGTACAGGGAGAGACGTCGGACCGTTGATTCGGCGATATGCTTCACGGCGTTCGGTGCTTGTGAATGATTTCACAAAGTAACGCCTCCGGCCACAGGGGGGAAGAAGGTTCGTGGTCCCATGCTATCTTGCTCCCATGGACGGCACGCCATTCCTCGACGTCCCCTTCGTGGTGGTGGACGTCGAGACCACCGGGACGAGCCCGCTGCACGGCGACCGCGTGACCGAGGTCGCGGCGGTGATCGTCGAGCGTCACCCGGCACGACCGGTACTCACGGTGCGCGAAGGGTTTCATGCCCTCGTGAATCCCGGGCGGCCGATTCCGTGGCACATCACGCGCCTGACGGGAATCAGCGACGCGATGGTCCGTGGCGCGCCGGGGTTCGCCGACATCGCGGGTGACTTGGCGGCGCAGCTGGTGGGGCGCGTCTTCGTCGCCCACAACGCGGCCTTCGACTGGGGGTTCCTGTCGGCGGAGTTCGCCCGTGTCTCCGCGGTACCGCTCGACGCGCTGGCCACCGGCCAGCTCTGTACCGTTCGCCTCGCGCGCCGACTCCTCGCGCACCTGCCGCGGCGGAATCTGGACGCGGTCTCGGCGCACTACGGCGTGACCATCGAGGGCCGCCACCGGGCTGCGGGAGATGCCCATGCTACGGCGCAGGTGCTACTGGGGCTGCTGCGGGACGCCGAGCGGGACGGGATCCACACGCTGGAAGCGGTGCAGGGCGTGCTGGCGCGCCGAACAGCGGCCGCGCGTCGCGGGCGCAGCGGGTTGCCGCGCGCCACCAACGGCGCTGACGGCGTGTGATGCTGTTCCGTCGGGGTGCGTCCCGTCCTAACTTTCCGACATGACTCCCCCGACTCCGTTGGTCCACACGCGTCGCATCGGACGCTTCACGGTGCACGAGATCCAGGCCGGCGGGCAGCAACTCGACGGCGGTGCCATGTTCGGTGTCGTGCCCAAGACGCTCTGGGAGCGTCGCCTCCCGGCGGACGCCCGTAACCGGATTCCCATGGGAATGCGCGTGCTGCTGGTGGAGCACGAGAGCGGATTGGTGCTGATCGACAGTGGTTCGGGGAACAAGGAAACCGCGAAGTTCCAGGACATCTACGGGATCGAGAACGCAGGGGCGCCCATCGACGGGGTCGCGCGCACGGCCCTCGAAGATGGCTTCACCCAACTCGGGCATCGGCTCGGCGATGTGTCGCTCGTGATCAACACGCACCTGCACTTCGATCATGCGGGCGGCAACACCTTTCTCGACGCCGCCGGCGCCGTGCGCCCGACCTTTCCGAACGCCCGGTACGTGGTCCAGGCGGGCGAGTACCACTATGCGACGCACACCAACGAGCGAACCGCCGCGAGCTATTTCGGGCGCAACTGGGACTCGATCCGCGAGGCCGGACGCTTGGACCTGATCGACGGAGGCTGCGAGCTGGTGGCCGGGATCTCCGTCATCCGCACGCCGGGCCACGTCCCGCATCACCAGAGTGTGCTGATCGATGGCGGGGGAGAGATCGCCTGCTTCCTCGGCGATGTGTGTCCGACCGCGTACCATCTGCCCCTGCCATGGATCATGGGCTATGACGTGGAGCCGCTGGTCACCCTCGAGTCGAAGCGCTGGCTCCTGAAGCGGGCGCAGGAGGAGCGCTGGCTCGTGGTGTTCGAGCATGATGCCACCCACGCCGCCGGGCGTGTCGGACACGACGGCAAGAGCTACACGCTCGAGGCCGAGTAACGCGCGATCGCTGCGGTGAACGCGGGCACAGCGCTGGTGTGTCCGCTCGGGATCATTTCGCCTCCACCGCGTAGCGTCGGACCAGCGCTTCGTAGAATGTCACGGCGTGAGCCATGTTGGCGACGGACATCCGCTCATCGGTGCCGTGTGCACCCGCGATCTCCGCGGCTGTCAGTGACACCGGAACGAAGCGAAAGACCGCCGCCACCCGACCCGAGAAGTTCCGCGCGTCCGTTCCCGCCATGACCATGAATGGCGCGACCAGCGCGCCCGGATAGGCGCCGGCGACCGCTTCCTGCAGGACGCGGAACTCCGGACTGTCGGTGCGTGACACGGCAGAGGGTGCGCGTCCGGTCCCCACGCGGGTCACGGTGATGCTGTCATCGGCCACGACCGCGCGGATGTGCCGTTCGACGTCATCCGCCGTTTCCCCCGGGGCAAGCCGAAAGTTCACGCGCGCCGTGGCACGGGCCGCGAGCACGTTGTCCTTGGCACTCCCTTGCACCATCGTCGGCGCCGTGGTCGTGCGTTGGAGCGCGTCGGTCGTGTTCTTGCCCGCCAGGATGCGCTCGACCAGCGGGGCGAAGAGCCAGAGATTCCCGAACACCGCGCGCGAGGCCACCGGCATCTCGGGGGCGAGATATTCGAGCAGGTCCCGTGACGCGCCGTTGCGGTGCGCCGGCATCGGATGATCCTCCAGCGCGACGATCGCGCGGGCGATCCGTCCCACGCTCGAGTGGCGCGGCGGCATCGATGAATGCCCGCCGCCGCTCACGGCGGCGAGCTCGAAGGTCTGGTAGCCTTTCTCGGCCACACCGATCAGGGCCACGGGTTGGTCGAGCCCCGGGAACAGGTGTTGGGCGACGGCCGCGCCTTCGTCGAGGACCAGCGCCGGGAGTTGCCCGCGACGTTCGAGCGTGTCGGCGATGGCGGCCGCGCCGCTCCCCAGCACTTCTTCGTTGTGGCCGAAGGCGAGCATGACGGTGCGCTTCGGAGTGACACCGGATGCCACCACGCGCTCCATGGCCTCCAGAATGCCGACCAAGGCGGACTTGTCGTCGAATGCGCCGCGGCCCCAGACCGTGCCTTGGGCGATCGTGCCATCGAATGGCGGATGGGTCCACGCGGCATCGGTCCCCGGGTCCACCGGGACCACATCCTGGTGCGCCATGAGGAGCAGGGGCTTCAGCGACGGATCGGAGCCGTTCCACGTGTACAGCAGCGACGAGCGGTCGATGACTTCGCGGGACAGTGCCGCGTGAAGTTTCGGGTACGTCAATTCCATCCACCGGTGCAGCGCGTCAAGCTCCGGCGTCGCCGACACGGAGGCGTCGTTGGTCGAGATCGTGCGGAAGCGTACCGCCTCGGCCAAATGTCGCGCGACGGCGACCGTATCGACCGGGAGCGCGCGAAGCGGGGGGACGCTGATCTGCCGAGAGGTCAGCGTTGCCGTTCGGACACCGACGACGGCGAGCAGGACGAGCAAAACAGCAACGAGAGCTCCGAGCGTTCGGCGCATCGAGTCGGCGGGCTGGGGACGGGTGGTCTCAGGTGGTGCGGCAGGAGGATGCATGAAGCCTCCGGCGCACATGTCCGTCAAGAGGTTTCCAGGGCGCTTGACCTAAGTGTCCGTCCGACTTAGCTTTGGAGGACATCGCAGGACAAGTGATTCGGATTGGCTGCCGGATCCACCCTGAAGGCCTCTTCGCTTGGCGCGGAGTTGAGCTGCAGGAGTCGCCGACACGACACGTCGCCGGTTGCATCCGGGCACGTGGGCTTTGCGTCGCGGACTCCGGCATCGGGGTTCGCGATTTGTGTTTGCGGGACCACGGAGGAGACGAGTATTCAGGACACGACGAAGCGGCCGCCGCGCGTCAACCGGCAGATCCGCATCAGCCCGGTCCGGGTGATCGGCGCGGACGGGGCACAGCTCGGGATCATGGAAGTGGATGTCGCGCTCGGACAGGCCGTCGAGCTCGGGTTGGATCTGGTGGAGGTCGCTCCGCTGGCCCGCCCGCCGGTGGTCCGCATCATGGACTACGGCAAGTACAAGTTCGAGATGGCCAAGCAGGCGCGGCAGGCCAAGAAGAAGCAGCACGTGATCCAGATCAAGGAAGTGAAGTACCGTCCCGGCATCGAGGACCACGACTTCGAGACCAAGACCCGCCATGCGCGGCGCTTCCTCGAAGAAGGGAACAAGGTGAAGGTGACATTGATGTTCCGGGGCCGTCAGATCGCGCATCCCGAGTTGGGGCGTGCGGTGGTGGATCGGGTGGCCCAGGCACTGCTGGACGTAGCGAAGATCGAAACGGACGCGCGCCTGGAAGGCAAAGCGCTGACGATGATTCTCACGCCGAAATGACGAGTTAGATCAATGCCGAAGATGAAGACCCACAAGGGCGCCAAGAAGCGCTTCTCCGTGACGGGGAAGGGCAAGGTGCGCCGGCTCAAGGCCTACAAGAGCCACATCCTGACCAAGAAGACCGCGAAGCGGAAGCGTAACCTCCGTCGCCCGACCACCGTCGCGACGAACGGTGAAGCCAAGAACCTCAAGCGCCTGCTCCAGGCCTAAGGAGACCGACCGATGCCTCGCGTCAAATCGAATGTCGTGCGCCTGAAGCGCAAGAAGCAGGTGATGAAGGCCGCCAAGGGAGCGTTCGGCGGCCGCAGCAAGCTCTGGAAGGCCGCCAAGGAGACCGTCGAGCGCGGTTGGGTCTATGCGTATCGGGATCGCAAGGCCAAGAAGCGCGACTTCCGCAAGTTGTGGATCATCCGCATCAACGCCGCGGCCCGCCAGCATGACATGTCGTACAACGTGTTCATGCACGGGCTCAAGAAGGCCGGGATCGAGGTCGATCGCAAGATCCTCTCCGACTTGGCGATCAAGGACCCCACGGCCTTCGCGTTGCTCGCCGACAAGGCGCGCGCCGCGAACCTCGTGACGGCGTAAGCGGATCGGGCAGGATCACGAGCGGCAGCGCCCCCACGGGCACTGCCGCTCGTTAGTTTTCACCGTGGTCCCATCACGTCCCTCGCAGAGCGATCCCCGTGACACTCGACGAATTCAAAGCGGCGTGTGCCGCCCTCGCCGCCGACGCCCCCGCGCAAATCGCGGCCGTCGCCGACTTGGATGCCTGGACGGCCCTCCGGAATGCCCTGGTGGGGCGTGCCAGCGGGCGGCTGACCGACATCATGGGCACGCTCGGCCAGCTCCCCAAGGAAGACCGCCGCGAGGCGGGGCAAGCCGCGAACGCCGTCAAGGTCGAGGTCGAAGCCCTTCTTGCCGCGCGCGAATCCGCCCTCACCGCCGCCGCGCGGTCTGGCGGTGATCTCGACCTCACCATGCCGGAGCGCCGCCGGTGGATCGGTGCGGCGCATCCGGTGTCGCAAGTCATCGACGAGATCACGGAGATTTTCCGCGAGCTCGGCTTCACGATCGCCCTGGGGCCGGAAGCGGAGCACACCTGGTACAACTTCCAGGCGCTCAACTTCCCGGATGATCATCCGGCCATGGATCTGCACGACACCCTCTATCTGCAGGGCGACCTCGTCCTGCGGACGCACACCTCGCCCGTGCAGGTTCGCACGCTCCAGCAATATGCGCCGCCGATCCGGATCCTCGCGCCGGGCAACGTGCATCGCCGCGATCCCTTCGACGCGTCCCACGCGCCGACATTCGCGCAGGTCGAGGGGCTCGTCGTCGACGAGGGGATCACCTTCGCCGACCTCAAGGCCACGCTCACTCATTTCGCGAACCGTTTCTTCGGCGCCACGCGCACGCGCTTCCGCCCGTCCTACTTTCCCTTCACCGAGCCGAGCGCGGAGATGGACGTGCTCTGCGGCGTGTGCAAGGGCGGCGGATGCTCGGTGTGCAAGCAGTCCGGCTGGGTCGAGATCCTCGGCAGCGGCATGGTGCATCCTGCCGTGATCGAATCCGCGGGGCTCGACAGCACCCGGTACACCGGCTGGGCCTTCGGTCTCGGTCCGGCGCGCACCGCGCTCGCCCGTCACGGTATTCCCGACATCCGGATCCTCTACGATTCGGATGTCCGCTTCCTGGAGCAGTTCGCCCGATGAACATCTCGCACGAGTGGCTCAAGACGCTGGTTCCGCACTCCTGTTCACCGGAACAGGTGCGCGAGCTGCTGACGGCACATGTGGCGACCGTGGAAGGGTTCGAGCACACGCGCGCGGATCTGGCGGCGTTCGTGATCGCGCGCGTGGTGGAGTCGGAGAAGATTCCCGAGACCAAGCTGTCGTTCAACAAGGTCGACGACGGGAGCGGGACATTGCTCGACGTCGTGTGCGGTGCGCCGAATGTCACCGTGGGCACTCTGTACCCGTTCGCGCGCACCGGGACAACGATGCCGGCAGGACTGGTCATCGAAAAGCGCAAGATCCGCGGCTTCACGTCCAACGGCATGCTCTGCTCGGCGCGTGAGTTGGGCCTCGGTCAGGACCACGATGGGATCCTTCCCATCGAGACCACGGCGCCACCGGGGACGCCGCTCTTGGACGTGTTGCCGATCTCCGATGTGCGGCTGGTGGTGGACGTGCTGCCGAATCGTCCGGACTTGCTCTCGCATCGCGGAGTGGCGCGCGAGATCTCGGCGCTCACCGGCGTCGCGATGGTCGAGCCCGCCGATTGGCGCGCGTCGATCGCGGTTCCCGCGCCGGTGATGGGCGCGTGGACCGCCGCTGCCGGGGGTGTCACGGTGCGGATCGAGGATCGCGAGGGGTGCCCGCGCTACGGGGCGGCGATCATCCGTGGCGTGACGGTCGGGCCGAGCCCGGACTGGTTGGTGAAGCGATTGGAGGCGATCGGCGCGCGGTCGATCAACAACGTGGTCGATGCCACCAACTACCTGCTGCACGGGTTTGGCCATCCGATGCACGCGTTCGATCTGGCGACGTTGTCGGGCTCGACGATCGTCGTGCGTCGCGCGACCGTGGGCGAGACACTCACGACGCTCGACGGGACGGCGCGTGCGCTGGCTCCCTCCATGCTGGTGATCGCCGACGCCGAGCACGCGACGGCGGTCGCCGGCGTGATGGGCGGGCGTGCCAGCGAAGTCACCGGTGCCACCACCGACATCCTGCTCGAAGTGGCGAGTTTTGACGCCGGGGTCGTGCGTCGTGGTCGTCGGGCCCTCGGCCTGTCGACCGATGCGAGCTATCGGTTCGAGCGCGGGGTGGACGATGCCGCGCTCCCCGCGTTGCTCTCGCGCGGCGCGGCGTACGTTGCCGAGATCGCGGGCGGGACGGTCGAAGCGACGCTCCTGGTCGGCGCCGAACCCGCGCCCAAGCCGCGCGTGCACTTTGCGCCGTCGCGCGTCGCGCGCCTGTTGGGCGATACCGTGCCGGCGGACGAGGTCGTGGCGCTGCTGACGTCCATCGGTTTCGATGTGCAGGGGGCCGGCGAGGCGTGCAGCGTGGCGGTGCCGTCGTGGCGCCACGATGTGGCGCGCGACGTCGATCTGGTGGAAGAGGTCGCGCGATTGCGCGGCTACGATCGCTTGCCGGACACGCTGGTGGGCGCCCGACCTGGTAACGTGCCGGATCATCCGTTGCACACGATGGGGCGTCGCGTGCGCGATGTCCTCGTGGCGGAGGGGCTTCTTGAGGTGCGTCCGCTTCCGTTCTCCCCGCAGCGTGCGGAGTTCCAGGCGCGGGTGCTCAATCCGTTGGCGCAGGACGAGGCGTATCTGCGGCTGGACCTGCTCGATACGCTGTGTCGTCGCGCGGAGTACAATCTCAACCGCATGCAGGGGAATGTGCGGTTGTTCGAGGTGGGGACCGCCTTCCTCGCGCGGGAAGCCACGGAGACGGTGGGTGGGGAAGAGATCCGCGCGGCGGCGCTCCTGATGGGGGCCTCGCGACCACCGCATTTCACCGAGCCCAAGCCTCCCGCGTTCGATGCCTGGGACGCCAAGGCCTTGGCGACGCGGATGGCGCACGCGGCCTGGCCGGGTGCGACCGTTGCGTGTGAGGAGGCCGCCCGCGACGAGGCCGACGACTGCCTGTGGCGCGTGTCCGTGGACGGCCACACGCGTGGTCATGTTCGTGCGCTCACTCGCCTGGATGCGCCGAACTGGGCCTCGGCGGCCTTCGGGGTGGAACTCACCCTCGGGGTGATGCCAGCGGAGTTCGCGGCGCCCAAGGGGGAGCATCGCTATGTGACGGCGGCCGCCAGCGGCCCAGCCGTGACGCCAGTGCGCTATGCCCCGCTGCCCGCGATGCCGGCGGCCGAGTTCGACCTGGCGCTATTGGTGCCGATGCAGATCTCCGCCGCGACCGTCGAGGCCGTGATGCGGAGCGCGGCGGGAGAGCTGCTGGAGTCGTTGGTGGTCTTCGATGAATATCGTGGGAAGGGACTCCCCGGGGGGACCCGGTCCATCGGGTGGCGGTTGACCTTCCGGCATCCGGAACGCACTCTACGCGACAAGGAGATCGACGGTCGTCGCGCCATGCTCCTCAAGACCTTGGAGACCGAACTCGGTGTCGTCCCCCGTACGGCCTGACGCGGCATTCCGCGAGTTGGAGGTGCTCGTCCGCAACCTGGGCGAGGAGCTGGCGGCGTTCCGGAAACGGGCGCAGACCGCGGAGGCGCGATTGAAGGCGATTGCCACCAGTGGGGGTGGCGGAGACGCCCGCGCCGAGGAGCGGGTGTCGATGTTGGAACAGGAGAATGCCCTCCTGAAGGCGCGACTCGAGACGTCGGCGGAGCGCACGCGGGCGTTGTTGGATCGGGTCCGGTTCCTTCGCCAGCAACACGCGGGAGAGGGACGATGAGCGCGGTCAAGCACAGCACCAAGGTCACGATCTGCGGCGAAGAGTACACGATCAAGAGTGAAGTGCCCCCGGAGCGGACGCGTGAGGTGGCCGCGCACGTGGACGCCACCATTCGCAAGGTGATCGGCAGCGCCAGTCTGACGGAGTCGCACAAGGCGGCCATCCTGGCGGCGCTGTCCATCACGGAGGAACTGTTCCGCGAGCGTGACGCGGCCGCTGAGGTGGCGTCGCAGATGGCAGGGCTCAGTAGCGAACTCAGACGGTGGTTACCGCCGGGGAAGCGCGGCGAGGGACGGTAGCACTTTTGGGGGCGGGCTTGCGAAATCGGGTGGCAGTTCGGGGTGTCCAGCCATGGGCTGGGCACCCCGTTTTGCGCATTGCCAACCTGTTGCCGAAACGGTACTTTCCATTCGAGGAAGTCGGCTGACGTAGGTCCAAGCCACAAGAGGAGTTAGCCCGCCCCGTTCAGTGCCCTTCGACGGCGCTCGACCGGACGGTCCGACCCCGTTGTGCGGTCTGCGTCGCCGATTTCCGGGAAGGTCCTTGAATACCGCGGCGCGCCCGGCCCTGTCGGCGTGGCGGCGCTGCCTTGGAGTATAGAGACAATGGATCCGATGTTGATGCTCGCGATCGCGCTCGGTGTGTTGGGCGCGGTCGGCAGTGCGGTGGCATTCCGTGCCGGACGCGGCGCGGGGCGCTCGGCGGAGTTGGAAGCACGCAAGGCCGCTGGGGATACGGCGGAAAAGCTGGGGAAGCGGATCGTAGGCGAGGCGGAGCGCGAGGCGGATGGGCTGCGGAAGGCGGCCGTGCTCTCGGGCAAGGAAGAGGCCATGCGTGCCCGCGAGACGTGGGAGGCGGAGGCCCGCAAGCGCCGCGACGAGGTCGAGCGCGAGGAAAAGCGCCTCCAGGAGCGCGAGGGGGTGCTGGACCGGAAGTTCGAAGTGATCGAAAGCCGCGACAAGGACCTGTCGCGCCGCGCCAGCGATCTGGGCCGCAAGGAGAAGACGGTCGAGGAGCGGCAGGCCGAACTCGACAAGCTGGTGGCGGATGAGCGGCGTCGGCTCGAACAGTTGGCCGGCTTGTCCGCCACGGAAGCCAAGGCCGAGTTGGTGCGCCGGATGGAGGAGGAGGCGCACGCGGACGCGGCGAACCGCCTGCGTGAGATTCGTGACACCGCCAAGCGCACCGCGGATCGCGAGGCGAAGAAGATCGTGGCGCTGGCCGTGCAGCGGATCGCCGCCGAACACACGGCCGAGATCACCGTCAGCGCGGTGTCGCTCCCCAAGGACGAGATGAAGGGGCGCATCATTGGCCGCGAGGGGCGCAACATCCGCGCCTTCGAGCTGGCCACGGGCGTGGACGTCATCATTGACGACACGCCGGACACCGTCGTGGTGAGCTGCTTCGATCCGGTGCGGCGCGAGGTCGCGCGACTGGCGCTCGAGAAGCTGGTGGCGGACGGACGCATTCATCCCGGGCGCATCGAGGAAGTCGTCGAGAAGTCGCGCCGTGAGGTCGATGCCGGGATCGTGGAGACGGGTGAGCAGGCGGCCTACGACGCCAACGTGCATGGCCTCCACCCGGAGCTGATCAAGCTCATCGGGCGCATGAAGTGGCGCACGAGCTACGGGCAGAACATCCTGCAGCATTCCAAGGAAGTGGCGTGGCTCGCCAGCACGATGGCGAGCGAACTCGGCCTGGATGCGGTGATGGCGCGTCGCGGGGCGTTGTTGCATGACATCGGCAAGGTGCTGACGCACGAGCACGAGGGGACGCACGTGCAGCTTGGCGTGGAGGTCGCGACCAAGTACGGGGAGAACCCGTTGGTCGTCAACTGCATCGCGGCCCATCATGACGATGTCCCGCACGAGAGTGAGGTCAGCGTGCTGGTGCAGGCGGCGGATGCGATCTCCGGCTCGCGCCCCGGCGCGCGCCGCGAAGCATTCGAGACGTACGTGAAGCGCCTGGAAGGACTCGAGAAGATCGCGTCGAGCTACCGCGGCGTGGATCGGGTCTTCGCCATCCAGGCGGGCCGCGAGATCCGCGTGATCGTGAATCCCGAGTCGGTGGACGACGCGCGGATGCAGTCGCTCACCGAGGAGATCGCGCGTCGCGTGGAGTCGGAGTTGCAGTATCCGGGACAGATCAAGGTTGTAGCCATCCGTGAAAAGAGAGCGATGGACATTGCCCGCTGAACTCATTGACGGCGCTGCCGTCGCCGCCACGGTACGTGCCGAGGTCGCACGCGACGCCGCCGCCCTCGCGACGCGGGGCATCATTCCCGGATTGACCGTGGTGCTCGTCGGGGACGACGGCGCCAGTGCGGTGTATGTGAAGGCCAAGGAGAAGGCCTGTCACGAAGCCGGAATGCACGGCGAGACCATCCGCATGCCCGCGTCCACGACGCAAGGGGAACTGCTCGCGGTGGTCGATCGCTTGAATGCGGATCCCGCGATCCACGGCATTCTGGTGCAGATGCCGCTGCCCAAGCAGATCGATCCGCAAGCCATCATCCGACGGATTGCGCCGCACAAGGACGTGGACGGATTCCATCCGGTCAACGTGGGCAAGGTGCTGATCGGCGACCAGGATGCGTTCGCGCCGTGCACCCCGTGGGGCGCGCTCGTGCTCATGCAGGCGTACAACGTCAGTACGGCAGGCAAGGAGTGCGTGATCCTCGGTCGCAGCAACATCGTCGGCAAGCCGATGGCATCGCTGATGGTGCAGCCCGGGGTCGATGCGACGGTCACGGTTTGCCACAGTCGCACGAAGGATCTCGCGAGCCACCTGCGTCGTGCCGATATCGTCGTGGCGGCGATCGGCAAGGCGGAGTTCGTCACCGGCGACATGCTCAAGCCCGGGGCGGTGGTCATCGACGTGGGGATCAATCGCGTGGACGATGCCGCGGCCAAGGCGGGATACACCCTGTACGGGGATGTGCATTTCCCGAGTGCGCGCGAGGTCGCGTCGCTGATCACGCCGGTGCCAGGCGGCGTGGGCCGCATGACCATCGCGATGCTGATGAAGAACACGGTGCGTGCCGCGTCGATGGTGTCGGCGTGAGCACAGGGGCATACCCGGGAACGACGCCGGAGACGGCGCTCTCCATTCTCGCGCTGAACACCGCGACGAAGGATGTTCTCGAGGGTGCCTTCCAGCCGCTCTGGGTGAAGGGAGAGGTCTCGAAACTGACCGCGCACAGCAATGGGCACTGGTACTTCGCCCTGAAGGACGCACGTGCCCAACTCGCCTGCGTGGTGTGGTCGCGGGACGTCCCCCGCATTCCCGCCAAGCCGGACGACGGGATGTCGGTCACGGCCTTCGGTCAGCTTTCGATGTATCCCGCGCGGGGGCAGGTGCAGTTCATGGTCACCCGCATGGAAGCGGAGGGGGAGGGACTGTGGCGCAAGGCGTTCGAGGCCACGCGCGCCCTCCTCGAGCGGGATGGACTGCTGGATCCGGCGCGGAGGCGTCCGTTGCCCCGATTCCCGCGGCGTGTGGCGATGGTGACCAGCCTCGATGGCGCCGCGTTGCACGACGTACGGTCCGTGTTGGCTCGTCGCGATCCAACGGTGGAACTGCTTGCGGTCGGCGCGACGGTGCAGGGCGAGGCGGCGCCGGCGTCGATCGTCGCGGCGCTGGACCGTCTGGTGCGGTGGCATCAGGCGGACCCGGCGCACCGCGTGGACACGGTGATCGTCGGACGCGGCGGCGGATCACGCGAGGATCTCTGGTGCTTCAACGACGAGCGGGTGGCGCGCGCGATCGCGGCGTGCCCGATTCCCACGATCTCCGCCGTCGGGCATGAGGTGGACGTCACGATCGCGGATCTGGTCGCCGACCTGCGCGCCGCGACCCCGAGCGCGGCGGCCGAAGCCGCGGTCCCGGTGCTCGATGAGGTCCGGGCCGAGGTCATGATGTTGGGCGGGCGAATGCGCAACGCGGTCGACGGCATCGTGCGCGACGCGTCTCGTTCCATGCGACAGCTGTCTCGGGAGCTGGCGCTGCGGGCGGAACGCAGCGTTGAACGACGTCGTGCGCGGGTGCAACAGTGCGCGGCGCGCGTCGACGCGTTGAGTCCGCTCGCCACCTTGGCCCGCGGCTACGCGGTGGCCCGCCGCCGTGATGGTGGAGCGCTGCCTGCCGCCGCGAGTTTCCAGGCCGGGCAGGAGTTCGATCTGCAACTCCGCGACGGGACCATTTCGGCACGTGCCGAGGCCATCCGGCTTCGGGATGCGACCCCTTCCACGGGCACCTCGGTATGACCTTCGAAGAGAATCTCGCGCGCCTCGAGGCGATCGCGCAGTCACTGGAGCGCGATGACCTCCCGCTGGAAAAAGCCCTGGTCCTGTTCGAGGAGGGGATCACGGTGCTCAAGGGCGCGACTGAAGCGTTGTCGCGGGCCGAGGCACGGGTGGCGACGCTCGTCGAGCGGGCGAACGGGGTGCTCGAGGTCGCGCATGACGCCGATTGATTCCGGCACGGTGAGTTTTTCCGGCGACCGCGCGGCGGTCGCCGCGGCGTTGCAACAGGTGGCCGATCGTTACCTCGACGGCATGGAACCGACGGTCGCCGACGCGGTGCGCTATGCGCTGATGGGTGAAGGCAAGCGGTTGCGGGCCATTTTGCTGATCGCGGCCTATCGTGCCTCTGGGGGGAGTGGTGATGCCAGCGGTCTCGCGGCGGCGGTGGAGGTCGTGCACGCGTACTCCCTCGTGCATGATGACTTGCCGTGCATGGATGATGACGACGTTCGCCGCGGTCGTCCCACCGTGCACAAGGCGTTCTCCGTTCCCGCGGCCACAGCCGCGGGGCTCGCGATGGTGCCGATGGCCGCGCGCGCCGCGTCGGACGCCGCGATGGCTTTGGTCGGGGACCCGCGCGTGGCAGGCGAGATCGTGCGGACGCTGATGTCGGCCTCGGGGGCCGGCGGGATGATCGGCGGGCAGCTGCTCGATCTCGAAGGCGAGGGAACGGCGCTGGACCTCACTCAGCTCGAGCGCGTGCACCGTCTCAAGACGGGCGCGCTCATCAATGCATCCGTCCGCATCGGCGGACTCGCGGCTGGCGCGAGCGAGTCCTGTCTGGTCGCGCTGGAACAGTACGGCGCCGCGATCGGTTTGGCATTTCAGATCGCCGACGACGTGCTCGACATCACGGCTACCACGGACCAGTTGGGCAAGACCGCCGGTCGTGATCTGGAGTTGCAGAAGAGCACGTACCCGGCGCTGCTGGGCCTGGTCGGGGCCCGCCAACGCGCCGCCGCCTTGAGCGAGGAGGCCTGTCGGGCGTTGCACGACGCGGGGATCATGTCGCCGGCGCTGGACTACCTCGCACGCTTCATCGTTGCCCGTCGTTCCTGATCCCATGCCTGACCATTCCGCTCGGACGCTTGCAGTAGGTTTCCTGTCCCCCCATTGCTGCCGATGACCCTCCTCAGCCGCCTGACCGCTTCACCGACCGACCTGCGTTCCTTCACCCTCGAGGAGCAGGTCGCGCTCGCTGCCGAAGTGCGTGCGTTCTTGATCGAGAGCTGCTCCGTGACCGGCGGGCACATCGGCGCGGGGCTTGGAGTCGTTGAGCTGAGCATCGCCTTGCACCATGTGTTCGAGACCCCGCGCGACCAGCTCGTGTGGGACGTCGGCCACCAGGGGTATCCGCACAAGGTGCTCACGGGCCGGGCTGACCGGATGCGCACGTTGCGCCAGGAAGATGGATTGTCCGGATTCCTGAAGCGTGCCGAGAGCGACTACGACGCCTTCGGGGCCGGCCACGCGGCCACCTCGATCAGCGCCGCCTATGGCATGGCGGTCGGTCGTGACCTCCGTGGTGAACACTTCAAGGTGGTGGCGATCATCGGTGACGGATCGCTGGGCAGCGGGCTCGCGTACGAGGGATTGAACAACGCTGGCGCCTCGGACAAGGATTTCGTCGTCGTCCTCAACGACAATGAAATGTCGATCGCGCCGAACGTCGGCGCCATGCACAAGTATCTGACGTCGGTGCAGCGCAACCCGATCTACAACCGCATTCGCAGCGCCATCGGCGACATCGCGGATCATGCGCCGGGCGTTCTGCACGATGCCGGGAAGCTGCTGCGCCGCTGGGAGGAGAGCGTCAAGACCTTCCTCACCCCCGGTGTGCTCTTCGAGGAACTCGGCTTCCGGTACTTCGGGCCGATCGACGGTCACGACCTCAAACAGCTCAATGAGACCTTCGCGGCCGTGCGGGACATGAAGGGGCCGCGGCTCGTGCACGTGATCACGCAGAAGGGGAAGGGATTCCCCGCGGGTGAACATGTGGAGAAGTGGCACGCGCTTCCGCCGGGCCACGACCCGGCCACCGGAAAGCCGCTCAAGGCCGTGACGGGCAACGCGAACTACACCACGGTATTCGGCAAGGGCTTGGTGGAGCTGATGGCCGAGGACGATCGTCTGGCGGTCATCACGGCCGCCATGCCGAGCGGAACCGGAACGGGTGGTGCGGCCAAGCAGTTCGCCTCGCGCTTCTTCGATGTGGGAATCGCCGAGGGACACGCGGTGACCATGGCGGCGGGGATGGCGACGCGCGGTGTGCGTCCGGTCGTCGCCATCTACTCGACGTTCCTGCAGCGCGGGTACGACGGCATCGTCCACGACGTGGCGATCCAGCATCTCCCGGTGACGTTCTGCATGGACCGGGCTGGGCTCGTCGGCGAGGACGGAGAGACGCATGCGGGGCTGTATGACATCGCCTACATGCTGGCCATTCCCTCGATGACGGTCACCGCCCCGAAGAACGGGAGCGAGCTCCTGGGGCTGCTGCGCTCCGCGATGGCACACGATGCCGGACCCTTCGCGATTCGCTATCCCCGCGATACGTCGCCCGATGTCGTCCCCGCGATCGCGGAGATCCCGGCCGTGCCATACGGGACGTGGGACGTGGTGCGGCCCGGCGCGGATTTCGCGATCCTCGCCGTCGGGACGATGGTCGGTCAGTCACTCGCGGCGGCCGATCTGTTGGCGGCCGACGGCCTGCAGGTGACGGTGGTGAACTGCCGATTCCTGAAGCCGCATGACGAGGCGACGCTCGCGGCGTTGCTCCAACATCACCGGCAGGTGCTGGTGGTGGAGGAGGGAACGGTGGTGAATGGGTTCGGCTCGTACATGGCTTCGGTGATCAGTGGCCGCGACCCCGGCGTGCGGGTGACGGTTCATGGCGTGCCGGATCGCATCGTGTACGCGGCACCCCGTGCGCGTCAGCTTGCGCTCTGCGGGCTCGACGCGGCCGGGATCGCCGACAAGGTGCGCGCGCTGCACCGGTCGGACGCCGTGGCGGGGGGAGCATCATGCGCATCGGCGTCATCGGACACCCGGGG
>CAXBQP010000013.1:0-54902 GCA_963978095.1 uncultured bacterium | reverse complement strand
GTTGCACTGGTCATACATGCCACTGTGCAGAACAGCTGTCCGAGACTGGAGATCAGGAGAACCGTTCCCGCGAGGTTGGGGCTGAGAGCCTGGTTGAAGATGACGAATGAGAAGCCGCCACCCTTGGTGACTGCCGGGATGTCCTGAACCGCAAACAGGAACGACAGGAGAAGGATCCAGCCACCGATCGCTGAGTAGAGGATGGAGCGCCAGATGCCCTTTGCTGCGGCATCCGAGGCGCCGTGGGTCTCCTCGGCGAGGTGGGCAGATGCGTCATAACCCGTGATGGTGTACTGCGTGAGAATGAAGCCCAGCGGAATGACGAAGAAGAAGAACGGAATACCGCTCGTGGGGTTGTTCGGATCTCCGAAGCCGGTGTTATTGATCCAGGTGCCGAACACTTGATCGATGCTCAGGTGGCTCTTCGGACCGAAGATCAGGATGGCGATCACGATGATCGAGCCGAGTTCGACCTCGGTGGAGGGACCGCCGAGGGGCGAGCCCTTCGGCGCGGGCTGGTCGCAGCGGCGACGACCCGGCGGCGAGCCGGCAGGCAGCGGGCCGGCGATGCACGACGCCAGATCGCTCAGTTCCTCGCCGACCGGCACGCCGGCGACGCGCATGTCGCGCATCGAGCCGAAGTTGCACTGCACCAGCACCCCAACGGTGTAGCCCCCCTGCGCCACCGTCAGTGTCCGCGACGCGGTGCCGATCCCTCCCTTGAAGCCCTCGCAGGTCATTCCCGTCCCGCCGCCCACGGACCCTTCCGGGGGGACGATGCCCCCTTGGGCACCGTTGAGCGCCGACCGTGCGTGCGCGGCCTTCACATGAAAGCCGTTGATGTCGCTGAGCCCGCCATCATAAGTCTCAGCGACCACGGGAAGCCCCCACGGCTGCAAGGTGGCCCGCCCGACCCGCCACTCCAGGATCGCGTCACGCACGACGCCCACACTGTGCGTGTTCGTGATGCCGATCGGCCCTTCGAGAAATCCCCCTTCCTGCAGCCACGTGGTACCGGTCATCTCCCCGTTCCCGTTCAGCGTGAACCAGGCGCCGAACACGGGATCATTGCTTGCCTTGCCTCGGGGATGCACGATGGTCACACCCGTCCGTACCGGTCCGACGCCCACCATGAGTGGTCCCGGGTCGCCGGCGATGATCGTGGCGTGCCCGACCTCCACACCGCGTACGTCCGTGATGGCGTCGAGGGCACCGGGCGTGCCGCCGATCAGCGGCGAGATTCCGAGATCACGTGCCCGAGGGCGCGGTGTCTGCGCCGCGAGCGGTAGCGCCACACCACAGCACACGGCCACCAACAACCAGCGACGTGCCACACGCATCGGGACACCTCCACAGGGATGAACAGGAACACCAGGTCGCCACCGCTCGTGAGAATCTCACGACGGCCATAATGCGGCGCTAGGCACACCACTGACCGCGGCCGGGGAGCGCGACCCGGTGCAACGACGCGGCCCCCGTACCGAGGTGCGGGGGCCGCGTCGTCTCCACCACGGACGGGGTGGGATTCGAACCCACGGTACGCTTTCACGTACACACACTTTCCAGGCGTGCGCCTTAAACCACTCGGCCACCCGTCCTTTGTTCTGTTCTGCCACCCCACGAACTGCGACGCGCTGGCACGCGAATCCGCGAACCAGCGCGTCGGGTCACGCCTGCACTGCAGCGGACAGGGTGAGATTCGAACTCACGATACCGTTGCCGGTACGCCGGTTTTCGAGACCGGTGCCTTCAACCACTCGGCCACCTGTCCAGGATTTTCTCCCAGCCTGAAGAAATTATCGGCTCGACCAGCCCCAGTCAACGCGTACGGCAAGAGTTCATGGGGTGCGTCGTCGGGAAAACCATTCCCGCAACAACTCGCCACACGCGGCATCCATGACCCCGCCCGCCACCTCGGGGCGATGATTCAGTCTGGGATGCCGCAACAGGTCGCCGACCGAGCCGCCCATCCCCGCCTTGTCGTCCCATGCGCCGAAGACCACCCGATCAACACGTGCGAGCACGATCGCCCCGGCACACATCGCACAGGGCTCCAAGGTCACGTACAACGTGCAGTCCGTGAGCCGCGCGTCATTCACGACCTGTTGCGCCGCCCGGATGGACAACACTTCCGCGTGTGCGGTCGCGTCGCGCTGGGCCACCATGGCGTTGCCCGCCGTGGCGATCACGAGGCCATCTCGCACCACGACGGCGCCCACCGGCACTTCCCCCTGCTCGCCCGCCGACCGGGCAGCAGACACGGCCAGGGCCATGTAGACAAGATCCTGGTGGAGTCGTTCCGTCATGGGACGGGGCCGCGCGATGGTCGCCGGAAGATCACAAAGCACGGGGTACGGGTGGAATTCGTGTCGCGCGTCTATAATACCACAGGGCGGTGGCACGCGCCCTGCCTTGTGGGGTATGACACCGGTGGTCTCCCCTTGCACCGTCACCTGAGCTCCGACACCATGCGCCGCTCGCTCCTCGCCCTTGGTCTCTTCCTGGTCGCCTGCCAACCGTCGTCGCCGGGAACGGCGCCGTCCACTACCGGCGGCGGGACCACCGGGGGCGCCAGCATCGCGCGGCTGGTGTTGGCGATCCCGGCCAACTCGTTCGTGGTCGGCGAAACAATCAAGTCGTCGGCGACGCCGTATGATGCGAACGGGACCGTGCTCACGAACCGCACGATTACCTGGACGTCGAGCGCGCCGACGATCGCCTCTGTCAGCAGCACGGGAACGGTCACAGGTGTCGCGGCCGGGACCAGCACGATCACGGCGACCGCAGACGGTACGGTGTCGGCCTCGCTCGCCATAACGATTCTCGCCGCCCCAAGTCCGTGCTCGACGTCCAGCGCCATCACCATGAACGTCGGCGAGGTTCGCACCATCACCGGCGCGCAACGCAACCTGCTCTGTGTGGCCGGCGGTGCGTCCGGTGCGGACTATGCGATTTCCGCCATCAACCTCGATACGGGGTCGACGACCCGCCCGCTCACCATGCTCGCCGGCGGCACGCAGGTGGTCGGCACGCCGCTCGCGCCTTCGCTCTCGAATCTGGTGACGCCCCTCGAGGGCGAGCGCCTGTCGGAGCCGGAGCGGGTGCATCTGCAGCGCCAGCGCAACATGCGGCGCACGCTCGGGTCGCGCATGGGGGGATCGGGGAGTGCGCGCGCCTTCCCCACCTCGAACATCAAGGGGCTCGCCGCGACACCGACGGTCGGCACGATCGTCCGCCTCAACTCCAACGGTGACGGCGTGGGTGGCAACCCCTGCGTTGCGAACGCATCGGATTACCACGGCGCACGGGTCGCCGCCGTGACGACGCGTGCGATCGTCATTGTCGACACCACGGCACCATCCGGGGGCCTCACGGACGCCGAGTTGCTGTCGATCGGCACGACGTTCGACACGCTGGTCTACAACGTGGACGTCAACGCCTTCGGCGCCCCGTACGACGCTGACGCCAACGGCCGGGTGGTGCTCTTCTTCACCCCGGGCGTCAATGCGCTCACACCCGCCACGTCGAGCTATGTCATCGGCGGCTTCTTCGACTCCCGCGACCTCTACGCCTCGACCGGGACCAACGGCTGCGCCGCAAGCAATGAAGGCGAGATGTTCTACCTCCCGGTGCTCGACGCCGGAAAGAAATACAACAGTGCCTACACGAATCGTGCCGCCCTCATCAACACGGTGGTCAATACCGTTGCGCACGAGTTTCAACACCTCATCAACTGGTCGCGTCGACTGAACGTCACGTTCGCGTCGTACGCGGAGGACGTCTTCCTGGACGAAGGGCTGTCGCATTATGCCGAAGAGCTGCTGTACTACCGCGTCAGCGGCTTCAGCTCTGGCACGGACATCAACTTCTCCAAGATCGCCGCAACGTCCACCACGCAAAATGACTTCCTGAACTACCAGGACCAGAACATGGCGCGTCTGCTCACGTTCATGGCGAACCCGTCGACCAACTCGCCGTGGGCTGACAACGACAGTTTGGCGACCCGTGGCGCGACCTGGGGACTGCTGCGCTACATGATCGACCAGTCCCCGCTGCAATCCACGGTCTACACGCAAGCACTGGTGAACTCCAACCGGCAGGGGCTCGACAACCTGAACTACGTGTTCGGCAATGTGTTCACCTCGCCGTTCCAGGCAGCGCAGGCGTTCGCCATGAGCCTCCTGACGGACGGCAGCAGCGTGCCGGTGTCGACGAACTACGCCTTCCGGAGTTGGGACCTGCGCACGATCATGCCGCGCGAGGCGAACACGCCGACGGTCTACCCGCTGAGCGTGTACGCGCTGGCGCCGAGTGCCACGCGGACCGCCACGCTCGCGGCTGGCGGCATGGCGTTCGCACGCTTTTCCGTGGGGGCCGGGGGCGCCGGCAGCCTTGCGTTGAGTTCGCTGACCGAAGCGTTGCACACGCCGATCTCAGTGCAGCTGGTGCGTACGCGGTAGGGCGAGGGCGGCGCCCGTCATGGAGGGCTGCCCGGCGCGCTGCCCGGCGCCACGGGACGTGGTCAGCCCGCCGATTTGGTGAAGGCGAGGGCGTCGCCCTGCACCACGGCACGAATGGTATCACCTTCCGCGAACTCGCCAGCCAGAACCGCCATGGCGAGCGGGTTCTGCAGATGTCGCTGGATCGCCCGCTTGAGGGGGCGGGCGCCGAAGGCTGGATCGTACCCTTCGTGCGCGAGGAAAGCCTTCGCCTCGTCGGTCACCTGCAGGACCAGCTTGCGATCGGCGAGCAATGCATCCAATCGATGCAACTGCAACTCCACAATGTGCCCGATATCCGTTTCGCTCAGCGGATGGAAGATGATGGTGTCATCCACGCGGTTCAGGAACTCGGGCTTGAACTGCTCGCGGAGCGCCAGCCCGACCTGCGTCTCCACGAGTGCCCAATCGTCGGTACCGTGCTCGAGGATCCAACTTGAGCCGATGTTCGACGTCATGATGACGACGGTGTTGCGGAAATCCACGGTGCGCCCCTGGCTGTCCGTCAGGCGGCCGTCGTCGAGGATCTGCAGCAAGATGTTGAACACATCCGGGTGCGCCTTCTCGATCTCGTCGAACAGGATCACGGCATAGGGGCGACGACGCACCGCTTCCGTGAGTTGCCCCCCGTCCTCGAACCCGACGTAGCCCGGCGGAGCGCCGATCAACCGCGACACCGCGTGCTTCTCCATGTATTCGCTCATGTCGATGCGGACCATCGCGTTCTCGTCGTCGAACAGGAATCCGGCCAACGCACGCGCCGTCTCGGTCTTCCCGACGCCCGTGGGACCGAGGAAGATGAACGATCCGATGGGACGGTTGGGATCCTGCAACCCGGCGCGCGAGCGCCGCACGGCATCGGCCACCGCGCGTACCGCCTCGGGCTGACCGATCACCTGCTTGGCCAGTTGCTGATCCAGTTTGGTGAGCCGCGCCTTCTCGCTCTCCATCATCCGCGTCACGGGGATGCCGGTCCATTTGGCGACGATCTCGGCGATGTCCTCCGCGGTGACCTCCTCCTTCAGGAATCGGCTGCCGCCGGCCTGCTGCGAGGCGAGCTTGCTCTCGCGATCCTTCAGCTGTCGTTCCAGCTCCGGCACCTTGCCGTACTGGATCTCGGCGGCACGACCCAGGTCACCGCTGCGCGTCGCGCGCTCCGCCTCGATGCGCGCCTCCTCGATCTGCTGCTTGAGTTTCCCGACGTCGCCGAGTGCGTTCTTTTCGGACTGCCACTGCGCCTTCATGGAGCCGGCTTGCTCCTGCAGGTTGCCGAGCAACTTCTCCAGGGCCGCCTTGCGCTCCAAGGAGGATTTGTCCGTCTCCTTGGTGAGCGCTTGGCGCTCGATTTCGAGCTGGACCACGCGACGCTCCACCTCGTCGATCTCCTGGGGCATGGAGTCGATCTCGATCCGGAGGCGGCTCGCCGCTTCGTCGACGAGGTCGATCGCCTTGTCGGGGAGGAAACGGTCGCCGATGTAGCGGTTGCTCAGCGTCGCGGCGGCGACGACGGCGCCATCCGTGATGCGCACGCCGTGATGCGACTCGTACCGTTCCTTGAGCCCGCGCAGGATGGCGATCGTGTTCTCCACGGTCGGCTCGCCGACGTAGACCGGCTGGAACCGCCGCTCGAGCGCCGGATCCTTCTCGATGTGTGTGCGGTATTCGTCGAGCGTCGTGGCCCCGACCACGCGAAGCTCGCCGCGCGCGAGCATCGGCTTCAACATGTTCCCGGCGTCCATCGACCCTTCGGCCTTCCCCGCGCCGACGATGGTATGCATCTCGTCGATGAACATCACGAACCTCCCCTCGGCGCTCGTGATCTCCTTGAGCACGGCCTTGAGGCGCTCTTCGAACTCGCCGCGGAACTTCGCACCGGCGATCAAGGCGCCAAGGTCGAGCGAGAGCAGCGACTTTCCCTTCAGTCCCTCCGGGACATCGCCGTTCACGATCCGTTGTGCCAACCCTTCGGCGATCGCGGTCTTGCCAACGCCGGGTTCGCCGATGAGCACAGGATTGTTCTTCGTGCGGCGCGAGAGCACTTGGATCACGCGCCGGATCTCCTCGTCGCGCCCGATGACCGGATCCAGCTTTCCCTTTCGTGCCAGATCCGTGAGATCGCGCGTGAACTTGGCGAGCGCCTGATACTGATTCTCGGGGTTCTGATCCGTCACTTTGTGCGCGCCACGGACGGCCTTCAACGCCTCCATGAGTTGCTTCGGCGTCGTACCGGCGGTCTTGAGCAACGCGACCGACTCGGCCCCCTTGGTTCCCGCCAGCGCCACCAACAGGTGTTCGGTAGAGATGTATTCGTCACCCAGCGCCTTGGCTTGCTTGTCCGCCTCATCGTAGACGCCGTTCAGCTCGCGCGACCAGCTGGGATTCGCGTCCGACTGCTTGGGGTAGCGCGCGATCTCGGAGTCGACGCTCGCAGTGAGTGCGTCGACATCCACTCCGACCTGTTTGAGGATCGGCTGGACGATGCTCTCCTGCTGTTCGAGCAGGGCCCGAAGGAGATGCGAGTCGTAGACCAGCGGATTCCCGCTCTTCCTGGCCAACGCCAGCGCTTGGTTGAACGCCTCGGTGCTGCGTTGGGTGAGCCGTTCGGGATTCATATTTTGTTGATCATGAGGGCGTCGCGACCGGTCCGCTGGTCGCTGTGTCTGATCAGCAACGGAGCAAGACTGATACCACGGAAGTTACGCCGGAATGGCGTGAGGTGTGTCAGCTTGACGCTTACACCATGCCGATACGGGACACGCTATGTTGTGGAGGTCGGCCACCGAAAGGTCCGGAAATCACCATCACGCCGACTGTAGCCGACCCGGTCGCAGTACTCGAGCAAGGGAATCAGGAACTTCCGGCTAAGTCCCAGTGCCTCACGGAGTTGCGACGCCGTGAATCTGCCGCCACCGGCGGTACTGGCGGCGAGCCGTCGTTCCAGCTCTGCCAGCGACACGGAACCATAGAACCGGTCCTGACTGACCGCGACCGCGCGGTTGGTGCGTTCCAGAAGCCGCAGCAGCGCCGGAGTACGCGGCCCGAAGCGAGCCACCAGCTCGTTGGTCCCCGGGGGCTCGGCACCACCTGCCTCCAACACTTCGGCGATCTGATCCAAGAGCCGAGCGTCACCCGCGGCCGCGGCGGGATCGAAGCCTACCCGCGCAATGAGCTTGCCCGGGGGTAGCAACACGCCCTTCTCCGCGAGCTCGGCCAACAGGTCCTCGAACAGCGCGTCCGACGTTGCCACTGCCGCCCGCGCCAGTTCCCGTGGCATCCCGGGTTCCAGCGGATGAGCACGATGATACTCGTCAACCTTGGCCTTCAGGCGATTCCGCAACGCCACCCGCACCGTCTTGGAGAAAAGTCGCCCACCACTCCGCACGACGTCACGCTCCTTCGCAACGAGCGCCTCGGCATCGCTCGGTGTCAGGCCGAGTTTGATTGGCACATCATGCGCCGGCAACCCGCGGGAAGCGGACTCGTGGACCAGCCACGCCAGCCGCTCTTGGGGCTTTGCAAACGGATGCGGCCACGGCTTGGCACGCCGCGTCGTCCACGGGTCGGTGACGACGCCGCCGCCGATCGTCGCGAGCGGGGAGGCCGAACGCAGCACGAATCGATCCCCGCCGCGTGCGAAGATCGGAGCGTCTGTCGCGATCCGCACGGTAATGGTCGCGCCGGGCTCGATACGTCCATCGCGCGCAATGACGCGCGCGCCGACCTCACGCGTGCCGATATGCAACCGCACTTTGGTGCGCGGTCCCAGCGAGGCCGCGCCTGGCAAGAGTGCGAGATCCGCTCGCACGTGCCCGGTATCTTGCCATGGCGAATCCGCACGCACCAACACATCCCCACGGGACAGATCCCCGAGATCCGCGCCGGCCAAGGCGAGCGCTACTCTCGAGCCGGGGGTCGCCGATGGCACACTGGCGCCGTGTTGTTCCACGCCTCGCACCCGGAGCGCGCGTCCCCGGCCGACCACGGAACGCCCCCAATCGAGCAGCACGACGGAATCCTCACGGGCGACCGAACCGCTCCACAACGTTCCGGTCACGACCGTGCCGGTGCCTTTTACCGTGAAGACCCGGTCGATCGGCAATCGGAGCACATCGTCCGTTCGGCGTCCGGGGACCTGCCGCGCGGCTGCAGCGAGCGCCACACGCAGGGCAGGAAGCCCCTCCCCCGTGCTCGCCGAACACCGGACGATCGGGGCGGCCGCGAGCGGCGTCCCCACCAGGAGTGCACGCACCTCCTCCTCGACCAACTCGCACCAGGCCGCATCGACCAGGTCGGATTTCGTGAGTGCGATCACTCCCCCGGCGATCCCCAAGAGCGACAGAATCGCCAGATGTTCCCGCGTCTGGGGCATCGGCCCTTCATCGGCGGCGATCACCAGGAGTGCGATATCCACACCCGTCGCACCAGCCAACATCGTCCGCACGAAAGCTTCGTGCCCCGGCACGTCCACCACGCCGAGTGTGCCGACGCCATCGAGCGTCAGGGGCGCGAAGCCCAACTCGATCGTGATGCCGCGACGCTTCTCTTCAGGCAACCGATCGGTGTCGATGCCGGTGAGGGCTCGCACGAGCGTCGTCTTGCCGTGGTCGATATGTCCCGCCGTTCCCAGGATCATCGGCTTGCACCCAGCCGGGGATCCGACCGCAACTCGTCCCAGCTCAGAAAGGCGCGCAACGGACGACCGTCCCCGACGTGCTCCTCGAGGAACTCGCGCAACAATCGACGATGGGCGCGCGCGCTCGCCTCGTCAGGAATCGGGGCGTCGCGCCCCTCCAGCCAAGTCAGGATCGCCGCACGCGCCTCAGGGGGCAGCGTTCTGCCGCCGCTCGCACGACGCGCGCACGCGCCGCACAGCGCTCCACCGGCCCGGTGGTGAAACGTCACGGGGGACGCAGGCGGGATCGCTGCGTGGCAGGACGCACAGATATCCAAGGAGGGCGCCAAGCCGAGTCCCGCGACGAACAGCCAGAGGCCGGCCATCGCCGCTTCGGCGACCTGGGCCGGCGCGGCCTGACCGATCCTGTCGAGCGCTCGCTCCGCCGCCTCGAAGACCCGCCCCGAATCGTCCTCTTGGCCGAACCGCATGCACACTTCCGAGAGCGCCTCGGCTGCCCCGAACCGCCCGAGCGACGCACCGAGTTGCGGACGCGTTCGCACAGTGTCGAATGCACGCAGCGCGTGCAGATCGCCTGACGGATGCATCGCGAGCTCCGCGACACCGCTGGTGAAGAGATCGAACGCGCTCCCGAACTTGCTCTTCGGACGACGCGCGCCGCGCGCGATGACCGAGACCATCCCCACATCGCGCGTGGCCAGCCGCACGATGCGAGAGGTTTCCCTGTAATCGAACGCATGCAGGACGATGGCGTCGGTCGCGAGAGTGCGCACGTCCGAAAGTTAGCGCCTGACTCCGTGGGGCGGTCACCGGCACCCGGCGCCGGACGACCGGGCGGACCCGGCAGCCTAGCGTCCGAAACGGACCCCGACGTACCAGAGCCGACCCGGCGCCGGAAAGTGAAGCACTTCCTCGTAGGCGGCATTGAAGATGTTGCTGCCACTGAGAATCACGTGGGGACCGTTGGCATCACTCCCCGCGAACGGAAGCATGATTGACGCGTCCACCCGGGTGTACGCCGGGAGCGACACGGCGGTGCTCGGGTACGCGGCGAAATCCCGATCGGCGCGCTCGCCGACGCGCATCGCCGTCACCTGGAATCGTGACCCATCCGACCAGCGCTGTTCAGCGCTGATGGTGCTGCTCTGCGACGGACGACGGATCAGGCGCTCCCCCACCACGTAGTTCGCCCCCGCGGACTTGTCGAACCCTGCCTGTGTCGTGCGGGTGTCCGTCCAGGTGTGTGATGCCGTGACCGAGGACAGGGCGGACAACTTCCACTCCACCGAGACTTCGGCGCCGTCGGCCTTCGCGGCGGCGACATTGTAGTAGTTCGGCGCGCCGGGAGCCGGCGCCGTGCCGTTGTATTGGATGACATCGGTGAACTGCTGCGTGAAGAGCGTCCCGCGCAACGCAACGGTCCCGTCCTGTCCCACGCGCTCGAAGCCGACCTCGCTGCTGCGCGAGCGCTCGGGCCGGAGCGCCGGATTCCCCGTCACGTAGCCGGTCGCGAAGTTCTCATAGAAACTCGGGGCCTTGAAGGCATTCCCGATGGACGCGCGGAGGCGCGTGGTGCCATTCACCGCCCAGGCCGTGCTCACGCGCGCCGTTCGGAAAATGCCGAAGGCGCTGTTCTGGTCCAGGCGCGCACCGACGCTGTACGACAGTCGTGACGACACATCACCGAGCAACTGGGCATAGAGCGCACTGTTGTGACGCGCCGCCTCGAACGCGTCCGGGGAGTTCCCGTATTCACTGAGCGAGAGCGATGATGTGCGCTCGCGATCGCGCGCCACTTCTCCTCCGACCGTGAAGGTGCTCCGATCGGCAAGCCGATAATCAAGTCTGGCCTCCGCCGATCGCCGCGTGCGAACGGAGCGGGAGAAGTAGCCATAGAACCCGAGTGTGTCGGCCGGCGTGTCGGGGCCGTCGTTCGACCGGGGGAGGTACTCGTTCGACCCGAGGAGGAGATGCACCATGAGGTTCGTCGACAGGCGGTGCGCAAGATCCGCCGACACCACCAATCGATGATCCACCTGCTCCGCGTTTCGGTCGGCCACGGTGCCGTCGAACTCAGTGGGGTACTGATAGAGCGATGCGGACCACCGGGCCGCGACGCGTGCTTCGGTGATCCCGTTGGAGAAACGCGCGGCCGCGCTGAGGGCATCCGTCACGTTCTTGTTGTTGAAGGGCAGGATGCCGTCGGTCGACTGACGAGCCGCCAGAATGGAGTAACTCGCTCCGGCAGCCCCGCCCTGCATCCCGATCGAGCCGCGTTTTGCCCCCCGCGCGCCACCGCCGGCTTCCATGCTGAATCCCGCCGTGCCACGTCCGTCCCGCGTGATGATCTGGATCACGCCGGTCACGGCGTCCGAACCGTAGAGCACGCTGGCCGGCCCTCGAACGATTTCAATGCGATCGATGTTGTCGGTGCTCAGGGACGAGAAGTCGAAGGCGCCGCCCGCATCGTTCACGGCGACGCCGTCGACGAGCACGCGCACGTAGTTGCTGTTCCCTCCGCGCACGAAGAGCGACGTCAGCGCTCCCTGTGGTCCGCTCTGCACCATTTGCACCCCCGGCACCGTGCGCAGAGCATCACTGATTCTGGTGATCCCTTGGGCGCGGATCGCATCGCCCGTCAGCACGGTCGTGCTGGCGGTTGGGGCATTAGTGGAGACGGGGACGCGCGTCGCCGTCACAACGACCGTCGCGAGGGTATCGCGGGCGCCCATCGGCCCGGGTTGTTGCGCGGCCACGCGTGACGACAACGCGGCGAACAGGAACGGCAGGACTCGCGTGTGATTCATCTGGCAACTCTCCCTCGGAGTGGAACCAACATGGGCGCGCCGACGGCGGGATCGCGCGATACGACGAGTGGCCACTCGTAGACGCGTTCCAACAGTTCACCGCGCATGACCTCGGACGGCGACCCAACGGCCACCACCTCGCCAGCGTGCAACAGCGCGATCCGGTCGGCGAAGCGTGCCACCAGATTCAGTTGATGACTGACCAGCAGAACGGCGACGCCGTCGTGCGCGAGCTCGTCCAGCAGTTCGAACACCGACATCTCGTGCGCGACATCCAGGAAGGTCGTCGGCTCGTCCAACACGAGCGACGGGGCCTGCTGCGCCAACGCGCGGGCGATGCGTACGCGCTGCCATTCACCGCCCGACAACGCGTCGGTCCGACGGTCCAAGAATGCCGCGACGCCGGCCCGCTCCGCGGACGACTCGACAATCCCCACATCACCGGACGTCGGGCCCGCCCAGAGAGAACCGTGGGCGAATCGGCCCAGTGCGATGAAATCCCGCACCAGCATCGGGAACACCGGCTCTTCGCGCTGCGTCACGACCGCCATGCGGCGAGCCACGTCGCGCCGAGACAGGGCCGCGAGCGACACTTCATCGACTGTCACGGAACCCGACTCCAGGCCGACTCGCCCCAGCAGCGTACGAACCACGGTGCTCTTGCCACTGCCGTTGGGTCCGACGACCGCCGTGACTTCACCTGGCCGTACCGACAGTGAGAATGATCGCACGGCGGTCGTCCGCTGACCGGGGTACCGCACGGTCACGCCCTCGAACCGGATCATGACAGCCGCCGCAATCGCAGGAGGAAGAACGGAACTCCGACCAGAGCCGTCACCGCTCCGAGCGGTAGCTCCGCGGGGGCTCGCGCCACGCGAGCCACGAGATCAGCTCCCACGACGAGGCTGGCTCCAGCGAGCGCGGACGCGAGGATCGTCCCCCGTACGGTGCGCGCGCCCAGCGAGCGGGCGATCGCCGGCACGACGAGTCCCACGAAGCCGACGAGCCCCGCGGCCGCGACGGTGACCGCCGCCAGCAATGAGGAGATCAGGAAGATCCGTCTCGTCGCCGAAACGGGATCAACGCCGAGCGCCGCCGCCGGCTCATCGCCAAGTGCGAGAATCTCGATCTCACGCCCATACACCAGCAGGAGGAGTCCACCAACGGTCACGTAGCCGGCCGTCCAGCGAACCCCCGCCCAGGACGCGTCACCGAGCGACCCCATCATCCACCAGAGCGCGCTCCGCACCGATTGATCGGGAACATTCGCCATCACGATCATGATCGCGGCGTTGGCGAAGGCGCCGACCACCACGCCGGCCATGACCAGCACCCGCGCATCACCGGGACCGCGCGCCGCCCGCGCGACCGCCAGCACACACACCACGGCGCAGACCGACCCCGCGAACGCCGCGAGGGGGACGACACCAGGGGAGGTCACGGACAGCGCGGTCGCGAGCACGGCGCCGACGGCGGCGCCGCCGCTCACGCCGAGCAGGTACGGTTCCGCGAGCGCGTTCCGGAGGTTGGCCTGCAGGGCCGCGCCGCTCATGCCGAGTCCGGCCCCTACCACGATTCCGAGCACCACACGGGGCAATCGCAGCACGCGCACGATCATCTCGGCGTCCGGTGCTCCGCGGCCACGCAGGGCGTCCCAGACGGCGGCCGGGGAGAGGCTCACCGAGCCGAGCGCGATCGCCGCGATTGCGGAGAGCACGAGTGCCGTCAGAAGCAGGGCCCAGACGCGCGGGCGCATCGGCTAGCGCTTCACGGCGTTGGCTTTCCGCGGCATGGCAGCAGCGGCCGAGTCGAGTCGCGTGCGAATCCAGCGTGCCGCCTCCCCCATGCGAATGCCGGGGCGACCGACGAGTGCTGTATCCATCACCAGCACCCGTCCTTCGCGAACAGCGCGCACGGCCCGCCACGCGGGATTGACGAGGAGCTTCGGCGCGCTCGTGGGGCCGGCGAGTACAAAGTCCGGATCGCGCCGTACCACCTCCTCGAGCGATACTTGCGGCGCGGACTCGGGACGGTCGCCAAAGATGTTCACCGCCCCAGCCGCCGAGACCAACTCGTCCAGATAACTGGAGCTCCCGATGGTGTACACGGGCGCATCCCAGACATGCCAGAAGATCGATGGACGGGGCGCGGGTGGTCCGTCCGCGCGCGTCGTGCTCGTACGCACGGCCTGAATCTCTGCGAGCACCCGGTCGCCGAGCGCGGCACCGCGCGCCGAGTCTCCGAGCGCGAGGCCGAGCACACGCGCGGTGCGTCGGAAGTCGTCGGCCCGATCCTGGTGCATCGCAATGGTGGCGACACCCGCTTGCCGGAGTCGGCGCGCCGCCGACCGATTGGACGCGCTCGCGTAGAGCACCACCAGATCCGGGCGTGCGCCAAGAACCGCCTCGATATTGGGCTGCATGCCGTCGCCGACGTCCGGTACGACGCGCGCCTCGGCAGGGTAGCTGTCCCAGTGAGTCCGGCCGACCACGCGCCCTCCAGCACCGAGCGCGAACAGGAGTTCGGTGGTCACGGGACTCAGAGAGACGATGCGCTGCGCGTGCAGCGTCGACGGAATCGTATCACCGAAGTCGTCGACGCGGACGGCGGCCGGCGCGCCCGTATGCGCATCACGCGCACACGCGGCGAGCGAAACACCGAGCGTGATGCGTGCGATGGTGCGATACCGAGAATTCAAAACGGGCTCCTTCCGGAGGGGAAGAAGCCCGAAACGCACGAGGGATGCGCTCAGTTGCGGTCGAGACGCGTATCCAACGAACGCCACCAGTCCTCCCCCGAGGTCCTGAGATCGTGGCGCGAACGTGGGTCGTCTCCTGGCTCCGGGCAACCACACCCGCCTTCCCGACCGGTTGGTCAGTGGCATCGTGAGTGTGGCGTCGAACTACCCGTTACAGTGGCGGGGCCGCGTCGGTCTTGCACCGACTTCCGTGTCCCGCGTTCGCCTTCAGTTGTCCTTCGAAGCTATTGCATGCCGTCACGGCGCGCAATCGCAACGCCCAGACGTCCCTTCAACTGGGCCCGCATCTGATAATGCGCGGCCTTTTGATCGGCGGACGGCGCGGCGATCGCGCCGTACTCGGCGTCGAGCTCGGCAATCTGCTGCGCGAGGGCATCCGGATCGTCGGCATGGCGTGCGTCGCGCACGGCAGCGCCCGGACCACGCCGCAGGAATCCCCCGGCAAGCCCCAGCAACACCGCCGCCCCGATCACGGTCACGACGAGCGCCATGCGCAGGTTGAGCAATCCGGCGCCTCCGCCAGCAGCCCCCACGACAACTGTCGCGTTCGCCGGTACGTCATTGCCGAGGTAGCGCGAGAAGTTGCGTCCGCCGACGACGGCAGCCTTTGTCGCCCGCATCCCGCCGCCCGTGACCCCGCCACCCTGCCCCTCGATCAAGACTTCGAGGACGGGGCTCGTGACGGGAACGGGGAGGGTGAACTGCTTGGCGGAGGCCGGGAGCGTATAGCTGACCGAGAACTGTTTCAGCCCTGGCCCGATCGGCGCCAGAACGCGGACGCGAGGGCCCTCGAAGGTGATCGCCTCGGGTGAGATGTCCCCTTGGCCACCGCGCGGCGCGGTCGCACCGTCGGGAAGCCGCGTTTCGAACACGGTACGCTTGGCCGCTCCGGGCACGCGCGTCACGGTGGAGTCGTTGCTGAGTTCATACACCTCGATGATCGCACGCTCCTTCGGCGTCGAGCTATCGGGCATCGTGACGACCACGTGCCGCCCGCGCACGGTGATCGCCACTGGGCCGCTCGTGGTGTCGAACACGGTGAGCGTGGCATCGTCCCCGCTGACGCGCGCGCCGCGGAGCGGTGAGGTGAAGTACGCGATCCCGGCGTAGTTCGTCGACACGAAATAGAGCGCCGTGGAGTCCCCATCGGCGCGGTATCGCATGGTGTACCGACCCGTCGCATCCGTACGCACCGAGTCAAGAGGGCCGGAACGGTCCTTGCCCACGCGATGCAATATCGTCCACGCCCCGCCGAGCGGTGTCAGCGCACGACCAACGCTGTGCACCACCTTTCCCGTGACCTCTCGCGGAGCACCGGCACCCGCGGCGGCCCCCTGCGCCGATGCGCGCGCCGAGGAAAGCGCCACGGTGATTGCGGCCGCGGCAACGAAACTACGGACGGAACTTGCCAAAGTCCTCCGGACGCATCTGTTCGAGGTACCGCTGCAGCTCCGCCGAGTCGGGGGTTCCGGTGGCCGAGAGCGACTGATAGCCGCCGGCGTCGGTGCTCTCCCCTGGCGCATCACCAGCGTCGCTGAGCGCGGGATAATGCGCGAGCAGCGCCTCCGCCGCGAAGATGGGGGCGTTGGCGCGGATCGCCAGCGCGATCGCGTCGGACGGGCGCGCGTCGACCACGCGCTGCTCGTTGCCGCACGACAGGATGATTTCCGCGAAAAACGTGCTCTCGCTCACATGTGTCACACGGACACTCGCGATCGCGCCGCCCAGCGACGCGACCATCGATTGCGCCAGATCGTGGGTCAGGGGGCGTTCCACCGACACTCCTTCGAGATGCCGGGCGATCGCTTCGGCCTCCGCTCGACCGATCCAGATCGGGAGCATGCGGTCGCCCTGCACTTCCTGGAGCACGACGAGATTCGTGCCCGCCGTACCGTCCATGGCCAGCCGAGAGAGCCGAACGGGGACCATGCTAATCTCTCGGCTGACGCGGAGGGGGCCTAGCCCCGAACGGCCTTCTTGAGCGCCGCCACCTTGTCGGTGCGCTCCCACGTGAACGTCGTGACCTTCTTGCCGAAGCGGACCGTCTTCTGGCTCGTGCGCCCGAAGTGTCCGTATGCCGCCGTATCCCCGTAGATCGGCTTCCGCAGGTCGAGCGCCTCGATGATCCCCTTGGGGGTCAGATCGAAGACCTGGTTGACGGCGTGCATGATCTTCTGCTCTGGGGCGGTCGCGGTACCGAACGTGTCGACCATCACCGAGACCGGCTTGGCGACGCCGATGGCGTACGCCACTTGGACTTCGCACTTCGTGGCGAGCTTGGCAGCGACGATGTTCTTGGCCACCCAACGGGCGGCGTAGCAGGCCGACCGATCCACCTTGGACGGATCCTTGCCGCTGAATGCGCCGCCGCCATGACGGCCCATGCCGCCGTAGGTGTCGACGATGATCTTGCGGCCGGTGAGTCCGGCGTCCCCGTGTGGCCCGCCGATCACGAAACGTCCGGTCGGATTGATATGCACCTTCATCGACTTCGTCTGGAGCTCGGCCGGGATCACCGCGTCGATGATGTCGTGGCGCACCGCCTCGCGGATCACCTTGTTGCTGACGTCGTCACTGTGTTGAGTCGAGATGACGACGGTGTCCACCGAGACCGGGCGTCCGTTCTCATAGACGACCGACACCTGCGACTTGCCATCGGGGCGCAGCCACTTGAGCGTATGGTCCTTGCGCCGCGCGGAGAGCGCGAACGCGAGCTTGTGCGCGAGGAGAATGGGGAGCGGCATCAACTCCTCGGTCTCGTCGCACGCGTACCCGAACATCATGCCTTGGTCGCCCGCGCCACCGGTATCGACGCCCATCGCGATGTGCGCCGACTGCTGGTCGATGGTCGACATCACCGCGCATGATTCGGCATCGAAGCCCATCTGCCCCCCGACATACCCGATCTTCCGGATCGTGTCGCGGACCAGCGACGGCAGATGCACGTACGAGTGCGTGGTGATCTCGCCAAAGATCGTCGCCAATCCCGTGGTCACCATCGTCTCGCAGGCCACACGCGAGGCGGGATCCTGCGCCAGCATGGCGTCGAGAACCGCGTCAGAGATCTGGTCGGCGACTTTGTCCGGGTGCCCTTCGGTGACGGACTCCGAGGTGAACAGGTGGCGATGAAGCACGGCGCGAGTGGTTGGGTGTGCGAGGATGGGGAGCGAAACGAAAATTTACACCAACGAACGTGCAGGAGCGAGTGCCGACGCAATATTACGGGTCGTCCGCGAGTTCCTGCTCCAACGCGGCCCGCAGCAGCGACTCCGCGGCCGCTGAGGTTCCGGCGTCGCACGAGAGGCGGACGGCCTCGGCCGCGACGGACGTATGGATCCCTCGGATGATCTGCTTCACCGCCGGCACCGAGAGCGGCGCGACACTGAGCGTCCGGACGCCGAGGCCGATCAACGCGAAGGCCATGATCGGTTCCGAAGCCATCTCGCCGCAGACGCTGACATCGAGGCCGTGCTCGAGCCCGATGTCCATGGTCCGACGGATCAACCGAAGCACGGCGGGATGCAACGGTGTGAACCGAGAGGCGAGACTCGCATTCCCGCGGTCAACGGCCAACGTGTACTGCACCAAATCATTCGTACCGATGCTGAAGAACGCCACTTCGGAGGCCAGCGCATCGGCCGTCAAGACGGCGGCGGGTGTCTCGATCATGACGCCGAGCGGGATGTCCGCGCGGTGCTCGACCCCCCGACCGGCCAGCTCACGGGCTGCCTCTTCGAGCAGGAAACGCGCCTGCCGCACCTCGTCGACGGACACCACCAGCGGTAACATGATGCGGACGTCCCCGTGCACCGCGGCCCGCAACAGGGCCCGCAACTGCGTCTTGAACAGCTCCGGCTCGTCGAGACACATCCGAATGGCACGCCAGCCGAGGAAAGGATTCGGCTCGTGCGGGTAACCTCCGACGGGCAGCTTGTCTCCGCCGACGTCGAATGTCCGGATGACCACCGGACGCCCGCCGAAAGCCCGGATGACGTTCGCGTAGGACTCATATTGCTCGTCCTCCGTCGGCATCGACGCACGACCTACGACCAAGAACTCGGTGCGCATCAGCCCTACCCCCTCAGCCCCGCTGGTGGCGGCGATGCTCACCTCATCCGGGAGATCGACGTTCGCGCGCAAGGTCAGGCGCACTCCATCAGCGGTGATCGCTTCCGCATCGGCAACCTTCGCCAACTGGGCACGCTGGAGCTCTTCCGCCCGCGACCGTGCGTCCGCCTGCGCCAGCTCCGCGGTGGTCGGGCGCACCAGCACGGTGCCGGCGGTGCCGTCCAGAATGACGCGATCACCGGTCTCGATGCGCGTGATGGCGTCGAGCAGCCCCACGACGGCCGGAAGACCGAGCGAGCGCGCGAGAATCGCGACATGCGAGGTGCGCGTGCCCGCGTCGGTCGCGATGGCGGCAATGCAGTCGCGATCGAGCTGCAGCGTCAGGCTCGGCGTCAGATCGTGCGTGATGAGAATCGCGTTGGAACCTTTGGGGAGATCGACGGGATCGTAGTCCGGCAGTCCCAAGAGGACAGAGAGGACACGGATGTGCACATCGGTGAGGTCGCCGACCCGCTCACGCATCATCGCATTGGAGGAGCGCGCAAAATGCTCACGCCACTCGACCATCACCGTGTCAAACGCTCGCTCCGCCGTGAACCCTTGCCCGATCATCTGCCGCACGCGACCCTGGAGCTCAGCATCCTGCAACACGCTGATCTGAACATCGAAGATCGCGGACTCTGCCGCACCGGCGGTCCGTTCCGCGCGCTCGCGCACGTACTGGAGACGCTCTTCGGCCTTGTCGAGGGCCGCCGTGAGTCGATCCAGCTCGGCGGGTATCGCCTCGTCCGGGATGAGCCGCGTGGGTACCTCCGGCACCTGCCAGCGGAGGAGGTGAGCCGGTCCCACCACGATGCCCGGCGACGCGGGCATGCCATTGAGCAGCAGACTCGAACGGGGGGCCATGTCAGCGCTCCCCGAATCCCGAGGCGATCACGGCTGCCAGTGCTTCCAGCGCCTCGACTTCGTCCGCGCCGTCGGCGCGCAAGAGGATCTCGGCCCCACACTCGGCGGCGAGCATCATCACGCCCATGATGCTCTTGGCATTCACTTCCAGATCGTCCCGGGTGATCGTGATGTGCGCGGCGAACTTCGCCGTCGTCTTCACGATCTGCGCCGCGGGCCGTGCATGAATGCCGTGACTGTTCCGAACTGACACCAGACGCTCGACCATCAGCGCACCACCGAGTAGAGAATGAGTCCTGCCAGTCCCGCGATCGCGACGCGCCACCCTTCCACACGCCCCTGCAAACGCGTGAACACCCATGCACCCGCCGTCGCGGCGGCCAGTACGAACACCAACCAACTCCGCGCTGGTCCGACGACGCCGCGAACAGCCAGCGGCCACACAACGCCCGCCGTCAGCGCCGCCACGCGCGCGATGGCGGCTGGCCCCTTTCGCAGGAGTGGCGAGCCGAGTGCGTTCGCGACTCTCAGGCCGTCCCGGTACCCCGCCTGCAGTCCCCACATACGCAGCGCGAGATGCCCGACGTTATAGACGATCACAAAGGTCAGGACGACCGTCCGCGGCGAGGCCCCTGCGCCGAACACGCCGAGCGCCAGCAGCGAGCAGGCCGGCAGCCATCCGGCCCAGATCAGGCGGTCGCCCACACTGCCCAGCGGACCGCAGCAGGCCGTGCGAAAACGTTCGATCCGCGTCACATCCTCGCCATCGAGTTCCGCGCGCACCAGCGCGCCGACCGCCACCCCCGCCAGGTAGGGATGCGCGTTGAAATAGCCCGCATGCCGTGCCATCGCCGCTCGGAATGCGGTGCCGTCCCGTCCGCCCGGCAACAGGCGTAATCCAGGTTCCATCGCGAACGCGATACCGTTGCCCATGAGCGTCTCGTAGTTCCAGGCGCCTTGCACAGCAAGCAGTCGGAGCAACGTGGCCAGCCGCACCCCCCACGGCAGTCGGGCGGGCGCGCTCATGCGAACCTCAGCAATGACAGTCCGAGGAAGAACCCGCCCAGCAGGTACCAGCGGGCCCCGGCGGTGGCGTGCACGATCTTCCACACGGCCCCAAGTGCGGTGGCCCCCGCGAGCGCCACCACCACGGCGCGCGACGGCGCCGGAGCCAGCGACCACTTCGCCAGCAAGACGTGCCCCATCGGGACGAACACCGCCAGCGCCGCACCGGTCACGAGGCCGCCGCGCAGCAGATCCACCGTCATCCCCCGGAGTTGCAAGGTCGCGACCGCCCCAGGCTCGCCGGACGAGAGCGCGTCCCGCATGGCGGCCGCCCAGCGGCCGATGGCGCGACGATGCTGGATCATCGACCATCCACTGACCATCGCGGTCAGCAGCGACGCCAGCACCGCGACCGCCAGCGCACCGGTGGTCCCATCAGGACGCAGCGCGAAGGACGCACCTCCCACCACGCCCGCGGAGCCCCATTCGGGATATCGGCTCGCCCCGAATGGCAACGTCTCGAGGGCGAACAACTCCAGCACCGCGCCGGCCATGACGCCACGCGCAGGCTCGCCCACCAAAGCGCCGGCAAGAGTGGCGGACACGATCGGGCGAGACAACATCGCCTGCGGGAAGCTCACCACGTCGAGCCCCAGCACCGCGCCCAACAGCGTCAGCGGCAGCAACTCCGTCATGCATCCCCCGTCGAAGCCAAGAGTGCATCCAACGAGAGACTCGTCGCGGACGGGACGTCTTGCGCCGTGACTTCGATCCCCTTGGCGGCCAGCGCGCGCAACGCCTGCTCCTCCGCCTCGGTGAGAAAGACGTAGCGGAGCTTGGGGCGTCGCCCGGCTCGATGATGGATGCCGCCGACGTTCACCCTCGGCACGGGAGCGGCCTCGGCGAGTCGGCGCATGGTCTCGATGTCGCCCGTGAGCACCATACCGTGGTCGGCACGCGCCTGAAACGCCGCGAGGTCCGCGGTCGCCTGCTCGACCGAACGGATGTGCAGTTCCATCTCGGGCGGAACCCCCATGCGATACAGTTCCTGCTCCCACTCGCTCGCCGCAACCGCGTCATCCACCAGTACGAAGAACGCGAGATCGAGGGATTGCCCCCATCCGACCACGACCTGACCGTGGATCAGGCGATCGTCGATGCGAAAGAGATCAACCGCCACGCGCCACGTCCGTGTCCGTCATCGGTGCGAGCGCTGCCGATTCGACCGTGATCGCCTCACGGCCCTTTGCCGCCGCGACCGCGGCCCCGGCGCTTCCTGTTCGCCCCTTGAGCAGGAAATCCAGAAGCATGGGGAGATTGGCCCCGGTCACCACGCTGATGTTCCCGCGCGTCTTCGCCAGTCGACGCGCGGCGAGCGTGCAACTTCCCGCCGGCAGGTCCGTGAAGATCACATCCGCCCGCACACGATCGACGGCCTCGACGAGTACCGCCACGATGCGCTCGGCGTCGAGCCCGTGGTTGCTGACGGTCGCCAGACGCTCCTGCGCACCGGCCACCCTTTCGACGGCATCCCGCATCCCTGCCGCGAAGTCGCCATGGCCCGCGACGACAACGCCAGGCAGGGTTCCGCCGACGGACGCGGCGCTCGGTATCCCCGGTGCCGGCGTCCCGCTATTCGTCATCGTCCTGCAGGTACCGCCCCACGTCGGCCGCCTGACGCATCTTGGCTTTGAGGCGTTCGTTGAAGCTCTCCGCCGCATGGTGCCCACTGTAGCGGAGCAGATGGTTCATCGCGATCACCTCGGCGATCACCGTGATGTTCTTGCCGGGATTCAGCGGCACGGTGATCTTCGGGATCGCCACGCCAAGGATGTCGATCGTCTCATCGTCGAGGCCGGTCCGGTCCATCTCGGCCATGGCATCCCACTTGGTCAAATTGACCACCACCTCGACGCGCTTCTGCTGCCGCACCGCGTGGATCCCGAAGATGCGCGGGATCTCGATCAGCCCCACGCCCCGGATCTCCATGAAATGGCGGGACATCTCGTGGCCGCGTCCGATCAGGACGTCGGCGCCGCGCCGCGTCACCATCACGAGGTCGTCCGCCACGAGTCGATGCCCGCGCTCCACCAGGTCCAGCACGCATTCGGACTTGCCGATGCCGCTCTCCCCCGTAAAGAGCAGCCCCACCCCGAAGACGTCCGCCAGCGACCCGTGCAGATTGGCCTGCGGCGCGAACTGCATCTCCAGGAACGGCGTGATCACCCGATAGAACTCGAGCGTCTTCAGGCGCGACCGCAGAATGGTGACACCAGCCCGGTGCGCGGCCTCCTCGAATCCGTCCGGCAGCGGGAGTCCCTTCGTCACCATGACGAGCGGGATCTCGAACGTGAAATACGTGGCGAGATTCCGTTGCCGCTCCTCGGGACTGAGCGAGGCGAGGTAGGAGACCTCCGTCTCGCCAAGCACCTGGATGCGCTGATGCACGAAGCGCCCCGTGTAGCCCGCCAGCACGAGTCCGGGCCCCGACGCGTCCGCCATCGTGATCATGCGCTGGAAACCGTCGGGATGCCCCAGGACCTCGAGTTGCAGCGAATCCTTCGTCTGTTCGTAGAACTCCGCGACCGTCAGTGCGCCCACCGCCCTAGCCTCCTGTGCGCGTGGAGGCCACCAAATGGGCCTCCGTCTGCTGTGCCGTTCGTTCCCAGGTGAATGTTTCCGCAAACGCACGGGCCGACTGCCCCATCGTCTGCACGAGCTCCGTGGATTCCGCCAACCGCGCGAACGCCGCCGCGAGTTCCGCGACGTCGCCATGCGGCGCCAGAAACCCCGTCACCCCGTCCCGTACCGACTCGCGAATCCCCGGCGAGTTCGAGGCCACCACGGGCGTCCCGCACGCCGCGGCCTCGACATTCGTCAGCCCCCAGCCCTCCTTGGGCGATGCCAGCGCCACCGCCCACGAGCGCCGCAGCAACGCGAGCTTCTCCTCCTCGGACACAAAGCCAAGAAACCGCACGTGGCCACCGAGGTCAAGCGACGCGGCAAGGCGCTCAAGGGCGGGCCGGTAGTCCCCGGCCCCGGCGATCTCGAGCACCGCGGTCGGGTGCCGGAGCCGCGCGAACGCCCGAATGAGCAGGTCCACTCCTTTGTACTTCTTCAGCCGCCCGACATACGCGAACGAGGGCTGCGACGTCCGCAGCACGGGCCGTGGCGTGAAGTAGGCAAAATCAACGCCCGGATAGATCACCGTCACCTGGGACCGCAACAGCCCGCGCACCACGAGGTCCTCCGCGGTGCTCTCACTGATCGCCTGGAACGGCGTCTCGCGGTAGACCACGGGGAGCGGACGCTCGGCAAGCCACACCGCCGTGGCGAGCGGCCACGCCAGCTCTTGGAATGCGGTCCCGCCGAAGAGATGCGGGACGCACGCCACGACAGGATACGAGGCCCCCCACAAGGGCGTGAACAACGGCGACTTGTTGATATCCTCGTACAGCACATCAAACGGGACGTCGCGCAAATGGGCGCGCCAATACGCGCCCACCCGGAGCGCGAACGTCTGCCGCGTCCCGACCCGATGCACGTCGATTCCGCCGAGCACCGCGCGCGGCGGGCACCCCGGCCACCCGCCACACAACAGCGTGATCTGATGTCCGCGCGCCGCCAGTCGTTCGAAAATCTCGTGCAAATGCAGTTCCGCCCCCCCGGCCTGGGGGTTTTCGCGGTCCTGCCAGTTCACGACGAGGATCCTCAATCCAAGCGACCCATGCGGCGCGCGAGCGCGTCGAGCACCCCATTCACGAACCGAGCACTCGTCGCGCTCCCGTAGCGTTCGCCGAGCCGCACGCACTCCTGGATCACCACACGCGGCGGGGTGAGCCCCTGCTCCAACTCCGCGGCCCCCAGTCGCAGCAGACACCGTTCGATCGCGCCAAGCCGCTCGATCCGCCAGTTGGTCGTGACCTCGGCGAGCTCCGCGTCGAGCGCCGCACCGCTGGCGAGAATGATCCGGAGCAACTTGCCGGCGAATTCGCGCTCCTCCGGGGCGACGTCGAGGTCGTCCCAGATCAGCTGGGACACGCGTCCCAGTTCGTCGTCCTTGCGCATGTCCCAGGCATAGAGGGCCTGTAGCGCCCGCGAACGCCCCTTCGATTCAATGCGCGCTGCCATCGTCCTCCTCGTCCGGGCTCACGACGTCGAGACGCGCGAACAGGTCAGCCATCTCCAGCGCCGCAAGCGCGGCATCCCATCCCTTGTTGCCATGCGCCCCGCCCGCGCGCGCCTCGGCTTGCGACAACGTATCCGTGGTCAGCAGACCGAACCCGACCGGCACGTTGTAGTCGTGCTGGACCGCCCCGAGGCCGCGTGTGGCTTCCGCGGAGATGAAGTCGAAGTGCGGCGTGTCACCGCGCACGACCGCACCACACGCCACGATCGCCGCGTAGCGATCGCTGGCGGCCAGCCGTGCCGCTGCGGCGGGGAGCTCCCAGGCACCCGGCACCCAGATGACGTCCACCTCCTCGACCGCGGCCCCGTGCCGCACCAGGCAATCGAGCGCACCGTCGACCAGCGCGCGCGTCACCGTCTCGTTGAATCGGCTGCCGACGACGGCGAACCGCTTGAAGTTGCCGTCAGGGATCCCGGTGAACTCGGCCATCTACAGTGCCCTCAGGTGACCCATCTTGCGTCGCTTGGTCTCGAGATACCCGGAGTTCTCCGCCGACTCCGGGGCCAGCAATGGCACCCGGTCCTCGACCTTGAGGCCGTACCCCTCGAGCCCCACGAGCTTCTTCGGATTGTTGGTGATCGGGCGGATCGAGGTGAGGCCCAGGTCGAGCAGAATCTGGGCTCCGATGCCGTAGTTGCGGAGGTCGGGCGCAAAGCCGAGCTTCTCGTTCGCTTCCACCGTATCCGCGCCGCGGTCCTGCAACTCGTACGCCTTGAGCTTGTTGAGCAGCCCGATCCCGCGCCCCTCCTGATCGAGGTAGACGATCACGCCGTGTCCTTCCGTGGCGACCATCTCCATCGCGGTGTGCAACTGCCATCCACAGTCGCATCGCTGCGAGTGGAAGACGTCGCCCGTGAGGCACTTGGAATGCATGCGGGCGAGCACGCGTTCCTTCCCGTGGACGTCTCCGTACACGAGGGCGAGATGCTCGCGCGAGTCCACATCATTCCGGTAGCCGATGACGGTGAACTCCCCAAACTCGGTGGGGAGGCGCGCTTCCGCGACGCGATGCACCAACCGCTCGTGCCGGAGGCGAAAGGCCACCAACTGCGCCACGGTGATGAAGGTCAACCCGTGCGTCTGCGCAAAGACATCGAGCTCCGGACGCTTGGCGGTGGTGCCGTCCGCATTGAGGATCTCACAAATCACCCCGGCGGGTTGCAGCCCCGCCAAGCGCATCAGGTCGACCGCCGCTTCCGTGTGCCCGACACGCTGCAGCACGCCGCCTTCGCGGGCGCGGAGCGGGTGCACGTGCCCCGGACGACGCAGGTCGTGCGGGACCGCTTGCGGATCGACCGCGGCGCGGATCGTCGCCGCCTGATCGCCGGCACTGATACCGGTCGTCACCCCGAACCGTGGCGCCGCGTCAATCGTGACGGTGAAGGCGGTACGCATCGCCTCCGTGTTCTCCGTTCCCATCGGCTGCAGGTCGAGCTGCTGCACCTTCTCGGGGCTGAGGGCCAGACAGATCATGCCCTTGGCGCCCATGAGAAAGTTGACCTTCTCGGCCGTGATGAACTCGGCCGCCCCGATGAGATCCCCTTCGTTCTCGCGATCCTCATCGTCCGCCACGACGAGAAACTTCCCCGCGCGTAGGTCCTCGAGTGCCTGCTCGATCGTTCCGAATGCCATATGCTGCATACGGGCCTTTCAGCCCGTCCTCGTGAATCAGGTGGAAGTGCCGCCCACGGACCCTACATATGGGGCCACGAGCCGATGCACATGCTTGGCGATGACGTCCGCCTCGAGATGCACGCGATCACCCACCGCGAGCGCGCCCAGCGTCGTGTGACGCCACGTGAACTCGATGAGCGACAACTGAAGAACACCGGGAGCGGGCAGAGCGTTCACGGTCAAACTGACGCCATCAACGGTGATGGAGCCCTGCGGGACGAGCAGGGGCTCCAAGGGGGCCGGAATCGTCACGTCGACGACGAGCGCGTCAGCCCGCCTCGCGATCGCGCAGACGGTACCCAGGTGGTCGACATGCCCCTGCACGATGTGACCGCCGAGCCGATCGCCGAGCGCCAAGGCGCGCTCGAGATTGAGCTGTCGACCCTCCTGCCACGCGGCCATCGTCGTGCGCTCAAGCGTCGTCACGATCGCCGCGACCGTGAACCAACCGTCCCCATGTTCGCGTACCGTCAGGCAGGCACCATTGAGCGCGATCGACTCGCCGTCGACGAGGCCCGTGTAGCCACAGCGCACGCGGAACTCGCGACCGGCGTCGGTTTCCCGAACGCGGTCGATCGTGCCGATGGCGGTGATGAGGCCAGTGAACATGGTGAGAAACAGCAGAGGTTACGGGTCGTGTATGGCGTATTCGGTCATCAGATCCGGACCGAGACGCCGCTGGGCGACGATGCGGGACGCCTCATACGGGCGCACCCCGCCGAACGGGCGGAGCGCGTCCGGACCGAGCCGGACCGATGCCTGAAAGATAATGAGACGATCGACAAGATTGGCCTGCCAGAGGGCATCGGCAATCGTCAGCCCCCCCTCGACGAACAGGGCGCGAGTCCCGTGGGATTCGTGAAGCTGACCGAGCTGAGCAGACAGCCCGTCGGCGACCACGCAGTCCACCCCCAGCGCGGCCAACGCCTGCCGACTCGGCCCGTCCGGTCGGGCGGCCAAGACGGAAACCGGGATCTCGGTCGCCGTGCGCGCGAGCACGCTCGTCTGCGGCAGGCGGGCGCGGCGGTCAAAGACCACCCGGCGCGGCGGAACGCGGGGGGCGTCGCCGTCTCGCACCGTGAGTCGGGGGTCGTCGGCCAGGACCGTCCCGATGCCGACGGCCACGGCATCGCTGCCCGCACGGAGTCGGTGCACCCACGCCCGCGACTCCGCACCGGTGAGCCACTGTTGCGAGCGATCCGCCGGCGCCATCGCGCCGTCAGCGTCCAGCGCGAGCTTCAAGGTGACCCACGGTCGTCGCGCGCCAAGCGCCGCGAATGCGAACGGGGCATTGAGATCACGCGCCGCCTGCTCAAGGAGGCCGAACTCCACGGTGATCCCTGCGGCCCGCAATCGATCAGCACCGCCAGAAGCCACGGGATTCGGATCGCGCATCGCGACCACCACCCGCGCCACGCCGGCCGCCACGAGCGCATCGACGCACGGCGGCGTCTTGCCGTGGTGGTTGCACGGCTCGAGCGTCACGAAAAGGGTGGCGGCACGCGCGCGCGTCCCCGCCATGGCCAACGCGGCTACCTCGGCGTGCGGTCCCCCGAAGCGCTGGTGGGCCCCCTCACCGACCACCACACCGTCGCGTACGATGACGGCGCCGACCAGGGGGTTCGGCGCCGTCTGTCCCCAACCCGTGTGGGCGAGACTTAGGGCTCGGCGCATCCACGCGCGCTCCTGCGACGCGAGCGTGGCGACCGCTCCCTCGATGTGGCGCACGCGTCAGAGCGCGAAGCGCACGCCGACGGACGCATAGTTGCGCGACTTGTCGGCCGCAGCGCCGAAGTTGTTCTTGAGCGCCGGGGTACTGCCGCCGGTGACCTGACCGAGCTCGCCGACGATCTTGAAGAGGAAGAGGTTGATCTGCGTCCCGACGAACATGTTGGTGCGCGTCATTGACATGGAAGTCGAACCGGCACCCGCCTGCGCCCCTCCAACCGCCGGTGTCACCGTGACCCGCAGATTCGAACTGCCCTTGTAGGTGTCCTGACCGATACCCGCGTTCAGCGCGAAGATCAGGAAACTCTTCGACGCCGTCAGGCGGATTGCCGAGGTCTGCAGGGTGAAATCGTTCAACGCGAACGTCCCCGGAGCGTTGGCGCCTGCCGCCGCAACGTTGCTGGCGCCGGAGATGCTGAATGTGGGCAGGTCGCGCTGGATGAACGAGATGGCCACCCCCGGTGCGAGCAGTGATTCCTCCAGGATTCCCACGCGCACGCCGTAGCCGAACTTCATGTTGCTGCCGGTGACGGTCATCTTCATGTCGCCGCCGTTCACGTTCGGCAAGTACGTGGCGCTCACCAGCGCATCCACGCCGCCAACATGGGTGACGCCGAGGGAGATGCCGCGGTAGATCCCGATCGCGGCATCGGCCGTGAGCATCGGGACCGGCACATTCTCGCTGCTGAACGACGTCGGGACCGCGCCGCCCGTATTGAAGGCCGTCCCGTTGAACTTGGGCATTGCGCCGACCACCGCGGTGGCGCGCACGCTGACCGCAACGTGGCCCAGCCCTGCCAAGGTGCCGCCCTGCCCCATGGTCGCGCTCCCTCCCGCCAATGCGGTGGAGAACTGTGGCGTCGCATAGTTCAACAGATCCGTGACTTTCGTGCAGGCGTCCGCGACGATCGTCGAGCCCGTGCACTGGGCGTTCGCGACGCTGCTGGCCATCGCGAGCAGCATCGTGGCGATCACGCAACGAAACGTGTTCATGTGTTGTCTCCCGTGAGTTTGACCGTCCCGCTTCCCGGTACCACGCGTCCCATCTCCCACGCCGCCACCCCCTGCGCCGAGGCACTGCGGCACACCGACGCCGCGCCGTCCGCATCCGTGATCACCACCATGCCCACGCCCATGTTGAACGCGCGGAACATCTCCGCGCGTGCCACTTCGCCGGCCTCTTCCAGCACGGCGAAGGTGTTCGGCACCGTCCACGTGCCGGTGTCGACCGCGGCGTCCATGTTCGGCGGCAGCACACGGTCCAGGTTCCCGGGCAACCCGCCGCCCGTGATGTGCGCCATCGCGTGCACCTGGTCGAGCACGGGCTTCATGACGGCGAGATACGAGCGATGGACCCGCAACAGCACATCGGCGACGCTGCCCGCTTCGCCCGGGAACGGGTCATGCACCCCGAGCTTGAGTCGTTCGGCGACGATCCGGCGGGCGAGTGAATAGCCATTGGTGTGCAGCCCGGAACTCGCGAGCCCGATCAATACGTCGCCCGTCCGTACGCGCGACGCCCCCAAAACCCGGGACTCCTCCACCGCGCCGACGATGAACCCGGCCAAATCGTAGTCGGGGGGCGTGTACAACCCGGGCATTTCCGCCGTCTCACCGCCCATGAGCGCGGCACCATTTTCGCGACAGCCCGCCGCGACACCCGCAACGATCGCCTCCACGGTCGCCGGCACGAGCGCGCCGAAGGCCACGTAGTCCAAGAAGAAGAGTGGCAGCGCGCCCTGCACCAGAATGTCGTTGGTGCAGTGATTCACGAGGCAGTGGCCCACCGTGTCGTGTCGATCGGCCTCGATGGCCACCTTGATCTTCGTCCCGACACCATCCGCGCTGGAGACGAGCAGCTGCCCGCTCCCCGACGCCGCCGGCATCCGGAACATGCCGCCGAACCCGCCGAACGTTCCGGTGGCACCGGCGGTGTAGGTGGACTCGACATGGCGGCGGATCCGATGCTTCGAGTCCTCCGCGGCGTCGATGTCCACGCCCGCGCTGCGATAATCGAGCGATCCCATCAGTCCGGCAACTTCGCGTCGAAGCTCACGAGCCGGTGGAAATCCGCCACACGGGCGTCGATGTCCGTGCGCGTGATCTCCAACAGGCGGGTGATCGAGAACCCTTCGACCACGAAGGACCCCATCGCCGACCCGTGGATCACCGCGCGACGCAGGCTTGCTTCGCTCAGGTCATCCGTGCGTGCCAGATAGCCCATGAACCCGCCGGCGAACGAATCCCCCGCGCCGGTGGGATCAAACACCGACTCGAGCGGATACGCCGGAGCGAAGAAGACCGTCGACCGGGTGAACATGAACGCGCCGTGTTCGCCCTTCTTGATGACGACGGTGTGCGGCCCCCGGTCGAGGATCCAACGCGCGGCCTGCACCAGGTTCGCCTTCTCCGTGAGCTGACGGGCCTCGCCATCGTTCAGCGTGATCAGATCCACCTGCTTGAGCAGCGTGAGCAAGTCCTCACGGCGGCTCTCGATCCAGAAATTCATGGTGTCGCACGCCACCAACTTCGGCTTCTCGACCTGACGCAACACATCGAGCTGGAGGCGCGGATCGATGTTCCCGAGGAACACGTACTTGGCCGTACGGAACTGCGCGGGGATCTTCGGACGGAAATGCGAGAACACGCCGAGTCGCGTTTCGAGCGTCTCGGCCGAGTTGAGGTCGTGCCGGTAGCGGCCGCGCCAGCGGAACGACTCTCCGTCGGCCCTCTCCAGTCCGGCGAGGTCGACGCCGCGCGCGGTGAGCGGCTGCAACTTCTCGATGGGGTAATCCCCCCCCACGATGCCCACGAGCTGCACCGGGGTCTGATGGCTGGCGCTCGCCGAGAAGTAGGTGGCCGAGCCACCGATGACATCCTCCGCCTTGCCGAACGGAGTCTCCACCGAATCAAGGGCAACGCTGCCCACCACGAGAACGCTCATGAGATCGGATCCTGTCCACGCCGGAAGTGAAGGGGCGTCGCCTGCCGCCCCACGGGTACCACTACATGCGGTCTGGTGCGGTGATGCCGAGTACGGACAACCCGTTCTGCAACACCTGGCGTGCGGCTTTCGCCAGCGCCAACCGTGCCTGCATCACCGGCTCAGGCTCGCCGAGCACATGATTCTTGTGATACCAGGTGTGCACCAACCGGGCGGTCTCCAGCAGATAGTTCGCGACGCGATGCGGCTCCGTCGACTCCGCCGCGCCGGCAAGCAATCGGGGCCAGTCGAGCAGCGACTTGACGAGTTCACGCTCCTCGGGGCTGTCCAGGAGCGCCCAGTCGACCCCTGCACCCGTGACCGCATCGGCCGCGATCGCCCCGACACGGAAAATCCCCGACAGACGGGCATGGGCCATCTGGATGTAGTACACCGGGTTGTCCTCCGACTGCGACCGCGCGAGATCCACGTCGAACACGAGTTGCGAGTCGCCCTTCCGCATCAGCAGGAAGTAGCGGACGGCGTCGCGGCCGACTTCGTCGATCAGATCGCGCACCGTGATGTAGCTGCCGGCGCGTTTGGAGATCTTCATCTCCTCCCCCCCCTTCATCACGGTCACCATCTGATGGAGCACGTACTCGGGGTAGCCGTGGGGAATCCCCACGCCGAGGGCCTGCAGTCCGGCACGCACACGGGTGACGGTGCTGTGGTGATCCGCCCCCTGCACGTTGATCGCTCGGGTGAAGCCGCGCCCCCATTTGTTCACGTGGTATGCGACGTCCGGCACGAAATAGGTGTAGGTGCCGTCCCGCTTGCGCATGACGCGATCCTTGTCGTCGCCGTACGCCGTGGTGCGCAGCCAGAGCGCCTCCCCTTCTTCGAAGGTCGCGCCAGCCTGCTGCAGGGCGCGGACCGTGCGGTCCACCTGGCCGTCGCTGTAGAGCGACGACTCGAGGAAGTACACGTCGAACTGCACCCCGAAGGCCTTCAGATCGAGATCCTGCTCGTGTCGCAGCGCCTTGACCGCATGGACGCGCACCGCGTCCAGGTCATCGCCGCGCGGGTCCTGAGGGTGGTCGGCAGCGTAGGCCCGCGCGATCTCCACGATGTACTCCCCGTGATAGCCCCCCTCGGGGATCTCGAGCGGATCGCCTGCGAGTTCGCGCAAGCGGGCCTGCGTCGAGAGCGCGAGGTTCGCGATCTGCACACCGGCGTCGTTGTAGTAGAACTCGCGCGACACCTGCCATCCCGTGCGAGACAGCATGGTGGAGATCGCGTCGCCGAGGGCCGCCTGGCGGCCATGGCCCACGTGCAACGGTCCCGTGGGATTCGCACTCACGAACTCGACGACCACCGGCTTCCCCGCTCCACCCTGCGAATCGCCGTACGCGGCGCCCTGCTCGAGCACACGGCGCAGTTGCGAGGCGAGGGCGCCGGCATCGATGCGGAAGTTGATGAAGCCGGGACCGGCGACCACGGCCTCACGGACGCCGGCCGCGGCGAGGTCCATCCCATCTACCAGCGCCCGGGCAATATCGGACGGCTTCTTCGCGAGCGCCTTGCTGAGCGTCATCGCGAGGTTCGTGGCCCAGTCGCCGTGCGACGGGTCGCGCGGCCGCTCCAACACCGGCGCGACGCCCTCCGGCGCCCCCAGCGCACGCGCCGACCGCAGAAGCTCGGCGCGCAGCTGTTCCACGCCGCTCATTCGCCGCTGCTCTTCGGCGCGGGTGTCGACGGTGCGACCGGCGCGGGCGACGCCGCACCGGACGAAGCAGACTCGCTCGCGGAGGACCCGCTGCCCGACGTGCTCGTCTCGACCTTGGTCGCGGAGCCCGGCTTGGGACGCTGGTCCTTCTTGCCATCTTTGCCGTAGTCCGTGATGTAGAACCCGGAACCCTTGAACAGCAGTCCTCCACCGGCAGAGATACGACGCTCGGCGAGCTTGCCGCAGGTCGGACACGGAAGCTCGGCGGCGGCGTTGCTGATCTTCAGAACGAAATTGTTGAAATCGTGCCCGTCGGGGCAGCGGTATTCGTAAGTCGGCATATGCGGGCTAAGTAGATGCAGCCGCTGAATATAGCCGATTTCCCTCCCCAGTGGGAGTGGATATCGACGTTCGCGTGGGGGACACCCTGCTCAGCCGGGCCGGTACCGCCCCCAGACGGACTCCAACGTATCGCTGATCTCTCCGACGGTCGCACGAGCCCGCACGGCGTCGATCACCCGCGCCATGACGGCCCCCTCGGCCGTCCCCACGGACGGGGCCGCCGCCTTCAGCGCCGCGAGCGCCGCCGCGACCCGGCCCCCGTCGCGGACGGCACGAACCTCGCGGACCCGCGCGACCTGGTCGGCTTCCAACTGCGAGAAATTCGGTTTGGGAATCATCGGCGGATCTTGACCATCCGCGAACTTGTTCACGCCGACGATCACGGTGCTCCCGTTCTCGATGCCGAGTTGGTACTCGTAGGCGCTGCGGCCGATCTCGTCCTGGAAGAACATGGCGTCGATCGCCTTGGCGCTGCCACCCTTCGCCTCGACCTCGGCCAACAAGGCCAGTGTCCGGGCCTCGAGCGCGTCTGTCAGCGATTCCACGTAGTAGGAGCCCGCGAATGGGTCCGCCGTCGCGGCGACCCCGCTTTCATGGGCGACGATCTGCTGGGTGCGCAGCGCCAACGTCGCGGCTTCGGCCGTGGGTAGCGCCAGCGCCTCGTCATAGCCGTTGGTGTGGAGCGACTGCGTGCCCCCTAGCGTCGCGGCCAACGTCTGCACCGCCACGCGCACCACGTTGTTGAGCGGCTGCTGGGCGGTCAGCGTCACCCCGCCGGTCTGGGTGTGAAATCGCAACTTGCAGCTCGCGTCGCTCGCTCCGTACCGCTCGCGCATCAGGCGCGCCCAGATCCGGCGCGCGGCGCGGAACTTGGCAACTTCCTCGAACAGGTCGTTGTGGCAGGCGAAGAAGAACGACAGACGCGGCGCAAACGCGTCGACCGGCAGTCCCGCGGCCACCGCTCCGTCGACGTAGGCGAGTCCGTTCGCGAACGTGAAGGCCAACTCCTGCACGGCCGTCGCTCCGGCCTCCCGGATGTGGTACCCGCTGATCGAGATCGGATTCCAGTTCGGGACCTCCTCGGCGCAGAACCGGAACGTGTCCGCGATGAGGGCCAGCGAGGGTTCGGGCGGATACACATACGTGCCGCGCGCGATGTACTCCTTGAGGATGTCGTTCTGGATCGTGCCGCTGAGAGTCTCGCGCGGGATCCCACGCTCCTCCGCCACCACCACATACATCGCCAGCAGCGTGCTCGCGGTCGCGTTGATGGTCATGGAGGTCGAGACCTTGTCGAGCGGAATCCCGTCGAGGAGGATCGCGAGATCGTCGACCGAATCGATAGCGACCCCGACGCGCCCGACTTCGCCGAGCGCGCGCGGGGAATCCGAGTCGATCCCCATTTGGGTCGGCAGGTCGAAGGCGACCGACAGTCCCGTTTGGCCCGCAGCGAGCAAGTGCTTGAATCGGGTGTTGGTGTCCTGCGCAGTCCCGAATCCGGCGTACTGGCGCATCGTCCAGAGGCGCCCGCGATACATCGTGGGCTGCACGCCGCGCGTGAACGGGAAGACGCCAGGGTCGGCGAGATCGTGCGCGTAGTTCACGACCGTGTCGCCCGGACGGTACACGGGCGACACGGGAATGCCGGCAGGGGAAAGGCGTTCGTCAGCCATCCCGAAATCTACTATCGCGCGAGCATCTCCTGCGCGATCGCCACGTCTCCACGACTTCCCAGGAAGACCGGCGTGCGTTGGTGGAGTTCCGTGGGCTGTACGTCGAGGATGCGGACGTGGCCATCGGTGGCGGCGCCGCCAGCCTGCTCGCAAATGAACGCGAGGGGGTTGCACTCGTACAGCAGGCGGAGCTTGCCCTTGGGACTCTTGGCGTTCGCCGGGTAGGCGAACAGCCCGCCTCCGAGGAGGTTGCGGTGGAAATCGGCAACCATCGACCCGACATACCGGACGTTCATCGCCTCACGCCGGCCGTCGAGTCCGCGATACCGGCGCATGAGCGCGCGCACCGGCTCGTCCCAATGTTGCTCGTATGAATCGTTCACCGAGAGGTACTTGCCGTGCTCCGGGGTCTTGATGTTGGGATGCGAGAGCAGAAACTCCCCGATCGAGGGATCGAGGGTGAACCCGTGCGCGCCCTGCCCGGTGGTGTACACGAGCATGGTGCTGGATCCGTAGATCACATAGCCCGCGGCGACCTGCTTGTAGCCGGGCTGCAACATGTCGCGGGTCGTCCCGCGCCCCGGCTCGCCCTCCTTCTTGAGCACGGAAAAAATCGTCCCCACCGGGACATTGACGTCGATGTTCGACGACCCATCGAGCGGATCGAACAGCAGCAGATATTTGCCGGTCTTGAACCCTTGGGGAATCGGAATGATGTCCGCTTCCTCCTCTGACGCCATGGCGCACAACCGACCGCCATGATCCATCGCCTTGACGATGGTGTCGTTGGCGAAGAGGTCGAGCTTCTGCTGTACCTCCCCCTGGACGTTTTCCGTGCCGACGGCCCCGATGATGTCCGCGAGCCCCGCGGAACGCACCTTGTTGGAGATCATCTTCGCGGCAACGACGAGATCGTACAGGATGCTCGAGAGATCACCCGAGGCCGAGGGATACAGGCGTTCCTGCTCGATGATGAAGCGATCGATGGTGACGACCGATGTCGCGGTATGACGAACCACGAGCATTTCCTCCGCAGGGGTGATGAGGATACCGACCCTGCGAAAAGTGCCGCCTCGCCCACAGTGGGGGCAAGTGACGGGAGCCGCGACGGGGAAAACGAAACGCGAAGGGCGAGAGGCCCCCCGGCCCCCCCTCCCTCCGCGCTCGTCCTACGACTGTGCATACGTCGAGGCGCCCAAAAGCGTTGAGCGTCAGCGGCGCGGAATGGGCCACCGGCTCCCCGCCGCCTCAGCCATCAGGGTCACGCCGTCTGTGTGCAACACGATGTCGCCGAGTTGATCCGTGCGAAGCACCGTGGCGCCGCGCGCCACCAGCGCTGCCATGACATCAGACGATGGATGCCCGTAACTGTTTGCGATTCCGACAGATACAAGCGCGACGCGGGGATTCACCCGCTCGAGAAACTCAGGCGTCGAACTGGTGGAGCTGCCGTGATGTGCCACTTTGAGCACATCGGCCTCCAGCGACTCGCCGTGCGCCAAGACCCAGTGCTCTTCCGCGGCTTCCGCGTCACCGGTCAGCAGGACGCGAACGCCGCCAAAGCGTGCCATCACCATCGTGCTCGCGAGGTTCGGATCCGTGAGCCCGGCGGTCCACGCCGAGTCGGGCGCAAGCGTACGGAGTTCCACACCATCGACCAACAGGCGCGCGCCGGGGCGTGCGCGGTGCCAGATTGTCCCCTGCTGCGCGGCCTCGGTCAAGACCGTCCGGTACGCCGTGCTCGGCCCCGCGAAGGCGGCATCGAGCAGATGCGGCGGTCGCAGGGCGCGAAGCACACTGGCGGCGCCACCCACGTGATCCGCGTGCGGATGCGAGAGAATGAGCCACTCGACCTCTCCCCCGAATCGACGGAGATATGGGACCACCGTCGACCGGCCGGCGTCGCCGCCCCGCCACTCGCGACCGGCGTCCATCACGATCCAGTGCCCGTGCGGGGTTCGCAGGGCGATGGCGTCCCCCTGCCCAACATCGATCATGTGGACCTCCATCTCCCCGCTCCCGGTAGGAGCGAATGGCCACCATACAACCGCCGCAGTTGCGAGGGCTCCCGCGACGCTCGCGCGCCCGGCGTCGCGGCTGCACACCGCCACCAGCAGCGCCACAGACGCGAGCCCCGCCGCCACGGCGACAGGCAGGGATGGTGCCACAGTCAGGGTGCCGTGCGGCACCGCCGCCCCACCGCGAGCCACCAGATCCAGTGCCGCCAGCATCGGGTGCGCGGCCGCGGCCACGATCTGGGCCCCGCCCTCCCAGCCACACGACGCGACCGCCAGCGACAAGAACAGCGCGGGCTGCAGCACCCCGACCACAGGTCCGGCCACGAGATTCGTGAAGGGCGCAATCAGACTCACCCGACCGAAGGCCCAGCACACCAACGGCGCCGTGACGAGCGTCGCGATCGTTGAAATCGTCAGGTCGCGCGCGATCGTGCGCCGCCACCCGCGCCACGCGCGCGGAATCCACCGCTTGGCCAGCCGACCGCCGGCGATCAGCGCCGCGAACCCTGCCACGCTCAACTGCCATCCCAGATCGGCCACGATCGCGGAATCATGCAACGGTGCGATCGCTCCGAGCGCGAGCACGGCCCACGGCGACACGGGACGCTGCAGCACGCGAGTGACGACCGTCACGCCGAGCATGACGGCACTGCGCACCGCCGGCGGCGGGGCGCCGATCATGGCGACATAGCCGGTGATCACGAGGATGGTGATCGAGGGTGCCGTCCGTGGTCCGGCGCGCAGCGCGCCGAGGATCACGGCCACGGCTTCCGCGATGAGCGCGACATGCAGACCGGAGATGCTCAGGATGTGCACCAGCCCCGCCGATGCGAATCGGTCACGCAGGTCGAGGGGAAGCTCGTGGGTGTCGGCGATCAGCAACGCGCGGACCATCGGCGCGTCGCCGCCGAAGTCGCGATCGATCAGTCGCCCGGCACGCTCACGCTGCACCAGCAGGAGCCGGGCGAGAGCCCCGCGTTCCGTCGCGCACGGCGCTCGCGAGCGCGCGCGTGAGACATCGGCGGTCTGCACCGCCTGCGTGCGACACCGGGCGTCACGGCGGATCCGATCGCGGGCCGTCATCACGGCCGCAGCAGCGAGCAGCACGCACCCGGCGGCGACCACTCCGCGGCTCCGCGGGGCCAGCACCAGTGCACTAGAGACCGCGGCGGCCACTCCCAGCACGGGCCACAACCGGACGTCGGACGCTCCGATCAGCAACCCGGCGACCCAAGACATCACGGCCCATGCGATGAGCGGCATGACCGCAAAGTGACCACCGGATACGACAACGGCGCATCACTTCGATGCGCCGCGCATCAAAACAGTGCCGCGCGCGCCGCGGCACGAACACTACCGCTAGGCCATCGGCAGCTGTGCGCGTTCCGCCACCGGCAGGCCGGTGAAGGTCGAGCCGGTGGTGCCACTCAGTTCCACGTGCAGGTAGCTGCCGATCATCGACGGGTCGCCGGGCACGATCACCGTCTTGAAATCCCGCGATCGGGCCTGCAGCAATCCCTCGCCCTTCCGCGCTTCCTTCTCGATCAACACTTCGCGCCGCTCGCCGAGTCGACGCAGGTTCTTCTCGCGCGCGATGCTGCGCACGAGATCCTTCAGCCGCTCGAAACGTTCGTCCACCACCGCCTCGGACACGCGCCACTCGGCCGGAAGGCGCTGCGCCGGCGTCCCGTCGCGCATCGAGAACTTGAACATGAACGCGTCATCGAACCCGACAGCGCGCACGGCGGAGAGCGTCTCCTCGAACTCGTCGTCCGTCTCTCCGGGGAACCCGACGATGATGTCGGTCGTGATGCTCAGGCCCGGGATCGCCGCGCGCAGCCGCTCCACGCAGGCCAGGTACTCCTCGCGGCTGTACCGACGCAGCATGCGCTTCAGCGTTCGGCTGGAACCACTCTGCATCGGCAGATGGACGTGTTCGCACACCGCCGGCACCTCCGCCATCGCACGGATGACCGACTCCGAGAAATCATTCGGATGGGGGCTCGTGTAGCGCACCCGCCGGATGCCCGGGACCGCACCGACGGCTCGCAGGAGCGATCCGAAATCGGCCGCGCCGTCGTTGTACGAGTTGACGGTCTGACCGAGCAACACCACCTCGGTGAGCCCCTGCGCCACGACGTCCCGGGTCTCGCGTACCACATCCGCGAGTTGGCGGGACCGCTCGGAGCCACGCGTGTAGGGCACGATGCAATACGTGCAGCGATAATCACACCCGCGCTGCACGGGGATCCACGCCTTCACCGCGTCGAACCGGCGCGCCGCGAAGTCCTCGTAGTGCTCCTCGAGATCGAAGTCGGTCGCGGTGAACCGCTCCCCGTTGCGGGCACCATCGATCAACTGCGGCAACGCACGATACGCATCGGGGCCGACCACCAACGACACCCGGGAATCCGTCTCGAGCAGCTTGGGTCCGAGTCGCTGCGCCATGCACCCCGTGACGCCGAGAATCGTATCGCGCCCCATGAATCGGCGCAGTTCCCCGAGTCGGCCGATCACGCGTTGTTCGGCGTTGTCGCGGATCGCACAGGTATTCACCAGGATCACGTCGGCCCCTTCCGGTCCGTCCACGGCATCGTAGCCGCTCGCCGCGAGCTTGCCGAGCATCAGCTCGGAATCGCTCACGTTCATTTGGCAGCCGTAGGTTTCGATGTAGACGGAAGGCACGGAATCGGTCGGGGTCAGAGCAGAGGGTTGTCGGTCAGCACGGCACCGCGCGCAGCCCTGTGGCGTCGGCAACCAGTCGCGCATCGAACCGTGCCCCGCGCGGCGGCTTCGGTTCCTCGAGCGCCACTGAAAGATAGTCTTCGGTCAAGCCGTGGCGAGACGGTCCGGTCCCGATGACGACGACGTCGGCATGCCCTCCCCCACGACGCGCGGCGTAGGCCGCCGCCTTGTCCGCCGCCAACTCACGCAACTCCGCCGACCGGTCGCGCGCGACAGGGCCCGGGACCGCTCCGCCCAGCCGCTCGGCGGCGGTTCCGGGACGCGCAGAATATGGGAACACGTGCAAGGCCGTGAATGGAAGCTCATGCACCAGTCGAACGGTCTGGGCGTGGTCGTCGGCCGTCTCGCCCGGAAATCCGGTGATGACGTCGCCGCTGAGCGCGAAGACCGGCCGATCCGCCATCAGGCGCTGGACGGCCGCACGGTACGCGTCCGCCGTATACCAATGGCGTCCCATGCGGCGCAGCACCGCATCGGCGCCGCTCTGGAGCGGCGCATGCAGGTGCGGCGCCACGCGACGACCGCCGTCGCGCAAATGCTCGGCGAGCGCCGGGTCCACTTCGGTCGCCTCGATCGAGGTGAGGCGGAACCGGACGGTCGGCACACGTTCCACGAGCGTACTGACCAACGCGCCCAGCGAGATGCCGAGATCACGGCCGTACGTCCCGATGTGCACGCCGGTGAGCACGATCTCCGGGTGCGCGTCGGCCAGTCGCTGTGCTTCGTCCACCAGCGCCTCTGGCGTGCGCGAACGATTGGCGCCACGGGCGAGCGTCGTCGCGCAGAAGGTGCAGTGCTCGTCACACCCGTCCTGGATCCGCAGCAGCGCGCGCGATCCCCGCTGAACGGTCGTTGGCGTCAGCGCGAATCCGCGGTCCACGCCAAGGGCATCGGCCACGGCCTCGAGGTCGGCCCCCGCGACGAGCGCGCGTACCCCGGGAATCGCGCGGAGCCGCCCGTCATCGCGCGCCGACGCACAGCCCATCACCACCGCCGGCGTCGGCGCTCGGCCGTCAACCGCGGAGTCCGCGGCCGAGCGTCGCAGCGCCTGGCGCAGATCCGCTTCCGCCTCCGCGGTCACGGCGCAGGAGTTCATGACGATCACGTCCGCGTCGCGCGGGTCGTCCACGCATGCGCCGCCCGCGGCGATCACCATCGCGCGAACCGCCTCCGTGTCGTACTGATTCGCTCGACACCCGAACGTGCGGAGATACGCCCTCACGCCGGCTTGGCGCCCTTCGCCCCCGCAACGGGTTCGAGCGGCAACTGCACGAAGAACGTGCTCCCTTCCCCCTCGGTGCTCTTGACCCAAATCCGCCCCCCGTGCGCCTCGACGGCCAGTCGGCAGAAGGTCAAGCCGAGCCCCGAACTCCGCACACGCGGCGCATTCTGCGAGCGGACACGCTCGAACTTCCGGAAGATCAGATCGTGGTACTCCTCCGGGATTCCCGGGCCATTGTCGCCCACCGTGATGAGGATCCCGTTGGTATCCGGTCGCGCATTGAGCGCGAGGACTACCGGCCCCGCCGAGTGGGTGATCGCATTCTGCACCAGGTTCGACAACACCCGCTTGACCAGCATCTTGTCGGCCCGGATCACAGGCGCATCGTCAGCGACATCCGAGGTGGCGGTCGCCCCTTCCTGCCGGAATCGCAGCCCCCAATCGTGGACGATCTCGGCGAGCAGCGCGGCCGGAGCGATCGGTTCCGGATTCAGCGTGATCGACTGCTCCTCGATCTTCGCGACCTCCAGCAGATCTTCGATCAGCGCGAGCAGATCCTCCGCCTTTGCCTCGGCATCGGACAGCGCGCGTCCCTGCCGCTCATTCAGCTCTCCAAAATCCCCGTCGCGCATCATCTCGAGCGTCGCGAGCACCGAGGTCAGCGGCGACTTGAGATCGTGGACGATCATCTTCATGAGATCGTCGCGGACACGGGTGAGTTCGCGCAGCCGTTTGAGGCTTTCTTCCAACGCATCCGTCGCGCCCTTGAGCTTGAGCAACGACCGGACGCGGGCGTTGAGCACCAGACGGTGGTGCGGCTTCGTCAGGAAATCGTCCGCGCCCGCCTCGATGGCCTTCACCCGGTCCGCGGTGTCGTTGGTCGCCGTGACGAAGATGACCGGGATCCGAGCCGTGCGCGGATCCTTCTTGAGCCGCCGACAGACCTCGTAGCCGGCATCACGGTCCGGCACCGCAAGCTCACGCGCGGGCATCGACACGTCGAGAATCGCGAGGTCGGGACGATGGTCGAAGCATGCGGCGACGGCGCCGGGTCCGTCACTGGCCACAACGGTGCGGAACCCCAACGTCTCGAGCTGGTCGACCAACAACTCGACGTTGGCCTCGACGTCGTCGGCGACCAGGATCAACGGCGCGGACGCAGCGTCCCTGCTCATCGCGGCCATCGACGGTGCGGTCGCTTGGGTCGGGGCGCGGACGCTGAACTCAGGGCCGGAGAGCCAGCCCGACGCTGAGCGTGGTCGCCTTCTCGGTCAACCCGCTCGCGGTCCGCGTCCCGTACATGACACCGATGTCGAGCGCAAAGCGCCCCTGCGCGAACGGGAGTCCCACACCTCCCGACACGCCGCTCTCCTTCACCGCATCGGCGGAGGGGGAGAAGGGCAGCGTGCGGGTCGAGGCGCCGACACGAACGGCACTCGGCAGGCCGTTGATTTTCGGTCCTGCGAACTCGACTCCTGCGCTCAGTCCGGTCGCATCGTGCAGCACGACGGAGGAACTGCCCAGTCCCTTGAGGGCGCTCCAGCGCTCCGCGTCGTATCGCACCACGATCGCCGAACCCGCGAACCCCTCGTACGCCACCGACAGCCCCACGCGCATCGGAACATGCCCCTGCCCGACGGTCGTGCTGTCGCCCAGACGCACGGACATCGGGCCCCCGAGCCGAATGGACCCTGCCACGTTGAGATGTTCCACCGGCGTCCCCGTGATCCCGAGGGACAGCGCCTGACCGATGTACGTGATGGTGCTCGCGTTGGTGTAGCTGCCGATTTTCAGCGAATCGGCAAAATCGCGCGCCAGCAGCACCTTGTTCTGCCCGGGTAACACATGGAGTCCGAGCCCGACCGACAACTTGGGATTGATCGCCCAGGCCACCGCAAGCCGCGCGTCATTGATCCCCCCGGTGCTCTGTGCCGTTGCGTGCGACGGTGTCCGGACGCCGGCCAACAGCAGCGTGTCGTCGTAGGCGTTCGTCCAGGATCGATCGAGATAGCTCGTGAACGTGAGGCCGACGGTGAAATCCTCGTACTTGCCGGTGACCCCGAAGAGCGGGAAACGGGCCGTGGTGTTCGTGAACGTCCCACGCCCCGCGTCCAACGACCGGAACTCCGGCGCGTACTGCACCCACGCACCGGAGCGGATGCCGATGCCGAGGGCCGCCGGGTTGATCGGACTCTGCAGATCGAACTCACCAACGGCACCACCGAGCGAGAGCGCCCGGGTGCTGAGTTCGCCGAGCGGATACCCGAAGCCTTGAGTACTCAACGCCCCCTGCGCCTCGAGCGGTGACGTGCACAGGACGCCAGCGGCCGCGTAGGCGACAATGCGACGGATGGACATCAGGGCACCCCATAGGTGGACTTCGGCACGTACGTCACGCGCAGGGACGGGCGCGTCGCGAGTGGACCGCTGGTCGAGAAGAAGCGGGCTTCCATGGGCGTCAGGAACTCGTCACGCGCCTTCAAGATCAGCGCGCGCGGCGGCTGATTCACCAGCGCGCTCTGCCCGCCCCATGCCCGCACCAACGTGTACATCTCGAGCGACTTCACCCCGGAGTCACTCGGCGACACGATCAGCGAGTCGAGCACCAGAAGCCCAGCGGCGGAAATGATGTCGGAGGCACGATAGAGGTCGGTGACCGCCGGCCCCGCAAGACCAACGTGCGCGTGGACGACCATCGAATCGCGCAAGCTCCCGAGCTTCACCGGACGCTGCGTGAGGCGCAGCGTGGCGCGGATCACCGTCGAGGAATCGCTGATGGCGCGCGGGATATTGAAACGGAGATACGCCCGGCGTCCCGGCGTGCCGCCGACGGCGAAGGTGCCCGGAGTCGCGGGGATGTTGTACTTCGATACCAGCGTATAGTCCTGAAGGTCACGCTTCAGTTCGGCCGGATCGAGTGGAACCGATGAGATCGGGTTGACCACGAGTGCCTTGACGAGGGTGTCCGGCGACGGCCGATAGCTGACCGTCGCGGCATTCCCCGTTTCCACCGAGCCCGCGCGGAGCCAGACCGACCCGGTACCCGACACCTTGATGCCCACACGGAGATGCTTGGCGTTCACGATCTTGTCCAGCACCGCCGAATCCGAGAGCGGGATGTAGGTCGTGTCGGTGAACGCGGCGCTGTCGATCGTCTTCCCTCCGATCCTCCGGCTCGCGACGAAGTTCGCCAGGACCGCCGCCGAGTTCGTATCCGACGGCTCGTCCACGTCGTAGATGTCGAAGGTGACCTTCGAAGGCAGGCGACGCCCCGCAGCGGCGAACACCAACTTGAGCCTGCTGGAGTCGACGCGCGACACCAATCGGATCGTGTCATTGGGTGGCGCAAACGCCGTCAGCATCGAGTCGAAGCGAACGACGCCACGCGTCTCGATCGTGTCCCCCCGCCACGCGAGCAGGATCCCCGAATCCGCACCACGCTGCGGAAATCCGACGAATGTCGAGTCAAAGGCGAGTGCCGGCGTGATCACCGTATCGCGCACGGTGATCGACTGCCCCGCACACAGCAGCGGACAGCCCTTGCCGGTATCGAGGTTCTCGGAACAGGCCCCGATGGCACCGACCAGGAGGATGAGGAGCAGCGCCGACAGTCCGCGCCAGCGGCGCGGCGGGAGGGCGGAGGTCCGCAGCGGAGCGGCCACTGAGGCCGACGTCGCGGCTGATTTCATAGGTGGGGCAAGGACTGGGGCGTGAACGGAGATGGCAAGAGGTCGGCGAGCGACCAGCGCGTCTCCGCACCCGCGGTGGTGACGCTGAGAATCTCGAGTTGCGTGGAAAACTCCACCAACGCCTGACGACAGATGCCGCACGGCGGGGTGGGATGCTCGGCATCCGTGATGATGACGACGTGGGTGAAGGCACGGTGTCCCGCGGCCACCGCGGCGGCGAGTGCCCCTCGTTCGGCGCAGATGCCCGCCGGATACGAGGAGTTCTCCACGTTGCAGCCGGAGAAGATCGTGCCGTCGGCAGCGCGCAAGGCTGCGCCGACCTGGAAGCGCGAGTACGGGGCATAGGCCTGCGCCCGGACCTGAACAGCGGCCGCTCGCAACGCGTCGTGCGCCGTCGAAGCGCTCACGCGCCCACCGCCATGAGGTCCAGAAACGACTGCCCCTTCCCGCGGAAGGACAGGCCGAACCAGTCGGCCACGGTCGCCCCGACGTCGGAGAACGTCGACCGATCGCCGAGTGCCACGGGGCGAACCCGCGCGCCGGCGGCCAGCACGGGGACATTCTCCCTGGCGTGGTCGGACGAACGCGTGGTTGGGTCGTTCCCGTGGTCGGCGGTAATCAGCAGCACATCATCCTCGTGGAGGGCGGACACCAAAGCGGGCAGTGCCGCGTCAAAGGCCTGCAACGCGTTGTAGAACCCCGAAACATCGTTTCGGTGCCCGTATAGTTGGTCGAAATCTACTAGGTTGGCGAACAGGAACCCACTTCCCGAGGCCAGCCAGTCGCCGATTCGGGCTATTCCGTCCGGATTTCCCGTGGTGTGCCCCCCTTCCAGCCCCCGCCGGGCGAACAAGTCGTCCACCTTGCCCACCCCGGTTCGCGGAATCCCGGCCGCCGACAGGGCATCCAGCAGCGTCTCACCCGGTGGTGCGATCGAGTAGTCGCGCCGATGCGAAGTCCGTTGCCAGTTGCCGCTCGTCCCCGTGAAGGGCCGCGCGATCACCCGGGAGCAGTTATGGGGCGCGACCAGCATCGCGCGGGCCAGTTCGCAGGCGGCATACAACTCCGCGAGCGGTACCACTCCCTCGTGCGCCGCGATCTGGAACACGGAATCCGCGGACGTATACACGATCCACGCCCCGGTGCCCACATGGGCATCGCCCCAACGATCGAGCATCGCCGTGCCACTCCCCACCTCGTTCCCAATCACGGCGCGCCCGGTGCGCGCGGCAAACTCCGCGATCACCTCGGGCGGAAATCCGTGCGGGTACGTCGGAAAAGGCTCCGTCAAATGCAGCCCCGCGAGTTCCCAATGCCCGGTGGTGCTGTCCTTTCCCTTGGACTGCGGCCGCAGCGCGCCGTAGGCCATCGTGGGTGCCGGCACCGCCGGCATGCCGGGGAGCGGACGGATGCAGCCAAGCCCCGCCGCCTCAAGGTTCGGAAGCTGCAGACCGCCCACCGCCCGCGCGATGTTCCCGAGCGTGTCGCTCCCCAGATCCCCGTACGCGGCCGCGTCGAGCGCTGCGCCGATCCCGACACCGTCCAGCACGATGAGTGCCGCCCGTCGCCCGATATCAGCCATACACCCTCGGCAGTCGCTGGCGGAGACCGGTCAGTAGCTCGTACGGGCTCAATCCGCAGGCCGCGCCGACTTCCTCCGCAGTCACCAGTTGGGCGTCGGCGCGGCCCATGACCGTGACGATATCCCCCGCGGCGCAGGGCACGTCGGTCACGTCCAGCATCGTCATATCCATGGTGACATTCCCCGCGACCCGGACCGAGCGCCCGTTGAGGATCGCCGCACCGACATTGCTGAGCGAGCGACGGTATCCGTCCGCATAGCCGAGGGGGATGGTGGCGATCGTGGAATCGCGCGACGCCCGCCAGCGGGCGTCGTAGCTCACCGACTCCCCCGCCCTCACGGATCGCAGCTCCACCACGCGCGCGCGCACGTGCGCCACCGGCTCCGGCTGCAGCGCCGCCCCCGAGCCCACGCCGTAGAGGAAGACTCCGGGACGCACCATGTCCCACCGGCACGGCGACCGACGCGCGATGGCGGCGCTGTTGTCGGCATGCAGGACGGCCGGGCGCGCCGGGAGCGCCGCGATCGCGTCGCGGAAGCGCTGCTCCTGCACCTCCATGGATCCATCGTCGAGCTCGGATGAGTGGAAATGCGTGAAGGCTCCAGCCGGGGGTGCGGCGCGCAGCACGTCGGCGAGCACGCCGATGGCATCCCAGCGCACACCCGCGCGATGCATGCCGGTATCGATCGCCAGATGCCAGTCGCCGCCTCCCTGCTCACGCCAGGCGGCAATCGCGGCCGCGCTCCCGAGCGTCGGCGTCAATCCCGCGTGTCGCGCCAACATCAGGTCCGCGGGAGTGAGCGGCGAAAAAATCAGCACCGGACGTTGCACGCCGAGCGCGCGGAGTTCCTCCCCCTCACGAACCGTGGCGACACCGAAGCCGGCCACAGGCAGTGGTTCAAGGGCGTGCGCCACCTGGGCCGCGCCCAAGCCGTAGGCATCGGCCTTGATCATGGGGAGGAGCGGAACCCCGGCATGCCGGGCCAGCAGCTCCCCATTGCGACGCAGCGCGCCGAGATCGACATCGACCCAAGCGCGCACGCGAGAGGACTCTATAGATTGCACGGTCATTCCCAGACCTCGGAAGCTAGGGAGCGCTCGATAGCCATGCAAGACGACCAGCCCAAAAAATCACTCGACGACGCCCTTGCCATCATGCGTGATCTGCGGACGCGTGATGCCTGGGATCGCGCCCAAACGCACGACTCGCTGCGCCCCTACCTGAGCGAGGAGGCGCACGAACTGGACGATGCGATTCGCGCCGGCAACGACGCCGAGCTGCGCAGCGAACTCGGCGACGTTCTCCTCCAAGTGTTGTTCCATGCGATCATCGCGGAAGAGCGGGGGGCGTTCGACATCCACGACGTCGCAGGGTCACTCGTCCACAAGATGGTCGTCCGCCACCCGTGGCTGTATGGCGACGCGCCGGCGCGAGAGCCGTGGGAACAGATGAAGTCCAAAACGCGGGCGTCACTCGCGGACGGGCTCCCGGCAGGACTCCCGTCGCTGCACCGCGCACATCGGCTGCAGGAACGCGCCGCCGGTGTCGGCTTCGACTGGCCGGACGTGCGTGGCCCGATCGACAAGGTCCGCGAGGAGTTGGCGGAAGTCGAAGAGGTGATCGCGACACACGGTGCGATCTTCGAGACGCACGGCGTGCCGAGTGGCGACCCCCGCCACGAACAACTCGAAGCGGAACTCGGCGACCTGCTCTTCGCCGTGGTAAACGTCTGCCGGAAGGCCGGCACGCACCCCGCCCTCGCGCTGGACAAGGCCAATGCCAAGTTCCAGCGGCGTTTCGAGGCCGTCGAGCGGATCGCACATGGTCGCGGCATCGACGTGAGGACCGCCGGGCTCGATGTCCTCGACCCGATCTGGGACGAGGTGAAGGCGAGCGAGTAGCGCCCTACGGGCGCAACCGGTGCATCATGCGTGGAAACGGGATGCACTCGCGGATGTGCGGAGTGCCGCAGATCCACGCCACCGTGCGCTCGAGACCGAGCCCGAACCCGGAGTGCGGGAAGGTGCCGTACTTCCGCAGCGCGAGATACCAGTCGTACGCCTCCTCAGGCAACTTCTCCTCGCGGATGCGGTGGAGGATCTTCTCGTAGTCGTCCTCGCGCTGCGACCCGCCGATGATCTCGCCGTAGCCTTCCGGGGCGAGGCAATCGTCGCAGAGCACCGTGCGCGGATCATCCGGATTCTCCTTCATGTAGAAGGCCTTGGCCTCCTTCGGATAGTTCATGATGAAGATCGGACGGTCGTAGTCCTCCACGAGCAGCGCCTCATCCTCGGCACCGAGGTCATCCCCCCATTGCACGCGGCTCCCTTTCTTCTGCAGCGTGGCGACGGCGTCGGTGTAGTCGATCCGCGGGAACGGGGCCGTGATGTTCTCGAGCTTCGTGATGTCGCGCTCGAGCTCCTTGAGCTCGTCCTTCCGACGCTCGACCACGCGCTGTACGAGGAACGAGACGAAATCCTCCTGGAGCCGCATGTTGTCGTGCGTGTCGGCGAACGCCACCTCGGGTTCGATCATCCAGAACTCGGTGAGATGCCGACGCGTCTTGCTCTTCTCGGCGCGGAACGTCGGGCCGAAGGTGTAGATCTTGCCGAACGCCGCCGCGGCGGCTTCGCCATAGAGCTGCCCTGTCTGCGCGAGGTACGCGTTCCCTTCCTCGAAATACTCCGTGGAGAAGAGTCCGCTCCGCTCGCCGATCGCGGCGGTCAGGATCGGAGTATCCACGCGCAGGAAGCCGCGCTCATAGAAGAAATCGTGGATCGCCATCTCGATCTCGTTCCGGATGCGCATGATCGCAACCTGACGCGGTGAGCGCAGCCAGAAATGACGGTTGTCGAGCAGGAAATCGACGCCGTGCTCCTTGGGCTGGATCGGGTAGTCCAGCGGGCTCGCGCCGATGATCTCGACGTTGGTCAGCCCCAGCTCGTAGCCGCCCGGCGCACGCGCGTCGGGCTTCACCTCGCCGGTCACGGCCAGGCAGCTCTCCTGCGTGAGTGCGGCGAAGCGATCCCACACCTCGGAGGACACCTGATTCTTGACGAGCACCGTTTGGAGGATGCCGGTGCCATCACGCAACACGATGAAGGCGACCTTTCCGGACGAACGCAGGTGCGTCACCCATCCGCGGACGGTGACCGCAGCGCCGACGTGGGCGCCGAGTTCGGAGATACGAGCCGAGGCGGACATCACTTCCCCTTGTAACTGACCTTGTAGATGAGGCCCCCGACGTCGTCGGCGATATAGAGCGAACCGTCGGTTCCCTGCGCGAGCCCGGTCGGGCGGTGCAACTTGCCGTCCTTCCCCGGGCCACCGTTGTTGCTGAAGTCGATGGCGAAGTCCTGATGCGTGCCGCCCTTGTTGTTCGTCAAGGGCAGGAAGACCACGCGGAACCCCTGCTGCGGGAGCGGGGCACGGTTCCACGAGCCGTGGAAGGCGATGAACGCGCCGTTCTTGTAGCTCGCCGGGAAGACGCTCCCGGTGTAGAACAGCATGTCGTTCGGCGCCCAGTGCGCCGGGAACACGTAGGCCGGCTGTGACTTGCCGCCGCAGCGCGAGGACTCCTTGCCATCGCCGCCGTATTCGGGCGCCGTCACGTACTTCTTCTCTTCCGTCGAGTAGTAGCAGTAGGGCCAGGCGAAGTCCGCCCCCTTCACGATGTGGTTCACCTGCTCGCCAGGGTTCTCGGAACCGTACTCGTTGGTGCGCGTCCACTGCCCCACCGGCGGCGCCTGCAGACCGTCGCGGCCGTGCATGGTCGCCCACAGCGACTTGTCGGCGGGATTCACGGTCAGCGAGACGGAGTTGCGCATGCCGGTGGCGAACCGCACGCCGTCGGTCACCTTCTGACCGAGCTTGTTGGCGTCGAAGCTCCACACGCCGGCGCGCGTCTCGAGTTCGATGCAGGGATCGATCCCCTTCGACTGCGGCTTCCGGTCGTTTTCCTGACACGAGTTGGTGCCCGATCCGATGTTCAGGTACAACGTCGTGCCGAGGATGACGAAGTTGTTGGCGGTGTGGCCACCGGCATACAAACCTTCGATCACGATCTCCGTCGGACCGACCACCGTGTCACCCACCGTGTACTTCTCGCGCACGATGGTGCGAGCGCTCGAGTGGTAGATGTACCCGTTGGCGAGCGCGATCCCCGACCCGCTTCCCGTGGCCAGCTTCTTGACCAACTCCGCCTTGCCGTCCTTGTTCGCATCGCGCAGCAGGTAGAGGCCGGAGCCTACCATGCCGCCGCCCGATTCCGCATTGGCGCGCACGCTGTTGCCGATCACGAGCACATCACCGTTCGGCGCGACCACCATGTGGCGCGGGGCCGCGACGGAGGACACGAAGACCGTCGCGCAGAATCCGGCCGGCAGCGTCAGGTTCGCGTTATCGGCATCACAGGGCACGGCGCGCGGTGCCGTGGCAGGCGGCGCCGCGACGGCGGGACGGACGAGGTTGCTGGCGACGAGGACCGCGACGGCGGCACCGATTCCGGTCAGAGCGAACAGTTTGCGCATGAAGGCGACCACGGGCTGAGGGATCTTCGCGAAGGAACCTCAGGAATCTAAGCGGTTCCCGAGAGGGGCGAACCCCCGGCGGCGGAGCCGGGGTCCCGCGCGGGGTCCGGCACGGCACGTCAGCCGACCCGGAAGAGTTCCAGCGCCTTGGAATAGCTGCGCCTGAGCACGGCGTTCAGCGCCTTGTGCTCCGGCTTCGAAAGATCGGGATCCATGGTCAGCAACTGCGCCGCGCCGCGCCGCGCCACGTCGCTCAACGCCACGTCGCGGAGCGGGTCGGCGACCCTGAACATCGCCTCCCCGTGCTGCCGCTCGCCGAACAGGTCGCCCATGCCGCGCATCCGCAGATCCTCACGCGCAATCTCGAACCCGTCCTCCGTCCCGACGAAGATGTCGAGTCGCTCCGCCGCTTCCGGACTCACATCCCCCAACAGGATGCAGAATGACTCCTCGGCGCCGCGGCCCACGCGACCGCGCAGCTGATGCAACTGCGACAGCCCGAACCGCTCGGGGTGCTCGATCAGCATGACCGTCGCATTGGCGACGTCGATCCCCACCTCGATCACCGTCGTGGAGACCAGCAGGTCGATCTCCCCGTCGCGAAACGCGCGCATCGTGGCGTCCTTCTCCTCGGCGGGCTGGCGCCCATGCAACAATGCCATCCGGCGATGGGCGAAGTGGCCGGCGCGCAACTCCTCGAAGGCCTGCGTGGCCGCGCGAAGTTCGACCTTTTCGCTTTCGTCGATCAGCGGCAGCACGATGTAGGCCTGACGCCCGAGCGCGATCTGGGCCTCGACGAAGCTGAAGACCTTCGCCCGCGCCTTCTCGCTGCGGCGCGCGGTGGTCACCGGCTGGCGCCCCGGCGGCCGCTCGTCGAGGATGCTCACATCGAGGTCACCGTACAACGTGAGCGCGAGCGAGCGCGGGATCGGCGTCGCCGACATCAACAAGGTGTCGGGACGCGAGCCCTTCTTGCCAAGCGCGTTCCGTTGCTCGACGCCGAACCGATGCTGCTCATCCACCACCGCAAGCCCGAGCTTCGCGAACATCGTCGATTCCTGCACCAGCGCGTGCGTCCCGACGACCAGCACCGGCTCCTCGCTCGCAAGTCGGGTGGCGGCGGCGCGGCGTGCCTTGGCGCCCAGCGAGCCGGTGAGCAGCATCGGGGAGATGCCGAGCGGCTGCAGCATCCGTTCGAAGGTGCGCGCATGCTGCTCGGCGAGAAGCTCGGTCGGCGCCATCACCGCGACCTGGAACCCGTTCTCGATCGCGAGCATGGCCGCGAACAGCGCGACGATCGTCTTGCCGCTCCCGACGTCTCCTTGCAGCAGTCGGTGCATGCGCCGATCGCTGCACATGTCGGCGACGATCTCGCGGACGGCGCGCGTCTGCGCCCCGGTGAGCTCGAACGGGAGCGACTGCTTGAGCTTCGTGGTGAGCGCACGCCGATTCGTCATCGCCGTGCCGCGCCGCTGCTCGCGCGAGAGCGCCTTGGCCCGTGCCTGCAGGAGGTGCACCGAGAGCAGCTCCTCGAACGCGAGCCGGGCACGCCCCCGCTCCGCTTCGGCGATCGAGCGCGGACGGTGCACGCACCGCAGCGCCTCGGGCAACGCCGGTACCTCTGCATCCTGCAACAACCAGTCGGGCAAGTGCTCCACATAGAGCGGCAGATAGTCATCGATATGCTTGTCGATGAGCTGCCGGATCACCTTGAACGACAGTCCCTCGGTGGCGGGATACACCGACAGCACCCGCCCGCCGGTCGTCCCCGTATCTTCCGCGCCAAGGTTCACGAACTCGCGCGGGACCATCTGGCGCCCGTGGAAGAACCGCACCGGGCCGGTCAGGAGGAGCATGTCGCCCTTCTTGATGGTCCGGTCGAGGAAAGGCTGACCCGGCCAGGACGCCTCGATGAGTCCGCTCTCGTCCTGCACCACCGCCTGGAATACCCGCAGGCCTTTGCGGGTCGGCAGCACGCCCTTGGACACCACCGTCCCGATGATCGTCGCGTCGTCACCGATCCGCAACTTGGCGATCGGCGCCACCGTGCTCGCATCTTCGTACCGATGCGGAACGTGCAGGAACAGTTCGCGTGCCGTGAAAATCCCCAGCTTGCGGAGCGCGTCGGCCCGCGCCGGCCCGACACCGCTCAGATAGGTCACGTTGGTGTCGAGCGATCTCTGCGCGACGCGCGCCACGGGTGGCCGTCTCACTCCCGCAGCAACTCCTCGGCGAACCGATCTGGATCGAACGGTGCGAGGTCCCCGACGCGCTCGCCGGTCCCGACGAACTTGATCGGCACGTCGAGGGCCTCATGCACCGCGAGCACGACCCCCCCCTTCGCGGTCCCATCGAGCTTCGTGACCACCACCCCGGAGAGCGGCACTGACGCGCTGAACACCTTGGCCTGCGCCACCGCGTTCTGGCCGATCGTCCCGTCGAGCACGAGCAGCGACTCGTGCGGCGCCCCGGGCAGACGCTTGGCGATGACGCGGGCCACCTTGCGCAGCTCCTCCATCAGCCCGTCGCTGGTGTGCAGGCGGCCGGCGGTATCGATCAGCAGGACGTCGCAGCCGCGCGTGATTCCCGCGTCGATGGCGTTGTATGCCACGGACGCCGGATCGCCGCCGGGCGCGCCGGCCACGAACTCCGCGCCCGTGCGCTCGGCCCAGACGCGCAGTTGGTCGATCGCCCCCGCCCGGAAGGTGTCCCCGGCCGCCACCAACACCCGCTTGCCCTCGCCCTGCAACCGCGCGGCGAGCTTGCCGATGAAGGTCGTCTTCCCCGCGCCGTTGACGCCAAGGACAAGGATGACCGTCGGCCCCTCGGCGGCGAAGGCCAGGGCGGGATCGCTGCGCCCCGCGCGCAACGCCGCACTCACGCCGTGCCGCAGCGCATGCGCAAAGTCGTCACCGGATCGGACCTCCCCCTTCGCCGCCCGTCGTTCGATCTCGGCGACCAGACGCAGCGTGACCGGCACGCCGAAGTCCGACTCGAGCAACAGCGTCTCGAGCTCCTCCAGCGATCGGACGTCGACGCCCCCGCGCGCGAGGACGGCAACGTCGGTGAGGGCGACATCCTTGATGCGCTGCCAGAGCGAGCGCGTGGGGGCCAACCCTGACGATGACGACCGACCAAAAAGTGCCATGATGAAATCTGGTGCCGCGGTGCGCCCTAGCGAAGCCCGACTGTGCGCCGCAGTACCCATTCCGCGCAGAGCGCCCCCAGCAAGAGGGCGTAGAGCCACCACGCCATGCGCGCGCGCGGCGCCCGGTCCGATGGCGCGCCGCCACCGATCGCGCCCGAGACGACCGTGGGCTTGCGTGGCAACCACTCGGCCGATGCATTGACGACCAGCAAGCCCTCGCCGGAGCTGCTGTGCACGTCGTACACACCCGCCGCCAACGGTGCCGTCTCGGCGGTCCCCGTCGCGCCCGTGAAATGCAAGGTCAGCGTGTCAGCGCGTGCACCCGCTGTCCCGGCGGATCCGCCTCGCGGACGCAGGATCACCGTGGCACTCGTGTCGCGCGGCGTGCCGCGCCGCCACCGGACCGGCTCGCCCGCCCGTACCCATGGCGTGGCCGGACGTGCCACGCGGTCGTCGGTCGCTTCCCCCGTCATCCAGTCGAACACCGAGCCCCAGAGGGCGGTGAACGCGTCCGCGCTCGCCCCGCCCCGCAATCGCCAGCGGTACATCCCGGTCGCGTGGACCACCGCGATGCGTCGCGGCGACGTCACGCCGGAGATCATCGGCCGCTCGTCGAAACGGCGTGCACGACGCACCGTCACGGCGGTCCACTCGGCGTCCTTGGACGGCTCGCCCACCTCGACCGGCGGGAGCGAATCCCACGGCAGCGTGCCGAGCGACGCGGCCAATGGTGAAGCAGGCGCGGACATCGCGTAGTACTCCTCGGTCCTCCCACTCGGGGCCATGAGCGCCAGCGACCCGTGGGTGAGCGTCCGCGGCGCGCCGAAAATGGCAGTATCGCCGTGGAGGAAGGCCAGCGACGCCTCGCCGAAGGCGCGTCGGACGTCGGCCTCCGATACTGCGGCCAAGCTCCCCTCCGTGCGCCACTGGCCGGGTGCGACCCGCAGGTAGCCGCGGGTCGGCACCGCCAAGGTACCGCGCAGGACGGCGACCGCCTCACGGGCATCGACGTCCGGCGCGGTCGAAACGAACACCG
>CAXBQP010000012.1:0-57142 GCA_963978095.1 uncultured bacterium | reverse complement strand
CCGGCGTGCGGGTGACGGTTCATGGAGTGCCCGATCGCATCGTGTACGCGGCACCCCGTGCGCGTCAGCTCGCGCTCTGCGGGCTCGACGCGGCCGGGATCGCCGACAAGGTGCGCGCGCTGCACCGGTCGGACGCCGTGGCGGGGTGAGCACCATGCGCATCGGCGTCATCGGACACCCGGGGTACGAAGGACTCACCGAGATCCTGGCGACGCTCGTGCGCGAAGGCGCGGGACTGGGGCTTGAGGTGTTCTTCGAGGAGCACATGCGTTCGGAGGTGCCCGGAGCTCCCTTGCTCCCCGACCCGACGACGTTGCAGGGCCTGATCTCCCTGGGTGGCGACGGGACGCTCTTGCGCGCGGCGCGGTGGCTCGACGGGGCTGACGCACCGATCATGGGCGTCAACCTCGGACGACTGGGATTCCTCACCAGCTGCCGTGCGTCGGAGTTCCCGCGTTCCCTCGAACGCTTTGCGCGCGGCGATTTCGTGACCGACCGCCGGATGGCGATCGACGCCGCGGTGTTGGGTCCCGAGGCGGCGCCGGCCAAGCCGATGCGTGCGCTGAACGACGTCGTCCTGCATAAGGGCGGGCTGGCGCGCGTGCTGCAGGTGCGCGTCTGGGTGAATGGAGAACCGATCGGGTCGCTGGCCGCTGACGGAATCGTGCTCTCGACGCCGACCGGTTCCACGGCCTACTCCCTGTCGGCCGGAGGACCGATCGTCGAACCCACCATCGAGTCGATTCTCGTGACGCCGATCGCCGCGCACACGTTGGCGGTGCGTCCCATCCTGTTGCCCCCCGATGCTGAGGTCGAGGTGCAACCGGATGATGTGCCCGAAGAGATTTTGGTGACGGTCGATGGGCAGCGCGGCACCACATTGGCCGCAGGTCAGCGACTGCGCGTCACGCGGTCCGGCTCCCCGGTTCGCATCGCGCGTTTCTCGGGTACTTTTTTCGGGCGGCTTCGTCACAAGCTTGGGTGGGGCGGGGTGGCCGAGCGGGGCGAGTAGACCGTGCTGAGTGAGCTGCGGATCAGGAACTTCGCGATCATCGAGTCTGTCGCGTTGCCGCTGGGACCGGGGCTGAATGTCCTGACGGGCGAGACCGGCGCGGGGAAGTCGATCATCGTCGGCGCGCTCGGGTTGCTGGTGGGGGAGCGGGCGTCGAGCGATATGGTCCGCACCGGTGCCGACAAGGCGACCGTCGAAGGGGTGTTCGATGTCAGTGAGGCGCCGTCGCTGGCGGCCGCGCTGGACGAACGTGGCATCGAGGCCGACGACGGTGTGCTGGTGCTGAAGCGTGAGGTGGCCGCGGCCGGCGGGCGCGCGCGGGCCTGGATCAATGGATCACCGGTGACCGCGGCGTTGCTGGCGGAGATCGGGCGGTTGCTCGTCAATGTGCACGGGCAGCATGAGGCCCAGGCGTTGCTCGATCCGGAGGCGCAGCGCCGCATCCTCGACCTGTTCGGGGGTGCGGCCGCGGAGGCCGCGCGTGTGGCGGCTGCGTATGCCGAGCTCGCGGCCGCGCGGCTCGCGGTCCGGCAACTGGCCGACCGTCGCGATGAAGCGCACAAACGTGCCGACTACCTGCGGCACGTGGCGCAGGAGATCAGCGCGGCGCGTTTGGTGGATGGGGAAGATGCGCGTCTCGAGGAGGAGGCGCGCAAGCTCACCCATGCCGAAGAACTTCGGGGGCTGGTGGCGGAACTTTCCGTCGTGCTGGATGGCGCCGAGGATGATGAGGGAGCGGTGCGTCGTGTCGCGCACTTGCAACGGGCCCTCGCGGCGCTGCAGCGGATCGATGCGTCCGCGAGTCGCATGCAGGAGTTGCACGACGCGGCGTACTACGCGCTCGAAGAACTCTCCCGTGAGGCCGCGGCGTATGGGGGGACGGTCGAGCACGATCCGGCCCGTCTGCAGGAGGTCGAGCGGCGTCGCGATCAGATCTTCCGACTGACCAAGAAGTACGGCGGGAGCATTCCGGCGGTGATCGAAACCGGGCGTGAGGCGCAGGCGGAGCTCGATCTGCTGGACACGGCATCCCTCGACATGCGAGCGCTCGAGCAGCGGGTCGACGCCGCGTTGGCGTCGCTGGCCGCTGCGACTGCGGCGCTCTCCAAGAAGCGCCGTGCCGCCGGGAAGCGGCTGGCTGCTGACGTCGAGGCGATGTTCCCCGAATTGGGGATGCCCGATGGCCGCGTGTCGGTGGAACTGTCGGCGCGCCCTGAGCCGGCGGCCACCGGCGGGGAAGATGTCGAGTTCCGCGTGGCTCTGAACGTCGGGCATGATGCCCGCGCGCTGTCGCGCGTGGCCAGTGGCGGCGAACTCGCCCGGGTGATGCTCGCGCTGAAGGCGATTCTCGCGCGGCTGGACCACGTCCCGACGTTGATCTTCGATGAGGTGGATGCGGGCATCGGGGGAAAGGTCGGTCTCATGGTCGGGGACGCGATGCGTCGCGTGGCGAGCCACCATCAGGTGTTCGCGATCTCGCACCTGCCCCAGATCGCAGCCAGGGCGCATCACCACATCGTCGTGAGCAAGGGCGCGCGCGGTGGCGTGACGACGGCGGACATCGCGGTCGTGGACGGTGAGGCGCGCGTGCTCGAAGTGGCGCGCATGCTGGGAGGAGATTCGGAAAGTGTCGTGAGCCGCGAGCACGCCAAGGAGCTCTTGGCGACCGCGAATGTCAGCGACGACCGAACAGGCGTCCGTACCAGCGAAGCTGAATCAGATCTTGCGCCGCGACGGGGAGGTTCCCGCCCGTCCCGGTCGTGCTGACCGTCCGCATCCAGGTGATCTCGTACGGCAGCTTCGCCTGCCCGCGATCGTAGGACGTGAGCGTGGAGTAGGAGAGGCCGAACCCGAGCCGCTGTTCACGCCACTGCGTCTCCTCGTTCAGCAGAGCGGCGTCCAGCGTGACCGGGGTGCCGTTGAGGTCCGTGGTCGTGAAGGTTCCGGTGTAGCGGTCCGCGCCTTTGCTGCGCACCAGATACTGAGCGGCGATGCCCACCCACTCATTCAGTGACCAGCGCGGTGTGATGCTCAGCTCCGCGATGTCGCCGAGGTCGCGCGTCACGGGTTGTTCGCGATACGATGGCGCGAGTGGGTGCGCCGCGTCGGTGATGCGACGGCGGAGTTCGTCCGGAAGCCGGCGGTCATAGCGGGCCGCGATGGTCATCCAGAACTTCGTGCCCCACAGCAGGTCCGTCCACGAACGTACGCCAACGTCACGCGCGTGATCGCCGGTCCCGATGTCCGTGAAGTCCGTGGTGAGATCGACCGTGCCGGTGGGCAACCGGTACACCGCGCCGATCGATTGCCGCCACGTGAACCCGGTGGGGTTGCGCTGGGCGGCAAGGTCCCCGTGATATGGGTCGAACAGCAGCACCTTGGCCGACAGTTCGATGTCCCCGAGTCCACGCGTGATGCTGCCGGCGATCGGTTTCGCGTTGATGCCGTACAGAGAATCGCCGAGGAGTGTGGTGAGATCCTGGGCCGTCAGCGGCGTCGCTGCGATGGGCGCGAGTGGCGTGATCGTGGTGCCGAAGCCCGAGAACTCGCTGCGCAGGCCGGCGAGCCGCGTTTCGATGGCTGCTTGGGCCGCGCTACCGGCGATCGGCACGAACGGCGCGCCCATGCTCGTGCGGCCGCCATAGAGCGAGGCCAGCGCCGTCATCATGACGGAGGTGCGGCCCACGAGCGATGCCGCCGCCGCCGTGCTGAAGCCGCTGCACGCGGGCAAGGTGGGGCTGTTGGTGCAGGTCGTGACGCGGGTGTTCAGCGCCGTGGTGGCCGCGTCGAACGCACTGACGAGCGAGGCGTTCGACGTTGCGGCGCCCCCGATCCGTCGGGCCGGGTTGAGCCCGACGGTGGCTTCGCGGCCCGTCGGGTTCATCCGTAGGTCGACTTCTGCGAGTGACGTGACGAAAGGGACCAGCACGCCGAGCGTCACGCGGCTGGTGACACCGTATTCGAGCATCATCGGGGTGGAGGACACCACGTTGCGCTGTCCCACGGACATTGCACCGAGCGACGCACCGAAGTTGGCCATGCCGGCCAGGCCCCGAATGGAGCTTTGGACCGGCAGCAGGCTCTCCAGGTGACCAGGCCCCAACGAGTCGGTGGTGAAGTTCAATCCCAGCGGTTCGCGGCTGCCGTTCGCGCGTCCGGGGCTGTTCTCGCCGTAGCGGCTGGACCAGGAGCTCCAGTCGACGATTCCGCGCAAACGGAATTGTCCGCGCGTCAACGTCAGCGCGTCCTCTCCCGTGCCGGCGGTGACCTGACCCCGCGCGGGCGCGGTCGACAGGGCCATGAGAAGCAGGGGGAGCGCAAAACGGCTAGTTTGCATAGACGTATGGCAAGATAACGCACAGCCCATTTCCGTGACACACGACGCCCTGCAGTCCGTTCCCTGGCAGATCACCGGCAACCACTGGTTGTCGCTCCCGTGCGTGCACCCCGCGGACGCCTCGCTTCACGCGATCGGTGTGCTGCATCGCGGTGCCCGTGCGGCGGTGGAGTTCGCCGGCAGCGCGGCCTTTCTGACCGGCACCGGGCCTGCGCTCGCCCGTCCGGTGCTCGAACGCGATGGCGCCCGGATCGAACTCGGTGCCAATGGCATCGTATGGGAGCGGGCGCTGCATTGGCTCCCCACCTTCACCTGTACGGTCGGCGATCTGGTCATCCGCGGTACCGTCTTCGCGCCCTTCGGGCAGGATGCGGACATCGCCGGCGCCTGCTACGCCATTGCCGTCGAGAACCGGGGACCGTCGGACGCGCACATCGCGCTCTCCCTCGAAGGCGTGCTCGGCCATCGGCAGCTGCGCGTCGTGACGCCGCGCCCACTCGAGGATGGGCACCGGGTGACCGTTCGCGGCGACGTCGTGATTCTTGATGGTGCCGAGCCGCCGGGCCATGTGGCGCTCGCCGTTGCGGCCGACGGCGCAAGGGGGGCGACGGCGGATGTGACCGGCCCGCACAGTTATCGCGTGCGTCGTCCGTTGGTCATTCCGGCCGGTGCGCGGAGCGAGACGGCATTTTATGTCGGCGCCGGTCCGGAACGCGATGGCGCCTGCGCAACGGTCGAGGTGCTGCGCCGCCGCGGATGGAAGCAACTGCTGACAGGCACACGCGATGCGATTCGCACGCTCGAGCAGACGACCGGCATGGAAAGCGTCGACAGTCTCATCAACCGGAACATGCTCTTCGCCTATTTCTACGGCGTGGGACGTGCCCTGGACGACGCGCATTTCTACCTGGTGCGGAGCCGCGCGCCGTGGTGTACCCGGGGGGTGACGATCCGTGACTGGGAGGCCCTCGCGTGGACCGTGCCGGCCGTGCAACTCGGAGATCCGCCGTTGGCGCGCGAGTTGATCTTGCGCGCCTGCGAGATTCACGGGTACGCGCCAGGACGTGGCGTGCACTACTTCGACGGTACGCTGTTCGAACCGGGCTTCACGCTCGAAGGGTGCTCGTCGTACGCGATTGCCGTCGAGCGGTACATCCGGGACACCGGGGATGATCAGATCGTCGAGGAGCCGATTCTGGCCGATACGCTCTATCACGTCGCCGACGATCTCGACGAGCGCCGGGATGACATCCACGGCTTGTACAAGACCGAGGTGACGCTGAGTGGCGCGCCCGCCCCGCAGCCCTTCATGATGCATGGGAATGCCGTTGTGGCGGCAGCGATCGACGCGCTGAGACGCACGCTGGCGGAGGAAGACGCCTCGGAGCTCCCGGACCCCGACACCTTGCGATCAACCCTCAAACGCAGCTTCACGGCCGAAGGCGGCGGAAAGCCAGTGTTCGTGTCCGCCTCGGACCTCGGAGGGCACGCCACTCTCGCCGACGACCCCGTGGGCTCGCTGGCCTGGCTGCCACTGTTCGAGGGGATCGAACGCAGCGATTCGACGTATCGCCGAACCGCCAAGGGGACGGCGGGACCGCCGGGGCATCTCGCGCGACAGATCGGTCGGCTCTTCGGACCGGACGCGTCCGCCACGCTGGAATGGTTACGTCGGGCGCCGCTCGACCATGGTTTGGCGGCCGAGTTCGTGGACGAGGAGGGGAAGGCCACGTCGAGCGGTGGTGATGCCGCCCTCTCCGGCCTGCTCGCCTACGCCGTATGGTTCACCGTGCAAACGCATGGGGTGCGTCCATAAGCAGCTTCGTGCGTCGCGCCTGGCACACGAAGCGCTTGTCCCGGCCAGCGCTCGGGTCTATTTTCCGAAGGTTGCGGGAATAGCTCAGTTGGTAGAGCACAACCTTGCCAAGGTTGGGGTCGCGGGTTCGAGTCCCGTTTCCCGCTCTGACTTCGCACGGACGAAAGGACGGAACAGGCGACCTGCCTCTTCCGTCCTTTCTCGCATCAGCGCAGACTGTGGAGTCCGCCGGGGTGGCGAAATTGGCTAGACGCGGGAGACTTAAAATCTCCTGGGGGCAACCTCATCTGGGTTCGATTCCCAGCTCCGGCATTCCGTACGATCCGCCAGCCCCTCGTCGCACGATCAGCGCCCGATCACGGCCTCCCCGACCGGGGTCACGGTCGCCGCGCTGCCGAACACCGCGACGCGGAGCCGTCCGGCCAAAAAGGCATCGAGGTCGTCACCCAGCAGGCGAATCGTCCCGGTGCCGGTCGACATCGCGGGGCCCAGCACGCGTTTGATGACACGGCTCTGTCCGAACGCGCGCCCGCCGGTCCCGGCGTCGTAGCGCCGCAGGACCACCGCGCTCACGGCATCACGTTGCGCGCCGCGCAGCTCGGCCTGGTAGCGGAGCTCGCTCAAGAGCGGGTCGAACACGAAACGCACCGTGAGCTGCTGCGCGACCGGGCCGGTTCGCACCGTGCCGGTACGGGGCTGCGGCGCCTTGCCATTCACCAGTGACGGCGTCGTTGGCGGGGGACGCCGCCGTGCGCCCGCTTGTTCAAACGCGTAGCCGTACGCAACGAGTTGCGCATCACTGAAGGCACGGCCCATCAGCTCGAGCCCGGTCGGGAGACCGTCGGACGTGAATCCGGCGGGAATGGAGAGGGCGGGGAGCCCGGTCTGCGCGGCGAGCGCACAGGTCGTCCCGAGTTGCGGATCACCAGCAAGCACGGGCTTGCGGACGCTTGTCGGATAGGCGAGTGCGTCGAGATGCAAGCTGTCCATGAGTGCCACGATCCGGGTGCGCAGGGCGTTCTGCCGCGCGATCACGCGCCGATGGGACTCCGAATCGCGTGAACTCGCGGTGTCCGCGGACCGGTGCCGGAGCTCGAGGGCTTTGTCGAAGAGGCCATTGTCGAGGATCTGTCCGAGCGACGCCACCGCATGATCGCCAGGGCGCGTGAAATACTCCTGCAAGTCGAAACGGGTTTCGAGTGTGATGGCCGAGGTGCTGCCGATGACCTCGTCGAAGTCGGGCATCACCACGTCCACGACCTCGGCGCCAAGCGACCGCATGGCCCGGGCGGCGGCGCGCACGGTGTCGGCCACGTCGGCGTCGGCCGTGCGGAAGTACGGCGCAAAGACGCCGATCCGCGCGCCGCGCAAGGCGTCCTTGCGCAGCGCCGCTTGGAACTGCGGCAGCGGTCGTCCGTCGAGGCGGCGCGTGATCGTATCACGCGGGTCGGCGCCCATCGTGACGTCGAGCGCGATGGCAAGATCCGTCGCCGTGCGTGCCATGGGACCGGCGACATCCTGCGAGAGCGCGAGTGGGATGATGCCATCCCGGCTCATGAGTCCCAGCGACGGCCGCAATCCGAACAGCGAACCGAATGCGGACGGAATGCGAATCGAGCCGCAGGTGTCCGTCCCCCAACCGACCGCCGCGAAGCTGGCGGCAACGGCGGCACCGGTGCCGCCGCTCGATCCTCCGGGGCAGCGGGACAGGTCATACGGATTGAGCGTCTGTCCTCCCATGGAGCTGATGCTCGTGATCCCCGAGGCGAGTTCGTGCAGATTGGTCTTGCCGAGGATGATCGCGCCGGCGGCGCGCAGCCTGCCGACGATGAAGGCGTCGGCCGTCGGCTGGTGATTCGCCAGCGCGAGCGATCCACCCGTGGTCGGCATGTCCTTGGTGTCGTAGTTGTCCTTGAGGACGATCGGAATGCCGTGCAACGGACCGCGCAGCTTGCCTGCCCGGCGCTCCTCGTCCAGCGCGGCCGCGTCACGGCGGGCCGCGGCGTTCACGCGAATCATCGCGTTGATGTTCGGTCCGGCGTGATCATAGGCGGCGATGCGGGCCAGATACGATTCCGTCAGCGCCACGGAGGTGGTACGTCCGCTCGCGAGCGCGGCCTGCAGCTCCGGGATCGAGCGTTCCGTTGGGTCATACGCCTGGCGGCCGGCCTTGCCCGACGATTGCGCGGTGCCGGGGACGGCGAACGCTGCGAACAGCGCCAGCGCCGAGGTGGTGGTGATGACGGAACGACGCCGCACGTCACGCAGGGAAGTGGATATTCGGGTGAGAGTCATGGCTCCAGTATCTGCACAAGTCGCGTGGCGTGCAACGTGTCCCCTCCTGTGCCGGTGAAAAACGGCGGTTCCGCCGTTAGAGTACGCCGGAGGTCCTCCGGGAGCACATGATGCCCAGTTCGTATCGCATCCTCATGATGGTGGCCTTCGGCAGCGCCGTGGGCGGCGTGTTGCGTTTCCTGTTGGGAAACGCGTTCGGCGACGCCGTGCAGGTGCCCTGGCGCACCTTCGTCATCAACGTCACGGGGTCGCTGATCCTCGGTGCCTTCCTGCACTGGTCCGAACGGCAGGGGACCGGGCACCCCGGGCTGCGCGCGTTCGTGGCGGTCGGGCTCTGCGGCGGTTACACGACATTCTCAACGTTTTCGTATGAGACGGTCGTGCTGCTCGAGGTCGGTGCATATGCGCGGGCCGTCACCTATGCGCTTGGAAGTGTTGCGGCGTCAATCGGGGCGGTGTTCGCCGGGTTTGGTGTGGCCAAACTCTTTGCCTGACACGCAGATAGCGCACTGCAAAGTGTAGCCCCAAAATGCTACATTCCGGTGATGCCTGATGTCATCGCCCTGACCACAGAACTCGTTGCCCTCCCCTCCGTCACGCGCGACGAAGGGGCGGTCGTCAGATTCGTCGCGGAATGGCTGGTCGAACGCGGGTGGACGGTGCAACAGCAGCCGGTCTCGGACGGCCGATCGAACGTGTGGGCGTCGCGCCGCGGCGGAGGGGTCACGCTCTCGACGCATCTCGACACGGTTCCGCCGTTCGTCGCTCCGCGCCGCGAGGGGGGACGACTCTACGGCCGCGGAAGCTGCGACGCCAAGGGGATCGCGGCCGCCATGATGTGCGCTGCACAACAGCTTGCCGAGGCCGGTGAAGACCGCGTCGATCTGCTGTTCGTGGTGGGTGAAGAGCGAGGCAGCGATGGCGCGACCGCCGCGAACCTGCTGCCGGCGACGAGTCGATGGCTGATCAACGGCGAACCGACCGAGAGCGCCCTCGCCGCGGGCTGCAAGGGCGCCCTGCGCCTCACGCTGCGCACCGTCGGGCGCGAGGCGCACTCCGCCTATCCGCACTTGGGCGATTCGGCGATTGCCCGGATGGTCGCGCTGCTGGCCGATCTGGACGCGCTGGTTCTTCCCACCGATGAACGGCTCGGTCCCTGCACGCTGAATGTCGGCACGCTTCATGGCGGCGTGGCTCCCAATGTGATTCCCGGGAGCTGCGAGGCGGAACTCCTGGTGCGGCTCGTGAGCGACGCCGGCGCGGTGCGAGACATCATCAGCGCGTGGGTGAATGGTCGCGCGGACATCTCCTTCGGGCTGTGCATTCCCGCCCAGCACTTTCACACGGTCCCAGGGTTCGACGTGCGCCCCATGGCCTACACCTCGGACATCCCACTCCTGACGAACTGGGGCACTCCACTGCTCTTCGGCCCGGGTTCCATCCACGTGGCGCATACGCCAAACGAGTTCATCGACGTCGACGAACTCCGCGCGAGCGTCACCCACTACGAGCGACTCGTCCGGTCGCTCCTTGCGAGCTGAGTCGTGAGCGATTCCCGAATCCCCGTTGCGATCCTCGGTGCTACGGGCGCCGTGGGGCAGACCTTCATTCGCCTGCTCGACGGACATCCCTGGTTCCGCGTGGCTGAGGTTGCCGCCTCGGAGCGATCGGCCGGAAAGGCGTACGCCGAGGCGACGCGCTGGATTGAAGGCGACATGCCGGCGGATGTGGCGGTGCTTCGGGTCCTGCCATGTGACGTCGCCTCGGTCCGGTCTCCGGTCGTGTTCTCGGCGATGGACGCCGCGGTCGCGGGCGAGATGGAGCCGGCGTTCGCGCGAGCCGGACGATTCGTGCTGAGCAACGCGAAGAATTTCCGCATGGACGCGGACGTACCCCTCGTCATCCCGGAAGTGAACGCCTCGCATCTCGCGCTGCTCGCGCGGCAACGTCGTGAACGGGGGTGGAGCGGCGCGATCGTGACGAACGCGAACTGCGCCTCGACAACGGCGGCGGTCGCCATGGCGCCGTTGCATGCGCGGTTCGGCATCACGCAGGTGTTCGCCATGACGATGCAGGCGGTCTCGGGCGCGGGCTATCCGGGGGTGCCAACGCTCGACATCCTGGGGAACGTCATCCCGTACATCGGAGACGAGGAGCCGAAGATCGAGCGTGAGATGCAGAAGCTGCTCGGACGTCTCGACGCCGAGTCCGTGACGCCTGCGCCGTTCGTCGTGAGCGCGCACGCGAATCGGGTGCCGGTGGAGAATGGACACACCGTCTGCCTGTCGCTCGCCTTCGAGACGCGGCCGACGGTCGCCGAGGCCATCGCCGTGATCCGCGAGTGGACCGGCGACCCCTTGGTACGGGGGCTTCCGTCGGCGCCACGGATGCCGATTCGTTTCCGCGACGAACCCGATCGTCCGCAGCCCCGGCGCGACGTGATGGAAGGGCGCGGCATGGGTACGGTCGTGGGCCGGGTGCGCGAAGACCCGATTCTGCACCTGAAGCTGGTCGCCATGAGTCACAACACCATTCGGGGTGCGGCCGGGTGCTCGATTCTGAACGCGGAGGTGCTGGTGGCAACGGGTGCCATCCCGCGGAGTGTGTCGCCATGATCGTCGCCAAGTTCGGCGGTACCTCGGTGGCCGATGCAGCCGCAATCCGCCGAACCGGCGAGATTGTTCGCGGGCGGCTCGGGCGCGCGCCGGTGATCGTCGTCTCGGCGCTCGCGGGGACGACCAACGCGTTGCTCGAGGCGGCAGAGGAGGCGTCGGCGGGCCACCTGGTGTCCGCGTTGGAGCGCGTGGAACAGCTGCGCGAGCGTCACCTGCAGACGATCGTCGAACTGCTGGGGAACGGTGCGGAGGCGGATGACCTGCGCCAGGAGACCAGCATGATGTTCGACGAGCTGGCGCATCTGGCGGAAGCACTCTCCGTGCTGGGGTTCGCGACGCCCCGCTCGATGGATGCCGTGGCGTCGATGGGCGAGCGCCTGTCCGCACCCATCTGCGCGGCGGCGTTCTCCCGAATGGGGATCCCGAGTGTGGTCGTCGACTCGCGACGGGTCATGATCACCGACGACGACTTCGGTCGTGCCGCTCCACAGCCCGCCGCGATCGCCGACGCGTGCCGGGAGTACCTCGCGCCGATCGTCGCGAGCGGACAGGTTCCCGTCGTCGGGGGATTCGTGGGCGCCACCAGCGCGGGGATCACGACGACGCTCGGTCGTGGGGGGTCCGACTACAGCGCCGCATTGTTCGGTGCGGCGCTCGACGTTGACGCCATCGAGATCTGGACGGATGTCGACGGCATGCTCACGGCGGATCCGCGCGTGGTGCAGGGGGCGCAGCTGATCGAGCACATTCGGTTCGACGAGGCGGCCGAGTTGGCGAGTTTCGGGGCGAAGGTGTTGCACCCCAGCACCATCGCTCCGGCCGTCGATCGCGACATCCCGGTGTACGTGTTCAACTCCATGCGACCGCAGGCCGTCGGGACGCGCATTACCTGCGACGCGCCGCCGTGCACGGTGCGCGCCATCGCCGGCAAGCGAGGCGTCGTGGTGGTGCGCGTGGGGTCGCCGCAGATGCTGGGGACGCCGGGTGCGCTGCGCGCGATCTTCGAAGTCTTCGACCGGAACCGAATCTCGGTGGACGTCGTCGCCACCTCGGAGGTCAGCGTGTCGCTCACCGTCGATGATGACGCCGCGCTCGGAAAGGCCGTGGACGAACTTCGGCGGTTCGGGGAGGTGTCGATCGAACGCGACCGCGGAATCGTCGCGCTCGTCGGGGCAGGGCTCGGCGGCAGCTCGCCGAGCATGGCCCGTGCACTCCGGGCCGTGGGTGACGAGCGGTTGCACATGGTGTCGCTGAGCTCGACGGGGATCAATCTGACCCTGATCGTCGACGATGCGAAGGTACATCCCGTGATGCGCCTGTTGCATCAGGAGTTCTTCGGCGGAGCCGCGGTATGACGCGAATCGCACTTGCGGTCGTCGGCGATGGGAAGATGGGGCGTGCCGTGGCGGCGCTCGCGCCCGAGGCCGGGTTCGAGGTCGTGGCACTGCTCGGCGCAGCCGACGTCGCGGCCGCCGGGATCACTCCCGCGGTGTTGAACGGGGCGACGATGGCGATCGAGTTCACGGAACCCTCGGCCGCCGCCGTCAATGTGCGCCAGTGCCTCGCGGCCGGCTGCGCCGTGGTCTGCGGCACCACGGGATGGGACGACGAGCGTCGGCGCATCGAAGACGCGGTGCGCGGTGGCACGGGGACCTTCCTGTGGGCACCGAATTTTTCGCTTGGCGTGCACCTCTTCACGCGGATCACGGAATACGCGGCGCGCCTCGTGGCGCAGGCTGGCGCGGGATTCGACACCCATCTGCTCGAAACCCATCACAGCGCCAAGGTGGATGCGCCCTCGGGCACCGCTCGACTGCTTGCGGATCGTGCGGCCGCGGCGTGGGGCGGCACGATTCCCGTCACGAGTGTCCGCACCGGACACGTGCCCGGGACGCACGCATTCGTCTTCGATGCGCCATTCGAACAGATCACGCTCGAGCACGTTGCCCGAGATCGCCGCGTCTTCGCGGCCGGCGCGCTGCATGCCGCGCGCTGGCTGAACGGGCGCCGCGGGGTGTTCACGTTGGATCATCTCTTTCCGGCTCCCGAATGACCTCTTTCTCGTTGAGTGGTTGCGCCACTGCGCTCGTGACCCCGTTCACCCCCGACGGTGCGCTCGACGAAGCGGCGCTCACCTCACTGGTGGACTGGCAGGTCGCCGAAGGCATCCATGGTCTCGTCCCGTGCGGTTCGACAGGCGAGGCGGCGACGCTCTCACTTGCCGAGCGCCGTCGGGTGGTGCGCCTCACGGTCGAGACCGTGGCAGGCCGCGTGCCGGTGATCGCGGGCGCTGGCGGGAATGACACGCGGGTCGCCATCGAAACTTCCAAAGCGATGGCGGCCGAAGGCGCGACCCACCTGCTGCACGTGTCGCCCATGTACAGCAAGCCGCCGCAGCGCGGGATCCTCGCGCATTTCCGCGCCATCGCGGATGCGTCGCCGCTGCCGATCGTGGTCTACAACGTCCCGGGACGTACGGGGAGCAATATCGAGGCCGAGACCACGCTCGCGCTCGCCGAACACGCGAACATCGTGGCGGTCAAGGAGGCGTCAGGCAATCTGGCGCAGATCACGCAAATCATCCGGCATGCGCCGGCCGGCTTTCGGACCCTCTCCGGCGACGACGGGCTCACGCTGGCCGTGATCGCCGGTGGCGGCCATGGACTCATCTCGGTCGTCTCCAACGCGGTCCCTGCCGCGATGTCACGCTTGTGCAACCTGGCCAGCGCGGGGGATCTCGACGAGGCGCGGGCCGTGCACCTGCGCCTCCATGCCTTCTGCCAGACCGCGTTCTGTGAATCCAATCCAATTCCCATCAAAGCCGCACTCGCGATGATGGGCCGGATCGGCAACCATCTGCGGTTGCCCCTGGTGTCGATGAGCACGTCCCATGAACCGGCGCTGAGAGCATCCCTCGTCGAAGCCGGAGCGCTCTCCGCATGAGTCTCCCGCCGACGCAGTTGGAAACGCGGATCCTCGAACTCGCGGCGCTCCCCGCGGGCACGCCGACGCCGGAGGACGCGGTGGCGGTCATCGAGTCCTTGCTGGCCGCGCTCGAGTCGGGCACGCTCCGCTCGGCAACCCGGGATGCGAGCGGACGGTGGCAGGCGGTGCCATGGGTGAAGCGGGGGATTCTGGTCGGCTTCCGGTACGGCACGATGGTCGACCTGTCGCCGAGCACCGGTGTCTTCTCGTTCGTCGACAAGAGCACGATCCCGCCGCAGCATTTCGACGTCCAACACGGGGTTCGAATAGTCCCCGGCGGTTCGACGATCCGACGCGGCGCCCACGTAGCCAGCGGCGTCGTGTGCATGCCGCCGATGTTCATCAACGTGGGGGCACATGTCGGCGCCGGTACGATGGTGGATTCGCACGCGCTCATCGGGTCGTGCGCGCAAATCGGCGCGCGCTGCCACATCAGCGCGGCGGCGCAGGTGGGTGGTGTGCTCGAGCCTGTGAACGCGAGCCCGGTGATCATCGAGGATGATGTCATCATGGGTGGCAACACCGGCGTGTATGAGGGCACCGTCGTGCGTGAGAAGGCGGTGATCGGAGCCGGCGTGGTCCTCACACGCGGAACGCCCGTCTACGACTTGGTGCGCGAAACCGTCTATCGCGCCACGGCGGACGCCCCACTGGAGATTCCGGCGGGCGCCGTCGTCGTACCGGGCGCCCGGAGCGTGAAGGGTTCCTGGGGCGTCGAGCAGGGACTCGCGGTGCAGACGCCCGTCATCGTGAAGTACCGCGACGAGAAGACCGATCTCGCCACCGCGCTGGAAGGCTGGCTGCGGTGACCTCGCCCGGTGCGCGCCCACCGCGCGTCAGCGGTTCGATCCGCGTACCGGGCGACAAATCGATCTCGCATCGTGCCCTGATGCTCGCCGCCCTCGCCGAGGGCGCATCGACCGTTCGCGGGATCCTCCCCTCGGCCGATGTGCGCTCCACCGCGGCGGTGCTCCGGTCGCTCGGCGTTCCGATTCCCGATCTCGATCGTGAAACCGTCTCGATCGCCGGCGTCGGGCGCTCCGGCCTCCGGACGAGTGCCGCGCCGCTGGACTGCGGGAACAGCGGGACCACCGCCCGTCTGATGGCGGGGATTCTCGCAGCATCGCCATTCACCAGTTCGTTGGTCGGCGATGCGAGTTTGTCGCGGCGCCCCATGCGGCGGGTGGCGGCGCCGCTCCAGGCCATGGGCGCGACGATCGCGCCGAGTACGGATGGCGGACTGCCGATGACCATCCACGGCGGGCCGCTCCGTGGTCTGACGTGGCATTCGGAGACCGCTAGCGCGCAGGTCAAGAGCGCGATCCTGCTGGCCGGGCTCGTGGGGGACGTCCCGGTGGAAGTGCACGAGCCGGCCGACACGCGCGATCACACCGAGCGCATGCTGCGGGCACGCGGCATCGACGTGCGTAGTGAGGGTGGGAGCATCGCGTTGGTGCCCGGCGCCACCCTTCTCCCATTGGACACCGAGGTTCCCGGCGATCCGTCATCCGCGGCCTTCTTCGCCGCGCTGGCTGCCATGTCGGGCGGCGGCACCATCGAGCTCGAGAGCGTCGGCATCAATCCGACGCGGACCGGCGCGTTCAATGTCCTGACGCGCATGGGCGCCTCGATCGGTTTCGAGGACTTCGCCGACGTCGGGGGAGAGCCGGTGGCGCGACTCGTGGTTTCCCCCCGAGTGCTCGGCGCCACGACAATCGAGCCGCAGGAGGTGCCGTCGCTCATCGACGAGTTGCCGATCTTGGCCTGCGTGGCGGCGCGCGCGCAGGGCGAGACGCGCGTGACGGGGGCCGGCGAACTGCGGGTCAAGGAGAGCGATCGTATCGCCGTGGTCGTGCGGAATCTGAGAGCCGTCGGGGTGGATGCCGACGAGTTGCCGGACGGCTTCGTGGTGCGCGGCTCGGATCGACCGCTTGCGGGGCGCGTCGTGACGCACGGCGATCATCGCATCGCGATGGCGTTCGGAGTGCTCTCCGTCGTCTCCGGCCGCGCGATCGAGATCGATGACCGTGACTGCGCCATCGTCTCATTCCCCGGATTCTGGGAGGTGCTCGCGCATGTCACCCGCTGATCGTTCGCTGACCGTCACCATCGACGGCCCCGCCGCGTCCGGCAAGTCCTCCACGGCACGGATGGTCGCTGAGGCGTTGGGCGCCCGCCATCTCGACTCGGGTGCCCTGTACCGCGGAGTGACCGCGGCGCGACTGCGCACCGGCGGCGACCCCGACCAATGGACCGAGCAGTCGGTGCTCGAGGCGGCGGCGCGCGTCACATTGGCGCCGGGCGCGACGACCTTCGCCGCGCGTGTCGATGGGGCGGCGTGTGAGGAGGAGCTGCGTGGTGATGCCGTGACGGCGCTGGTGTCGTTGGTCGCGAAGATGCCCCACGTTCGGCGGTGGGTGAACCGGACGCTGCAGGCGACGGCGGCGGCGCACGCGGTCGTCGCGGATGGCCGGGACATGGGAACCACGGTCTTCCCGGACGCGACGCTCAAAGTCTGGCTGGTGGCGATCGCGAGCGAGCGGGCCAGGCGCCGGGTGCTGCAGCGCACGGGTCGGCCACCGACATCGGCCGAGCTGACGTCGGAGACGGCCGAACTTGAAGCCCGCGATCGCAAGGACAGCGAGCAAACGCGCCCCGCCGCGGACGCCGTGTGGCTCGACACGAGCGGCATCACGCAGGCCGAGCAGGTCGCCCAGGTGGTGGCATGGGTGCGCGACCGGGAGCGGGAGCGGCGGAAACCCTAGGGGGACAACGAGTTGGGGGTCGTTGACCTTTCGCGGACAGCTCGGCTATATTGCAAGGCTCTGGTAAATCTGCCAGAGCCTTGTGCGTTCACCCGTATCCTCGCCGTCGCGGCGAGCCGATCCCCTCCGCGACTCAGGACCCATGACCGACGACCTGCTTGACGCGCCCGTGAGCCCGCTCTCCGCTCGCGAGAAGCGCGACCTCCAAAAGGCGCAGCTGCGCCCACTCGCCAATCGCCGCCCCGAGCTCTACGAGGAGGACGAGTACACGTCCGACGAGTACGAGCAGATGATGGACATGTACAACGGCACCCTCGCCTCCATCGAGGAAGGGGAGATCGTCAAGTCGACCGTGCTGGAAGTGCGTGAGAACATGGTCGTGCTCGACATCGGCTTCAAGTCGGAAGGCACGATCCCGCTCGAAGAGTTCAAGGACATGCCGGACCTCAAGGTCGGTGACGAGGTCGAAGTCCTGCTCGAGCACCTCGAAGACCAGGAAGGCAGCGTCGTCCTGTCCAAGAAGAAGGCCGACTTCATGCGCGTGTGGGAGCGGATCCGCGTCGCGTACGAGTCCGACCAGCCGGTGGAGGGCACGCTCGTCAAGAAGATCAAGGGCGGCGTCGTCGTCGACCTCATGGGCGTCGATGCGTTCCTCCCGGGTTCGCAGATCGCGCTCCGTCGCGTGCCGAACATCGACGAACTCCTTGGCCAGCGCTACGAGTTCAAGATCATCAAGCTCAACAAGCGTCGCCGCAACATCGTCGTCTCGCGCCGCGTGATCCTCGAGACCGAGCGCGCCGGCAAGCGCGAGAAGCTCATGAAGGAGCTCGAGAAGGATCAGGTGCGGAAGGGCGTCGTCAAGAACATCACCGACTTCGGGGCGTTCATCGACCTCGGCGGTGTCGACGGCCTGCTCCACATCACCGACATGTCGTGGGGCCGCATCTCGCATCCGAGCGAGATGGTCCAGATCGGCATGGAACTCGAGATCAAGGTCCTCGACATCGATTGGGAGCGCGAGCGCATCTCGCTCGGCCTCAAGCAGCTCCAGAGCTACCCGTGGAAGGACGTCGCCGCCAAGTACCCGGTCGGCACGCGCGTCGCGGGCAAGGTCGTCAGCATCACGAACTACGGCGCCTTCATCGAGCTCGAGCCGGGCATCGAAGGGCTTGTGCACATCAGCGAGATGAGCTGGACGCGCAACGTCCGCCACCCCTCGAAGCTCGTCTCCATTGGCGAGGCGATCGACGCGGTGGTGCTCAAGGTCGATCCGAACGAGGAGAAGATCTCGCTCGGCATGAAGCAGACCGAGCAGGATCCGTGGATGGTGCTGCCGCAGAAGTATCCGGTCGGCACGCGCATCCGTGGCAAGGTCCGCAACCTCACGAGCTTCGGCGCCTTCGTCGAGATCGAGCCGGGCATCGACGGCCTCATCCACATCTCCGACATGTCCTGGACGAAGCGCGTCCAGCACCCGTCGGAAGTCGTCAAGAAGGGGGACGAAGTCGATGTGGTGATCTTGAACATCGACGGCGACAACAAGCGCATCTCCCTCGGCCTGAAGCAGGCGGAGGAGGATCCGTGGCTCAAGATCGGCGAGAACTATCCGGTCGGCACCGACCTGAAGGGCAAGGTCGTCCGTCTGATGGAGAAGGGCGTGGTCGCCGATGTCGGCAACGACATCGAAGGCTTCGTGCCGATCTCGCAGCTCAACACGAGCAACGCGCAGATCGCCAGCCCGGCCGACATCGCGTGGGAAGGGATGAACCTGGAGCTGAAGGTGCTTGAGGTCGATCCGATCCACCGCCGCATCGTGCTGGCCGTGACCTCGATCCCCGAGGAGCAGCCTCCGCGTCCGGAAACGCCGAGCAAGGTCTTCAGTGAGGACGGCGACAACGTGGAAGTGCCGGTCAACCTCGACGAGATCGCTGACGCCGAGTAGCACCGAACAGCACGACCGCAGTTCGGACGACGGCCCGGAGCGACGCGCTCCGGGCCGTCGTTGCATGTCGCCCCCGCCCGGCAGACCGCCGTCCCCGTGAACGCGTCGGGAAGTCGGCCCCCTCGGGCGCCGGCTTACGGACGGGGGCGCCGCGCGCGCGAGCGGTGCTGCGGAGCGGCGCGGGGGGAGCGGTGCGAAAATCCGCGCCTGCCCCTACTATTGACACATGTCGATGCGAGAGAAACTGGACCTGCTCGAGCGCCGCCGCGCCGAAGCCGAGCAGGGAGGAGGGGCGGCGCGCCTCAAGGCCCAACATGCCAAGGGCAAACTGTCGGCCCGCGAGCGGCTGGACGCCTTCCTCGATGAAGGATCCTTCACCGAACTCGATCGGTTCGTCACGCACCGGTCCACCGACTTCGGACTCGGCGAACAGATCGTGTACGGCGACGGCGTCGTCACCGGCTTCGGCAAAGTGAACGGGCGTCTCGTGTACGTGTTCTCGCAGGATTTCACGGTCCTGGGCGGCTCGCTCTCGGAGACGCACGCCGAGAAGATCTGCAAGATCATGGAGCTGGCCATGCGGAATGGCGCGCCGGTGATCGGGCTGAACGACTCCGGTGGCGCGCGCATCCAGGAAGGGGTCGTCTCGCTCGGCGGGTACGCGGACATCTTCCTGCGGAACACGATGGCCAGTGGCGTGGTGCCACAGATTTCGGCGATTCTCGGCCCCTGCGCCGGCGGCGCGGTGTACAGCCCGGCGATCACCGACTTCACCTTCATGGTGCGTGGCACGTCCTACATGTTCGTGACCGGTCCGAATGTGGTGAAGACGGTCACGCACGAAGACGTCACCATGGAACAGCTCGGCGGTGCCGAGACGCACGGCGGAACGAGTGGCGTGTCGCATTTCACGTGCGGCAGCGAACTCGAGTGCCTCGAGCAGATCCGTACGCTGCTCAGCTATTTGCCCAGCAACAATGTCGACGCGCCGCCGCGTGGCGCCGGTACCGATCCGCGGGATCGTCGTGAGGAATCCCTGCTCGACCTCGTCCCGGACAGCGCGAACAAGCCGTACGACATGCATGAGGTGCTCAAGCGCGTGATCGATGACGGCGAGTTCCTCGAGGTGCAGCCGGATTATGCCCCCAACATCATCGTTGGATTCGCGCGCCTTGGCGGGTACAGCGTCGGCATCGTCGCGAACCAGCCTGCCGTCCTGGCGGGGGTGCTCGACATCAACGCCAGCGTGAAAGCGGCGCGCTTCATCCGGTTCTGCGACTGCTTCAACATTCCGCTCGTGACCTTCGAGGACGTACCCGGTTTCCTCCCGGGACTCGCGCAGGAGCACGGCGGCATCATCAAGCATGGCGCCAAGCTGCTGTACGCCTACTGCGAGGCCACCGTACCCAAGCTGACGGTGATCACGCGCAAAGCGTATGGCGGTGCCTACGATGTCATGAGCTCAAAGCACATTCGCGGGGACTTCAATGTCGCGTGGCCGACGGCGGAGATCGCGGTGATGGGGCCCAAGGGCGCCGTGGAGATCCTCTTCAAGAAGGAGATCGCCGAGAGTGCCGACCCCGTGACCGCGACCGAGGAAAAGGTTGCCGAGTACTCGGGGAAGTTCGCGAATCCGTACGTGGCCGCGAGTCGCGGTTTCGTGGATGACATCATCGATCCACGGGACACCCGTCCGCGGCTCATCGACGCCCTCGAATCACTGCAGGGAAAGCGCGACACCAATCCGCCGAAGAAGCACGGCAACATCCCGCTCTGATGCTGCGCAAAGTCCTCATTGCCAATCGCGGCGAGATCGCCCTGCGTGTGGTCCGGGCTTGTCGCGAGCTCGGGATCGCCTCGGTGGCGGTCTACTCGGACGCCGACGCGTCGGCTCCCCACGTCCGAGAGGCCGATGAAGCCGTGCGGATCGGCCCGGCGCCGTCGTCGGAGAGCTATCTGAAGGGTGATCACATCATCGAGGTCGCGCAGCGTGTGGGGGCGGACGCGATCCATCCGGGGTACGGGTTCCTGTCCGAGCGCGAATGGTTCGCGCGTGCGGTCCGTGAGGCCGGACTGATTTGGATCGGACCGCCGGCCGAGGCCATTGGTGCGACTGGCAGCAAGACGGCGGCGCGTCAACTGGCGACCGCACACGATGTGCCGATCGTTCCCGGAACCACCGAGCCCTTGCGGGATGCCGCCGAGGCCAGCGCGACGGCTGCCCGCTTTGGATACCCGGTGCTGCTGAAGGCCGCGGCGGGTGGGGGTGGGAAGGGGATGCGGGTGGTGCGAAGCGCTGAGGAGATCGCGGGGGCGCTCGAGTCGGCCAAGCGCGAGGCGCTGAACGCCTTCGGCGACGATGCGGTGTATGTCGAGAAGTACATCGAAGGGCCGCGTCACGTCGAGATCCAGATTCTCGCCGACGCGCACGGTACCGTGATCTCACTGGGTGAGCGCGAGTGCTCGGTGCAGCGTCGCCACCAGAAGATGATCGAAGAGGCGCCGAGCGTCGCGGTGTCGCCGGAGTTGCGGAAGCGGATGGGCGACGCGGCCGTGCGATTCGCGAAAGCCGCTGGCTACGTGAACGCGGGCACCTGCGAGTTCCTGCTCGATGCTCACGGCGCGTTCTACTTCCTGGAGATGAACACCCGCATCCAGGTGGAGCACCCGGTCACCGAACTGGTGACGGGCATCGATCTCGTGCAGTGGCAGTTGCGCATCGCGGCTGGTGAGGCCATCAGCTTCGACGCGCCGACCGTCCCGCGCGGGTGGGCGATCGAGTGCCGCATCACGGCCGAGGATCCCGCGAACGGATTCTTCCCGTCGACCGGTCGAATCCGCTACTTGCACGTCCCCTCCGGCCCCGGGGTGCGATGGGACTCTGGGGTTGAGACCGGCAGCGACGTCGGTCTGACCTATGACCCGATGCTCGCCAAGCTCATTGTCTGGGGCGAAGACCGGGCGCACGCGGTGGCGCGCATGCATCGGGCGCTCGAGGAGCTGGTCATCGACGGCGTGGAGAGTTCGCGGGAGTTCCATCTGCGTGTCATGGAGGACGACGAGTTCCGGCGCGGCGAGATCGAGATCCAGTGGCTGGAGCGACGATTGCCGTCGATCGTCGGCGCCGCCGCCCCGCCTGATCAGGTGCGCACCGCGGCGATCGCGGCGGCCCTGCTCGCCGATGAGGAGCGCCGTGCGCGCGCGGGTGGGGCGTCACCGGCCGTCGCGGGCGGAGCCGCGAGGCCGGCGAGCACCTCAGCGGCGCCGGTGTCCGCATGGGCGGAACTCGCGCGGCGCGAGGGTCTGCGTCGCTGATGCCGGACACCGCGTTGCTGGAAATCGCATCGATCGCTGCGGGGGGCGATGGAGTGGCTCGGCACGACGGGCTCGTGGTGTTCGTGCCGCGTGTGGCGCCGGGAGAGCTCGTGCACGCGGAGATCACCCCCAAAGGGCGCATGGCGCGCGGTGTACTGCGCGAGGTACTCCGTCCGTCGGACGCGCGCGTCGCACCGTCGTGCGAACACTATGTGCAGGACGCCTGCGGCGGATGTCAGCTGCAGCATCTGACGCTCGACGCGCAGCGTGCCGCCAAGCGCCAGATCGTGCAGGACGCACTGACGCGCATCGGCAAGCGGACCGTGGCGCTCCCCGAGATCCGTGGGGGGGCATCGCCGTGGCGCTATCGCCGGAAGCTCACGCTCGCCATGCGACGACGCGCGAACGGCTGGGTGGCCGGCCTCCACGCGCACGGCGATCCGGACCGCGTGTTTGCGCTCGTGGATTGCGCGATCGCCGACGCGCGTTTGATCGCGCTGTGGCGCGAAGTACTCGCAGCCGGGCGACACCTGCCATCCGCGCAACGCTTGCGTGGTGCCGTCCGCCTGCTGGGCGAGCAGGCCACCTTCGTGCTCGAGGGGGGCTCGCATTGGGGCACCCATGAGGAGTTCTTCGCGGCGGTTCCGTCGCTGGTTGCGCTCTGGTGGGTGCCGGAGCAGGGGACGAGACGCTTGCTGGGCGACCGGCGCCGCACCTCCGAGCCGGGGGCGTCGTTCGCGCAGGTCAACCCGGAGGTTGCGGCGCAGTTGGAGGATTTCGTCGTCGACGCCGTGCGCCGGCACGCACCACATACCGTGATCGACGCCTACGCGGGTGCCGGGGCGGTTGCGCGGCGCATTGCCGCGACCGGGGCGACCGTCACCGCCATCGAGTTGGATCGCGAGGCCACGGCCTGGAGTGCGGCGCAACTGCCGGCGGGTTCGCGCGCGATCGCCGCACGCGTCGAAGACGCACTCGGCGCGGCGCTCCCCGCCGACGTTGTGATTCTGAACCCGCCGCGCACGGGAGTGGATGTTCGGGTCACGGCCCAGCTCGCCGACGCGGCGGGATCGGTGCGTGCCATCATCTACGTGAGTTGTGATCCCGCCACCCTGGCGCGCGACCTGACGCGTCTTCCGGGCTGGCGGATCGCGCAGCTCACCACATTTGACATGTTTCCGCAGACCGCGCACGTGGAGACGGTCTGCGAACTCGTGCCGCTGGAGGCGGTCGCATGAGATATATCGTGGAGATCGACGGCGCGCGGCACGAGGTGGAGCTCGACCAGGGAATGGCGACCGTGGACGGCGGACCCGCGGTACCGGTCTCGCTCGACGCCCTTCCGGGGACGCCGGTGCATCTCGTGCGCGTGGACGGCGAGGTCCACCGGATGCTCGGTCGCCGAGACGGCGAGCGCGGGACGTACGCGCTGTCGCTGGATGGTCGCCGGTACCGCGCGGAGGCGCTCGACGAGCGCGCCCGCGCGATCCGTGATTTGGCGGTCGCGGCCGCAACCGCCAGCGGGCCACGCCCCCTCACGGCACCCATGCCCGGGTTGATCGTGCGAGTTGCCGTGGCGGTGGGTGATGCGGTCCAGGCCGGCCAGGGGATCGTCGCCATGGAGGCGATGAAGATGGAGAACGAACTCCGCGCCCCCGCCGCCGGCACGGTCAAGAAGGTGCTCGCGACCCCCGGGGTCGCGGTCGAGAAGGGTGCCCTGCTGATCGAGTTCGAATAGCGCCGGCATCATTCTGCGGGGGGAGGGCGTTCGCGGGCGGTTGACCGGGGCTAAGTCCTTGCCTATCTTACGAGTCTGTCCCAAAACGCCTTCACTGGCGGCCGAGACCCGGGTTGCATTCCGCACCGGTGAGGCGTGGTACCTCTCGTTACACCGAGCTGATGAGCACGTACACGGCACGACCCAGCGACATTGAACACCAGTGGTTCATCGTCGATGCGGAAGGCATGGTCCTTGGTCGCCTGGCGACCGAGATCGCCCGCATCATTCGCGGCAAGCACAAGCCGACGTTCACCCCGCACATGGATACCGGTGACTTCGTCATCGTGATCAACGCGAGCAAGGTGAAGGTCACCGGCCGAAAGGCGGAGCAGAAGACATACTTCTCGCACTCCGGCTACATGGGCCATGACAAGCAGACCCCGTTCGCCACGATGCTCGCGAAGCACCCCGAGCGCATCATCGAGAAGGCGGTACATGGGATGCTCCCGAAGAACGCGCTGGGCCGGCAGAAGCTGCGCCTGAAGTTGCGCGTGTACGCGGGCGCCAACCATCCGCACGTCGCGCAGCAGCCGACCGTGCTCACCTTCCCGAAGAGCGAGGCGAAGTAACATGGCCGACACGACGATCCACACGATCGGCCGCCGCAAAGAAGCGGTCTGCCGCTTGTATCTCTCTGCCGGCACGGGCAAGTGGGACATCAACGGGCGCACGCTCGGCGATTACTTCCCGCGCCCGGCGCTGGTGAGCGCCATCCAGCAGCCGTTCACGGCGACCGACACGCTCGGCCGCTATGATGTCAAGGCCAACATCGATGGCGGCGGGTCGACCGGCCAGTCCGGCGCGCTCCGTCTCGCCGTGGCCCGCGCGCTCGTCAAGATCGACGAGAACTACCGCGGCAAGCTGCGCGATCTTGGTCTGCTCACGCGCGACGCCCGCGCGGTCGAGCGCAAGAAGCCGGGCCGTCCCAAGGCGCGCAAGCGGTTCCAGTTCAGCAAGCGCTAGTCCCCGGACATTCCGCCGTACGTACCACATCCCTCAGGGGAGTCGAGTCGGGAGCGGGTGCTGCGCCAGATGGCGCGGTCGCTCCCGGCGACGACACTCTCCGACGATACCAACCACACGCAAGGAATCATCATGGCACTCCCGACGATCGACGAACTCCTCAAGGCCGGTGTCCACTTCGGCCACCAGACGCGCCGCTGGAACCCGAAGATGCGCCGTTTCATCTTCGCCGAGCGGAACGGCATCCACATCATCGACCTGCAGAAGTCGTTGCGGCAGCTCGAGCTGGCGACGAAACTGGCGCGCGAGGTCGTGTTGCGCGGCGACAACGTGCTCTTCGTCTGCACCAAGCAGCAGCTCGGTCAGATCGTGGTGGGTCATTCGGAGCGCGCCGGTGCATTGCACGTCACCTCGCGGTGGCTCGGCGGTCTCCTGACGAACTTCGGCACCGCCAAGAAGCAGATCAAGCGCCTCAAGGAGCTCGAGGCGGGAAGCGCCGAGGGCGGTGACTTCGAGAACTACACCAAGAAGGAACAGCTGATGATGTCGCGCCAGCGCGACAAGCTGGCCAAGAACCTCTCGGGCATCAAGAACATGGGGCGCCTGCCGGGCCTGCTGTTCGTCGTCGATGCGAAGAAGGAGCGCATCGCCGTCGACGAAGCCAACAAGCTTGGCATCCCGATCATCGCCATCTGCGATACGAACTCCGATCCGGATCTGATCACGGTGCCGATCGCGGGCAACGACGACGCGATCCGCTCGGTGGAGCTCATCTGTGCCGCCATCGGCGACGCGATCCTCGACGCCCGTCGCGAAGCGCCGGTGCGCGAAGAGGTCGAGGAGGGGGAGAGCTACACCTACTCGTCGGATCGCGGCGCCGAGAAGGAGAGCGCCGGCGACCGTGGCGACAAGAAGCGCCGCCCGCGCCGCCGTCGTGCCAAGCCGGAAGCGATCGCCGCCCGCCTCAAGGAGGGCGGTGCGGATGTCGACGCCGCTGAAGGCGACGCTGGCGCCGCCGAGTAACCGGGGCGGGCCCTGGTCGGCGGTAATCCCGCCGGCCGGTGCTCTCGTCCCGCCGCGTCACCTAGGGTAAGTTTCCATCGCCGTCGGCATTCACCCGAATGTCGGCGGCGCCCGTCCACTCGCCACTATAGCAGACTGACTGATATGTCCGAGCCAATCAAGATCACCGCATCCATGGTCGCCGCCCTCCGTGCCCAGACGGGCGCCGGTATGGGCGATTGCAAGAAGGCCCTCGAGGAGGCCAACGGCGACGCCGAGGCCGCGTCGACGATCCTGCGCAAGAAGGGGATGCTGAAGGCGGAGAAGCGCGCGGGCCGCGCGGCCGCGGAAGGACAGATCGTGGCCTGGGTCTCCGATGACGCCACCCTGGGCGTCGCCATCGAACTCAACTCGGAGACGGATTTCGTCGCCCGCAACGAGGAGTTCGTCGCGCTGTCCAAGCTCGTCGCCCATCACATCGGCGAGGACACTTCGCTCGACGGCGTCGCCGATATCACGGCCGATCATGCCCTCATGAACCGCCACTGGCACCACGACAAGGCGCAGACGCTGGGCGAAGTCGTCAAAGCCGCGGCCGCCAAGACCGGCGAGAACGTGGCGCTGCGTCGTGTCGCGCGCTTCGCCACGCAGCGCGGGGCGATCGGGTGCTACCTGCACTTCAACGGCAAGGTCGCGGTGCTGGTCGAAGTCGCGGGCGTGTCCGGCGAGGCCGGCCGCAAGTGCGCCTACGACGTGGCGGAGCATCTGGCCGCCGGCGTCCCCACCGTGGCGATCGCGGTCAGCAAGGCGGATGTCCCCGCCGAGGTCGTCGAGAAGGAGCGTCAGTTCCTGATCGAGCAGGCCACCGCGGAAGGGAAGCCCCAGGCGATCGCGGAGAAGATGGTCGTCGGCCGCCTCGACAAGTACTTCAAGGAGAAGGTGCTTCTCGAGCAGCCGTGGGTGCGTGACGACAGCATCACGATCGCGGAGCTCGTGGCCAGGACGCCGGGCGCGTCGGTGGTGCGCTTCGCGCGCTTCCAGATGGGAGAGGCATAAGCTCGGATGGCTGCTCGCAAGAAGCCGCTCAGGTACCCGCGGGTACTGGTCAAGCTCTCCGGCGAAGCGCTCGCCGGAGAGCGTGGGGTCGGTTTCGACTTCACGATGGTCACCAAGTACGCCAAGGAGATCAAGCGCGTCAGTGACACGGGCGCACAGGTCGGCCTCGTGATCGGGGGTGGCAACATCGTGCGCGGGTCGCAGCTCTCCAAGATGGGCATGGATCGCGTCAGTGCGGACTACATGGGAATGCTGGGCACGGTGATCAACGCCATGGCATTCCAGGACATTCTCGAGCGCGAAGGACTCGATACGCGCGTCATGACGGCGATCCGCATGGAGGAGCTGGCGGAGTCGTTCATCCGTCGGCGTGCGATCCGGCATCTGGAGAAGCGACGCGCGGTGATCTTTGCGGGCGGGACGGGAAATCCCTATTTCAGCACCGACACCGCGGCCGTCCTCCGCGGCATCCAGATCAACGCCGACCTGATCATCAAAGCGACCAGCGTCGACGGGGTCTACACGGCGGATCCCAAGAAGGATGCCACGGCCAAGAAGTACGCGCACATCAGCTACAAAGAGGTCATGCACGGCGAGCTGGGCGTGATGGACCAGACCGCGATCACGCTCTGCAAGGAGAACGCGCTCCCGCTCATCGTGCTCAACATCAACCAGCCCGGCGCCATCATCAAGGCGATCCGCGGCGAAAAGGTGGGGACCCTCGTCTCATGAGCAACATCGCGACGATCATGAAGGAGTGCCGCACGAGCATGGAGAAAGGCGTCGAGGCCGCCAAGCGCGAGTTCTCGACGGTGCGTTCGGGGAAGGCCTCGCCCAACATGCTCGATCAGGTGAAGGTCGAGATGTACGGCTCGTTCCTCCCGATGAACCAGTGCGCGCAAGTCTCCGCGCCGGAGCCGCGCGTGCTGATCGTCACCCCGTTCGACAAGGGGCAGATCAAGGCGGTCGAGAAGGCGATCCGCGAGAGTGACCTCGGTCTCGATCCCGCGATCCAGGGAGCGATGATCCGCGTGCCGCTGCCCTCCATGAACGAGCAGCGCCGGAAGGACCTCGTGAAGGTGCTGCACAAGTACGCCGAGGATGGGCGCATCGCGGTGCGCCACGCGCGGACGCATGCGCGCGACTTGCTCAAGAAGCTCGATGGCGTCTCGGAAGACGACGTCAAGCACGCCGAGAAGGACCTCCAGAAGGCGCACGACGAGTTCATCGCCAAGCTCGAGGGCGCATCGAAGGCGAAGGAAGCGGAGTTGATGGAAGTCTGATGACCAGCCGCGCCCTCCCATCGCGTCGCGCGACGTGACCCCGTGACGGTGTCCGTCTCCGCCGGTCTGCTCGACCAGATCAAGCAGCACGGGGCGATTCCTCGCCACGTGGCCATCATCATGGACGGCAACGGACGCTGGGCGCGTGGGCGCATGCTGCCCCGTCCGCTGGGTCACCGGAGCGGCATGAAGGCGGTGCGCGAGGTGGTCGAAGGGGCGATCGAGGCCGGCATCGAAGTGCTCTCGCTGTTCGCGTTCTCCCAGGAGAACTGGGGGCGTCCCGCCGGCGAGGTCTCGGCGCTGATGTCGCTGCTCGAGGAGTACATCCAGAAGGAGGCGGACGAGCTGGAGGAGCAGGGAGTCCAAGTCCGCATGCTCGGGGAACTCGATCGGCTGACCCCTCCGGCGTTTTCCGCCGTCGACCGGGTGATGAAGCAGACGGCGCACAACTCCACGCTCCGGCTGAATCTCTTCATTTCGTACGGCGCACGCGCGGAGTTGACGCGCGCCGCCCGCTTGCTCGCCGAGGATGTCGCGGCCGGGCGCCTGACGCCGGCGCAGGTCGACGACGCCGCGTTCGAGGCCAAGCTGTTCACCGCCGGGTGCCCGGATCCGGACCTGTTGATCCGGACCTCCGGCGAACAGCGCATCTCCAATTTCCTGCTGTGGCAGGTCGCGTACACGGAACTGGTCATCAGCGACGTGCTGTGGCCGGATTTCAGCCGACGTGAGTTGTACGAAGCCATCGCGGAGTATCAGAATCGGGATCGCCGATTCGGGCGCGTACGCCCCTGATCGCGTCGAGCGCGGAGCGAGAGCCAGGTGTCTGAACTCTCCAAGCGGGTCACCTTCGCCGTGATCGCGGCGCCGCTCGCCGTGTACCTCGTGTACGTCGGCGGAGCACCGCTGGCCATCCTGTTATCGCTCGCGAGCGGGATCGCTGCTCGCGAGTTCTATCGAATGGTCAGCGGCACCGGCAGCGATCCGCTGACCGGACACGGGGTACTGCTGAGCGCGGCGATTCCGTTGCTGGCGCACGCGAACGTGCTCGGCTGGTGGACCCCCTCCTTGACCGTGCTGATGCTCGTGTTCCTGGAGCTGCTCACGGTGGCGCTGTTCACGCGGGGCTCCGCAGGCAAGCCCATGGAGACGATCGGCAGCACGCTGCTCGGCATCGTCTACACCGGCGGTGCGCTCAGCTTCGCGTATGCGTTGCGCTACCATCCCTACGCCATCGGCGCCGCGTCCGGTGCGGCGCTCGTCGCGTTGCCGTTACTGGTGACGTGGCTGACCGACAGTGGCGCGTTCGTGGTGGGACGGTCCGTGGGTGGCCGGAAACTCATGCCCTCCGTCAGCCCCGGAAAGACGGTGTCCGGTGCCGTCGGCGGACTCGTGGTGGGGATCGCCGTCAGCGTGGTGTACACCCGCTACGTGCTGCCCCCCGTGGCGCAACTCGGACTCACCCTGCACGGCGCGCTGCTGTTCGGTGCCGTCGTGAGCGCCGGCGGGCAGGTCGGCGATCTCGTCGAGTCCATGCTCAAGCGTGAGGCCGGGGTGAAGGACAGTTCCACGCTGATCCCGGGCCACGGCGGCATGCTGGATCGCATCGATTCGCTGGTCTTCACGATCCCGCTCGCCTTCGCGATGCTGAGTTGGCTCCTGATTCCGGCCCCGAGATGACCCCGTCGACCGCCACGCGCGGCGTGACGATTCTCGGTGCCACCGGGTCGATCGGCACCGCGGCACTTCGCGTGATCGATCGGCATCGTGATCGTTTCCACGTGCGCGGGTTGACCGCCCATTCGAACGCGACGTTGCTTGCCGAACAGGTCGCCGCCTGGCGCCCGGCGTACGTGGGCCTCGTGCAGGGTGCGGCCGCGGACTGGAACTCCGGTGCGGAGGTGTTGGTGCAGGCGGCGACGGATCCGTCGGCTGACGTCGTGCTGAACGCCGTCGTGGGGAGCGCGGGGCTTGAAGCGACCCTTGCCGCGCTGGAGGCGGGGAAGCGCGTGGCGTTGGCCAACAAGGAGTCGCTCGTGATGGGGGGCGAGCTCGTGACGACGGCGGCCCAGGCGAACCGCGGGCAGCTCGTGCCGGTCGACAGTGAGCACTCCGCGATCCTGCAGTGCCTGGCGGGCCGTCAGGCCAGCGAGGTGCGACGGTTGATCATCACGGCGAGTGGTGGCCCGTTTCGCACGTGGCCGGCCGACCGAATTGCCGATGCCACGCTGAAGGATGCGCTGAATCATCCCACGTGGAGCATGGGGCGCAAGATCACGGTCGACAGTGCCTCGCTCGTGAACAAGGCCCTCGAGGTGATCGAAGCGCACTTCCTGTTCGGCGTGCCGTACGACCGCATCGACGTCGTGGTGCATCCGCAGAGCATCGTGCACTCCATGGTCGAGTTCATCGATGGCAGCGTCGTCGCGCAGCTCGGCGTCCCCTCGATGGAGCTCCCGATCCTGTATGCGCTGTCGTATCCCGATCGGTTCGAGGACGACGGTGTGACGCGCTTCGATCCTGTCGCCGCGGCGGCGCTGACCTTCGAGGCCGTGCGCACGGACGCGTTTCCCGCGTTCCGGATGGGGCTTGAGGCCGGGCGTGCCGGCGGCGTCGCACCAGCGGTCTTCAATGCGGCCAACGAAGCCGCGGTCCAACGGTTCCTCGACGGTTCCCTGACCTTCGGCGGCATCCCGCGTGCCATCGACGCGGCGCTGGCTGCCCATGGCCATCGGCCCCTCGACGGCATCGGTTCGTTGCGCGACGCGGATCGCGCGGCGCGCTCACTCGTGCAGGAACTTCACTGATGCTTGCTTGGCTTGCGCCGATCATCGTGCTGGGAATCGTGGTATTCGTCCACGAGCTCGGGCATTTCCTCGCGGCGAAGGCGCTCGGCGTCTACGCGCCCCGCTTCGCGCTGGGATGGGGGCCGGCGATCGTGCGCTGGCGTGCCAAGGGGGCGGAGACCGAATATGTGATCGCCGCGCTTCCGATCGGGGGGTACGTGCGGATGGCGTCCAAGGAGGACGAGGCGGCCGCGCTGCTCGAGGGGGGCAATGAGGAGGCGCGCCCCCACGCGGAGCAGGATCCGCGGTGGGATCCGGAAGCGATGCTACCGCACGGACCCAAACCCGTCCCGTCGGATCGGTGGTTCGAGTCCAAGCCGATCTGGGCCCGCGTCGTGATCCTGTTGGCCGGGGTGACGATGAATGTCCTCCTGACGTTCAGCATTGCCACGGGCGTCTATGCGGTGAAGGGGCGCAGCTACCTCCCCGCGGTGGTCGATTCGCTCGTGGTCGGCCTTCCGGCCGCCCGCGCCGGGGTGTTGCCCGGCGACAGCATCGTGGCGTTGAACGGCACCGCCATCGAGAGCTGGTCGGATTTCCAGTCGGTGGTTTCCGCGTCCGCGGGAAAGCCGATCGTCCTCGACGTGCGGCGCGGTGGTGCGCCGGTCACCCTGACCGTGGTGCCGGACACCGCTGACGGCGCCAATGCGCAGACCGGCGCCAAAGAGCGGGTCGGGAAGGTCGGCGTCTGGCCCCGTGGAACGGTCGCGCATGCCTCGCTGACGTTGGGGGAGGCGGCCGCGGCGGGGTGGGAGACCACGTGGATCGAGGCCGGGTCGATTGTGGGGATCGTCCGCGGGCTGTTCCGCGGCGCCGTGAGTGTCACACAGCTGGGCGGGCCGATCGCGATCGCGCGGGTCTCGGTCCGGTCGGCGCAGGGTGGGTGGGAGGCCCTGCTGGCGTTGATTGCCTATCTGAGCATCAATCTGGCGGTCTTGAACCTGTTGCCCATTCCCGTGCTGGACGGCGGGCAAGTCCTGCTGACGGTCGCGGAGGGGATCAAGGGCGGGTCGTTCAGTAGCCGGACGCGGGAGAACTTCATGAAGGTGGGGATCGCGGCCGTGGCCGTGTTGTTCGTGATCGTGATGTTCAACGATCTGAAGGGGCTGGCCCTGAGCCTGTTGGGGAAGGGCTGAGCCGAGGGAGGAAGGCGCGCGTCGGACCTCTTCCGACAAGGCGCTGGAACGTGGCGGAACCCCCTTGATGCTGCGGTGGGGATTTGCTATGTTTCCAAGCTACAACCAAAAGACCGACAAGGATTTAGGTACAGACAATGGCATTCGTAAAGAGCGCGGCGATCGACAAGAATCGCCTGCACCCCACCGACACAGGTTCCTCGCAGGTCCAGGTCACGTTGCTGACGGAACGGATCAACTATCTCAACGATCACTTCCGCACGCACGCCAAGGACCACCATGGTCGCCGTGGACTCCTCAAGATGGTCGGCCGTCGTCGCCGTCTGCTCGACTATCTCAAGCGCACCGATCTCGGCTCGTATCGCAAGCTGATCGACGAGCTTGGCCTGCGTTACTGATCCCGGCATGTAACACGATTCGCGCGGACGCATCCTGCGGCCCGCGCGTTTTGTGTTATTCCCCATTCTCACACGTATTCACCCATGATGCATCGCATTGAGCGGACCTTCGCGGGCCGCAAACTTATCATTGAGACGGGCCGCATGGCCAAGCAGGCCGCGGGCTCGTGCCTCATCACTTTCGGCGAGACGATGGTGCTCGCCACGGTCACCGTCAGCGAGAAGCGCTCGACGCTGCCGTTCTTCCCGCTGACGGTGGAGTACAAGGAAAAGACCTACGCCGCGGGCAAGATCCCGGGCGGCTTCATCAAGCGGGAAGGCCGTCCGCGTGATGAGGAGATCCTCTCTTGCCGCATCATCGACCGCTCGATCCGACCGCTGTTCCCGGAAGGCTTCCAGAACGAAGTGCAGGTGTTCGTCTACGTGGTCAGCGCCGACCAGGAGAATGACGCCGATGTGCTCGGCCTCGTCGCCACGTCGTTCGCGCTCAACGCGTCGAAGATCCCCTTCTCGGCCCCGATCGCCTCGGTGCGCGTCGGCCGCGTGCAGGGCAAGTGGGTGCTCAACCCGACCTTCCAGCAGCTCGAGTTCAGCGACATGGACCTCGTGGTCGCGGGTTCGCAGGACTCGATCGTGATGGTCGAGGGCGGTGCGCTCGAGATCCAGGAAGAGGACGTCGTCGAGGCGCTCGGCATCGCGCAGCGCGGCATCCGTGAACTCATCGCCCTCCAGGAGGAGCTCCTCGGCAAGATGGACGTCGAGAAGATGGCGTGGGACAAGGTCGAGACGCCTGACGAAGTGGTGAAGCGCGTCACGAAGGAGGCGGAGAAGAAGATCGTCGCGGCCATCAACCAGAAGGACAAGCACACGCGCATCCAGGCCGTCGAGAAGGTAAAGGACGAAGTCAAGACCGCGCTCAAGACCGAGTTGCCGGAAGCACAGCACCCGTTCATCGGCGGCGTGCTCGGCGACATCGAGTACCGCGTACTCCGCGATCAGGTGCTGACGAGCGGGCTGCGCGTCGACGGCCGCAAGCCGACGGAAGTGCGTCAGATCTCGATCGACACCGGCCTGCTGCCGCGTGCGCACGGCTCCGCGCTCTTCACGCGCGGCCAGACGCAGGCGCTCGTGGTCGCGACGCTCGGCACGGCCAACGACGTCCAGCGCATGGACAGCATCGACGAGAAGCAGGAGACCACCAAGTCGTTCATGCTGCATTACAACTTCCCCCCGTTCTCGACGGGTGAAGTCCGCCCGGTGCGCGGCACCAGCCGCCGCGAGATCGGCCACGGCAACTTGGCCGAGCGCGCGATCCAGGGCGTCCTCCCGCCGTTCGAGGAGTTCCCGTACACGATCCGCATCGTCTCCGACGTGCTCGAGTCCAACGGCTCCAGCTCGATGGCCTCTGTCTGCGGCGGCTCGCTCTCCTGCTTCGACGCCGGCATCCCGCTCAAGGCCGCCGTGGCCGGTGTGGCGATGGGGTTGATCAAGGAGGGGAAGAAGTACGCCATCTTGACCGACATCCTTGGCACCGAAGACCATCTCGGCGACATGGACTTCAAGGTCGCGGGCACGAAGGACGGCATCACGAGCATCCAGATGGACATCAAGATCCAGGGGCTCGATCTGAAACTGATGGAAGAAGCGTTGGCGCAGGCGAAGGCAGGGCGTCTCCACATCCTCGGCGAGATGGATAAAGCGCTCCCGACGGTGCGTCCCGAGATGTCGCCGTGGGCCCCGCGCATCATCACCGTGCAGATCAACCCCGAGAAGATCGGCGATCTCATCGGCCCGAAGGGGAAGACGATCCGCGGCATCCAGGAAGAATCGGGTGCCGAGCTGACCGTGGACGACAGCGGTCTCGTGACGATCGCCGCCGTCGGCGCCGAGGCGATGGAGCGTGCGCGTCAGATGGTGCAGGCGATCACCGCCGAGCCGGTCGTCGGCGAAACGTACGAGGGACCGGTGAAGAGCACGACGGCCTTCGGCGCCTTCGTCGAGATCATGCCGGGCACGGAAGGACTCGTGCACATCAGCGAACTCCAGTGGGGCCGCACCGAGAAGACCGAGGACGTGGTCAAGAAGGGCGATCGCGTGAAGGTCAAGCTCATCGAACGTGACGAGCGTGGGCGCCTCCGCCTGTCGATGAAGGCGCTGGTGCCGAAGCCTGGTGGTGATGCCGCGCCGGCGGAGTCGACATACGCCGAGGGGGCAGCGCCTGCCGCCGAGGGGGCCGGGGCCGAGGGCGGTGCGGACGGTGGTGAGCGTCAGGATCGCGGCGGCCGGAGTGGCGGTCGTGGCGGTCGTGGTGGCCGGGGCCGCTAGGTTCTGCTGACCGATGGCGCGCCGCGCCTCGGTCAGCACCGCAGCCGCATGACAGAGCGGGGGATGGAGCGTACCGTGCTTCCCAACGGATTGACCGTGCTCTCGGAGTTCGTTCCGGGGGTGCGGTCAGTTGCGCTTGGGGCCTGGGTGCGTACCGCCTCGCTGCACGAGGCGCGAGAGGAGATGGGGATATCCCATCTCCTCGAGCACATGGTGTTCAAGGGGACCGCGCGCCGGTCGGCGCACGAGATCGCCGGAGCGCTCGAGTCGTTGGGCGGCTCTCTTGATGCCTACACGGCGCGCGAGCACACCGCCTTCCAGGCGCGCGTGCTGGACGAGCATCTGATGCAAGCGGCGGATGTCATGGCCGACGTGATGTTTCGTCCGGCGTTGCGGAGCGAAGATCTCGCGCTTGAGCGGAAGGTGGTGCTCGAGGAGATCGCCATGGTGGACGACACGCCGGACGATCTCGTCTTCGAGTTGCACAACGAGGCGCTGTGGGGGGCGCATCCGTACGGGTATTCCATTCTTGGGACCCGGGAGACGGTCGGCGCCATCGGAATCGACGCCTTGCGCCGATTGCACGCGCGGGCGTACCAGCCCGGGCAGATTGTCGTCGCAGCCAGCGGCAACCTGAGTCACGAGGCCCTGCTCGGGGCTCTGGGGGCTACGGGGTGGGGCGAAGTGCCGGCCGGAGCGGCAGAGGCCCCCCTGGCCCCGACACCGGTCTCTGCGCCCCCGTCGGAGCGCCGCGTGCAGCGGGAGGGGTCGCAGGTTCACGTGGTGTTCGGCTCGGCGACCGTTCCGCACGCCGACCCGCGGCGCCACACCTTGGTGCTGATCAATACGTTGCTCGGCGGCGGAATGAGCTCCCGGCTGTTCCAGCGGGTCCGCGAAGAGCTTGGCCTCGCCTATTCCGTGTATACGTTTCAGTCGTTCCATGTGGACTCCGGCACGCACGGGGTCTATTTAGGAACATCGCCGGTGAACGCGGAACACGCGATCGAGGCGGTGCGTGGAGAACTCGCGCGCCTGGTTCGGGACGGGATCCCGGACCCGGAGATCGCGATGGGGAAGCAGCAGGTGAAGGGGCAGATCACGCTGGCGATGGAGGGCGTGAGCAGCCGGATGTACCGTGCCGCGGCCGTCGAGTTGTTCGGCGAGCCGTACGCCGGGTTGGACGACGTGCTGGCGAAGATCGACGCCATCACGCCGGAAGACGTAGCGGCCTGTTGCGCTGCGTTCTTCGCGCCGGAGCAGCAGACGCTGGTGAGCCTTGGGCCCACCTGAGCGCCGCACTCAACCCAATATCACTCGAACACCTCGATTCCCATGAACATTGGCATCCCGAAGGAAATCAAGACTAACGAGAACCGTGTCTCGCTCGTCCCCGCCGGCGCCGAAGCGCTGGTCGCCGCCGGCCACAAGGTCGTCGTGGAGAAGGGCGCCGGACTCGGCAGCGGATTCAGCGACGAGCAGTACGTGGCCGCGGGTGCGACGATCGCGCCCGATGCCGACACGACGTGGGCCGGCGCCGACATGATCATCAAGGTCAAGGAGCCGATCGCCGTCGAGTGGCCGCGCATGAAGAAGGGGCAGACCATCTTCACCTATTTCCACTTTGCCGCCGACGAGACGCTTACCAAGGCGCACATGGATTCGGGCGCGATCTGCATCGCCTACGAGACGGTCGAGCTGCCGAGCCGCGAGCTGCCGTTGCTGACGCCAATGTCTGAAGTCGCGGGCCGCATGGCGGTGCAGGAAGGGGCCAAGTACCTCGAGAAGCTGTATGGCGGTCGCGGGTTGCTGCTGGGCGGCGTACCCGGTGTGGCGCCGGCCAAGGTGGTAATCCTCGGCGGAGGCATCGTCGGCATCAACGCCGCCAAGATGGCCGCCGGCATGGGGGCGATGGTGACCATCCTGGACGTCTCCCTGGAGCGCATGCGCTACCTGAGCGACGTGATGCCGGCGAACGTCACGACGATCTACTCCAACCGGCACAACGTGCTCGAGCAGATCGCGACGGCTGACCTCGTGGTCGGCGGCGTGCTGATCCCGGGCGCCAAGGCCCCGAAGCTGATCCGCAAGGAGGACCTCAAGATGATGCAGCCCGGATCGGTGATCGTGGACGTGGCCATCGACCAGGGTGGGTGCGTCGAGACGATTCACGCGACCACGCACGAGAATCCCGTCTACACGGTGGATGGGGTGATCCACTACGGCGTGGCGAACATGCCTGGCGGCGTGCCGCGCACGTCGACGCTGGCGCTCACCAACGCCACCTTCCCGTACGCCATGAAATTGGCGAACAAGGGGTGGAAGCAGGCGCTCAAAGAGGATTCGGCGCTGTTGCGCGGGCTCAACTGCGTGGACGGCAAGATCACGTACCGTGGCGTGGCCGAAGCCTTCGGGATGGAGTACCACGAGCCCGGCAAGTTCCTCGGCTGAGCCGGGGCCGGGCGCCCGCGGCGCTTTCGGAACGCATGAGTATGAGGGCCTTCGTTTGACCGGATATGGGCCGGTCGGGCGGGGCCCTCATCGCATCGCTGGGAGCGGCGTCACGGGAGGGGGGCCGGAATCGCCTCCGGTTCTTGACGAATCGCTCTCCGGGCGGATATTTGCAGCAGGCATGTCCTCGGGTGACCGTGGGCATGTACGTGGTTGTGCAGCACAGTCCTGCCCCCGCCCCCGTACCCTATCAGGAGACGTGTATCGCATGGAACGGTTCCCCTCGTGGCGCCGGCGTACCAGTCGCGCAGTGCGCGTGTTGGCGATGTTGCTCGCCGGCACGGCCGCACGACTGTCCGCCCAAGGCACACTCAACATCACCGTCGTGGATGGCAGCTCGTCCAATCCGGTCGCACAGGCGCAGATCGGCGTGGTCACGACAACACTCGGCGGGCTCACGGGGGCGGACGGGAAGCTGGTGCTCCGCAATGTCCCGCTCGGACCGCAGACGATCCGCGTGCTCCGCGTCGGCTATGCGGAGCAGAAGAAGTCGGTGACGATCATCGCCGGCGCGACGCAGACGCTGGAGTTCGTGCTCTCGGCGGTGGCGGTGAACCTGACGCCGGTCGTGACGACCGCGACCGGTGAGACGCGCCGCGTGGAAATCGGCAATGCGACGTCGTCGATCGACGTGTCGAAGGTGATGGAGACGGCCCCCGTCACGAACCTCAACGACGTGCTCAGCGCACGCGCGCCCGGCGTGTACGTGACGCAGGGCACGCAGACCGGCGCCGGAGCCCGTATCCGTATCCGCGGCACCTCGTCGCTCTCGCTCGGCAACGATCCGATCTACATCATCGACGGCGTGCGCATGTCGAGCAACGTCGGCAGCATCGCATTCGGTACGGGCGGCGCGTTGCCGAACCGTACGGGCGACATCAATCCGGACGAAATCGAGAACATCGAGATCGTGAAGGGTCCCTCGGCGGCGACGCTGTACGGCACCGACGCGACCAACGGCGTCATCGTCATCACGACCAAGAAGGGGCGTGCCGGTGCGGCGCGTTGGAACGTGTTCGGCGAGAGCGGCATGCTGAGCGACCGCAACACGTATCCCTACAACTTCACGATCGCCGGCCACACGCCGGGCTCCACCGCCTACCGTGAGTGCGCGCTCCCGACCATCTCGGCGGGCACCTGCCTCAAGGACTCGGTGCGCGTGTACGCTCCGCTGCACGATCCCAACGCGACGCCGCTCGGCGTCGGGTATCGTGGCACCGTCGGTGCCTCCGTTTCCGGCGGAACGGACATCGTGCGCTATGCAGTGTCCGTGCAGCGGGAAAACGAAGTCGGCGTGCTCAAGCTGCCGGAGTTCGAGGCGAACCGTTTCGCGGCGTCCAATACGGTGATCCACGATTGGACGCAGCGGCCGAACATGCTCGACAAGACGTCGTTCCGCGCCAATCTGAACATGGCGCTCAGCTCGCAGCTCGACGTCGGCGTCAGCATGGGCTTCACGACGCTCGGTCAGCGCTACACGCTGGAATCCAACGCGACCGCGGGGCTCGGCTCGCAGGTGTTCGGCGGCAAGGGCTACAAGGACAACGGCACCGTGGCTGTGACTGGCACGCCGCTGAACGGCTACCGGGCCTGGACGCCGGGCTACACCTGGCAGGAGAAGACGGCGCAGGGCGTGGACCGCTTCATCGGCGGCGTCAACGTGAACTGGCGTCCAACCTCGTGGTTGCAGAATCGCGTGGATATCGGTACCGACCTGACGGATCGTGTTGACGTCGATCTCCGCCTCCGCGGCGAAGGTCCTCCGCTCACCGCGACGTACCGAGACGGCTACGCCGGAAACGGCCGCGCGAACATCCGCAACTTCACCGCCAACCTCTCGAGCACGGCGACGTGGAATGTGACGTCGTCGATCAGCTTCAAGACCACCGCGGGCTTGCAGTACGTGGACTTCAAGCAGGACGGCAACACTGCGACCGGCACGACCCTGCCGATTGGTGCGCAGACCGCCAACGCCGGCGCCACGCTCGGCGCCTCGGAGTCGACGACCCTGCGCCGGACGCTCGGCATGTACGTGGAGGAATCGGCGGCCATCAACGACCGCCTGTTCATCACCGCGGCCGTGCGCAGCGACCAGAACAGCGCGTTCGGCACGGAGTTCCAGAACGTCATGTACCCCAAGTTGCAGGGATCGTGGATCATTTCGGACGAGCGCTGGTTCCACGCCCCGCGTTGGCTCGACAACCTGCGCCTGCGCCTCGCGTATGGTGCCGCTGGCGTGCAGCCGGGCTCGAACGACGCGCTCCGCACCTTCGCGGCGACGACCCCGAACATCCAGGGCGTTGACGTGCCGGCCGTGGTCTATTCGACCCCGGGCAACGTGGCGCTGAAGCCGGAGTTCACGGACGAGTATGAAACCGGCTTCGAAGCGCGCCTGTGGAAGGGACGCGCGAGCCTCGACCTGACCTACTATTCGAAGCGCACCAAGGACGCGCTCATCAGCGCCATCGTGGCGCCTTCGGCCGGTGCGTCGACCACTGTGCGCATGAACCTCGGCGCGGTGGCGAACTCCGGCGTCGAGATGCTGTTGACGGGTCAGCTCATCGATACCCGGAACTTCGGGCTCGACGTGACGATCAACGCGGCGTACAACGAGAACAAGCTGTTGAGTCTCGGCGGCACCCCGCCGCAGATCGGCACGCAGACGCGCGTGCTCGAGAACTATCCGTTGTTCGGCCTCTGGGCCCGTCAGATCACCGGATGGGAAGACAAGAACAACGACAAGATCCTGACCTACAGCTCCAACCCGACGGCGAATGAGGTGTTCGTGGATTCGGTCGCGACCTTCATGGGGTACAGCGCGCCGCACCAGTCCATCGCGCTGACCACCGGCATGGATCTGTTCAACCGGCGCGTTCGCGTCACGGCGTTGCTGGACTACCGCGGTGGCAACCGGTACTACAACAACACGGAGCGTATCCGCTGCGTGAGCCGTCAGAACTGCGAAGGGCTCATGAACCCCGATGCGTCGTTCGAGGATCAGGCGATGGCCGTCGCCACGCTCAACGATCCGTCGCAGACGATCGCCGGCTTCTTCCAGCCCGGTGCGTTCGTGAAGCTCCGCGAAGTCGCCGCGACGTACAACCTGACGCAGGCCCAGGCCTCGCGCTTCAAGATGCGCAACGCGAGCGTCACGCTCTCGGCGCGCAACCTGTGGAAGTGGACCAAGTACCGCGGTGTGGACCCCGAGAGCGACTACACGGTGACGGACGGTTCGGACAACCCGAGTGATTTCCAGACGATGGGCGCTCCGACCTACTTCATCCTGAAGTTCAACCTCGGCTTCTAAATGCCCACCCCTCACATGATGACCATTATGAATACCTCAAGCATCCGGCGTCGGCTCGCCCTGAGTGTAGGGGCGTTGCTGCTGCTGGCCGGTTGCCACGGGACGGTGACGGACGGGCTGCTGCGCGCCCCCGATCCCGACCTGATCAACCCGGCCGATATCAACAACGCCGACGGCGCGAACGGCCTGCGCCTGGGCGCCCTCTCGCGCTTGCGCGACATGACCGCGGGTACCGAGAGCTCGTGGCTCTTTGGAGGACTGCTGGCTGACGAATGGTCGACCAGCTCGACCTTCATTCAGAACGACGAAGCCGACGAGCGCACCATCACGTTGAGCAACTCGTCCGTCACGGCGCAGTTCCGCACGATCATGCGTGCGCGTACGGCGGCCAACCAAGCCATCGCATCGCTCACCACGTTCGCGCCGACGCCGTCGTCGAACATCGCGGAGATGTACCTCGTCCGCGGCTTCGCCGAGTTGCAGGCGGCGTCCGATTTCTGCAACGGCATCCCGCTCACCGACGCATCCAAGCCGGTGATCGTGTATGGGCAGCCGTTGACGGTGCTGCAGGTCTTCACGATCGCTTCGGCGTCGCTCGACACCGCGATCAGCCTGTCGTCGGCCACGGACGCGGCGACTGTGCGCGTGAACACCGCAGCCAAGATCGCGAAGGCACGGGCGCAGATGGGCCTTGGCAACTACGCGACGGCGGCCACCCTCGTCTCCGGGATCGCGACCACCTACTCGTACGACGCCACGTTCGCGACGAGCTCGGGTGACAACATCCTGTGGAGTCAGCCGTTGAGTCAGCGCCGCTACACCGTTGGCGACAGCTTGGAAGGCAATGCGCGGAACCTGCTGATCGCGAACGTGATTCCCTTCGGCTCGGCCGGTGACCCGCGTGTGCCCGTGTCGTACACGATCCAGAACGGCAAGGACACCGTGAAGTCGCAGGATGGATTCACCTTCTCGCGCACCACGACCTTGTGGGCGCAGTCCACGACGGTGCCGATCCTCAGCGGTGTCGACGCACGCATGATCGAAGCCGAGGCCTTCCTGGCGGCCGGCAACACCGCCTCGTGGCTCTCCACGTTGAATGCGATCCGGGCGACGCCGCCGAAGCTTGGCACGATCACCCTGACCGGCGCGCAGCTGCCGGCGCTGACCGATCCGGGCACCGCGGCCGCGCGCGTCAACCTGACGTTCCGGGAGAAGGCCTTCTGGACCTTCAGCCGCGGCCAGCGTCTTGGCGACCTTCGCCGCTTGATCCGCCAGTATGGGCGCACGCCGGCCAACACCTTCCCGGTCGGGACCCACTATCGTGGGCCGCAGTACGGTGGGGACGTGAATCTGCCCGTCCCGGCGGACGAGCTCAACAACCCCAACTTCAAGGGGTGCCTCGACCGCAACGCCTGAGCGCGGCGTCCGGATGCAGGGTTGGTGGAACGGCGGCTGGGCGTCATGCCCGGCCGCCGTTTCGCATGTCGTCACGGATCGAGACGCGGATCTCGGCCGGTTTGCTTGCCCAGTCCCGTGGTGTCGGGTAACTTGAAGCGGTATTCGACAACGCCCTTTTCGGGCTCCTTCAGCCGTTCGCTGATCCCGAACGCGCGAGTCTTTTCATCATGCGCTGGCCATTCTTCAAGACGGGTTCGCTCTTTCCCGCCAACGCCATTGCCGTTGACCTCGGCACGGCGAACACCTTGGTGTACGTGCAGGGCGAGGGCATCGTGCTCAACGAGCCGTCCGTCGTCGCGATGGACCGTGAGACGCGCAAGATCAAGGGCGTAGGGCTCGAGGCGAAGCGCATGCTGGGTCGTACGCCCGAGGGGATCGTCGCGGTGCGTCCGATGAAGGACGGCGTGATCGCCGACTTCGACGTCACCGAGAAGATGCTGCGCTATTTCCTGACGCTGATCATCGAGAACCATGTGTTCAAGGTGAAGCCGCGCGTGATCGTGTGCGTGCCGTCAGGCATCACCGAAGTCGAGAAGCGCGCCGTGCGCGACTCCGCGCTCGGTGCCGGCGCCAAGGAGGTCTTCATGATCGCGGAGCCGATGGCGGCGGCGATCGGTGTGGGACTCCCGGTGGAGACGCCCACCGGCAACATGGTGATCGACATCGGGGGTGGCACGACGGAGATCGCGGTGATCGCGCTCTCGGGGATCGTCAGTGACACATCGATCCGTGTGGGCGGTGACGAGCTGGACATGGCGATCGTGCAGTTCATGCGCAAGAGCTACAATCTGCTGATCGGTGAACCGACGGCCGAGATCATCAAGATCCAGATCGGCTCGGCGGCGCCACTCGGTGACGAGCGCGAGATGGAAGTGAAGGGACGGGACCTCGTCTCGGGCATCCCGAAGACCGTGCGCGTGCACTCCGCGGAGATTCGCGAGGCGTGTCAGGAGCCCGTGCAGCAGATCGTGGATGCCGTGCGTCGTGCGCTCGAGATCACGCCACCTGAGTTGGCGAGCGACATCGTGGATCGCGGCATCGTGATGACCGGCGGTGGTGCGCTGATCCGCGGGCTCGACGTGTTGCTGACGCAGGAGACCGGGCTGCCGATCCACGTGGACGAGGATCCGCTGACGTGCGTGGTGCGCGGGACCGGCCGCATCCTCGACGATGAGGAGAAGTACTGGTCCGTCCTGAGCACCTGAGGGCCTGAGCGCGCGTGGCGCGTCCGCAGCGAACGGACCCCAGAGTCGACTTCGCGCTCGCCGCGGGGGCTGCCGTGCTCGCCTTGATCGGTCTCGTCGCACCTGCGACGACGCGGGATCGTGTGGCCTCGGCGCTCCGAACCACCGTTGTTGCGCCGGCGGCCGCGCTGCAAGCGCGCGCGGAGATATCGCGGCGGTCGTTCCTGGCGGCGGAGGGGACGCGCCGGTTCAACGACAGCGTTGCCTTCCGTTCGGAACGCCTTAGCGGGGTCGAGGACGAGAACGCCAGACTCCGTCAGTTGCTCGGATTGGCTGGGGCCGTCAAATGGGGATTCGTGCCGGCGGAGATTCTGCAGGGGCGGTCGCTGGGCGATGAGTACACCGTCACCATGTCCGCCGGGACGAGCGCTGGCGTCGAGACCTTGAGCCCGATCATCGTCGCGCAGGGGATCGTGGGGGTGGTACAGCGGGCCGATCCGTCGCTGTCGGTGGGAATTTTGTGGCCGCATCCGGATTTTCGTGTCAGTGCGATGTCGGCCGATGGAGCCACCTACGGCATCGTGACGTCACACCAGGGACCAAGCGCCGACCGTTACCTGTTGGAGCTTCGGAGTGTGCCGTTGCGCTCGCAGTTGCGACCCGGCACGCTGATCGTGAGCTCCGGCGCCGGCGGCGTATTCCCCCGCAACATTCCGGTGGGAACGGTGCTCAACGAACTGAAGACCAATGACGCGTGGGCTCGAACCTACCTCGTGAGACCAGCCGTGAAATTCGCGGACCTGGGCGCCGTCATGGTCCTGACGCGGTCGAAGAGCAAGCAGGGGGTCGACGGCGTCTGGAACATCGAGGCCTTGGCGGATTCTGCCCGGCGAAGCGTCGTCGCGGTTGGCGAGGCCCTGAACGCGCGGACGCGGGATTCGCTGGCCGCGCTGGAGCGCCAACGTGTGGCGGACTCGCTGGCGCTGCTCGCCGCGTCTGGCGTTCCCGTCACGTCGACGTCACCGCCCGGCAAGCCGGTGTCGGCCGCCTCGAGGAGGAAGCCGTGAGCCGCAGCAGGGGTGTGGTGTTCTACGGACTACTGTGTGTATTGATCGCCATGCACTTCACGGTGCGTCCGATGTTGGGCTGGCGCGTGAACGTGGATTTCCTGGTGCTCTCGGTACTGATCATCGCGGTCCGTGCGCGGCCGGGAGTCGCCGCGGTTTGCGGTTTCGGGCTCGGGTTGATGGCGGACTCGCTGACGCCGGCGGCTTTCGGTGCGGGCGCCCTCGCGCTGACCGTGGTGGGGTTCGGGGCGAGTTGGCTGAAATCGGCGTTCTTCGCGGATAACGCCGGTGTGAACGCCGCGTTCGTCTTTCTCGGCACCTGGGCGTTCGACGCAGTGTTCCTGTTGGCCGAACATCGCGTGCGCGGGTGGGAGCTGCTGGCGCAAGCGTTGCTCTGGGCACCGCTCTCGGCGGCGCTGACGGCCGTTGTGGGAATCGCCGTGCTCGGCATCGTGCGACCGTTGGTAGCGGCGGAGCGGGGATGAGTTTCCATCCCAATGCGGTGCAGCAGCGCGGGCGTGTGGCCGGCGCCCTGCTGACGTTGATCTTCACGTTTTTGGTGGGGTCCTTCTTCCGGGTGCAGGTGCTGCAGAATGCGCAGTTCACTCTGCACTCGGACGAGAATCGCCTTCGTGAAGTACCGATTCCCGCGCCCCGCGGCCGCATTCTCGACCGCAAGGGACTCGTGATCGCCGAGGATCAGGTTGGATACACCGTGTCGCTCTTGGCGCCACGCGAAACGCAACTCGTTGCCGCGCTCCGCCGGTTGGGGGCGACGATCCCGATGTCGCCGGAGCAGCGAGACGCTGTGGTGCGCCGGTATCGTCGCAACCCCAATCGTCCCGCGGTGATATTCTCGGATGCGACCTTCGAGTTGGTCTCCGTACTGGAAGAGCACCGCGTGGAGCTCCCCGGATTGATCATCCAGGCATCGCCCAAGCGGTGGTATCCCGACGGGGCCGCCGTCGCGTCGCTCGTGGGGTACACCGGGGAGATTAGCGAGGCGCAACTGCAGTCGAAGGCGTTCCCCGGATACAAAGCCGGTCAGGTGGTGGGGAAGGGAGGGCTCGAGCTGCGGTACGAGTCGCGGCTTCGCGGGCGCGAAGGAGTCCGGTTCGTCGAAGTCGATGCACTCGGGCGTGTCGTGCGCGAGGCTGGAGCGCGGCCTGAGCTCAGTCCGGAAGCCGCCCCTCCGTTGCCGACCAATATCGATCTGGATCTGCAGAAGTACGTGTACGGGTTGTTCGGGGACTCCCTGGTCGGTGCGGCGGTTGCCGTCGAGCCGAAATCCGGCGAGGTACTCGCGCTGCACAGCGCCCCGACCTTCGACCCGAATCGATTCACCGGCGGCATTCCGGCGGATTACTGGCGGTCGCTGATGAATGACAAGCGGAAGCCACTGTACAACAAGGCGATCCAGGGCACGTATCCTCCCGGATCCACGTGGAAGTTGGCCACGGCGGTCATGGGGATGGAGCTCGGAGTGGCGCAGCTGGACGACCGGATGCCAACCCCGTGCACGGGAGGATTCCAGTATGGGAATCGGTTCTTCAAGTGCCACGACAAGCGAGGGCATGGCGCGGTCACGCTCGCGCAGGCCATCGAGCAGTCGTGCGACGTCTACTTCTACCAGCTCGGTCTGAAGATCGGGCTCGCCCGGTTGGTCGCCGGCGGCATCTCCTTGGGATCGCGCTCGCGGAGTGGCATCGACCTGCCGGCGGAAATGCGTCCGCAGTTCCCGGACTCGGATTACAAGGCGTACTTCAACCGCAAGTATCCCGGTGGGTGGAATCAATCGGCGTCGCTCAATCTGTCGATCGGTCAGGGTGAGAACTCCCAGACCGTCGTGAACATGGCGCGGTTCTACACCGCGCTGGCCACGGACGGTCAGGCCGCCCAGCCGCGGGTTGTGCAGGGCGCGGCCGTCCGGAGCCGTGTCTTTTCGTTGGACGCGACGCAGTTGCGTGGCGTGCGCAACGCGCTTGCGGGGGTCGTGAGTCGCGGGACGGCGGGAAGCGCCAAGATCCAGGGCGTCGTGCTTGCCGGGAAGACCGGGACCGCCCAGAACTCGCAGGATCCCAACAATGATCACGCGTGGTTCGTCGGCTTCGCCCCAGCGGACGATCCGAAGATCGTGGTGGCGGTCATGCTCGAGTTTGGCGGGCACGGCCCGCGCGCGGCCAAGATCGCAGCGCGGATCATCGAGCATTACCTCAAGGTGTCGGCAGCGCAGTTCATCCAGACGGAGGGACCGTGAGGCGCGACCGACGCCCCGACTATCCCTTGGTGATCGTGGCGCTCCTGCTCTCGGCGTTCGGGATCGCGATGGTCTATTCGGCCGGGCAGACCGACTATCCCACCGCCGTGGCGAACTTGTGGCGGCAACAACTCACCTGGCTCGTACTCGGGTTGGCCGCAGCGTGGATCACGAGCCGAGCCTCCTCGCGGGTGCTCGACTTCCTGACCGTGCCCGCGTACGCGGCGACGTGTGTCGTGCTCCTCGTCTTGATCTTCATCGGGAAAGGCGGGTTGGGGGCGAGCAACAATCACAGTTGGTTGGCGATCGGGGGAGTGAAGCTGGGGCAGCCGTCGGAAGTCGCGAAGCTCACCGTCGTGTTGATGCTCGCGCGCGTGTTGTCCGACCGGAAGGAAGCGCCGGATGCGCTGGTGGATCTGTGGCCTTCGGGGCTCGTGGTCGGCGTGCCGTGGCTGTTGATCATGCTGCAGCCTGATCTCGGGACGGGCATCGTGTTTGCCGGGATATACTTTGCCATGTTGTTCTGGCGGGGCGTCTCCTGGCAACTCCTCACGCTGCTGGCGAGTCCCGTGATCAGCCTGGTGCTCGCGTTCAACACGGGGCTCTGGGGGGCATGGTTCCTGCTGATTCTGGCGTTGGTGCTCTGGTACAAACCCGAGGTCGTGGAGGGGGTGGCGGTGGTCATCGCCAACCTCGCGTTCGGTGTCGCCGCGCCACTGCTGTGGGACAAGCTGAATCCCTATCAGCAGGGGAGGCTCAAGGTCTTCTTGGACCCGTCGGCGGATCCACTGCGGGCCAGCTACCACGTGATTCAATCTCAGGTCGCGATCGGGTCCGGGGGCTGGCTGGGCAAGGGATTCACCGAGGGCACGCAAAAGCGGCTCGCCTTTCTTCCGGCGCAACATACGGATTTCATCTGGTCCGTGGTGGGGGAAGAACTGGGGTTCATCGGGGTGACGCTCGCGCTGGGGCTGTTCCTCGTGCTGTTTCTCCGGTGCACACGTGTGGCCGCGCGCGCCACCGACCGCTACTCGAGTCTCGTCGCCTTCGGTCTGGTATCCATCTGGATCACGCACCTGATCGAGAATGTGGGAATGACGCTCAATCTGATGCCGATCACCGGCATTCCGCTGCCATTTTTCAGCTACGGCGGCTCATTCCTGCTGGCGTCGTGGATTGCCGTGGGCATCCTGGTTCGACTCTCGGCCGAAGGGCGAGGACCGGCCGATGCGCTGGTGAGCTGAGCCGACGGCCCTGTCAAGGGAGGCAGCGCGGGGCGACGTTCTTGCCCACGGTCCGTTCCGCGCGCATCTTGCAACGATGGCCTGGTTCCGGAAAGAAAAGAAACCGCGCAAGCCGCGCGCCGAACGCCTCGAGATTCCCGCCGATGTGTGGGAGAAGTGCGAGTCGTGCGGCCATACGGATATCCGTGAGAAGTTCGTCAAGAACTGCAACGTGTGTCCGAGCTGCGATTTCCACCGGCGCCTGCGCGCGATCGATTTCGCCCGGATCCTGCTCGACGACGGGACGATCGAGGAGACCGAGGAGGATCTGCGCTCCAAGGATCCACTTGGTTTCCCGGACTATCCGGCCCGTTTGAAGAAGGCCCGGTCCAATGCCGGGGACGGCGACGCGATTCTCACGGTCACCGGGACGATGGATCAGATGCCCGTGAACCTTGCCATCATGGATTTTGCCTTCATGGGGGGGTCCATGGGCTCGGTGGTCGGGGAAAAGATTGCCCGGCTCGGGCAACGCAGCCTCGAGAAGAAGTTCCCATTGATCGTGATCTCGGCGTCCGGAGGCGCCCGGATGCAGGAGGGGGTACTCTCGCTCATGCAGATGGCGAAAACGTCGGTCGTGCTGTCGCAGCTCGCGGAACGGGGGATCCCCTACGTGTCCATTCTTTCGAACCCCACCACGGGCGGCGTGAGTGCGAGCTTCGCGATGCTCGGTGACGCCATTCTGGCGGAGCCCGGAGCAGTGATCGGGTTCGCGGGGCCGCGAGTGATCAAGCAGACCCTAGGGCAAGACCTCCCCGAGGGATTTCAGACGGCGGAATTCCTCCTGGACCATGGCATGGTAGACTGCGTGGTCCACCGGCACCGGATGAAGCAGACCGTGGGGCAACTGTTGCGGCACATGAGCGGGAAACCCGCGGCCACCGGGTGGGCGTCGGCCTGAAGACCTACGGCGACGCGCTGGATTTCCTGTATGCGCGTACGACCGGTGTTTGGCGATTGGGGCTGGACCGCGTCGAGGGGTTCCTCCGCGTGCTCGGCGATCCGCATCGTCGTGTGCCGACCATCCATGTGGCGGGAACCAATGGCAAGGGGAGCGTCTGCGCCACCGTCGAGGCGGTGCTGCGGGCAAAGGGGCTCCGCGTCGCCAAGTACACGTCGCCGCACCTGGTCGACTTCCGAGAGCGGTTCTTGATCGACGGGGCTCCCGTCTCCCCGGATCGGATTGTGGCGTTCATTGACCGTCATACGCCCGAGGTCGAGCGCTTGGGCGCCACGTTCTTTGAGGCGACGACGGCGATGGCGTTTGAGTTCTTCGCCGAGGCGCAGGTGGACGTGGCCGTCATCGAGACCGGGCTTGGCGGCCGCCTGGACGCGACGAACGTCGTTGCCCCGCTGGTGGCGGGGGTGACCACCATCGGGATCGACCACGTGGAATACCTCGGGGGAACGCGGGAGCAGATCGCCGTGGAGAAGGCTGGGATCTTCAAATCCGCGACCCCGGCGGTGATCGGCGAGCCGGAGGGAGCGATTCGGGCGTTGCTGACCCGTCTGGCACACGATCGTGGCGCGACGCCGGTCCGGCCGGTATACGACCAGGGGGGGCCGCTCGGCGTCGACGTCGGGCCGGAAGGGACCTCGTTTGACCTCCCCGCCTTCGGGCGCCGCCTCAGGACCCCCTTGCTGGGGGCGCACCAGGCCTCCAACGCGGCCGTCGCGCTGACCATGCTCGACCTCCTGCCGGAGCCGTTTCGTCCCACGGAGCGGGAGGTGGAGGTCGGATTGGGACGGGTTCACCTCCCGGGGCGCTTCCAGCGGGTCGGGCGCTACATCTTTGATGTCGCCCATAATCCGGACGGGGCGGGGGTGTTAGCCAGAACCCTCGCGGCCGTTCGCCCGCCGGGGCCGGTGGTCGCCGTCCTCAGCGTCCTCGCCGACAAGGACTGGCGTGGGATCCTTCGGGAGCTGCAGCCCGTGGTGGATCATGTAATTTTGACGAACGCGCCGACTGCTCCGCCCAGCCGGGCGTGGGACATTCCAGAGCCCCTGGCGTATGCGGTGTCCCGCGGGATTTCAGCGGAGGTCATCCGGGATTTCGACCGTGCGCTGGTCCGGGGGAGCGAAGAAGGGACGACCGTGGTGGTCACCGGATCCTTCCACACGGTGGGGGATGCGATGGCGCGGCTGGAGGTCAGCCCTACCGAAGGGTAAATTGCGGGATGGCTGCCGGCGCTTTACCCGGATTCCGGGACTTCTATCCAGACGAGTTCGCGCTGCGCGCCCACATCTTCCGTGCATGGCGGAGCGTGGCGCGTCGATATGCGTTCGTCGAGTATGACGGCCCCCCGCTGGAACCGCTGGATCTGTACACCAAGAAGAGCGGGGACGAGATCGTCGGCCAGCTCTACAACTTCGTCGACAAGGGCGGCCGCGAGGTCACCCTGCGCCCCGAGATGACACCGACCTTCGCCCGCATGGTTGCGGCGCGGGCGAACGCCATCCGCAAGCCGGTGCGCTGGTTCTCGGTGCCCCAGCTCTTCCGATACGAGCGGGCGCAGCGCGGGAGACTTCGCGAACACTTCCAGCTCAACGTCGATATCGTCGGCGAGCCCAGCGAACTGGCCGATGCCGAGCTGCTGAGTGTCGCGATCGACATCATGCGCGAGTTGGGGCTGGGGCCAGACGATGTCCGCGCCCGGGTGTCGGATCGTCGCCTGCTGAACGCGCTGCTTGAGGAGATCGGGGTCGCCGAGGCGCAGCTCCCGACGGTCTACGCGGTGCTCGACAAGTTCGCGCGACAGCCGCATCAGGTGTCCATCGACAAGATGGCCGCCGCCGGCCTGGTGCCCACGACCATCGATGCCGTGATGTCCTTTGGTGAGACGGGTAGGCTGGCCGATCTCCGCGAGCGCTTCGCGCATTCCGAGTCGCTCGCCCCGCACTTCGAACGGTTGGGCCGCTACCTCGACCATCTCCACGCGCTCGGGAACGGCGCGTGGATCGATCTGGATTTGACCATCGTCCGGGGCCTCGCCTACTACACCGGTACGGTGTTCGAGCTGTTTGATGCCAAGGGCGAACTGCGCGCCATTTGCGGCGGTGGGCGTTACGACAACCTGCTTCACGCCTTGGGTGGGGTCGATCTCCCGGCACTCGGCTTCGGCATGGGCGATGTCGTGCTTGGCGAACTGCTCAGGGAGCGGGGGCTCGTTCCTGCGTCGACGGGGAGTGCCGCGGACGTGTATATCGTCGGTGGCGATGGTGTCCTCGCCCACGGCGTCACCGACGCGCTCGTGCTTGCCCGACATCTCCGTCGTGCCGGGTTGAGCGTGGATTACGCGCTGAGCGCCGACAAGTACGTGGCGCAGGCGTCGCGCAATCAACTCGACGGAGCACGCAAGTCCGGTGCCCGTGCCGCGATCGCGTTCGACAGTGAAGATCAGGTGGTGGTGCAGGGACTCTTCGGCAAGATCAGCGAGGCGCCGAAGCACTACTTCGCCGCTGCCCCGCTGCTGGAGGGCGACGCGCACGCCTATGCGGCCCTCAAAGATTGGATCGACCGTAGCCTCCCCTCACGACCGACGGACTGATGGCCGACGACAAGAAGCTCACGACCCGCGCCGACGACTTCAGCGCATGGTACAACGAACTGGTGATTCGCGCCGAGCTCGCCGACTACTCGCCGGTGAAGGGATCGATGGTGATCCGTCCTAATGGCTATGGCATCTGGGAGCGCATGCAGCGCGCCCTCGATGACAAGTTCAAGGAGACGGGGCATCGCAATGCCTATTTCCCGCTGTTCATCCCCGAGAGCTTCCTGAAGAAGGAGGCGCAGCACGTCGAAGGGTTCGCGCCCGAGTGTGCGGTGGTGACGCATGGCGGCGGGAAGAAACTCGAGGAGCCGCTGGTCGTGCGCCCTACCAGCGAAACGATCATCTACCACATGTTCGCCAAGTGGGTCCAGTCGTACCGCGATCTGCCCGTGCTGATCAATCAGTGGGCGAACGTGGTCCGCTGGGAGATGCGTACGCGGTTGTTCCTGCGCACGCTCGAGTTCCTCTGGCAGGAAGGGCATACGGCGCACGCCACGCATGATGAGGCCGAGGCGGAGACGCGTCGCATGCTCGGCGTGTACCGCGATTTCATGGAGAATTGGATGGCGATGCCGGTGGTCACCGGCCAGAAGACCGAGAGCGAGAAGTTCGCCGGCGCGCTGCGCACCTACTCGTGCGAAGCGATGATGCAGGACAACAAGGCGCTGCAGGCCGGCACGTCGCACAATCTCGGGCAGAACTTCGCCAAGGCGTTCGAGCTCAAGTTCCAGGCCGAATCCGGCGAGATCGAGCACGCGTGGAACACCAGTTGGGGCGTGAGCACACGCATGGTGGGTGGGCTGATCATGACGCATGGCGACGACAACGGGCTCGTCACGCCACCGCGACTGGCGCCGATCGAAGTGGTGATCGTCCCCATCTGGAAGAGTGATGAAGAGCGCGGGCGCCTGACGGAGGCTGCGATGGCGCTGAAGGCGGAGCTCACGGATCACCTGGGGCGCGGAGCGCATGACAAGCTCCGCGTGCATGTCGACGCGCGTGAGGGGCTGAAGCCCGGTGCCAAGTACTACGAGTGGGAGTTGCAGGGTGTGCCGCTGCGGCTTGAGCTCGGGCCCAAGGACCTGGAGAAGGGGTCGGTCTTCTCTGCCCGGCGCGACACGCGTGCCAAGGCCGCGATTCCGCGCGAGGGGGTGGCGGCATCGGTGGTTGCGCTGCTCGAGACCATCCAGCAGGACCTCTTCGCTGCGGCCAAGGCGCGCCGCGAGGCGAACACGCATCGGAACGTGACATCGTACGAACAGTTCAAGGAGATCATCGATGGGCCCGGCGGCTTCGTGTACGCCGGATGGAACGGTGACCCAGCGGTGGAGGCTCGCGTGAAGGAGGAGACCAAGGCCACGATCCGTGTGATTCCCGATGCGGAGTTCCGGTCGGCCGAGGCGCCAACCCGGTGCATCGTGACCGGCGAGCCGGCGAAGCACGAGGTCGTGTGGGCCAAGGCGTACTAGACACCGCCTTCGGGCCGCGCGACGGCGCGTTGCACTGTGAGGAGGTGTCGGCGGAGCGCATTGCGCGCGAGGTCGGTACCCCCACCTTCGTGTACAGTGCCAGGGTGATTCGCGAGCGGTATCGCGTGCTGTCGGCGGCCTTGGCGGGCGTGCCGCATCGGTTGCACTTCACCCTGAAGGCCAACAGCAACCGCGCGGTGTTGACGCTGTTGCGCGGGCTGGGGGCGGGCGTTGACGTGGTCAGTGGGGGAGAGCTGTACCGGGCGCAGCAAGCCGGGTTTGCCGGCGGCGATATGCTGTTCGGCGGGGTCGGCAAGAGTGCGCTCGAGCTGAGGGAGGCCGTGCTCGCCGGGGTGAAGTTGATCAACGTGGAGTCGTTGGCCGAGCTCGAGTTGTTGTCGAGCATCGCACAGGAGTTGGGCGCGACGGCCGCCGTCGGTTTGCGAATCAATCCGGAAGTGCTGGTGGAGACCCCACACGCGTACATCGCCACGGGAGCCAAAGGGCACAAGTTCGGGATTCCGTGGGACGACGCGATGCCATGTGCAGAGGCCGCCTTGCGCTTGCCCGGCATCGAACTCGCGGCGCTCGACATGCATCTCGGGTCGCAGTTGGCCACGGTGGAGCCGTACCGCATGGGCGCGGAGCGGATCGCGGAGCTTGCGGCGCGCGTGACCAGGGCGGGCGCCCGGTTGCGCTACGTGGACGTCGGCGGTGGTCTGCCGGTGAGTTACCAGAGCGGCGACCCGGAGCCGGATCTCGACGGGTACGCCAAGATTGTTGGCGCCCTCGCCCGCGATACCGGCACGGAGTTGCTCGTGGAGCCCGGACGGTTCTTCGTCGCGGCGAGCGGTGTGATGCTCGCGCGGGTGCTGTATCGCAAGCATAGCGGCGGAAAGGATTATGCCATCGTCGACGCGGGCATGAACGACCTGTTGCGGCCGTCACATTACGATGCCTTCCATCGGATCGACGCGGTACGCCCCACGGGCGCCACGGCACGGCTCGATGTCGTGGGTCCGGTGTGCGAGAGCGGCGACTTCCTCGCGCTCGACCGAGAAATGGACGATGTTTCCCCGGGGGATCTCATCGCGGTCCACACGGCCGGCGCCTACGGCTACGTGATGGGTTCCACGTACAACGCGCGGCCGCGCGCGGCCGAAGTGATGGTGGATGGAGCCCGGTTCGCCGTGGTGACCGCGCGGGAGCGGTATGCCGACCTCGTGCGACTCGAACAGTCCGACCCTGTCTGGAGGGATACCTGATGCTGATCGGTCTCATGTCCGACACGCATGATCGTGTGCCCGCGGTGGCGGAGCTGGTGCGTCGCATGACGGAACTCGGGGTCGGGCTCGTCCTGCATGCGGGCGATTTCTGTTCACCGTTCTCGCTCAAGCCCTTCCAGGACGCGCATCTGGCGCTGGCCGGGGTCTTCGGACGCAATGACGGCGATCCGGAAGGGCTCAAAGCCTTCGCCGCGCAGGGGATGGGACATGAACTCTTCGGGTCGCCGCACAGCCTGACGATCGGGGATCACAAGATCCTGCTCGTGCATGATATCGGCGACACCACGTCGCGCTCCATCAACGCGCACCACGTCGTGGTCCATGGCAGTGAGCACCAGCAGTCGATGAAGACCCGTGGCGACACCCTGATCATCAATCCCGGCGAGGCGTGTGGGTGGCTGCACGGCGCACCAACCGCCGCCGTTCTCGATCTCGACACCAAGCACGTCGAGTTCCTCAAGCTGTCCGACCCCAAGTGGCATTTCTGATCTCGTGACCTCCCGGATCCTCATCCTCGATTGCGGCAGTCAGTTCACGCAGCTGATCGCCCGCCGCGTGCGCGAAGCGCGTGTCTATAGCGAGATCCATCCTCCCACGCGGTCACTCCAGTGGATCCGTGAGTGGCAGCCGACCGGGATCATCCTGAGCGGCGGCCCCAACTCGGTGACCGACGAGGGCGCCCCGACGTTCGATCGCGCGATCCTCGATGTCGCGCCGATCCTGGGTGTGTGCTACGGGCTCCAGTGGATCACGCACACCGAGGGGGGCGTGGTCGCCGCCGGCGGCGGCCGCGAGTACGGCCGGGCGATGGTCACGGTGGACGAAGCCGACGGTCTCTTCCACGGCTTCGCGGCCGGCGAGGAGACGCAGGTCTGGATGAGCCACGGCGACCACGTCGACGAGCCGCCGCCGGGGTACGTCCGCACGGCGAGCTCGGGCGGGATCGTCGCAGGGTTCCGGCATGCCACCAAGCCGATCCACGCGATCCAGTTCCACTCCGAAGTCGCGCACACCCTGCGCGGCGCCGCGATCATCCAGAACTTCCTGTTCCGTGTCTGTCACGCCGAACCGGACTGGACGCCGGGGTCGTTCATCGAGCAGGAAGTCGCGAAGATCCGTGCCATGGTCGGGGACAAGAAGGTCATCTGCGGCCTGTCCGGCGGCGTGGACTCGAGTGTGGCCGCCGCACTCGTCCACAAAGCGATCGGCGATCAGCTCACCTGTGTCTTCGTGGACAATGGGCTCCTCCGTCTGCACGAACGCGAACAGGTCGAGCGCACAATGGGCGAGCACCTTGGCATCCGTCTCGTGACCGAGCGCGCCGAGGAACGGTTTCTGAGCGCCCTTGCCGGTGTCGATGAGCCAGAGGCCAAGCGCAAAGCTATCGGCCACGCTTTCATCGACGTGTTCGAGGCCGCCACGGCCCGCGCCGGGGAGAACGCCGAGTTCCTGGTGCAGGGAACGCTGTACCCTGACGTGATCGAGAGCGTGAGCGCCAAGGGCGGACCAAGCGCCACGATCAAGACGCATCACAACGTGGGCGGGCTCAAAGCCGACATGAAGTTCACGTTGATCGAGCCGCTGCGTGAGTTGTTCAAGGACGAAGTGCGCAACGTCGGCCGCGAGCTCGGACTTCCCGAGGAGATGGTCGGGCGTCATCCGTTCCCCGGACCGGGGCTCGCGATCCGCGTACTCGGCGCCGTTGATCAGCGGAAGCTCGACACGTTGCGGGCGGCCGACGCAATCTATCTCGAGGAGATTCGTGCGGCCGGACTGTACAACGACATTTGGCAGGCCTTCGCCGTGTTTCTCCCGGTTCGCTCCGTCGGCGTGATGGGCGACGGACGCACCTACGAGAACGCGATTGCTCTGCGAGCCGTCACGAGCACCGATGGCATGACGGCCGATTGGTATCCTTTCCCGTACGATGTGCTGGCGCGGATCTCCGGCCGGATCATCAACGAGGTGAAGGGAGTGAACCGCGTGGTGTACGACGTGAGTTCCAAGCCCCCGGCCACGATCGAGTGGGAGTGACGGGATCGCGATGACCTCCCTCGCCGAGCTCGTACCGACGCGGGGCGAACTCCGCGAGATGGTCCGGCTCGCCACTCCTGTTGTCGTTGCCCAGGTGGGGTTGATGACCATGGGGGTCGTCGATACCGCCATGGTCGGGCGCGTGTCCGCCGACGCCATTGCGGCCACGGCGCTTGGGCACATCTACTGGTCGAATCTCTTCCTGTTCGGACTCGGCCTGTTGCTCGTGCTCGACCCGGTGGTCTCGCAGGCAGTTGGAGCCCGCGACTCCGCCGCAGTGCGTCGCGGTGTGCAACGGGGCGTTGTCCTCGCGGTGTGCTCGACTCTCGTGATGTCGATGGCGCTGTGGGGCGGCGAGGGATTCTTCCGACGCCTGCATCAACCACCCGGCGTCGTGCCGGTGACCGGTGCCGTGTTGCGGCTGCTGATTCCGGGCGTGCTCCCGAGCTTCCTGTTCGTGGTCGCGCGCCAATCGCTCCAGGCGATGGGTCGCTCGAAGGCGGTCGTGGCGAGCATCGTCGGGGCCAATCTCCTGAATGTGGTGCTCAACTGGGCGCTGATCTACGGCCACCTCGGGGCCCCCGCGCTCGGCGCCGAAGGGAGCGCGATCTCCACGTCGATCTGTCGCTGGCTCTCTCTTGCGATCATCGTCGTCGTCGACTTTGACGTGCTCCGCCCGACGTTACGCCCCTGGGATCCCGCGAGCCTCGCCGCCGCGCCCTTGTGGCGCATGGTGCGGCTCGGGCTCCCGATCGCGTTCCAGCAGTGGCTCGAAGTGGCGGTGTTCGCCGCCGGCGGGCTGGTGATCGGTACGTTCGGTGCAGCGGCGCTGGCGGCGCACGAGATCGTCCTCAATCTTGCGGCGAC
>CAXBQP010000011.1:0-57165 GCA_963978095.1 uncultured bacterium | reverse complement strand
CTCGGCGTGCTGGCCCGCTCCGGAGCAGGGACGATCGTCGCGGCCCTTTGGGTCGCGGCGATTGTCGTTCCGTGGCACGCATTGTCGGCGCAGGATTCCACCGCCAAAGCCAACGTTCCGCCGGCCGGCCCGAAAACGAACGTCTCCTTCCAGTACGGCACGCGCGGCTATACCATCGGCGGCTCCAAGGTCAGCGAGCAGACCGGCAATGCCTCGTTCGAGTACCGTACCCCGCAGTGGGGACTCGGTGTCGACGGCTCGTCGCTGCAGTATGGAGCACTCGGGCGCACCATCTCGGGAACCGGCAACGCCAATGTGCGCTTCGACTACACGCTGCGGCCCGGCGACTCGCTTATGGTATACGGACGGAGCGGAAGCCACCCCGCGACACTGGACTCGCTGCAGGTCAACGCAATCGGCGTGGCCGGTGGTTCGTTGGTCGACGTTCAAGCCAACAGCCTCGGCGCCCCGTCAATGTTCGGCGGACGCGCGGTCTTCTCGTATCCCATCGGCAAGCTGGTGCTCAATCTTCGCGGGGCGCTCGAGACGGAAAGCCAGCCCGCGGCCACCCAAGAGGTCTACTGGCGCGGCACGACCTGGGCCGTAGGGTCCACGCTGTATGGGAACATCGGCAAAGGGCAGCTCGCCGCGATGGTGGATATTTCGTCGAGCAGCGCCGATTCCCTCGGCGGCAAGAATCTGTACCCCGGCGGCGGTGAGACCACCCTCCGACTGGAGTTGCGGCTGCCCATCGACAATCCCTCCGATTCCACCGGCGATGACTGGGACAGCGCCTTCACCGCGTGGTACACGTCGCCGTTCGGTGCCACCCGCGCCGACCAGCCGAATCGCCTGCTGCCGCTGGGGAACAGCTTCGGCCTGAGCGGTGCCCTGAGCTTCCCGGTCGGCAACGCCACGTGGGGACCGAGCGTCCAGTTCCAGTCCACCGCCGCGTCGGCCAACGCCAAGAGCGGGGCGACCGCGCTCGCGACCTCCTCCTCCGGTTGGGCGGCGAACTTTGCGATCAATGCCGACATCCCGGCATCGTCCGCCTTCGAACTCACCCCGGAGTTGGGCTACACGATCGGGAACGCCTCAACCAGCTACGGGCTGACCTCGACCAAGACGGTCGTGGTGCAGCGACGGGGCCGGACCGTGACCACGACCAGCGGCGGAACCACCGCGTCGGCGCTCAACGGCTGGTGGTTCGCCCTGGGGGTCTCCGCGCACTTTTAGCCCCCAGCTCCCCCGCCCCGTCGCGTCACAGGCCGCGGCAGGGGGAGGGGGGAGCACATTGCGGTGCCCGTGAATTACATTCCAGAGTAGTTTATTTCCCTTTGTCAGGGAAACCCTGTCGCGAAGTCGCGCAACCGGTGACTACGTTACCCCTGTGCAGCGCTGAGATTCGTTCTCAACCGACTGCTGACGTAGGCATCGCACGACTGACGGACCCGTGATCATTCGAGCATCGTGAACCTGCTGCGAGTCTGGAAGAGCTGGAGGGCAAAGAGGTCCGCTGCCGTGACGCCGTCGCGCGCCATGTCGGACGTGCAACTCTGCGCCCCCTCCTGCACGCTCGACGCCTGCTTGGCTGGTGAACGTGCCACGGTGCGTCAGCTCCAGTGCGCCAAGGCCGATGCCATGCGCCTCCGCACCCTCGGCGTGTACGAGGGCGCGAAGGTCGGGATTGTGGATCGCCGGAACGGGGTGTTGCTCGATGTGTGCGGGTCGCGACTCGCACTCGACGCCACCATGGCCGGCGCGATCGTGGTGGATCCGAACGCCGCATGACCCGGCCGACGCTCCGCGTCGCGCTGATCGGAAACCCCAACTGCGGCAAGAGCACCCTGTTCAACGCCCTCACTGGGCGTCGACAGAAGGTCGCCAACTTCCCTGGTGTCACCGTCGAGCGGGTCGAGGGGACCTACGTCCACGACGGCACCACGGTCTGCATCCTCGACCTCCCCGGCACCTACAGCCTATCCCCTGACGCGCCGGATGAGGTGATCACCTACGACGTGGTGCATGACCGCGCCGTCGGGGTGGAGCCAGTGGATGTCTTCGTGGTGGTGCTCGACGCCGAGAATCTCGAGCGCAACTTGTATCTCGCGACCGAAGTGCTCGAGCTCGGCCGGCCTACCGTGGTGGTGCTCAACCGCATCGATCGGCTCCCGGCCGCCGGCATGAAGGTCGACGTCGTGGAGCTCATCCACGCGCTCGGGGCGATCGTCGTGCCGACCGTCGCCTCCACGCAGGAAGGGGTCGAGCGGGTCCGCCACTGCATCGCGCGGGCGCTGGACGTGCCGCCGTCCCCACTGCGTGAGCCCGGGACCATCGCCGAGGGCGACCGCGCCGAGCGCCGCTACGAGTGGATCGCCGCGGTGATGGCGCGCACCGTGTCGCGCACCAGCGGACGTGGCGCGCGCCCCAGCGATCGCGTGGACGCCGTGCTGCTGCACCGCGTCTGGGGGCCGCTGATCTTCCTGGCGGTCATGGCGGTGGCGTTCCAAGCCCTCTTCATGGTCGCCACTCCGGTGGCATCGCTGCTGCAGTCGGCGCTCGGTTCGCTCTCCGAGATCCTGCGGGGCTGGCTTCCCGCTGGGGATTTCCAGAGTTTGCTAATCGACGGCGTGCTCGGTGGCGTCGGCAGCGTGATCGTCTTCGTCCCGCAGATCGCGTTGCTGTTCCTGTTCATCGGTGCACTCGAGGACAGCGGCTATCTCTCGCGCGCGGCTTTCGTGATGGACCGCTTCATGCGCCCGCTGGGTTTGCAGGGCAAGAGCTTCATTCCACTGCTCTCCGGCTACGCCTGTGCCGTTCCGGCGATCCTCGCGACGCGCACCATTCCCCAGACCAAGGAGCGGCTCGCCACGATCATGGTGGTGCCGCTCATGAGCTGTTCGGCGCGATTGCCGGTGTACGCGCTCCTCATTGCCGCTTTCGTGCCAGCCGTCAGCGTCGGGCATGTGCTCACCCTTCAGGGGCTCGCACTACTGGCGATGTACCTGCTCGGCACCGTCGCTGCGCTCGCGGCGGCGGCCGTCTTCCGTCGTACGCTTCTGCGGTCCGAGACCCGCGCGCTGATCATCGAGATGCCGCCCTATGCCATGCCCACGGCGCGCGTGCTGCTCTCGACGGTGTGGCAGCGCGTCGCGGTGTTCCTGCAGCGCGCCGGCACCGTGATCTTCGCCATCTCGGTCCTGCTCTGGGCCATGGGGCACTACCCGCGTGCCGCCGGCAGCGGCGCCACGGCCGACAGTTCCGGCACCACGCAGCAGGAAATTCAGCTCGCACAGTCGGCGCTCGGTCGGGTTGGGCGCGCGGTGGAACCGGCCGTGCGCCCCCTCGGACTCGACTGGAAGATCGGTGTGGCGATGGTCGCGTCCTTCGCCGCGCGCGAGGTGTTCGTGTCGACGATGGCCACGATGTACGGCGTCCCGCAGCACGAAACCGTGCGCACCGAACTCGCCTCGCGTCTCCGCGATGCGAAGTCCGCGACGTCCGGCCGCCCGGAGTACACACGCGCCGCGGCCTTCGGCTTGCTCGCGTTCTACGTGTTCGCGCTCATGTGCACCAGCACCATCGCCGTCACGGTGCGCGAGACCGGTGGCGGCTGGCAGGGCGCGCGCTGGGCGGGGCTGCAGTTCGGCTACATGCTTCTGCTCGCGTGGGGAAGCGCGTTCGTGGTATATCGCGCAGCGCTCGCACTCGGCGTCGGAGGGGGCTGATGCCAGAGTGGACGGACCGCGCGCTGGTGGTTGCGGCGGTCGCCAGCGCGGCGTGGTACGTCGCGCGGCGACTCTGGCGCCACGTGCGGAGCGCGCGTGCGACGCGTCCCGGACACGCGTGCGCCCCGGGCGCCTGCGGGTGTGAACAGGGCACGACTGAACGCTGAACGACGGCGCTCCATCGCCCATCGGCCCGCTCACCATGTAACAGCTTCGTCATGCCCTCGGCCTGGCCACGTGTGTCGAGAAGGCGAGAGGACGAAGTCGGGAACTTTGGCGTCTTGTGCGTTCGTCCGTTTCCTCATATATCTGCAATCGAACGCCATCGGAGACTCGAACAACATGTCGAACTTCCGCTCGGTCAATTTCCTGAGCGCCTTGTCACGCACCGGCATGCGCTCGCTCGCGCTCGTCGCTCTGTTGGTCGCGAGCATCGGCTGCCCGCTGCTCGATTCCCCTGACACGGCAATCGCGACCATCTCCGTCACCGCGACGAGCACATCACTCGTGGCCGGGACCACGATGCAGGTCAGCGCGGTCGCCCGCAACAAGGGCGGCGGTGCGCTGAGCGGGAAGCCTCTCACGTTTGCGTCGTCGAACCCGAGTATCCTCACCGTGAGCGCGAGCGGGCTCGTCACGGCCGTGGGCCGTGTGGGAACGGCTACCATCACCGCGCAGGGAGAAGGCGTCCTCTCGACTACACCGCTCGCGATCACCGTGACAGCGGCGGCCGCAGCGAACGTTGCGCGGATCGGGACCGATCCCACGAGCATCGTGGCGGGATTCGCGATCGGTGATTCCGTACGCGTGCAGGTGACCGATGCGTTCGGTAATGCGCGCGCGGGGGCCACGGTGAACTTCGCGGTGACCGCTGGAGGCGGGAGCGTTTCACCAGCGACCGCCGTCACCGATTCCGCCGGCAAGGCCTCCGCCCGTTTCACGGCGGGCGCGACCGCCGGAACCAACAGCGCGACCGCCACGGTGAGCGGATTGACGCCGGTCACCTTCAGCTTCACGTCGATCCCCAATGTGGGGTCGATCACCCTGAACACCTCCGCGCTCCCATCCACTGCAGGATCGATCCTCTCCACGTGGATCGATCCGAATGGCGGTTCGCACGATTTCCGCCTCGACTCACCCGGCACGCCGATCACCCTCGCGAACCTCGCCCCGGGCGTGTACACCATCAACTGGAACGTGCCGTACTGCGGGGTGCAGGGCGGCTGCGGGCAAGCGGTGTCGTGGGGCCCGAGCTCGGCCACGCAGCGCATCACCGTGGTGGCGTCGACCACGCCGATCGCCGCGACGATGGCCTACGTGCCCACCACCGGCATCATCCAGTTCTCGGTCCCGGGGCTCGACTCGCGATTGTACGGCACCGCATCGGTCGTCGTCGGGCAGAACACACGGGTCTTCACGATCTCAGCGGGCGCAACGCAGAACCTGAATGACGTACCGCCGGGCACCTATACCGTGAACTGGCAGACCGCGGACTGCGGAGTGCAGGGTGGCTGTGGCAATCCCGTCACGTGGGGACCGCAGAGCGCCACGCAAAGCATCACGGTGGTGGCGTCGCTCACCCCGAACGCTGCGGCGATGCCATACGTCCCGAAGACCGGGATCATCCGTCTCTCCATCAGCGGTATTCCGACGACTGGTATCCAAGCCGGCAACTCAGGGCTCGTGCATATCACGATCAACGACGGTCGTGCGCAGCGGGATTGGTACATCAATCCCTCGTCACCCACGGTCGACGTGAACAACGTCCCGCCCGGGAGCTACACATTGGGCTGGGATGTTGCGTACTGTGGCTATCAGGGCGGCTGTGGGACGACCTATTATCCGTCCAACTCGCTCCAGACGATCACCGTCAGCGCATCGACCACACCGGTCGCAGCATCGATGGCGTATCATCCCTGAGGACTGGGGCTGGCCTCAGGCTCCTTGTCGTCGAGGAGCCGAGGTCACCTCCACGATCATGTGCGTGGCGTCGTCCTCGTGCATGCGCTCGAGCGAGCACTCGACGTGCCTGTCGCGCGCGTCCCGCTCAACCCGCGTCGCGCACCCCATACAGATTCCGCCGGAGTTCATTCTCCCAGCGTTCCATCCGTGCTGACAATTCACGGACCCGCTCGGGATACTTCCCCGCAAGATTGTACGCCTCGCCCGGGTCGGTCTTGAGATTGTAGAGCAAGGGGAGCGGCCCGGTGGTCTGGCGCGTCAACCATCCGAGCTTCTCGTTCACTGGCAGGGGCCACACGTAGTGGTTGATCTTCCGGATGAACTTCCACTCACCGGCGCGCATGCTCTCGAGCGTCCCCTGGTGGTAGAAGTACAGCTCGCGCGGCGTGGTCGGCGCGTCGGTCGGGTGCGTCAGCAGTGACACCATCGAGAGCCCATCGATGACCCGGTCTGAGGGGGTGCGGACGCCCGCGATCGCCAACAGCGTCGGGAACACATCGATGTTCATGGCCGGCGCGTCACACACCTGACCGCGCGGCACGACGCCGTCCCATTTCACGATCATGGGGACGCGGTGCCCCCCTTCGAAGCTCTGTCCCTTGCGTCCCCGGAATCCGGCCGGGCTTCCGTCGTACCACGGACCGTTGTCGCTGGTGAAGAGGATGATGGTATTCTTGTCCTGACCGGCCGCCCTGAGCGTGTCCATGAGACGCCCGAAGTTCCAGTCGATCTCCTCCACGGCGTCGCCGTACAGTCCGCCCGCCGAGGAATCCTTGAACTGTGCCGACGCCGCGAGCGGACGATGCGGATAGGTATGCGCGAGGTAGAGGAAGAACGGTTTGTCCTTGCTCGATTCCACGACCTTGATCGCCTCGTCCGTGTACAGCCGGGTGAGTTTGGTGCGATCCGTGATCTCGGCTTCGATCGTCTCCCGGTCCCGGTACAGCGGAAAGGGGGTCATGTCGTTGCTGTGCGGCACGCCGTAGAAGCTCTGGAACCCATGCTCCATCGGGTGGAACTGCGGCGCCTTGATGAAATCGCCGAGGTGCCATTTGCCGATCATGGCCGTGCGGTAGCCGCGGCGCTGCAGGGCGTCGCCGATGGCGATCTCGAAGGGGTTGAGCCCCTCGGCACCGACTTCCGAGTCCATGTCCATGATGCCCGCGGCGCCGGCGGCGAACCCGAACTGGTTGAGCAGTTTGACCTTGAGTGACGTGGCGCCGGAGAAGAGCGGGAAGTCGAGGCGCATGCGCTTCGGATAGCGGCCGGTGAGCAGCCCCGCGCGCGAGGGGGTGCAGACCGAGTCGCAGGCGTGGAAATCCGTGAAGCGGACCCCTTGTGCGGCGAGCGCGTCGATATGCGGTGTTCGTACGGCCGTGCTGCCGTAGCAGCCCAGGTCGCCGTAGCCCAGGTCGTCGCAGTTGACCAGGATGACGTTCGGGGGGCGACTCGTGAAGGCCGTGTCGAGCATGACGACGTCCCCCACCGCACGCCGCGGCAGGAAGGGGGCCGGTTTCTCCTGCCGGGCGTAGCAGGTCCCTGCGGCGAGTCCCACGCCGCCGATGGCGACACCCCCGATGAATGTCCTGCGCGAGATCTTGGCCATGGTGTGCTCGAAAGCGTTCGGTTCGGTGGCGAAAGATATTGCGTGCGGGCAGTGCTCGCACCCGGCATGTGCCGCGGTCAGCGCACGGGCGGCCGCTCCAGCACGCGGAGGCTGGTGATCGGATGCACTTCCCACGCTGTGGCGCGCCAGATCTTGGCGCTGCCGCGGTGCGTGTTGGCGGCGTTCGCTTCGTGTTCTTCGTCGTACAGGAGCCACCCCGTGACTTCGATCCAGCGTCCCGTGAGGGTGCGGCGGAGCGCGTTGGTATGCCAATCGTCACCGCCGGCACCGACGATGCGCCGCCACCGCGGGATCACCTCGACGATCACGTGTTTCGCTTCGTCCGCCGACATCGGCTCGAGGGTGAGCTCGATGTGCGTGTCGCGCGCGTCCGGTTCCTTGGCTTTGCAGTTGACCGTTTCGATGCCCCCCACTTTCACGTCCGCCACGTAGCCGGCGACGCGGACCGCGCGGTTGGTGCGGAACCGGTTCCGGTCGTCCCCCGGCGCCACAAGTCGTGCGAGCGTGACGCTCGTGTCGAAATCGGCCGGCCCCGGAACGGCCGTACGGTTCTTGAGGAGGTTCAACGCCGCGACGCGGGGGATCTTGGCGTCCCCTTCAAGCGGGCAGTCGGCGTCTGTCGTGCCCTGCTGGCCCGGAGCGTTCGGTGCCACCTGGGCACGTGGTTGCGGCGTTGCCTGCGGACGGCGCGGGGCGCGGCTCGCGCGCGGCGCCCAGAGACGCACGACCGCAATCACCAGCACGACGAGGACCAGGAGGATCCGCGTCGCGGCCCCACGCTTCAGCATCCGGTTGGTCCGCACCGCATAGAGGGAATATATCGCCACTCTCCGTGGTCGGCAGCCGCGGACGGCGGACGCGGATCACAGTCGCGCGTGGCTACGCACCACCGCGCGTGGCCGCACCGGGAACCCGAGACGACACCGACGCGCTTATTGGTGATGACGATTCGACCGCTCGCCCGCTGTTTCCGGACCGTGACCACACGCGGATCCGTGCGCACCGCAGTGCGCGCCGCAGTGCGCACCGCAGTACGCGCGACCGTGCTCGCGCCGATGATCGCGCTGGTGCTCGTACCGGCGCGTGCCCGCGCGCAGTCCGAACTGTTCCCGCGCCCTGACCGTCCGGTCTCGAGCATCGTGGCCCCCCGCTGGGTGGATGAGGATCGGCGCGACGCGCTGGGGGAAGCCGACCGCGTGATGGAGTTCCTCCGTATCGGGCGTGGGACGCGCGTGGCCGACATCGGCGCAGGCGACGGCTACTACGTAGCGCGACTCGCGGAACGGGTGGGCCCCACCGGGCTCGTCTTTGGCGAGGACATCGAACCGCGGTATCTGGATCTGCTCCGGGAGCGCGTGGAATCCGGCGGATGGAAGAACGTTCGCGTGATCGAGGGCACGCCGGACAACCCGGCGCTTCCGGCGGCGAGCATCGACGTCGCGATCATGATCCACATGTATCATGAGATCACCGAGCCCTTCGCACTCCTTCACCGACTCGCTCCGTCCTTTCGCGCTGGCGGTCGCCTTGCGGTGCTCGACGTGGACGGCCCCACCGATCGTCACGGCACACCAACGCGGCTGCTCGCGTGCGAGCTGGGGGCATTGGGCTACGTCAAACAGGGGCAGAAGACGATGGCGGATGGCGCGTATGTGATGGTCTTCAGCGCGCCGACATCGGCGGAGCGGACAACGAGCGCGGCGGATGTGCGCGCGCGGGTGGCCAAGGCGCAGTGTCGGGGGTGAGTGGGCGGCGATGATTTCGACCGCGCTCGGCGTCCCGAACGTGGAGCCAGGCCCCTCGTGGACGCACCAGAGAACACGCCGTGCCTTGATCGCCCGGAAAACACGAAGCCCCGCGACGGACAAACCGTTGCGGGGCTTCGACTTGCATCATGGGCCATCGAGGAGTTGAACCTCGGACCTCACGCTTATCAGGCGTGCGCTCTAACCACCTGAGCTAATGGCCCTTCCGACCGACTGCTACCAATCTCGCAGAGCCTTGAAATAAAGCCGCTCTGAGGCTGTCCGTCAACGTTTCAGCCATTCCCCCGGGGACTTCCCGCGCCCGGACGCGCACGCCCTAATCGTCGTACCGGTGGCCGCCGAGCCCGCGGTCCTCGTCATCGCCGGTGTCGTACTCGTCGTCCAGATCGATCAGGTCATCGTCCAGATCGCCGAGTTCGTCGTCATCCTCAAGCGCGTCCTCGTCCAGATCCTCGTCGTCCGCGTCCTCCGGATCGTCGAACTCGTCGTCCTCGTCCAGGTCGTCCGCGTCGAGGTCGTCGTCCAAGGGCTCATCTTCCGGATCCACCTCGTCGCTCTTGCCCGCTGCACGCCAACGCCCTTCCCCTCGTACCTGCTCGGCCCACTCGGCGGCAGCGTCCAGATTGAACTCGTGCTCTCCGGTCGCGAACAACGCCACACTGCCCGACATATGCCCAGATCTCCGCTGGATGAATCAAAGGGGAAGACGCGCGAATACCAGGTGCTTACGAACGACTGCCGCCCACCGTTGTCCACGGCGGGGAACGCGACACGTCCTACGCTTCGCGCTCCCGCTTGGCCTCGCGCGAGACCTTCTTCCGGTCGCTCGCCAACAACTTGCGCTTCCGCAACCGAATGGACTTCGGCGTGACCTCGATCAGCTCGTCGTCTTCGATATACTCAAGCGCCCCTTCCAGCGTCAACACCCGGGGCGGCTCCAACGTGATGTGATCATCGGCGCTCTTGCTGCGCATGTTGGTGAGCTTCTTTTCTCGCGTCGGGTTCACGTCCATGTCCCCCGGACGCGCACTCTCGCCCACCACCATGCCTTCGTACACCGCGTCGCCGGGCGACACGAACAGCGTCGAGCGATCCTGCAGGTTGCCGAGCGCGAAGGCGATGATCGTCCCCGCCTCCATCGACACCAGCACGCCGCGCGCACGCCCTTCCAACTGCCCCGCCCACGGCCCGTATTCCAGGAACCGGTGATGGATGATCCCGGTCCCGCGCGTGCTCGTCATGAACTCGGAGCGATAGCCGAACAAGCCGCGTGCCGGGATCTTGTAGAGAATGCGGACCATCCCCTGCCCGGGGTTCTTCATCTCCAACATCTGCGCCTTGCGGGGGCCGAGGGCTTCAATCACGACGCCCATGTACTCCTCGGGCACATCGATCGCGAGCTCCTCGTAGGGCTCCTGCTTCTCGCCGTTGGGCCCCACATGCAGGATCACCCGCGGACGCGAGACCTGGAACTCGAATCCTTCACGCCGCATGGTCTCCATCAGGATCGTGAGATGCAGCTCCCCGCGGCCGCTCACGGTCCAGGTGTCGGTCGAATCGGTTTCTTCCACACGGAGCGCGACGTTCTTCTCGAGCTCCTTCTGCAAGCGCTCCAGAATCTGACGGCTGGTGACGAACTTTCCGTCCTGCCCCGCGAACGGCGAGTTGTTGACCAGGAAGTCGACCGAGATCGTGGGTTCTTCGACGGCGATCCCCTCGAGTCGGTCCTGCTGCTCCGGATCCGTGAGGGTCAGGCCGATCTCCACGCCTTCGAGCCCGGCGAGCGATACGATCTCGCCCGCGTTGGCACTCGGGATTTCGACGCGCTCGAGCCCTTCGAATCCGTAGAGCTTGGTGACCCTGCTGACCGTGGCCTTCGCGGTCTGGTCGAGGTGCAGCAACGCCACCTGATCGCCCACCTTGACCGTGCCACGCTCGATGCGCCCGATCGCCAAGCGCCCGAGGTAGGGCGAGTAGTCGATGGTGGACACGAGCATCTGGAAGGCGCCATTGAGCTCCGCCGGCGGGGGCGGCACATGCTTGACGATGGTCTCGAAGAGCGGGACGAGATCGACCGCCGGCGTGTCCATGTCCATCGTGGCCACGCCGGTGCGCCCTGAGGCGTACACGAACGGCGCGTCGAGCTGGGACTCGTTGGCCTCGAGCTCGATCAGCAGGTCGAGCACCTCCTCGTGGACACGCATCGGGTCGGCCCCGGGACGGTCAATCTTGTTGACGACGATGATCGGGGTACGGCCGAGGGCGAGCGCCTTGCGCAGCACGAAGCGCGTCTGCGGCATCGGGCCATCAAAGGCGTCCACGACGAGCAGCACGCCGTCGACCATGCGCAGGATACGCTCGACCTCGCCCCCGAAATCGGCGTGGCCTGGCGTATCGACGATGTTCATCTTGGTCCCGTGCCAGCGCACCGAGGTGTTCTTGGCCAGGATGGTGATGCCGCGCTCGCGCTCGAGCGGATTCGAGTCCATGACGCGCTCAGCAACGACCTGATTCGCGCGGAACGCACCGGCTTGACGGAGCATCTGGTCGACGAGGGTGGTCTTCCCGTGGTCGACGTGTGCAATGATGGCAATGTTGCGGATATCCATAGCCTTGCAATATATCTCAGCAGATGCCAAAAGTCTCCCCCTCACCTCTCGTCAGTCTGGAGCCGGCGCTGGAAGCCCTGCGGCTTGCCAGCGCGATCCGGACGTCCCGACTCGTCCTGTTGACGATGTTCGTGCCGGCGGTGGCGATGATACCCACGGACATCGCCATCGGGCGGGCGGATCCGAGTCGTATCGGCCCGTTGGTGACGATCCGCGTCCTCTCCATCCTGCTGATTTCCGGCGCGCTTGGGGTGCTCTCCCGCGTCCGATCAGCCCGCGGATACGAGGTCGTCGTCACGACTACCAGCTTGTTGACGGTCGGCATTTCGCTCCTGTTTCAGTGGTACCGGCCGCCGGACAGCATGACGATCAGCCGCCTGCACCTCTTGATGATGGTCGGGTTCTACGTCGCGACGCATGCGAATCTGCGGTGGCAAACGACGGCCGGCGTCCTGCTTGGCGTCGGCAGCTCGCTGATGTTTGCCTTGCGCCCTTCCGCGATCCCGGCGTTCGAGATCGTGGCGTACGTGCAAACCTGCGTCATCGCGAATGTGATCGGGTGGTATCTGTCGGTCCAACGGACCAAGCTGCGGACCGGCGTCGATGAAACAGCCCGGCAGGCCCTCGCGCACACGCTGCGCGAACTGCGCGTCATCCGCGGGACGCTGGCGCAATGCTCCAAGTGCCGGAGGGTCGGCACCCCCGACGGAGCGTGGCAGTCGCTGGAGGACTATGTACTCGCTCAGACGGACACGGACTTTTCGGAGGCCCTGTGCGAGACCTGCACGACGGCGGCCTTCCCGATGGTCACCGCGAGCACGAAGGTCCGAGAAGTCAGGTAGCGAGCCGCTCCGGCGCGCAGGCGGCCAGTGAGCGTCCTTCGATCTGGATCGTGACATGGTGGATGCCGTGCGCCGCCACCGCCGCCGTCATGGCCTCGAGCGCCTCCTGATGGCGCGCGGGATGCGACACCAAGGCATGCGCACTCATCGCGATCACCCCGGAGGTGAGCGTCCAGATGTGGAGATCGTGCACGGAGTCCACCGAGGGGACTTCGACCAGCGCCGCACGCACGGCGGCGGGATCGATATGGTCGGGGGTCGCCTCGAGCAGGATGTCCACGCTCTCCTTGACCAATGACCAGCTCCCGCGGATGATCATGCCCGTCATGACGATCGACGCGATCGGATCCGCGATCGTCCACCCCTTGTAACGAATCAGCAACGCCGCCACGATCGCGGCGGCGGACCCCAACAAGTCGCCCAGGATGTGCAGATAGGCGCCGCGCACATTGAGCGAGTGTTCCGCGCCGGCGTGCAGCAACCGCGCCGATACGGCGTTGGCGACGAACCCTGCGACGGCCACCCAGAGCATGATGCCGGTGGCCACCGGTTCCGGATGCCGGAAGCGCAGCACGGCCTCCCACACGATGGCAGCCGAGATGGCGAGCAAGGTGGCGCCGTTGAGCAGCGCCGCCAGGATCTCCCAGCGGAGGTAGCCGTAGCTCTTTTCCTCGGTGGCGGGCTGGCGGCTGAGCCACGCGACGAACAACGAGAAGGCGAGCGCTCCGACATCGGTGGCCATATGCCCGGCGTCGGCGAGCAGCGTGAGTGAGTTGGACACGAGCCCGCCGACGATCTCCGCGACCAGGAAAACGGCGGTGATGATCAACGCCCCTTTGAGCCCCGCGCCGCTGTGGTGGTGATGATGATGCGCGCCAAGCCCGTGGCTGTGGCCGTGACCGTGATCATGATCGTGATCGTGGCTGTGGCTGTGGGGACGCGCGTGATCGTGCCGATGCCCGTGCACGGCCGCCTGCGTGCGCTGGCGGTGCGTCGAACAATCGGGGTAACTTGCATCCGTGCTGGCGCGCTTCGGTGTCATCGCTCTCCTCTTGCTGCTCAACGGCTACTTCGTGGCCGTGGAGTTCGCGCTCGTGCGCTCACGTCGCACGCGATTGCAGGCCATGGTGCGCGCGGGCGATCCGATCGCCCGATTCGCGCTTCAGGCCTCCGGGAATCTCGAGAGGGTGCTCTCCGCCAGCCAACTCGGGATCACCCTCGCATCGCTCGGACTCGGCTGGGCCGCCGAAGGGGCGCTCGCGCACTCCTTCGAATCGCTGCTGGCCAGCCTCCCCTTCGCACTAGAACAATCGCTCCGTGTCAGCGCCGGCGCCATAGCCGCGCTGCTCTCGGTGACCGTGTGCCATGTGGTGTTCGGCGAGTTGGCGCCGCGCGCCGCCGCGCTGGAGCGGCCGGAAGTGTTCGCCAAGTGGCTCGCGCCACCGCTGCTGGTGTTCGCCTGGTTCGTCCATCCGTTCACCACGGTGCTCAACCTCTCCGCGCGCGCGGTGCTGCGGCTGTTCGGTCAGCGGGTCCAGGTGGGGCATGACGCCGTGCATTCGCCGGACGAACTCCGCATGCTGATCGAGCAGAGCGAGGAACAGGGCGCCATCGACGCCGAGGATGCGCAGTTGATCGGTGGCGTGTTCGAGTTCTCGGAGAAGAACGCGCGCGAGGTGATGACCCCGCGCACGGCGATCGTGGCGCTGACCGTGGACGCCGCACTGGACGAGGCCGCGCGCACGGTGGAGGAGGCCGGCTTCTCGCGCTACCCGGTGTACGACGAGACGATCGACAACGTGGTCGGCATGCTCCACGCCAAGGACCTGCTCCCGCTCCTGCGCGATCCCTCGCGCGCCGACGGGTTCGAGGTGCGGCAGATCATGCGCCGGATCCACGTGGTGCCCGGCTCGCGCGAGGTCGAGGAGGTGCTGAGCGATTTCAAGCGGCTGAAGGAGCACATGGCGATCGTACTCGACGAATACGGCGGCACCGCGGGGCTGGTCACGATGGAGGATCTGCTGGAGGAGATCGTCGGCGAGATCCTGGACGAATACGACGAGACGACCGAGGTCAGGCTTCCGGCCACCGCATCGGGAGAGATGCAGGTGCAAGGCTCCACGCCGATCCGCGAGTTCAACGCGCGCTACGACCTGACCGTCCCCGACGCGGATTTCACGACGGTGGGTGGCTTCGTATTCGGGGCGTTGGGGCGGTTGCCCGTCGTTGGCGATCGAGTGTCGGGCGGTGGAGCTTCGTTCGTCGTACGGTCAATGGTGGGGCGGCGCGTTGGGGTGTTGCTCGTCCACCAGGACCCGGCCTCGGGCTGACCTGCTTGCGCGTCGCTGGCGTCGAACGGCCGGTGAGCCTCGCGACCGTGCGGGGGCCATCCCCGACCGCCGGAACCTGCTACGCGCGCGCCGTTCGCACGACCATCGAACAGGCGACCTGCATCGCCGCGATCATCGACGACGGATCCGCCCGATCCTGCCCCGCGATATCCAGCGCCGTCCCATGATCCGGCGACGTCCTCGGGAACGGTAACCCGAGCGTCACATTCACCGCGCTCCCGAAGCTCGCGACCTTGATCGCCGTCATCCCCACATCGTGGTACGGCGCGATCACCGCATCGAACTCGCCGCGCATGGCGCGCACGAAGACCGTATCGGCGGGGAATGGTCCCGCCATGCCGCATTCCCGGGCCACGGGGGCCAGCAGGAGGTCGTCCTCGGTGCCGAAGCGGCCACCGTCGCCGGCATGAGGGTTCAACGCGCAGAGCGCGAGCCGCGGCTCGGCAATGCCGAACTGATCACGGAGTCCGGCCCGCGTGACCTCGAACGCACGCCGGAAGGCATCCGCGGTGAGGGCGGTGGGAACATCGCGCAACGCGATGTGCGTGGTGGCGAGGACCACCCGCAGTTTGTCCGAGGCGAGCATCATCGCCACGGGGCGACCGGTGAGCTCGGCGAGCATCTCGGTATGGCCGGGATAGTCGTAACCGCCGGCGAGCAAGGCATGCTTGTCGATCGGCGCCGTGACGATCCCCTGCACCGTGCCGGCGGCGGCGAGTTCAACCGCGTGAGCGATGGCGAGCCCGGAGCATCGCCCCGCATCGGCTTCAGTGGAGGTCGAGGACCAGTGGCCGACCGACGCATCCACAGGGGTCCCCGTTCCCTCAGGACCCACCACGATCGGATCGCAGGCCGCGCGCACGCGCGCGTCGGCCAACGCCTTGCGCACGATCTCGGGACCGATCCCGCGGGGATCCCCCAGCGTGACCGCGAGACGCACGCGGGGCGTCATCACATGCGGATGACCACGTACTGCTCCTTGCGGAGCTGGTCGTACATGCGGCGGTACTGCTTCTCCTGCTGCAGCTGCTGACGGATCCGGTCGCGGACATCGGCCTTGGTCAACTCGCCCCCTTCGGTGCGCTCGGTGACGCGGAGCACCACCACCTTGGGGAATCCGGTCTGCGGATTCGGGATCTCGAACGGCTTGCTGAACTCACCGGACTTGGCATCACCGGCAGCGGCCTTGTACTCCGGCGGCAGACTGTCGACGGGATACTGGTCGGGGTAGCTCGTGAGTTCGCCGTTGTCGTGGAACTTGGCGACCACGGAGTCATAGGGCATGCCCCCCTTCCACAACTTCTGTACGGAGTCGGCCAGCGAGTGCGCCCGCCGCACATCCTCGGAATCGAGCTTGGGCATGATCAGCACGTGGCGCGCCTTCACCTCGGCGGGCTGCACGCGGTCGACCTTGATCACGTGGTAGCCGAGGGTGGTCTTGATCACGACGGGCACGAGCTGCCCCGGACCGAAGGCGAACATCGCGCGATCGAACTCGGGCACCATGACACCGCGGCGATTCCAGCCGAGGTCCCCCCCGCGCTCCTTGGAACCGGGGTCCATGGATTCGCGCTTCGCGATCTGCTCGAAGTCGCCCCCCTTCTTGATCTCGTCGAGGACGGCTTGCGCCTTGTCGAGCGCGATCTTGTCGTTGGCCGCGTTGGCGCGGGGCGCGATCACGACCTGCTTGAACGAGATCGACGTGGGGCGCTTGGGAAGTCGGTCCTTGACCTTGGCGATCCCGTCGTCGATCTCCTTCTCGGTGACTTGCACCGGTGCGGAGAAGCGACCGTGCGCCTTCAGCGAATCGATGGCGATCCGCTGCTGCTCGGCGCGACGCTCACCGTCGGTGAGGAACTTGCGGAACTCGCCTTCCGTCCCGAACCCCTCACGCTTCAGCGCCGAGCGCCACTCGGCGTCGGTCTTCACGCGGGCCCGGATTTCCTTGAACTTCTTTTCGACGTTGTTGTTGATGTCCGTTTCCGGCACGTCGATCTTGAACTGTTTGGCCGCGGCGATGAGGACTTCTTCGTCGATCACGATGTTCAACACATCGCGTGCCATCTGCATCTGCCCTGCACTGTCGGACGGCACCTCGGCCCCCTGCGAGCGGAGGACCGCGATCCGGTCGAGCACTTCGCTCATGAGGACCGGGTGGGTGCCCACCACGGCGACGACTTTGTCGACCGCGACGGAACGCAGCGGGGCGGCCGATTGCTGCGCCATCCCGATGGCGGGGATGGCGCTGCACAACAGAAGGGCGAACGAACGACGCATGACCACGGACTCCTGCGTTGCGGCTTCTTGTTACGGCTTCTTCGGCGCCGGCTTGGCGCTGTCGGCCTTCGGCGCGGCCGGAGCCGGCGCGGCGCCTGCGGGCGTCTCGCCCGGCATCGGAACGATCGACGGCGGGGCCGACGCCTTGCGCGCCGAATCCGCCTTGGCCTTGGCCTTCTCGACTTCCGTGACGGTCCGCTCGATGCCGGCCTGCACGACCCGTCCCTCATACTTCTTACGCAACGCGAGGACGATCGGTTCCGGCACCTCCACGAACTGCTCCTTCTGGCTGAGCACGCCGCTGAGGAACGCATTGGCGCGGCTGGCGGCGAGGCGCTCGCGTTCCGACGCGGACTTGGCGCTGTCGGCCAACTGCGTCGGCGACACCTTGAGCGCGGTCATGCCGGCCATGTAGGCCTGATGGAAGGCGCGCTGCATGCCGTTCACTTCGGCGGTGTCGAGTCCGAGCTTGGCACTGTCCGCGGCGCGGAGCAGCAGCTCCTGCCGCATGATGTTCTTGACGAGGTACGGCATGGCCGAGTCCGGTGCCTGCGCGATCTGCTCGCGGATGCGGACCTGCGGCGGGAAGGCGGCGATCCACTTGGCCATGCGCGCCGCGGTGAGGTTCACCACCTTGGACGTGGCCAGCACGGTGTTGTCGTCCCGGTAGGCGTCGACGTCCTCGCCGATCGACTTCACGATCTTGGCGGCACCGCCCTTCACTTCCACCTTGGCGCCATTCTCGAGACCGGCGACGAAGGTGCTCTCGGCGGTCTGCGACGCGCTCTGGCCGTACTTGGCGGCGAACTCACCGGCGACCTCGGCGTACGGCTGGCGCAGAATGATGTGGAAGCCGAACTCCGACTCCACGACGGGGCTGATCTGCCCCGGCTTGAGCGCGAGCACCGCGGCCTCGAAGGGCTTGACCATCGCGCCCTTGGGGAAGACGCCGAGGGCGCCGCCCTGCTCCTTGGAGCCGTCGGCGCTGTACTTCTTGGCCATGTCGGCGAAGTTCGCCGCAGTGACCTGCTTGGCGATCTTCTCGGCCAGCTTCTTGGCCGAGTCGCGCTGCGCCGGGGAGGCGATCCCCTGACGGGCCATGAAGAGGATGTGACGGGCGGCCAGCAGATCGCCGTCGTCATAGTGCTTCTGGTAGGTCGCCGGATCGGCCGGCGGGGTCTTCTTGGCGAGCGCTTCCATGAACTTCTTGGACTTCACCTGGGCGACCTGCGCCCACATGGCCTCGGCGACCGATGCGGCGTCGACCGCCGTGTCGCCCTTGGCGCCGCCGATGGCGACGAGCTGGTAGTTGACCCAGAGGTTCGCGATCGCGGTGGCCACGTCCTTGCGGGCGGGGACCTGCGCATCGCTCATCAGCTTGGCCAGCTGTGAGACGGAGAGTTCCTGCGAGCCGGCGCGGGCAACGACATCGACGTGGGCCGTCAGCGCGTCCTTGAGTCCGGCGCAGGCCGAGAGAACGAGCAGGGCAACGAGCAGAACGGCACGGGACTTCGAGCGGGTCATGGCGGGAGTGAAAAAGGTCATACTACGAACGGCCGAGCTCCTCCTCTACCGTTCCTCGGACACAATGGTTCGCAGGGCTCGGACGAGCCCCTCGAGCAGGGGCGATCCGCCCAGCCGGGTGAGCTTGAGCGACAAGGGCTGTACGCGCCGCACATCCACCTGGAACTGCACGTCGCGGAAGGCCGCGGACAGCGGTTTCATGCGTGGAAGCGCAGAGCCGTGAAAGGTAACACGCGCTTCGTCGCCGCGCACCAGGATTCCTTCGACCCCGATCGCCCCGCCGATCAGGCGCAGGCGGGAGACATGGAAGAAGGCCTCCGCGGCCGCAGGGAGGGCCCCGAAGCGGTCGCGGACCTCGTCGCGGACGTCATCGATGGCTCCGACCTCGGTGACGGCGCTCAGGCGGCGGTACACATCGAGCTTGGCGTCCGCGCTCGGGATGTAGTCGTCCGGAATGAACGCCGGGAGGTCGACCGAGACGTCGGCCGGGGGTGGGGGCGGGGCGTCGTCGCCGCGCATGACCCGTTTGACCGTCTCGTCGAGCATGCGCAAGTACAGATCGAACCCGACCGCCGTGACGAACCCGGACTGTTCCGGGCCGAGGAGGTTCCCCGCCCCGCGCAGCTCCATGTCCTTGAGCGCCACGCGGTAGCCCGCCCCAAGCTCGGTGTGGTGCTCCAGGACCTTGAGGCGGCGTTCGGCGTCCAGGTCCACATGATCCGGGACCATGAGGTAGCAATAGGCGCGACGATGCGAGCGACCCACGCGGCCCCGGAGTTGATAGAGCTGCGCGAGCCCCAGATGGTCGGCGCGATTCACGAACATCGTGTTGGCGTTCGGGACGTCGAGTCCGCTCTCCACGATGAGCGTCGAGACGAGGACATCCACCTCGCCGGCGACGAACGACGCCATGACCTTCTCGAGTTCATGCCCGTGCATCTGGCCATGCCCCACCGCGACGCGGGCTCGGGGGACGACGCGTCGCACGTGGTCGGCGATCGCCTCGATGGTCTCGATCCGATTGTGCACGAAGAACACCTGTCCGCCGCGGTCCAACTCGCGGGTGATCCCCTCCTCGATCAGCCCGTCGTCCCAGGGCTCGATGAAAGTGATCACCGGGGAGCGGTCGCGCGGTGGGGTCTGCATGAGCGTCATGTCGCGCAGGCCGGCGAGCGACAGATGCAGGGTGCGCGGGATTGGCGTGGCCGTCAGCGTGAGCACGTCGGTCTCGAGCTTGAGTTGCTTGAGCCGCTCCTTGTGCTTGACGCCGAAGCGGTGCTCTTCGTCGACGATGATCAACCCCAGCGAGGCGAAGTGCACGTCCTTGCTCAGCAGGCGATGCGTCCCGATCACGACATCCACCTTGTGGTCCTTCAGCGCCTGCAGGACGTCCTTGGTCGCCTTGGGTGTCTGGAACCGGCTCATCGCCTCGACCCGCACCGGGAAATCGGCGAAGCGGTCACCGAAGGTGCGCGCATGCTGTTCGGCCAGCACGGTCGTCGGCACGAGCACGGCGACCTGCCGCCCACTCTGCACGGCCTTGAAGGCGGCGCGCACGGCGATCTCGGTCTTGCCGTAGCCGACGTCGCCGACGAGGAGGCGGTCCATGGGGCGGGCGCCTTCCATGTCGTTGCGCACGTCCTCGGTGGCCTTCCGCTGATCGGGGGTGTCCTCGAAGAGGAAGCTCGACTCCAGCTGTCGCTGCCACGCGCCGTCGGGATGGTGCGGCGGGCGGCTCGCCACTTTGCGGCGCGCATAGAGATCGAGGAGCTCGACCGTGAGTTCCTGGATGGCGCCCCGCGTCCGGTCGCGCTGTTGCTTCCACTTGGTGCCACCCAGCTTATGCAGGCGCGGCGGCGGCGTGTCCTCGTCGACGTCCCCGACGGCGCGGAATCGCTCGACTTGATCGAGCCGGTACAGGGGGACGTTGAGCTTGTCCCCGCCCTCGTACTCGATCACGATCACTTCGAGCGTGGTCTCTCCCTGGAAAATGGTGGAGAGGCCGCGGTAGATCCCGACGCCGTGCTCGAGATGCACGACGAAATCGCCCGCCTTGAGCGCGGTGATCGCCTCGATGGCAGCCCCGCTGGCGTAACGACGGGCGCGCCGGATCCGGCGTTCGCGCCGGAAGATCTCGTGATCCGTGAGGACCCGGAGTCCCGGCTCGTTTCCCACCGACGGGATGACGAAGCCACCCCCCAGCGCCCCGATGGCGAGCATCGCCCGCGAGGCGCCCCCCTTCCCCTCGTTCAGCAGTTCCTCGAGCCGCTCCGCTTGTCCCGCATTGTCGCAGAGGATCAGCGTCGGCGTCGGACCACGCACGACCGCCGCGAGCCGAAGCATGTCGCGGTCGATCGGTTCCGGACGCCGCAGCGGGAACTGCACGATCGACGGCCCTTCCGGCGGCGCCTCGTACAGGGAGAGCGTGGCGAACCGGTTCAGCGTGCGCAGCGCGTCGTCCGGCGCCTGATACAGCGCGTCGCGCGTCGAGACGTCCTCGCCGCGACGGCGCGCCACGTCGAGATGATGCGCGGCCTCGTCCCAGGTGCGTTGCATCTCCGGGGCGATGTGCACATTGCGCGGCGCGATGACCAGCGTCTCTGGCGGCCAGAGCGCGGCGAGCGTGCTGCGTTCGAACCGCTCGGCGTAGTCGTCGTCGCCACGCACATCCACCGGCAGCACGAGCGCCATCTCGGTGGGACGCGTCGTGCGCTGCGTCGCGAGATCGAAGTGCCGCAGCTCGGTGAGATCGTCGCCCCAGAACTCCAGCCGGACCGGTTCGGCCATGCCGAATCCGTAGATGTCCACGATGCCTCCGCGCACGGCGAACTGCGCGACATCTTCGACCATCTCGACCTGTTCGAAGCCGACCGACACGAGGTGGTCGGTGAGCGTCTCGAGACGCCAGACCTGACCACGCCGGAGTTCGAGTCTCGCCGAGGCGAGCGCTTCCGGGACGCGGGTGCGTTCCAGCACCGCGCGCGCGGTGGTGAGCAGGATCCGCACGCCGCCGCGGGTCATCCGCTCGAGCGTCTCGACCCGTTCGCCTGCGACCTCCGCGTGCGGTTCGACTTCGCCGAACCCTTCGCGGGGCGGATACAGGGAGATGCCATCGCGGCCGGTGATCGATTCCAGGTCGGCGAGCCAGCGTTCGGCGTCACTGAGCTGATCGGTGACGACGACGATCAACCGGTTACGCTCGCGTTCAGCGAGTGCGGCGACCAGCACCGCGTCGGCGGAGCCGGCGAGTCCCGCCACGTGCGTCACGGCCCGCGATTCCGACATTGCGGCCAGCAGTTGCGTGAAGGCGGGGAGCGCGGAGAAGCGCTCGATGACCGTCGGGAGCGACACGGTCAGCGGTCGCCCTCGACGTGTTCGCCGGCGCGCGCGCGGGTCACGACCGCTTCGGCCACGAGGAGCAGCAGTCCGAGGAGAAGGAGGAGGCCGTCGAGCGCGCGACTGCCCGAGACGGCGAAGGCGGAGGCGGTGAACGACGCGGCGGCACTGTTGGCCACGACCGTCGTGCCCGCGAACCGGGCCGTGAGCGCGGGCATCGGCATGCGCGTCAGGTCGCTCTCCTTGGCCTCGGGATTCACCACGAGCGCGGCGGCGCGCGTGGCGCCGCGGAGCCAGAAGTACACGCCCGGGCGCGAGGGCGCGGGGATCCGCGCATCGCGCGCGGAAATGCGGGAGCCATCCGGCGCCTCGAGTTCGCGTGCCCACACGGGGCGCGCGACGACGAGGCCGGGCGTCGCGTCGGTGACGCCGCCCGCGTCGCCGGAGAGGTGGCTCGCGATCGCACTGCCGAGCCAGGGGACCCAACTGGCGCGGAGCGGAAGGTCGGTGCCGTCCGCGGTGAGGGGGGAGGCCACGAGCACGTAACCGTTGCCGGCCACCGCCCAGGGTTCTCCGCCGACGGTCGCGAGCGTGTCGGCCGCCGTTCCCGCGTCGGCGCCGCGCGGCTCGAGCGCGTACCACTTGAGGGCGTTCACGCTCGCGAGCCCGGCACCCTTCACGGCCGCCGGGCCGTTCCGCAGGGCGCCGTATTTCCACGGAATGCCCGCGCGTTCGAGCGCTCGATTCGCGGCCGCGAGCTGCACAGGATCCGCGGGGGCGAAGATCAGGGCCGACGCCCTGGCCGCTTCGGCGCCGGTGATGGCGATCGCCGTGCCTCGCGCCACCCGGTTGTCCTGCACGAGCGCATCGAGGGCGGTCCGCGCGAAGGCGCCGGCCGAGGGATCGGCGGTGACCGCCGGTGCGGCGCCGACGTGCACGGCGAACCAGCGGACATCATCGCCGCGGAGTTCATCCGGCTCGAGCTCGACCGCCCCGGCGAACCATCCGCGTTCCACGGGATCGAGCCGCACGACGATGTCGGCGCCCGGCGGTACGGTGCCGCGGGCCGCGGCGCGGGCGCCCAGCATGACGCGGAAGGTGGTGGAGTCGGTGGCAGACGTGGCCGCCCGCACCGCCCCGCGTGGTGTCCAATGCGCCGGCTCCGGGGTCGCGCGCACCACCGCGCGATTGCGGGGCGGATTCAGGGCCGGCGCGAAGAGGGTGGTCGCGACCCCTTCCATGGGCACGTCGACGTCCCAGGCCGTCGCCTGGGCGTCGGTGAGGACCGCGACCTGTCGTGCCGGAATCCCGGACCCGCGCACGAGGGCGACCGCGTGCCGCACCGCGGTGGGAAGGTCGCCCGCCCCGGGAAGCGGTTCGAGACGATCGAGCGCGGTGCGCACGGCACTCGCGCTCCCCCCCACGACACGGCCCTCGGCGGTGATCAGCCAGAGACGATCGCCCGTTGCCGCGCGGTCCACCGCGGCGCGCGCCGCGTCCTTGAGCCGCGCGAGCACGGGGGCACCCTCCACGACCACGGAGGTCGAAAGCGAGTTGTCGAGGACGATGGCGAGCGCGGTGGGCGCATGGCCACCGGCCGAGAGACGTCCCAAGGGACGCGCGGCCGCGAGCGCGAAGGCGAGGACCGCGGCGATGCGCAGGAACATGAGCAGCATGTTCCGGAGCCGCAGTTCGTTGGAATGCTCCTGTTGCGCACGCAGCAGGTAGCGCATGGCCGGGAACTCGACCTTGTCTCCCTGGCGACGCCGGAGGAGGTGCAGCACCAGCGGAACGGCCGCGGCTCCCGAGAGCAGCAGCGCGAAGGGGGCCAGAAAGTTCACGGCAGGGCCTGACGGGCGGCGAAGGCGCGGCGGAGTCCGATGCCGTAGGGCTGGTCGGTGAAGACGGTTTCATAGGACGCACCGCTCGCCGCGCACCGGCCACGCCACTCATCGATCGCGGCGAGCACCGTGTCGCGATATGCCGGGCGCATCTCGCTGACCATCGCGTTGATCTCCTGCGCCGTCTCCGGGTCGACCAGGTCGGCCTCGCTGCGCGCGACGCCCAAGTCGCGTTCGGCGGGGTCCATGACGTGCAGCACCGTGACATCGTGGCCGACCGCGCGGAGCGTGGCGATCGCCGTTTGCATTTCGTCCTCGTTCACGAGCAGGTCGGAGATCACGACCACCATTCCGGGTCGGGTCACCATCCGGGCCGCGTGCATGAGGGCGCCGGGCCCGTCGGAGCCTTTGCCGGCGCCGGGATCGTCCAGCGCCTCGATGATGCGTCGCCACTGGATGGAGCGCGCCCGCGGCGGAATCACGGTGCGGACCTGGTCGTCGAAGCGGATGAGTCCGACGGCATCGCGCTGGCGCAGCAGCAACCAGGCCACGGCCGCGGCCACCCGTTCGGCGTAGGCGAGCTTGGTGATGCGCTCGGGGGAGCCGGTCCAGTGCATGGACTTGGAGACGTCGAGCACGATGGTCGCGCGGAGGTTGGTCTCCTCCTCGAACTGCTTGATGAGCCATTTGTCGGCCCGGGCCACCACGCGCCAGTCGAGATAGCGGAGGTCGTCGCCGGGCTGATACGCGCGATGTTCGGCGAACTCGACGGAGAATCCCTTCCGGGGCGACTTGTGCAACCCGGTCAGGAACCCTTCCACCACCCAACGCGCAATGACCTCGATCCGCCCGAGGGCGGCGAGCGAGGATGGGTCGACGAGGTCAGCGCGCTTCTTGGTATCGGCCATTGTCAGCCCGGTAAAGGTAGTGCTGGGGGAATGGGGGCTCTAGGGCCGTGTGTGATTACGCGGGGGGCCGTGCATGTGCTTGGCGCGCCACCGGTTCCCGAGCGGCTGGGGGCTTGCCGTCCCTCCCGGCTCGGGAGGGCACGGCCACCGGCGCCGGCGCCACACCGGTAGGGAATCCCACACGGGCGAGCTATATTAGAAGGCTATTCCAGAACCGTCCCGAATCCCGACCCACTGTGCAGCTCGACCGGATCCGCAACTTCTGCATCGTCGCCCATATCGATCATGGCAAGTCCACGCTCGCGGACCGCATGATCGAGGCCACGGGCATGCTGCAGAAGCGGGAAATGAAGGCCCAGGTGCTCGATACGCTGGACCTCGAGCGCGAGCGCGGGATCACGATCAAGCTCAATGCCGTCCGCATGAGCTACGATGCCCAGGACGGCATCACCTACGAACTGAACCTGATCGATACGCCAGGACACGTGGACTTCACGTATGAAGTCTCGCGCTCCCTCGCCGCCTGCGAAGGGGCGGTGCTCGTGGTGGACGCTTCGCAGGGGATCCAGGCCCAGACGCTCTCGAACCTCTTTCTCGCGCTCGACGCGGGACTCGAGATCATCCCGATCCTGAACAAGATCGACCTCCCGGGCGCCGAACCGGAGAAGCGGCGCCAGGAGGTGGTCGACCTCCTGGGATGCGCGCCGGAGGACATCCTCCTCGTGAGCGCCAAGGAAGGACTCGGGATCCCGGAGCTGCTCGAGGAGGTCGTCAAGAAGGTCCCGCCGCCCAAGGGGAATCCGGATGCCCCGCTGCGCGCGCTCGTCTATGACTCGTACTACGACCGATATCGGGGCGCGATCCCGAGCATCCGCGTCGTGGACGGCACCATCCAGAAGGGCACCAAGATCACCTTCGGCGCCAATGATGCGGTGTATGAGGTGGCCGAGGTGGGCTACAATCAGCTCCGCCAGGTCCCCACGAGCGCGCTCGGCGCCGGCGAAGTCGGTTACGTCGTCGCCAGTGTGCGCTCCGTCAAGGAGACGCGCGCCGGCGACACGGTGTTCGACGCCGAGAACAACGCCAAGGAGCCGCTCCCCGGGTATCAGGCGGTGAAGTCGTTCGTGTTCGCGGGCGTGTACCCCACGGACACCCAGCAGTACGAGGAGCTCCGCGACGCGCTCGAGAAACTGCAACTCAACGACGCCTCGCTGCACTACGAACCGGAAACGTCGACCGCGCTCGGCTTCGGATTCCGCTGCGGCTTCCTCGGGCTGCTGCACATGGAGATCGTGCAGGAGCGTCTCGAGCGCGAGTTCGACCTGGACCTCGTCACGACCGTCCCGAGCGTGGAGTACCATGTGTACAAGACGGACGGCACCGAGTTCCTGGTCGAGAACCCGGCGCTCATGCCCCCGGCGAGCGTGATCGACTGGGTCGAGGAGCCGTACGTCAAGGCGCGCATCATGGCGCCCTCCGACTACATCGGGCCGATCATGACGCTCGGCACCGAGCGCCGCGGCGAGTACAAGGGGATGAACTTCATCGACCAGTCACGTGTCGAAATCCACTTCGAGTTCCCGCTCGCCGAGATCATCCTCGATTTCTTCGACAAGCTCAAATCGATCTCGCGCGGCTATGCCTCGCTCGACTACGAGATGCTCGGCTACCGCCGCAGCAACCTCGTGAAGCTGGACATGCTGATCAACGGCGACCCGATCGATGCCTTCTCGGTGATCATCCACACCGACAAGGCGTATGACTGGGGGCGCAAGATCGCCGACAAGCTGAAGGAGCTGATTCCGCGCCAGCTCTTCGAGGTGGCGATCCAGGCCGCGATCGGCATGAAGGTGATCGCACGCACGACCGTGAAGCCGCTGCGCAAGGACGTGCTCGCCAAATGCTACGGCGGCGACATCAGCCGCAAGCGCAAGCTCCTGGAGAAGCAGAAGGAAGGCAAGAAGCGCATGAAGAACGTGGGCTCGGTGGAGATCCCGCAGGAAGCCTTCCTCGCGGTGCTACAGGTCGACTGACTCGTGGGCACGGCGCGCACGACCGGTGGCGGCAGTTCGCTGGTCATTCAGACGAGCTTCCTCGGCGACCTCGTGCTGACCACACCGCTCGTGGCGGAGTTGGCCACGCGCGGTCCCGTGGATGTCGTGGTCACGCCGGGCGGGGCTCCGTTGCTCGCGCATCACCCGGCGGTCCGCGATGTGATCGTGTTCGACAAGCGTGGGGCCGACGCGGGACTCCCCGGGCTCTGGCGTTTCGGACGGCGCCTTCGGCGCCGCGCGGACGGATCCGAGCGGGTGATCGGGTCCGCCTATCTGGCACAAGGGTCACTCCGGAGCGCCGCGCTCGCGCGGCTCGCCGGGGCCCGTGCCGTCGTCGGGTTCGACACCTCGAGTGGCCGCGCGCTCTACTCGGCGCGCGTGCACTACGACCGGACGCAACACCACGCCGAGCGGCTGTGGCGATTGGCGGTGGGCGACCGCGCGCCCGCCGGCGATGCGGCGCGCATCCGTCCGCGGCTGTATCCGGGCGAGGCCGAGCGCGCGCGCGTCGATGCCGTCCTGGGTCAGGGGCCGCGCGACGACCGACCGTGGATCGCGCTCGCACCGGGGAGCATCTGGGGCACCAAGCGATGGCCGTGGTACGCCAACCTGGCCGCCGCGCTCTGCGATCGGTATCGGCTCGTGGTCGTCGGCGGCAGCGACGATGCCGCGCTGGCCGCCGAGATCGTGCGTGCCGCAGGCCGCGACCACGTGCTCGATGCCACCGGCCAACTGCCGCTCTTGGCGTCCGCAGAGTTGATTCGGCGCTGTGCGGCATTGGTCACCAACGACTCGGCTCCCCAGCATCTGGCCTCGGCGGTCGGGACGCCGACGGTGACGATCTTCGGGCCGACGGTCCCCGAGTTCGGCTTCGGGCCGCTGGCCCGACGTCACGCCTCCGCCGGTGTGGCCGGGCTCGGTTGCCGGCCGTGTCATGATCACGGACCGCCGGCGTGCCCGCGCGGCCACTTCCGCTGCATGCGCGATCTTGGAATCGGCGATGTTCAGGCGACACTGGCGACGGTGCTCGCGGCGTCGGCGTAGTCCCCCCATCTTTCTCTCCATGTCCCGACTTTCCAGCACCTACGTCGTCGGCGTCGACCTCGGCGGCACCAAGATTTCCGTCGGCGCGATGCCCGCTGACGGCACGCGCCAAATCGCGATGCGCGCGGTTCCGACGCTCGCCGCCGAGGGCGCCGATGCGGTGGTCCGCCGCATCACCGACAGCATCGAGTCGGTGATCGCGCAGACGATCGCGGAGACGGGCGCCACACGCGCGGACTTCGCAGGCGTCGGCATCGGCTCTCCGGGCCCGCTCGATCGCGAGCAGGGGCTGGTGATCACCACGCCGAATCTCGGCTGGACGAACTTCCCGTTGCGGGACCGGATCTCCGAGGTGGTGAAGTTGCCCGGCGTGCTCGACAACGACGCCAACTGCGCGACCCTTGCCGAGTGGTGGGTCGGCGCCGGCCGTGGGGCGCAGCATGTGGTCGGCATGACCATCGGCACCGGAATCGGGGGTGGGCTCATTCTGAACGGCAAGTTGTTCCACGGATCGAGCGACGCGGCCGGTGAGATCGGGCATACGACCATCGATGCCAACGGCCGACGCTGCAAGTGCGGCAACTACGGCTGCCTCGAAGCGTATGCGTCCGGGCCGGCGACGGCCGAGCGTGCGCGGGAGCGGATGGCCGGCGGCGAGGAGTCGCAGCTCACGGCCATGTGCGGTGGCGATCTGGGGAAGATCACGGCCCAGATGGTGTACGACGCCTCGGCCAAGGGGGACGATGTCGCGCGTGAGGTGGTGCGCGAGACGGCGCGGTTCCTCGGCACCGGCATCGCGAACTTGCTGAACCTGTTCAATCCCGAGGTGGTGGTGTTGGCCGGCGGCGTGGCACAGGCCGGGGAGGATCTGTTCCGGCCATTGCGGGCCGAGGTGCGGCGTCGCGCCTTCAAGCCGTCCGTGGAGGCTTGCCGGATCGTCCCGGGGGCGCTCGGCGGGACCGCAGGGACGGTCGGTGCCGTTGCGACGTTCCTCGCGCAGCATCCTGTCGAGGCGTGACGCGGCCGTCGCGGCGCCGACGGCTGGGCGTGATCGGCACCTTCGTCTGGGACGTGATTCACGGGCGTGACCGACGCGGCGCGCCGATCGAGGAGTGGGGGGGCATTACCTACGCCTTGAGCGCATGCGATGCCGCGCTTCCCGACGACTGGGAGCTCGTCCCGCTGGTGAAGGTCGGCGAGGACCTCGCGCCCCAGGCGCGGGAGTTCTTGCGTACGCTGCGCCGCCTCGCGCCGGACGCGCAGCCGATCGAGGTGCCGTATCGCAACAACCGGGTGGAACTGTTTTATCGGGACGCTGAGCGCCGGAGCGAGGTACTGACCGGTGGCGTTCCCGGGTGGAGTTGGGCCGGGTTGCAGCCGCTCCTGAAGGGCCTCGATGCGCTGTATGTGAATCTGATCAGCGGTTTCGAACTCGACCTGGAGACCGCGCAGCTGCTCCGGCAGCACTACCGCGGCCCCATCTATTGCGACTTGCACTCATTGGTGTTGGCCGTGCAGGCCGATGGGCTGCGCACCTATCAACCACTCGCGGACGTCGCCGCGTGGTGCCGGTGTTTTGACCTCGTGCAGGTCAACGAGGACGAGCTGGCGATGATGGCGGCGGATCCGATGGCCCTTGCGGCGCTCGCGCTTGGGGAGGGGGTCCAGAACTTGGTGGTGACCATGGGCGCGCGTGGCGTGGTGTATTTCGCGGCACCGGGCTTCGAACAGCTGGCGGACGTTTCGGTGTCGCGCCACGCGACCGCCGGCAACGCGTTCGGTGCGGTGCGAACCGCTCTCGTCCCGCCGTCCCTGGCACAGGCGCCCGACGGGGGCGACCCGACGGGATGCGGCGACGTGTGGGGTGCGACCTATTTCTCGCGACTCGTCGCCGGTGATATTATGTCTGTAGCGATGCAGCGCGCGCTCGCTGCGGCGGCGCGCAATGTGGAGCATCGCGGCGCTACCGGGTTGGCCCACTATCTACGGGGAGAGTTGCACCGCTCGTGACTGCCGTCATCACTGTGCCGCCTTCGCTGGACGACAAGAGTTTCGAGCAGGTGCTCGAGCAGCTTGCCGCGCAGCCCGAGGACGCCAAAGTCATCGTCGATGCGCGTCACTGCACGTTCGGCACGCCGTACGGCCTGACCGCGATGCTCACGTTGGGGCAGACGCGGTCGGAGAAGGCGACGTTCCTCCCTCCGATCGACGGCAACGTGTCCACGTATTGGAGTCGCGCCGGATTCTTCCGCCACGCGGAAGCGCTGTTCGACGTGCAGGGCAGCGTACCGCGGGTGCGCTCCACGGATGAAGGGGACAAACTGCTGGGCATCACGCCGATCGCGGCGGCCTCCGACGTGCACTTGGTGGTGGAGCGGATCGCCGAGCAAGCGCGCCACATCCTCACGACGCGGCTCAAGCTCGAGCCGCGCGCCCAGATGGGCTTCACGATGGCGCTCTCGGAAACGGTCCAGAACATCGTGGACCACGCCGGGCGCCCCGGCTGGGTGATGGCGCAGGCGTACCAGTACCGGCAGCGTTTGGCGGGCCGCTGGGTGGCGGAGATCGTGGTGTGCGATCCCGGGATGGGCTTCCGTCGCTCGCTCGAGATGGGGAATCGGCGTCCGATCACCGATCGATGGGGGGACGGGCTGGCGCTCGAAACGGCACTGATCCAGGGAGTGAGTCGTTTCCCCGATGCCGGGCGCGGACAGGGCCTCAAGGGCACGCGCGGGTACATCGGTCGTCGCAACGGCAAACTGACCATTCGGAGCGGGACCGCGCGGATCGGCATCATTCCGTCGTGGGACGACGGAGTGCCGCTGCAGGAGAACCTGGCGCCCTTTCCCGGGGCGCAGCTGCGCGTGATCATCCCCGGCGAGCTCTCGGCCCCCGCGTCATGACGCGCATCGATGTGGGGACGGTCCTCCGCCACTCGGCGAAGCTGCCGTACAGCAATCTCGTCACGCGCTCCACTGGCGCGGCGGTGCGGCGGTGCATCGAGCAGGAGCTCGCGCTCCTCCCGGCCGACGAAACGGCGACGCTCGATTTCTCGCAGATCGGGATGATGGACTTCTCCTGTGCGGACGAGGTCGTGGCCAAGTTGCTGCAGGATCCGCCGCACGGGACGCCGGCGCGCACCTGGGGCATCGTGACCTTCCATGGCATCACCGACCACCACCTCGAGGCCATCGAGGATGTGCTGCACCATCACGGGCTCGCGATGGTCGTCCATTTCGCGGACGGTGGCGCGCGCCTGGTCGGCGCGGTGAACGACGACGAGCGCGCCCTCTGGGACCTGGTGTACGCGATGGGTGGCACCTCCGTGCAGGCCCTCGCGGAACGCGCGGGGCGGGATCATGCCGAGGTGCAGCGGATCCTGGAGCTCCTGCACGAACGGCGACTCGTCCGACAGGCCGGGCACGGCTACCATCCGCTGCGGACCGTGCAGTAATGGCCTTCAATCCGCCGCTGCAGGTGGTCGGGTTCGTGGCGACGCGGAAAGGGGACCCTGAACGGGGCCCGCTCGTGCGACTCCGCAGTGACGACGCCGCCATGCGGGCCGTGGTCGACGGCGAGTTCGTGTGGGTCTACGGGCCGCGCCGTCATGAGTTCGCCCCCGTGCTGATCGATGACACCGTACCGCGAGGTGGTGTCGTGGTCCGCGATCTCGCCGGCGTCACGCTCTCCGAGATTGTTCGCCTGGTGAAGGCCACGGCCGACCGGCCGGTGCTGCCTCCCGGCGTGGGCTGACCGGCGGATGATACGATTCACCCGCGTGACCAAGGAGTTCCCGCGCACGGGCATGGCACTGCGCGATGTGTCGTTCCACGTGGCGCGCGGCGAGTTCGTGTTCCTGACCGGACCGAGCGGTGCCGGCAAGAGCACGATCCTCAAGCTCTGCTATCTGGACGAACGGCCCAACGATGGCGAGGTGCGCGTGGCCGGCATGAGTTCGGTGGCCATCCGCGGGAGCGACGTCCCCAAACTCCGTCGCAAGCTCGGCGTCATCTTCCAGGATTTCCGCCTGCTCGACGACCGCACGGTCGAGGCCAATGTCGGCTTCGCCCTCGAGGTCACCGGGGCGCCGGCGGACAGCATCGCCCCGAAGGTCGCCCGCTTGTTGACGCAGGTCGGGTTGGCCTCCAAAGCGACGGCATACCCGCCCGAACTCTCGGGCGGCGAGCAACAACGCGTCGCGATCGCCCGCGCCTTGGCCAACGATCCGGTGCTGGTGATCGCCGACGAGCCGACGGGGAATCTCGACGAACGCGCGACGCGCGGCGTCTTCCAGCTGCTGCGCGACATCAATGCCGCCGGCACGACCATCATCATGGCGACGCACGACTTGGACCTCGTCAAGCGCGCGGAGTGCCGCACGCTGGAGTTGAATCACGGTGCGCTGGTGTTCGACTCGGCAGCTCCGGGAACGATCGCGTCCCCGTCAGGGGAAGGGAGCGCATGAGCCTCGCCACCCGCGAAGCGATCAACGGCTTCCGGCGTTCGCCGGTACTCAGCCTGTTGAGCATCACCACCATCGCGTTCTCCTTGTACGCGTTCGGGCTGTTCGGCCTCGTGGCGCTCAATATCCGCTCGGCGTTGGCCCAGGTGGAGGACCGGGTCGAGATCCGTGCGTTCGTCGCCGACGGAACGGCGGCCGAAGCGACGAGCGCGGCCGCCGGTGACATCGGGGCCTTTCCCGAGGTGCAGTCCGTCGCGCTGGTCAGCAGCGAGCAGGCCCTGGAGCGGGCCCGCAAGGAGTTGGGCGAGTTCAGCGACGTCTTCGAGGCCGGTATCCTGCCCGCGTCACTCGACGTGCGTCTGAAGCCGGGGTTCCGCGACCCGAGCACGGTCAAAGCGGTCGCGGAACGCCTGAAGACGTACGATTTCACGGATGACGTGCGCTACGGCGAGGAATGGGTACAAAAGTTGTATCGCATCCGGAACATCGCCACGCTGGCGGGGCTCGTCCTGGGCTTTGCATTCGCCGGGGTAGCGGTGATCATCATCGGTTCGACCATCCGCATGGCCGTGCTCGCGCGGGCGCGGGAGATCGCCATCATGCGCTTGGTGGGGGCCACGGACGGGTTCATCCGAAGCCCGTTCCTGATTGACGGGGCCGTGAAGGGAACCTTTGGCGGTGTGCTCGCCTTGGCACTCACCTGGGTGTCGTACTCGCTGATCACGCGCTTCGTGATCGCGGCCCAATTCTTCGATGCGCGACTCGTGATCCTGGGCGTGGGTGCCGGCGCGCTGCTCGGCTTCGTCGGCAGTGCGCTCAGTGTGAGCCGGCACCTCCGGAGCGTGTGACACCCAGCCGTCGCCGCGCCGTGCGCGGGCTGCTCGGTCTGTACGTCGCCGTCGCGAGTTCCGTCCTGGCAGCGCCGCTGGCGGCGCAGCAGCAGCCGCCGGCCGCCGAGCGCCTGCGCACGCAGCGCGAGGAGCTGGACCGCATCAAGGCCGAGCGCGCGGATCTCGAGCGCCGGATGCGTGAACTCCAGTCCTCGGTCCACGATCTGTCCGAGGAGCGGACGAACCTCGAACGGCAGCGTGATGCGACCGCGCGCGTGGTACGCTCCCTCGACAATCAGCTCACGTCGTTGGGCGAGGAAGAACGCCAGACCACGGCGCGGCTCGTGTGGGCGCAGGACGAAGTCGCCGTCAAGAAGGCCATTCTGCAGCATCGCGTGCGCGAGATCTACAAGCGCGGACCGTTGTACAGCGTCGAGGCCCTGCTCTCGGCGCAGTCGTTCGGCAGCCTCGTAGCGCGCTACAAGTATCTGCACCTGGTGGCCATGCGTGACCGCTCGCTGGTGCACCGGGTCGAGAAACTCGGGGAACAGATCGCGGCGCAACGCGAAACGCTCATGCGGCTGCGCGCCGATGTCGCGACCTCGCGAGAGGACAAGGCCGCGGAAGAGTCGCGGCTCGCGGGCTTGGAGAAGCAGCGGTCGCGCAGCCTCGCGCAGGTGCAGGCACGTCAACAGGCGACGGAAGAGCGGCTGAAACAGATCGCCCGGGATGAAGCACGGATCGTGGCGACGCTCGCCTCGCTCGAGGCCGAGCGCAAGCGCGCCGAGTCGCGCCCGGGCGCCAAAGCTCCGGTCGCCAGCACGCTGCGGACCTCGGATCTCGGACGTCTCGATTGGCCAGTGGATGGTACGATCATTTATCGATTCGGGAAGGCCGTGAATCCCAACAACACCACGATCCGCTGGAATGGGGTCGGGATCGCGGCCAGCGTGGGGACTCCGGTGAAGGCGGTCTCGAACGGCGTGGTGGCGCTCGTGAGCGAGAGCTTCGGAACGTACGGCCCGACGGTGTTCATCCAGCACGGCGGTGGGGATTATTCCGTCTATGCCTCATTGGGGCGCATCAGCGTGACCAAGGGCGAGACGATCGCCAAGGGGCAGACCGTCGGAACCGTGGGAAAGACGGACCCGGATCTCGACGCGCATCTGCACTTTGAGATTCGCCCCAACGGACGGGCCGTGGATCCGCTCGAGTGGTTGCGGAACAAGCGGTGACTCCCTCTTCTCATCGACCGTCATGACCCCCCGCAAGGCTTCCAGTGCCAAGTCGGCGACGGCGTCCACGGACGCCCCGCTGGGCGCGCACATCTCCACGGCGGGGGGCGTGCTCAACGCGCCCGGCCGCGCCGACGATATCGGCGCGACCGCGATGCAGATCTTCACCAAGCAGGCCAACCGGTGGGCTGAGCATGAGATCGATCCGGCGATCGCGGCGGCCTTCACCGCGGGGATCGCGGCGAGTGGCGTGCGATTCACCAACGCGCACGACAGTTATCTGATCAATCTCGCGTCGCCGGATCCGGCGCTGAGGGAAAAGAGCATCGCGAGTTTCGCCGCTGAACTGCGACGGTGCCATGCGCTCGGGCTTGACGCGCTGGTCTCGCATCCCGGCAACTTCATGGATGATCGGGCGAGCGGGATCGCGCGCAACGCCGACGGCATCGTGCAGGCGCTCGAGCAGGAGGTGGGTGACACCCGCCTGCTCATGGAACTCACCGCCGGACAAGGCACGGTGCTCGGCTCGACGTTCGAGGAGATGGCCGAGCTGCTCGGCCGGATTCCCGCCGCATTGCGGCCGCGGGTCGGGGTGTGCCTCGACACGGCGCATGTGTTCGCCGCCGGCTATGACCTGGCGAGCGACTGCGGCGAAGTCTTTTCCCGATTCGACGACGTGCTTGGCTTGGACCAGCTGGGGTTGATCCACCTGAACGACTCCAAGGCGCCGCTCGGGTCGCATAAGGACCGACACGAGCTGATCGGGGTAGGAATGATCGGTGAAGCGGCCTTTCGCCGGATCATGACGGACTCGCGTCTGAGCCACGTTCCCATGGTGTTGGAGACACCCAAGGGGGATGACATGGTGACCAACGATCGGGCGATGCTGGCGCTGCTCAGGGGCTTTCGCGGGGCGTCCGCCTAGCGTTCTGTGCCTCGAACGCGTAACCTCAACACTGTGAGTTTGCCCCTTTCCCTCCCCCGCAGGTGGACGCGCTGGCGGCGCCGTGCTTCGGCAGCGGTGTTGCTGGTGCTTCACGTATTGATCGCGGGGTCGCAGCTGTTCGATCCGGTGAGCGAGGTTCGCCTCGACACCCACGCCGAGCAGCACGGGAACCGGCATCCGTTCGCCCACGATGCCACGACCTGCGTGGTCTGCTCGATCCAACTGCAGCAGAGTGCGGTACCCCCGCGCCCCACGTTCGTCATCACGGAGTCGCTGCGACCGACCGCCGTCGTCACGGGAGTCGGTCGCCCGGTGCGCGCCGGGCAGCTGCGTCTCCTCTCGTCGAGAGCCCCGCCCGCGCGGTCCTGAGTCGTGCCGCCGGGCCACGCCCCGGCTTCCCGCGTTCCGGTCGATCAGGGAACGCCGCCCTCAGGACACTTCCATCACGTCATACATGCGCAACACCCTGACCCGGGTGCTCGTGCTCCTCGCCATCGCCGCCCCTGCCGGGGCGCAGCGCTCGAACCCGCCCTCACCGCCGGCGCCGCCCGCGACCGCGGTCGACTCGGCCGCTCGTGCGATCGCGGACTCGGTCGCCATCATGAAGGAGTTCGAGAAACTCACGGCGGCGCCGAAGCCCGCCCCGACGAACACCACTGGGCCCCAGGGGACCAGCAACCCGCGGATGCTGCCTGACTTCAGCGCCGTCGGCGACCTGGTCGGTGACCTGTCGCCGAAACGCAGCACGCAGGAAGACCACTCGCGATTCCGCGTCCGCGAAGTGGAGTTGGCGGTGCAGGCCGTGGTGGACCCGTACTTCCGCGGCGACATCTTCCTCGGGATCAATGACACCGAGAAGATCTCGATCGAACAGGCGTTCCTGACCACGACGGCGCTCCCCAACGGGCTCCAAGCGCAGCTCGGACGCTTCCTGATGCCGCTGGGAAAGCAGAACAGCACGCATCGACACGACTTGCATACCGTCGAGTACCCGTACGTGCTGCAACGCTTCCTCAGCGCCGACGGACTCAAGGGCACCGGCGTCTCCGTGAGCAAGGTGCTAGCGCCGTTCGGTTTCTATCAGGAACTCATCGTCGGCGTGGTCGATCACTTCATCGACGCGCCGGAGGGGATGACTCTCGACCAGCCCGTGAATCGCGAGCTGAACGGACTCGGGTATTCCGCGCGACTGCGGAACTACGTCGATCTCTCGCCGGATGCGAACGTCGAGCTCTCGGCGAGTGCGATGACCGGCAAGGTGGCGCAACCATTGGTCGCCGCGTACACGACCATCGACAACGTCACCGCAGACGCCGTCGGCGCACGGCAGAGTGTGGTTGGACTCGATCTGACGTATCGGTGGAAGCCGCTTCAGCAAGGATTGTACCGATCGTTTCTGTTGCAGGCGGAGGTCATGCGACAGCTTAATGAACGTGACCCCGCCCTCCCGGCCCGTTCCGCGTCCTTCGCGCCGTCGGCGGGGTTCGTCGCGGGATATGCCGGCCCACGCCGCGACTTCACGGGCGGGTACGTCTTCGCACGGTGGCAGGTGAGTCAGCGTCTCTACCTCGGCGGTCGCTTCGACAGCGTGCAGGACCCGCTCGCCGCTGGCGCGAGTCTCACCGCCGGCTCCGGCGTGCTCGAGTGGTTCCCGAGTGAGTTCTCCAAGCTCATGGCGTCGTACGAACGGTTGAATCAGGCGGGGACCGCCGGCGTCGACCGATTGCTCCTGCAGGCCGTGTTCTCTGTCGGTCCCCACAAGCCGCATCCCTTCTGAGCAGTCCTGATCGGTCGTTCGACCGGGGAGTCATACGCATGCACGTTCGTCAATGGATCACCGTCGCCTTGCTCGCCGTGAGCATCCCGGGCACGGCACAGGCACAGCTGAAGGTCGTGACCAGCACGACCGATCTCTATGACATCGCGGAGGCGGTGGGCGGCGACAAGATCAAGGCGTCGCACATCGGGGAAGGCTTCCAGGATCCGCACTTCATCGAGGCGAAGCCAAGTTTCGTGCTGCAGCTCCGGAACGCCGATGTATGGGCGTTCGTCGGCCTCGAGCTCGAGATCGGCTGGATGCCGCTGCTGCTCGACGGCGCGCGGAACCCCAAGATCCAGCTCGGCGGATCGGGGTATGTCGACGTCAGTCGCGCCATGCCGTTGATCGATGTGCCGCGGGGGAATGTGGACCGCTCGATGGGCGACGTGCACCCGCTGGGGAACCCGCACTACTGGCTCGACCCCGAGAACGGGCGCCGGATGGCGAAGCTGTTCCTCGCCAAGTTCTCGGAACTCGACCCGAAGAACGCGGCGGTGTACGCAGCCAACGAAAAGTCCTTCGAGGGGAAGCTCGGGACCGCGGAAGCCGGATGGCAAGCTCAACTCGCGCAGATCAAGGGAAAGCCGGTCGTCGCCTGGCATACGAGCTGGAACTACTTTGCCGAGTACACCGGCATGCGGATTGTCGCGTACATGGAACCCAAGCCGGGGGTGCCCCCCTCGCCGAGTCATTTGTTGCAGGTCGTACAGGCGGTCAAGACGAGCGGCGCCAAGGTGATCATCATGGAACCGTTCTACGACAAGAAGATGGCGGATCTCGTGGCCCGCCAGACCGGTGCGACCGTGCTCGTGCTTCCCCCCTCGGTCGGCGGCGTTCCGGGAATCACGAACTACATCCAGCTGATGCAGCACGACATCGCGGAACTCTCCACCCACGTGAAATGAGCGCCTTGGTCACATTCGATCGCGCCACGCTTGGCTATGGTGCGAAGAAGATCCTCACCGACATCAGTTACGAGATCCCCGAAGGGGACTTCCTCGGACTCGTCGGCCCGAATGGTGCGGGCAAGACGACGATGCTCCGGAACATCCTCGGCTCGTTGGCGCCGCTGTCCGGGACCGTCACCGTGCGTCCCGGGCTGCGCTTCGGCTATGTGCCGCAGCGCGAGTCCGTGGATTCGGTCTACCCGCTCACGGTGGTCGAAGTCGTGATGATGGGGCGCTACGACCGTATCGGACTCGGCCGTCGTCCGAGCGCCGAGGACCGGGACCGCGCCATGGCATCGCTGGAACATGTCGGAATCCCGCACCTCGCGACGCAGCAGCTGCGATCACTCTCGGGGGGCCAGAAGCAGCGGACGCTGATCGCGCGGGCGCTGGTCGGTGAACCCACCGTCCTCGTGCTCGACGAACCGACCGAAGGGATGGATCTCGTCGCGACGACCCAGATCCTGAGTCTCGTACGTGAACTCCACGAGCAGGACCGCCTGACCGTGTTGATGGTCAGTCATGCCCTGAACGAGGTCGCGAACTACGTCGAGCGGATCGCGCTGGTGCTCGAGGGGGGATTCCGGATCGGCCGCGTCGACGAGATCCTGACGGAATCGACGCTCTCCGCCATGTACCAGATTCCCGTCGATGTGGAGACTTTTGACGGGCACCGCGTCGTCGTCGCGCGGCGCATCGCGACCCCGACGAACCCGGGGCATCACACCCATGCTTAGCACGATCCTGGTCTTCCGCGAGGCGCTCTACGGTGCGCTCGTGATCGCGCTGGCCTGCTCGGTGCTCGGCGTCTACGTGGTGTTGCGCCGCATCGTCTTCGTGGGTGCCGCGCTCGCACAGCTCTCCTCCGCCGGCATCGGCCTCGCGCTCTTTCTGGGTGGACTCGGGATCGGGGGGGTGCTCACCGGGCATCCCGTGGCCGTCTCGCTCGTGGTGACGATGCTCGGCGCCCTGTTCTTCGGTGCGGGCGGCGGCTCGAAGTCCGGCGTGCCGCCGGACGCGACCATCGGCGTGACGTACGCCGGCGCCGCCGCGGCCGGGATCCTGCTGGTCGCGAAGGCCAAGACGGGAGAAGCGCACGACATCTTCCTGCAGGGGAACATCCTTGGCATCACCCATGCCGACACGCTGGTGCTGCTCGCGGTGACCGTGCCCGTGCTGCTCGTGCACGTCGTGTTCTACAAGGAGTTCCTGTTCGTGTCGTTCGACCGCGAAACGGCTCGGACCATGGGGTATCAGGTGACGCGCTGGAACCTGCTGCTCTACGCGACGCTCGGCCTCGTGATCGCGTTCGCGATGCAGTTCGCGGGGGTGATGCTCGTCTTCAACTTCCTCGTGCTCCCCGCCGTGACCGGCCTGCTGATCGCCAGGAGCATGGGCGGGATCTTCACCGTCGCGATCCTCAGCGGGCTGCTCGCCTCCGTCGTCGGATTCGGGCTCTCGGTTCCGTTCGACCTCCCGTCCGGGCCGGCGATCATCGCCTGCAGCGCGGTGATGGCGCTGGGGGCGTGGGCGGTGCGTTCGCAGAAGCGCTGACCGCCAGAATGCCGTGGGCGCCCCCCGTGGGACACGGCCGCGTTTTTTTGCCCGAACACACACCGAACCCAGATTCTCGTCGAGCCGGTCCTCCGAGTATCTTTCGAGGCTTATGAAACGCCAAGACGCACTCGACTACCATTCACGCGGTCGGCCCGGCAAGATCGCCGTCGTTCCCACCAAGCCGCTCGGGAACTCGCGGGACCTGTCGCTCGCCTACTCCCCAGGGGTCGCCGAACCCTGCCTGGAGATCAAGGCGAATCCGGACGACGCCTACAAGTACACCGCCAAGGGGAATCTCGTCGCCGTCGTCACCAACGGCACTGCCGTCCTCGGACTCGGCAACATCGGCGCACTTGCCGGCAAGCCCGTCATGGAGGGCAAGGGGAACCTGTTCAAGCAGTTCGCCGACCTCGATGTGTTCGATCTTGAGGTGGGCTCCGAGGATCCGCAGGACGTCATCCGGTTCTGCCAGTTGCTGGAGCCCACGATCGGCGGCATCAACCTCGAGGACATCAAGGCGCCCGACTGCTTCATCATCGAGGAGACGCTCAAAGCCACCCTCAAGATCCCCGTCTTCCACGACGACCAGCACGGCACCGCCATCATCTCCGGCGCCGCGTTGCTGAACGCGCTGGAGGTGTCCGGCAAGGACATCAGCACGATCCGCGTCGTGTTCTCAGGGGCCGGTGCGGCCGCCATCTCCACCGCCAATCACTATATCGCCCTCGGCGTGAAGCCCGAGAACGTGCTCATGTGCGACCGCGAAGGGGTGATCTACGCGGGGCGCGGCGCGCAGCACCTGGATCCCTACAAGAAGCGTTTCGAGCGTGAGACCTCGTGCCGAACGCTCGCCGACGCGCTCGTGGGTGCCGATGTCTTCGTGGGGCTGTCCGCCGCCGGCGCCGTCAGCGGCGCCATGGTGGCCAAGATGGCGCCGAACCCGATCATCTTCGCGCTCGCCAATCCCGTGCCGGAGATCCTCCCGCACGAGGTCCGCGAGGTGCGCGACGATGCGATCATCGCCACCGGCCGCAGTGACTATCCGAACCAGATCAACAACGTCCTCTGCTTCCCCTTCATGTTCCGCGGCGCGCTCGATGTACGCGCCACGGAGATCAACGAGGAGATGAAGATGGCGGCCACGCGCGCGCTCGCGGCGCTGGCCAAGGAGGATGTCCCGGACAACGTCTCGCAGCTCTACGGACTGAGCTCCGTGAAGTTCGGACGTGACTATCTGATCCCTTTCCCGTTCGACCCGCGCGTCCTGCTGTGGGTCGCGCCCGCGGTGGCGTGGGCGGCGGTGGCCAGCGGTGCGTCCACCGGTTTCGTGGATCTCGAGAACTACCGTGACGAACTCGAAGGCCGGCTCGGACGCGCCCGCGGCGTGATGCGCGGAATCATCAACCGTGCACATCACGACCCCAAGCGGGTCTGTTTCCCCGAGGGCGAGGACCTCAAAGTCATCCGTGCCGCCCAGCTCCTCGTGGACGAGGGGATCGCGCACCCGATCCTGCTCGGCCGGAAACAGAAGATCCACGACCTCGCCGAGGCGAACGGGATTCCACTCGAAGGGATCCGGATCGAGGACCCCAGCACGAGCGCCAACCGCGACCGGTACGCCGACTTCCTCTGGCGGAAACGGCAGCGCAAGGGGCTCTCGCTCGCCGAAGCGCATCAGCGGCTGTACAAGGGCATCTACTACGGCTCGGTGATGGTCGCCTGCGGCGACGCCGACGCCGTGCTGGGCGGACTTGGCAAGCATTATCCCGAGACGGTGCGTCCCGCACTCGAGGTGATCGGCGCCGACGCGCGCACCGGGCTCGTCAGTGGTTTGTACATGCTCGTGTTCGACAAGAATGTCGTGTTCTTCGGTGACACCACCGTGAACATCGATCCGTCCGCGGAGCAGTTGGCGACGATCGCCGTGTCGTCGGCGCGCGCCGCCCGGACCTTCGGGGTGAGTCCGAGGGTCGCGATGCTGTCGTTCTCGAACTTCGGCTCGGTGAAGCACAGCGAGGCGGAGAAGGTGGCCCATGCCGTGCAGATCGCGCGTCGGATGGATCCCGCACTCGTGATCGACGGCGAGATGCAGGCGGACACCGCCTTCGACGAGGAGATCCTCGCCGGACGGTATCCGTTCAGCACGCTCAAGGACGAGGCGAACGTGCTGATCTTCCCGAACCTCAGCGCCGGGAACATCGCCTACAAACTGCTCACCAAGCTCGGCGGGGCCACGGCCATCGGGCCGATCCTCGTCGGGATGCAGCATCCCGTGCACGTGCTCGAGCAGGGCGCCGACGTGCAGGAGATCGTCAACATGGCCGCGGTGGCCGTGCTCGACGCGCAGGAACGCACCACCCAACGCTAGTCACCGACTCCCCCCTCTCACACGAACATGTCTGACACGACCACCGCGCCCTCGCGCGTGAGCAAGAACGGACTCGATGCGCAGGGTCTGGCCCCCAAGGGCACGTTGCATTGGAATCTCGTCGCCCCCCAGCTGGCGCAGGCCGCCATTCGCAAGGGTGAAGGCGAACTGGCCGACATGGGTCCGTTCGTTGCCGTGACCTCGCCGCACACCGGGCGCTCGCCGAAGGACAAGTTCGTCGTGAAGGAGCCGTCGTCGGAGCACGATGTCGACTGGGGTGCCGTCAACCAGCCCATGACGCCGGAACACTTCGAGACGCTTCTGGCCGACGTGAAGGGCTATCTCAATGGGCTCGGTGAGCTGTTCGTGCAGGATCTCTACTGCGGCGCCGACCCGGCGCTGCGCCTCTCCTGCCGATATGTGACGCCGAACGCCTGGCACGCGAACTTCGTGCGCAACATGTTCATCCGCCCGGACGTCGCCGAGCTCGCGAACTTCGCGCCGAACTTCAGCATCCTGCACGCGCCGGAGTTCCAGGCCGACCCGGCCAGGCACGGCACGCGCACGAGCACCTTCATCGTCCTCAACATCGCCAAGCGCACGATCCTCATCGGCGGCACGCGCTACGCGGGCGAGCTCAAGAAGGCGATGTTCACCGTGATGAACTACCTGCTGCCGAAGCAGGGCGTGCTCTCGATGCACTGCTCGGCGAACATCGGCGCGGCGGGTGATACCGCGCTTTTCTTCGGGCTCTCGGGCACCGGCAAGACCACGCTTTCGGCCGATCCGGACCGCGGGCTGATCGGCGACGACGAGCATGGCTGGAGCGCGGACGGCGTCTTCAACTTCGAAGGTGGCTGCTACGCCAAGGTGATCAACCTCTCCAAGGAGCAGGAGCCCGACATCTTCGCCACCACGCAGATGTTCGGCACGATCCTCGAGAACGTGGAACTCGACGAGTTCAAGCGCGTGAAGTTCGAGAGCCAGAAGATCACCGAGAACACCCGCGCCTCGTATCCGTTGCACTACATCCGCAACTTCGTGCCCAGCGGCCGTGGCGGCGTGCCCAAGAACGTGGTGTTCCTGACCGCCGACGCCTTCGGCGTGCTCCCGCCCATCGCGCGTCTCTCGCGCGAGCAGGCGATGTATTACTTCCTGTCGGGTTACACGGCCAAGGTGGCGGGCACCGAGCGGGGCGTCACCGAGCCGCAGGCGACCTTCAGCGCCTGCTTTGGCGCCGTCTTCCTCGTGTGGCACCCGACCAAGTACGCGAACATGCTCGGCGAGCTGCTCGACAAGTATCCCGAGACCAAGGTGTGGCTCGTCAACACCGGGTGGAGCGGCGGTGCGTACGGCACCGGCAGCCGCATGAAGCTGGGCCTGACCCGCGCGATGGTGCGTGCGGCGCTGGCGGGGAAGCTGGACAACGCCCCGGTGAAGACCGATCCGGTGTTCGGCCTCAACGTCCCGCAGGGGATCGACGGAGTGCCCGCCGAGGTGCTCGACGCGCGCGGGACGTGGGCGGACACCGCCGCGTACGACGCGACCGCCGCGAAGCTCGCGGGGATGTTCCGCGACAACATCAAGAAGTTCGGCGATGCCGTGTCGCCGGCGATCATCGGGGCTGGGCCGAAAGGCTGAGTCCCGCCTGAAGGCGGAATGACGAGGGGCCGGCGCGCACGCGTCGGCCCCTCGTGCGTCCGGATGATGTTGCGATTGTCACCCCTCTCCCCGAGATTCCACCCGTGACCTTCATCCGAGACCCCCTCTGGAACAACATCCGCGTGGAGCGCACCGCGGAGCAACTGCTCGACACCGCGGTCGTCCAGCGGCTGCGCTATGTCCGGCAGCTGGGGCTCGCGCACCTCGTGTACCCCGGAGCCACACACTCCCGGTTCGAACACGCCCTCGGCGCCTACCATCTCGCGCGCCGTACGATCGCGAACCTGCGCGAAGCCGGCGCGCTCGACGGAGTCGCCAGCGACGAGCCCGAGATCGTGACCGCCGCCGCGCTCCTGCACGACATCGGCCACTACCCCTTCTCGCACGCGCTCGAGGAGATCGGGATGCCGCATCACGAGGCGCTCTCGCGACCACTCGTCACGGAGGGGGAGGTCGCGGAGGTGCTGCGGCGCGAGATCGGCCAGGGCGCCCCTGAGCGTGTCTTCGCGCTGATCTGCGGCACCAGCACGAGCCCGCTCCAACGCCTGATCAGCGGATCGATCGACCTCGACAAGATTGACTACCTCAAGCGTGACGCCTTCATGTGCGGCGTCCCCTACGGCGAGATCGACGAGGACCGCCTGATCCACGCCTTGGTGATGGTGAACGACGCGGAGACGGGCGCCCCCACCATCGGGATGCGCGCCAAGGGGCTCTCCGCCCTCGAGTCCCTGCTCTTTGCCAAGTACCAGATGTACCGCAACGTGTACTGGCATCATGCGGTGCGCAGCGCGACGGCGATGTACAAACGGCTCGTGGCGCTCGCCCTGGCCGACGGGGTGATCGACCCGGCCGCCGTGGGCCGCTTCAGTGACGAGGGGCTGCTCCATGCCCTCGACGTGGCTGCGCCGAGTCCGAGTCGCACCGCGTTGCAGGGGGCCCTGCTGCGCCGGCATCTCTACAAGCGCGCCTGGGAGTCCCCCGCCGCGCAGCTCGACGCCGACCGCTACGAGTGGATCGCCGACGACGCCGCGCGCACCGCCGCCTGTGAGATCGCGCTCGCCAGACTGCTCGGCATGCATCGCGACGAAGTGCTGCTCGACTACCCGGCCAAGACGCAGATGCTCTCGCTCGACATGCCGGTGCGCACCGACGACGGCTCGGTGCAACGCCTCACGCAGGCGGGGCTCGCTGGCGCGATCGATCTGCCCACGTTGTCGGACGAACTCTACGGGTCCGCCCGCTGGTTGCGTGTGTTCACCGCGCGGCGCGTGGCCGTGGAGCCCGCCGCCATCATCGCGGTGCTCGACGCGCACTGAGTCGCGCCACCACAACAGAAGGGCGCGCCCTCTCGTCGCGCCCTTCAGGCATTCAGCGGTTCGTGGTCTTCTCCCGCCCGTGCGCCTCGGCGAGTTTGCGCCCGATCCCGCGGTAGAACGCGGCGTCGTCCCCCTTCCGCTCCTCCTCCAGCGAGAGTGCGCACCGCTCGAGGGCGTAGAGGATGTTGCCGAGGTACAGGGTGGAGAGGTCGCCGACCGTCTGCGGCGGTGATGCGTCAGCCATCGGTGACCGTGGTCGCGATGCCGGTGACCTGGACGATGATCGCCGTGATGTTGTCAACGCCGCCGCGCCCGTTGGCCTCGGCGATGCAGGCGTCGACGATCCGCCCCGGTCCGCTGCGGGCGAGCAGGAGCTGCTGCAGGCGTCGGTCGTCGACCATGCCCGTGAGGCCGTCACTGGCGACGAGGAACACATCACCCGGCACCACCTCGCCGTCGAAGATGTCGACCGCGACGTTCGGGGATGCCCCGACGCAGCGCGTGATCACATTGCTGTACGGATGGACGCGCGCCTGCTCGGGGGTCAGCAGCCCCGCATCGACCTGCTCCTGTACGTACGAATGGTCCTTGGTGATCTGCCGGAGCGTGCCACTGCGGAGGAGATAGATGCGTGAGTCGCCGATCTGTCCGACGAGGAACCGATCGTCGGAGAGCAGGAGGACGCTGGCCGTGGTCCCCATCCCCTGCTTGTCGGGCTCCGTGAGCATTCGCTCGTAAATGGCGCGATTCGCCTCGTGCATGGCCGACTCCATCCGGGCGACGGCGTCCGGGTCGAGCACCGACGCTACCGCCAAGAGGTGCCGCGCGATGATCTGCACGGCCATCTCACTCGCGACCTCGCCGGCCGCGTGGCCGCCCATGCCGTCGGCGACGATGAACACGCCGCGACGCGCATCGGCCTCGGCAAAGAAATTGTCTTCGTTGCCGGACCGGACCATTCCGACGTCGGAACGTGCGCCCACGACGAGTTGCAAGGTCATCGGAGCACCGCAAGGACGAACGCGGCGCCGGACGAAACCGCCACCGCAGCAATCGACACGAGCAGGATGAACAGGGCGGCACAGCCCGACTTCTTGCCCGCGGTCGGTGGAGCCGTTTGGGGCGCCGGAGTCGTCGCGGTCGCGCGCGGGGCGGCTTTGGCCAGGCGCTTGGCCGCGTCCACACTCAAGGCAGCAACGGCGCGCGTTCCCTTGGCCTCGGCGGCCGCGGGATCAACGGCCGGACGAAAGGTCATTTTCACGCCGCCAAACCGTACGTCCGGCGCCCCGACGAGCTCCACTTCCCCCTGGATCCGTCGGCCCGCGAGATAGGTACCGTTGGTGGACCCCTGGTCGACGAGCCACCAGGCATCGTTCCGTTTCAGGATCTTGGCGTGCGAGTCGGAGACGCTTTCGTCCAGCACCGAGACATCATTGTGCTCCCCTCGGCCGATGTTCGTGAGCGCGGCGCGCAGTGCGAACTGCGTGCCTTTCATCGGTCCCTCGTTGATGATCACGAGGGTGGCGAGCGCTTGGCGCGCGGGCGCAGCGGTGGCTGCTGGGGCTGGGGCTGGGACTGGGGCTGGGGCCGGTGTGGGAGGTGCCGCCGGCGCCACGTCGGCGTAGAAGCGAAACTCTTCCGGCCCGATCTTGATGACATCGGCGCGCGCCAGCAAGACGCTGTGGGCCACGCGCTCGCCGTTGACGAACAGGCCGTTGGTGCTGGCGTCGGTGAGGATATAGCCGTGCTCGGCCGGACTGATGGTGGCGTGGCGGCGGCTCACGTCGTTCGAGGCGATGACGATCTCATTGCCCACCTCGCGGCCGAACGAGACCCCCGCTTCGCCCACCAGGTACTCGCGCCCGTCCACCAGCGACACCACGCGCCCTCCCGTGGCCATCGTCGGGCGCCGACGTGCAGCACTGGCACGAGCAGCCCGGACGACGTCCGCCATTTCGGAGGCAGAGACGAACTGGGTGTTCCCTGCTTGGTGGTCGTCGCCATACGCAACCACGACCCCCGCGAGCTCGAGCTTGTCGCCGTGCATCAACGGACTGGGCTCGACGCCGAGCCGGACATTGTTCACGAGGACCACGGCCTCCGGGGCGCCGCGGCGTACAACACCGCGCCCATCCGGACCGACCGAAAGCACCGCCCGTGCCGACGGGTCGGACCCGGGGAGGCGGACGGTGGCGCCGTCGAATGCGCCAATGGTCAGGTCGGCGGGCCCCAGCGGGATGCGCTGGCCGCCGTGCTCGATGTGCGGCATGGGATGGTGGAACTTACCCCCCGCTCTTGGGGGGGGCAACCGTATTTACACGGGGGACGGGGTGTCGCGGAACTCGCCGGATTGCAACCGGTAGAGTCGGGCATACAGCCCATCGGCGTCGAAGAGTGCGCGGTGCGTCCCGCGCTCGCGAACCTCTCCGTGATGCATCACCAGGATCTCGTCGGCTGCGATGATGGTGCTGAGTCGGTGGGCCACCGCGATCGTCGTCCGCCCGTGCATCAGCGTTGCGAGCGCCTGCTGGATCGCCGCCTCGATCTCGCTGTCCACCGCACTGGTGGCCTCATCGAGCAGGAGCAGCGCCGGGTCGGCGGCGATGGCCCGCGCAAACGAGAGCAACTGCCGTTCGCCGACACTCACACTGGCACCGCGTTCGGCGAGCTGGTGCTGGTATCCGTCCGGGAACCGCTTGATGATGGCGTCCGCCCCGACCCGGGCCGCGGCACGCTCCACCTCGGCGTCGCTCAGGGGCGCACTGAGCCGGATGTTGGTGGCGATGTCGGTCGCGAAGAGGAAGATGTCCTGCTGCACATACCCGACGTGCGAGCGGAGGGTGTCGAGCGGCAGGGTGCGGATGTCGCGACCGTCGATCAGGATGCGTCCGCGCTGCGGGTCGTAGAATCGCAGGAGCAGACTGATGACGGTCGTCTTCCCCGCTCCTGTGTGGCCCACGAGCGCGAGCGTGTGTCCGGGACGCACGGTGAAGCTCACCCCCTTGAGCACCCACTGCGGGTCCGGGAGCACCGCCGCATCGGGCCCCGCGTAGCTGAACCAGACATCCTCGAACGTCACCGTCACGCCGGCGGCGGCGACCAGCGGCGCGATCCCCTCCGGGGCCGCATCGAGCGGCACCGCGGTATCGAGCAGCGCAAAGACCCGTTCGCTCGCCGCCATGGCCTGCTGCAGGGTGTTGTACTTGTCGGAGAGGTCCTGGAGCGGCTGGAAAAAGCGCCGTGCGAGCTGCAGGAACGCCGCGACGGTGCCCACGGTGAGCAGATGACCGGCGACGCGCGGTACCGCGGTGACGATCAGGGCCGCGAGCGCAACGGTGGTCAGGATCTCGATAGCCGGGAAATACAACGCATAGACGGTGACCGACTTCAGATGCGCCTCGAGATGCGACTGATTCAACGCGGCGAATCGGTCGGCCTCGTCCCGTTCGCGACCGAAGAGCTGGACGATCCGAATTCCCGTGAGCCGCTCCTGCAGGAAGGCGTTGATGCGGGCGAGCCGCGTGCGGATATCGCGATAGCTGTCGCGCACGCGGGCGCGGAAGACCCACGACGTGAGGAAGATGAACGGCACGACGCCGAAGGCCGCGATCGTCATGCGCCAATCGACGCTGATCATCAGGGCCGCGATGGCGACAAGCGTGACGAGATCGCCGAGCCCGGCCACGACGCCGCTGGTGAACAACTCGTTCAGCGACTCGATGTCCGAGGTGATGCGCGTGACGAGCCGTCCGACCGGTGTCTTGTCGAAGTAGGGGATCGGCAGCCGCTGCACGTGCGCGAAAATCTGTTGGCGCAGGTCGTGCATCACGGACTGGCCGAGCGTGGTCGTGAGAATGACTTGCCCGTACGACGTGCCCAGCAGGGTGATGAGCACCCCCACGAACGCCAGAGCACTGCGTTGGACGTCAGCGCGGTCGTGGGCCGGGACCGCCACGTCGATCACGTGGCGTGTGAGCAGGGGTTGGGCGAGTTGCAGCACCCCTTCGACCATCAACAGCACGAACGATCCGATCACCAGCCGGCCGTAGGGGCGCACATATCCGAACAGCCGCTTGGCCAGGGGCCAGTCGAATGCTTTCGCGAGGGCGTCGTCGTCCGTGGCAGCGGCCATGCGTGCAAGTTAGCCGTACGCGCGGGTGCCGGGCACCTCGAGCGCTCCTCGCGCATTATTCACCCATGCCCCGCAGACCTCTCTGCTTGTTCGGTCGGCGGCCGATGACGACGCTCGGCCAGCTGACGATGTTGTTGCTCCTCGCCCCTGCGGTACTTCTCGCGCAGCACGAGGGGCACGACATGTCCGCGATGTCAGGCGGGCCGATGGTCCGCTTCGGCGCTGGCGTCCCGATGAATCGCTTCGCCTCGGGCACCTCCTGGATTCCCGATGCCGTGACGCTCCCGTCGCAGAGCTGGATGGCGGGCGACTGGCATCTGATGGCTCACGGGTACGGGTTTCTGCAGCTGGACCATCAATCCGGGCCGCGCGGTGCGGATCAACTCGGCAGCCTGAACTGGGGGATGCTCATGGCCTCGCGGCCCCTCGGTGCGGGGGCGCTGCAACTGCGCACCATGCTGAGCGTCGATGCCGCGACGGTCGGGGGCACCGGGTATCCGTTGCTCCTGCAGACTGGCGAGTTGTACGACGGAGCAGCGATCCATGACCGCCAGCACCCCCATGACGCGTTCATGGAGGTGGCGGCGCTGTATGACCAGCCGATCACCAAGGCGTTCGCGCTGGAACTCTATCTCGCGCCCTCCGGTGAACCGGCCTTGGGACCACCAGCCTTCATGCATCGGCCGTCGTCGGTCGATGATCTGGCCGCGCCACTCGGGCACCATTGGCAGGACGCGTCGCACGTGAGCTTCGGCGTGGCCACCGCGGGGCTCGTCTGGAATCGCCTGAAGATCGAAGCCTCGGCGTTCAACGGCCGCGAGCCGGACCAGAACCGCTGGAACTTCGACTTCGCGCCGTTGCAATCGTACAGTGCGCGCATCACGGCCAACCCCACGGCGCACTGGAGCCTCACGGCAGGTTTCGGATTCATCAAGAGTCCGGAAACGCGTGATGCCGGTCACTCGATGCACCGCGCGCTGGCCGCCGCGCAGTATGGTCGTGCGCTCTCCGCGCAACGACAGTTCGCCGCATCGGTCATCTGGGGCGGGATGTCGCACTCGGATCATGCGGGAGTCCTGAACAGTCTGCTGGCCGAGGCCGAGGTGGCCGACGAAGAGCGCGGATCGGTGTTCGCGCGCGCGGAGTTCGTCCAGAAGACAGCCGACGACCTGGCGCTGCCCGCGACGACAGCGATCGATCCGGAACGCAGTTTTGATCTTGGAAGCCTGTCGATCGGCGGGGTTCGCACCGTATCACGGACCGAACGGACAAACCTCGGACTCGGCGCACGGCTCTCGCTGAATCTGGTGGGCGGTGAACTCGAACCCACGTACGGCGGGCGCGTCACGGGCGGAATCATGGTCTTCCTCCGTCTCCGTCCACGCCGCAGCGCACCGATGGCGGTCGCCCACTAACTTTCGGCCGTGAAGGACCGCATCGTCATCCGCGGCGCCCGGCAGCACAATCTGCAGGGGATCGATCTCGAGATCCCGCGGCGCGCCATCACCGTGGTCACCGGCCCCAGCGGCTCGGGCAAGTCGTCGCTGGCCTTCGACACGATTTACGCCGAAGGGCAGCGTCGATACGTCGAGTCGCTGTCCGCGTATGCGCGCCAGTTCCTGGAGCGCATGAAGAAGCCCGACGTTGACTTCATCGACGGGCTCTCCCCGGCGGTCGCGATCGAGCAGAAGAACCCGACGCGCACCTCGCGGTCCACCGTCGGCACCGCGACCGAGATCTACGACTACCTGCGACTCCTCTGGGCGCGTGTCGGTCGCACGATCTGCCCCACGTGCGGACGGGAGCTCAAGCCGGACACCCCGCAGTCCGCCGCCGACCGCACCCTGGAATCGCCCGAACGCTCACGGGTGATGATCACCTTCCCCTTGCATCGCAGCTCGAAGGCGACGCACCGGGAGATCGTGGAGATGCTCCGCGCCAAGGCGTTCGTGCGCGTCGTCGCGAACGGGGAGCCGATGCATCTCGACGAGCTCCCCCCCAAGGCGAATCTGGCGAAGACGAAGGAGCTCCTCATCGTCGCCGACCGTTTGACGGTCGATCCAGCCGCACGCACGCGCTTCACCGACGCGTTCGAGACGGCATTCCTCGAAGGGGACGGCGACGCCACCGCGATCGTGATCCCCCCTGACGCTCCGGAACGCCGACTCCGCTTCACCACGCGCTTTGAATGCCCGAATGACGGGCACACCGCGCCGGCGCCGAGTCCGCAGCTGTTCTCGTTCAACAACCCGCGCGGCGCCTGCGCGGTGTGCAACGGGTTCGGCGCGACCCTCGAGTACGACGAGGCATTGATCATCCCCTACCCCGAGCGCACGCTGCGCGAGGGAGCGATCGACCCCTGGACGATGCCGCGCTACGACAACAAACGGCTCGCCCTCGCGGAGTTCGCCAAGAAGGAGGGGATCCCGATGGATTCGCCATGGAGCACGCTTCCGGCCCCGGCGCGCGAGAAACTGCTGCGCGGCAAGGGGAAAGGGTACCTCGGCATCGTGAAGCACCTCGAGTCGCTCGAGCCCAAGAAGTACAAGCAGTACATCCGGGTCTTCTTGCGGAAATACCAGTCGGCCACGGAGTGTCACGGCTGCCACGGGTCCAAACTGCAGGCCGACGCACTCAATGTACGGATCGCGGGGCGGAACATCGCCGACATCGCCGCGATGCCGGTGGACCTGCTGCGCGCATGGGTGGACGCGCTCACGCTGACGCCCAACGAGACCGCGATCGCGGCGCACATCCTGCGCGAGGCGCGTGAGCGACTGAAGTTCCTGTGCGACGTGGGGCTCACCTATTTGACGTTGGACCGGACCACGCGGACGCTCTCCGGCGGCGAGGCGCAGCGGATCGGGCTCTCCAACTCGCTGGGGTCGCATCTGGTCGACGCGACCTACGTGCTCGACGAGCCGAGCATCGGGCTGCATCCGCGTGACATGGAGCGGCTGCTCTCGTTGCTGGAGCGGCTGCGCGATGGCGGCAACACGGTGATCGTGGTGGAGCACGACCTCGAGGCCATGCGGATTGCCGACTGGATGGTCGAGCTCGGGCCGGCCGCTGGCGAGCAGGGGGGCACGGTCGTCTTCAGCGGACCGATGGCGCGCGCCACGGAGAGTCCGCTCACGGGACAATATCTCACCGGGGCGCGGACGATCCCCTTGCCGGACCGGCGGCGCACCACCGGACCGCGCTGGCTCACGCTCACCGGCGCGCGCGAGCACAACCTCCGCGGTGTCGACATCAGGATCCCGATCGGTTGTCTCACGGCGGTCACCGGCGTGAGCGGGAGCGGCAAGAGTACGCTCATCCATGACGTGCTCTTTCGCGCGCTCGAGCAGCGGATCACCGGCGAACACTCCGCCAAGCAACACCTGGGGGAGAAAGTCGGTGCGTTCGATGCGCTGCGCGGATGGGAATCGCTCACCGATGTGGTGCTCGTGGACCAGGAACCGATCGGGCGATCGCCCCGATCGAACCCGGTCACCTACATCAAGGCGTACGACGAGATCCGTCGCATCTTCGCGGAACTCCCGCTCGCGCGGCAGAAGCGGTTCACCGCCAGCACTTTCAGCTTCAACGTGGCCGGCGGCCGATGCGAGACGTGCGAGGGGGCCGGCTACCAGGAAGTCGAGATGGTGTTCATGGCCGACGTCTTCGTCCCGTGCGACGAATGCGAGGGCAAGCGCTTCAAGCCCGAGGTGCTGGAGGTGAAGTACTTCGGCAAGCGCATCGTCGACGTGCTGGAGATGACGGTGGACGAAGCCATCCGCTTCTTCCCTCACGAGGAGAAACTCGGGCAGGCGCTCTGGCAGGTGCAGCAGGTCGGGTTGGGCTATCTGCGCCTCGGACAGCCCGCCACCACCTTGAGCGGCGGCGAGGCGCAACGCCTGAAGATCGCACGGGAGCTGACGTTCAGCGCCAAGCAGAAGGGGCGGAAGCTCTACATCATGGATGAGCCCACCACGGGACTGCACCTCGAGGACATCCGCAAGCTGGCGCAGGTGCTCGACCGTTTGGTCGAGGCCGGGCACACGGTCGTGCTCATCGAGCACAATCTGGACGTCATCAAGCTCGCCGACTGGATCGTCGACATGGGGCCCGACGGGGGCTCCGGCGGCGGCCAAGTGGTCGCGATGGGAACGCCCGAGGAGATCGCCGGGATCGCGGCCTCGCACACGGGACGCTGGTTGGCGCCGCTGCTCACCACGTCCATCGCCCCCGCAAAACCGACACGCAAACCGGGGCGCTAGCCCCACGAGAGGACCGCATGGCCACAATCGCTTTTCTCGGCACCGGCCTGCTCGGCGCCGCCCTCGCCGAAGCTGCCGCGGCGCGCGGTGACCGCGTCACCGCGTGGAATCGCACGGCTGCCAAAGCCGACGCCCTTCGCTCCTTCAACATCACGACCGCCGCGACCGCCGCCGACGCGGTCCGCGGCGTGGAACGCGTGCACCTCGTGCTGCGCGATGACGAGTCGGTTGAGTCCGTCATCGCCGCCGCGCGCCCCGGGCTCGGCGCGGACACCATCATCTGCGATCACACCACCACGCAACCCGCCCTCACCGCTGAACGCTCCGCCCGGCTGAACGCGAGCGGCGTGAAATACCTCCACTGCCCCGTGTTCATCGGACCGGCGGCCGCACGCCAGGGGCAGGGGATCATCATGGCCGCCGGCCCCAAACCCCACTTCGACGCGGTGCAGGCCGGCCTCGCCGGAATGGCGCAACGGCTCGAATACTTCGGCGAACGCCCGGACCTCGCGGCCGTGTACAAGCTGTTCGGCAACGCGTTCATCATCGGGATCGCCGGAACGATGGCCGACGTGCTCAGCATCGCCAAGGGCCGTCAGGTGACCGCGGACGATGCACTGAAACTGCTCGACTTCTTCAATCCCGGGAACGTCGTGGCGGGACGTGGCCGTCAGATGGCCAAGGGCGACTTCACGCCGAGTTTCGAGCTCGTGATGGCCCGCAAGGACGTGCGCTTGATGATGGAGAGCGTCGGCGATCTGCCGTTGGCGGTCCTGCCGGGCATCGCCGCGCGCATGGACGCACTGATCGCCGAGGGCGAGGGAACGCGGGACGCGGCTGTCCTGGCCAAGGACGCCGTGGAGCGTGAGGGGGACTCGTAGCACGTTGCGGGACAACGAGTTGGGGATGAACCCGGTCGAAGTTGACCCCGCGTGGGGATTAGGGTATTTTTCAAAGCTATTCCCGAGTAGCTCAGGTGGTAGAGCAGGTGACTGTTAATCACCCTGTCGGGGGTTCGAGTCCCTCCTCGGGAGCTTCCCACAGATCGGCAAGACGCAGGAAGGGCTGACCGCTCGCGGTTGGCCCTTTCTGCGTTCCCCGCCATTATGCTCACATCATTCCCATCGACTGGACTCTTTCATGCCCGCTGTCCGCGTCCACCGGTTCCTCACGCTGCGCCCGATGCTCCTCAGCGCGGCATTGCTCGCGTCCACGGCGTCCTGCCACATCCTCGATACGCCGCTGCCGCCGACGCGTCCGGTGACCGCCATCAACTACCTGGTGGCGCCGATCAGCGTGTCGCTGGCCTCGGCGGGGGTGGCGAATCTCGCGTGCTGCGGCGCCACGGTCACGGGAGACGCGAATCTCACCGTGACACAAGCGCTGTGGACCCCGCCGGCTCTGGTGACCTTTCCCGGGGGAAACTCGGGAACGGATGACCTCCCCACCTCCCAATCGTTCGACCGCTTGCTGAACATCGTGAAGGACACGATCACGATCACCAATACCATCGGACCGTTCCGTTACTTCGCGGTGAAGATCGACAACAAGACCGCCAGCCCGGTGATGGTCGCAATCTCCCGCACGGCAGGACTGCTCTGTCTGGGCACGCATCCGGCATCCTCCAGCGCCGGATACTGGGGCTACTGGCGGTATCAGGGCGACACGGAGGTCCGCGTGTATCGCGCCAGCACCTCCTGTACGGGGAGTTTCACCACGTTCGGCAACGACCTGCTCGCGGCCTCGGCGGCGAACTCAGGGTTGGTGACCCTCACCGTGAACGCACTCCCATGAGCACGGTGATCCCGAAACCCGCGCACACCGCGGTGCCGATCAACCCGCTCGCGACCGACCGCTGGAGCGGCCGGGCGTACGACGCCGATCGTCGGGTGTCGCACGACGACCTTACCGGGGTCCTCGAAGCCGCTCGCTGGGCCCCGTCCTGCATGAACCTGCAGCCGTGGCGCATCATCATCTGCGACCGGCACACCGACCCCGACGCGTGGGAGATGGCCTTCGACGCACTCGCGTCCAGCAATCAGAGCTGGTGCGACTTCGCACCGATCCTCGGCATCATCTGTTCGTACACCCGCATGGACAAGGATGACACGCCCAATCGGTGGCATGCCTATGATGCCGGACAAGCGGCCCTGAGTCTCGCGCTGGAAGCCACCGCACGCGGACTGATGCTGCACCAGATGGGCGGCTTCGACACCGACGGCATCCGTGCGTCCTTCGGGATTCCGGATCGCTACACGATCATGACGATGTTCGCCCTGGGCTACCAACTGCCGGTGGATGCGGTACCGGACGCGATGAAGATCCGCGAACTCACGCCGCGGACCCGCCAACCGCTCGGGCATATCGCGTTCGCGGGTCGGTGGGGCGAGGGGTTCGCGGGCGGACGCTGAGCGTCACCGCTCAGCCCTTGGGCCCTTCGAACCCCAGCACGCGGACTGGCGCGTAGGGCCGTTCGATCGCGGCGATCTCCTCGGCCGTCAGTGTGACGTCCAGCGCAGCGATGGCATCAGTGAGTTGTCCCAGCTTGGTCGCCCCGACGATCGGCGCGGTCACGCCACGCCGCCCCAGCAACCAGGCGAGCGCGACTTGCGCCATCGGGATTCCGCGCGCGGTGGCTACGCCCTCGACCGCGTCGACGATCGCCCAGTTCACGGTGTCGTCGTACATCCCGATCGAGTAGCTGTCACCGGTCGCGCGCGGCGTGATGCGTGCTTTCGTTGTCGCCGATGGGCGCGTGAGATAGCCGCGCGCCATCGGAGACCACGGAATCACCCCCACCCCCTCGGCGATGCAGAGCGGCATCATCTCGCGCTCTTCCTCGCGGTACAGCGCATTGTAGTGATTCTGCATGGTGGCGAAGCGCGCCCAGCCGTGCCGCTCGCTCACGGAAAGCGCCTGCATCATCACCCACGCCGGCCCGCTGCTCGCACCGATATAGCGCACCTTGCCGTCCTGGATGAGCCGGTCCAGCGCCCCAAGGGTCTCCTCGATCGGCGTGCCATGGTCGAAGCGGTGGATCTGATAGAGGTCGATATAGTCCGTCTGCAGACGGCGCAACGAATCCTCCACCGCGTGCATGATATGCTTGCGGGAGAGTCCGCCCAGATTGTGACCGTCTCGCACCGGAAAATAGACCTTGGTGGCCAGGACGATCTCATCGCGCCGCGCCATGTCCTTCAGCGCGCGCCCCGTGATCTCCTCGCTCACGCCTCGCGAATACATGTCCGCGGTGTCGAAGAAGTTGATGCCGGCGTCCAGCGCCGTTTTGAAGAAGGGGCGCGAATCGGCCTCGTCCAGCACCCACGCGCGCCAGCCGACGGGGTCGCCGAAGGACATGCAGCCGAGGCAAAGCCGGGAGACGGTGAGACCAGTGTGTCCGAGGCGGGTGTACTGCATGATCCGTGGCGGTGGGAGGTGGATACCTCTAGTAACGCCAAGGGCACCACAAGCGCTGGCGCAGGCCGTCGCCGGACGCACGCGCGTCCCGGGGCCGCCGACCGCATTCCCCGCCCCACGCCGATGCGCCATATTTCATCCATGACCGCTCCCCTCGTCGGTGTCATCATGGGCAGCGCCAGCGACCACGAACATCTGGCCGGCGCCTGCGATATGCTCGAAACCCTCGGTGTGCCCTACGAGAAAAAGATCGTCTCGGCGCACCGCACGCCGGACTGGATGTTAGATCGGAAGAGCGTCGTGTAGGGAAAGAGTGTAGATCTCGGTGGTCGCCGTATCA
>CAXBQP010000010.1:0-61597 GCA_963978095.1 uncultured bacterium | reverse complement strand
CGCGCGGCGAGCGCGGTGACCCGGCTCGCGGCCGACTCCGTTGCGCGCCAGACGATTGCCCCCGGGGTGGAGCATGCACGCTACGTGCGGAACGCCGGGCCGTTGATCATCAATGTCGTGCGGATCGACCGTCGCACGGCGAGCGTCAGCATCGAGCACGGTCGCGCCAAGGACGCGCTCACCGGCCGCGAGACGACGTCCTCGATCGTCCAACGCCGAACGGCCAAGGGCGCGCAGGTGCTCGTGGCCGTCAACGCGGATTTCTTCAACCTCAAGACGGGCGAGAGCGAGAACAACCAGGTCGTGGCCGGCGAGTGGTGGAAAGGGCAGAAGGTCACCGATTCACCCTACGACACCTTCCGCAACCCGCACATCCAGTTCGGCGTCGACGGGCGCGGCGCCCCGCTGATCGACCGGTTCGTGTTCGAAGGGGTCGCGATGGGCGGGGGCCATCGCCTGCCGATCCTCACCCTCAACAGCAATCCGAGCGGTACGCCGGAGGGCACGGCGTTCTATACGTGGCGCTTTGGCACCGTCACGCCGCGCGATACGAGCCGCGCCACCGCGGAGCTGGCCCTGATCGAAGCGGGGCATCGTGGCGATACCCTGATGTACGTGCGCCGCGGGGCACCGGTGGGGAACTCCGGCTCGCTGATTCCGCCGCTGGGCGCCGTGCTCGCCGGCTACGGGCCGCGCAGCAAGGAAGTCGCGGCCTTCGCTGATGTCGACACGATCCGCGTGCTGATGGGGGTCGGACCGACGCAGTCCCGGGCACCGTTGGATGTCGTGATCGGCGGCTGGCCGCGGATCCTGCGGGATGGCGTGGATGTCTCCTCCCGCGCGGCGGCGGATGAAGGGACGATCTCACGGAATGCCGAGGCCAGGCATCCGCGCACCGCCGTGGGGTTCAGCCGCGACAGCAGTGTGCTGTACCTCGTGACGGTGGACGGCCGAAGCGCGAAAAGTGTCGGCGTCACTTTGGAAGAACTGTCCGGCCTGATGCACGAGCTCGGCGCCGCCCACGCCATGAACTTCGACGGTGGCGGCTCGACGACGATGGTGGTGCGCGGCAAGATCGTCAACACGCCCAGCGATCCCACGGGGGAGCGGGAAATCGGGTCCGCCCTCTTGGTGCTCGCCAAGACGAAACCTTGATATCTTCAAGGGCGTACTGTGAGCACCCATCCGGAGCATGCCGTGAAGCGTTCCTCGACCATCGTCCTGACACTCGTTCCCGCATTCGCCGCCGCCTGCGGCGGTGCGACCACGCCTCCTGACCCGTGCCTTCCGCAGTACTACGCGGCGGCAGCCTGTGAGTATGCCGTGGAGCACCGCGGTTACTACTACGGTGGAATGTGGTATCCGCACGTGTACGCGCAGCCCTTCTTCTTCTACAACAACGCCTACACGGGCTATGTGGCGCGCGGGGGGCGCGTGATGCCCGTGGAAGCGGGTCGCTACAGCCCGTCGCTCGCCGGCAGCCGTGCGGCCGGGGGCACGACGACGCGTGGGGGCTTCGGGTCCTCGGGGGCGGCGCGTGCCTCCGCGGGCAGCGGCTTCAGCTCCGGGGGCTGAGCGTGGAGCGCAAGGTCACCACCGCACGCGACGACTGGAAAGCGCGGGTCGAGGCACGTGGGCTCGTGTGGCACTCCGCCGACGAGCAGCCCTACTGGCACGAGGGGGTCCACTACGAGTTCACGGGTGACGAGATCGAGAAGATCGAACGCGCCACGAACGAACTCCACGCGCTCTGCTTGAATGCCGTGCAGGTGGTCATCGATGAAAAGCGCTACGACCAGCTGCGGATTCCCCCCACCGCGATTCCCCTGATTGAATCGAGCTGGGAGGCCGAGCCACCGTCGCTCTACGGCCGGTTCGATCTCGCCTACGACGGCGTGAGTCCGCCCAAGATGCTGGAGTACAACGCGGACACGCCCACCAGCTTGCTCGAGGCATCCGTCATCCAGTGGGACTGGATGCAGGACCGTTTTCCGAAGTGGGACCAGTTCAACGCCCTGCACGAGTCGCTCATCGCGCTCTGGCGTGAGTTCCAGCCCTACCTGCCGGCCCCTGGCCCCGATGGGCACCTCGTCCATTTCAGCTCCATGGACGATGTGGAGGACGCCATGACCTCCGCCTACATCGCCGAGACGGCGGCACTCGCGGGATACCGGGTGAAGATGCTCGCCATCGACGACATCGGGTGGAACGATCTGGCCCGCGAGTTCCGGGATCTCGACGAGGAGCGCATCACCACCCTCTTCAAGCTCTATCCGTGGGAGTGGATGGCGAGCGAGGCGTTCGCCGCGCATGTCCTGCCGTCCGAATCGGTGGTGATCGAGCCGGCGTGGAAGATGATCCTCTCGAACAAGGGAATCCTCCCGATCCTGTGGGAACTCAACCCGGACAGTCCGTACCTCCTCCCCGCCTACTTCGATGACCCGGGTGACATGTTCGAGTGGGTGAAGAAACCGCTGCTCTCGCGCGAAGGGGCGAACGTCACGGTCCACACGATGCAGGACCACATCGAAGGGAAGGGGAGCTACGGGGCCGAGGGATTCATCTTCCAGGAACTCGCCTCGATTCCCCTCTTCGACGGCCGTCGTCCGGTGATCGGTTCCTGGATGATCGGGCAGTCAGCGGCGGGGATGGGAATCCGTGAATCGGATGGGTGGGTGACGGACAACACCTCGCGCTTCGTGCCGCACATCTTCCGGTAGCGCATGCCAGCACGATTTGGCCGAATCACGCCGTCGTGCGTATTGTTCGGCATGACGCGTTCTCGTCGACTCGCCCTGGTCCTGCCGTCGCTCGGGCTGATGACCGCGCTTGCCGCCGCTCCGGCAGTTCCCACGGACCGTCTGGTCCTGCGTGCGCAGTCGTCCTCCACGGCACCGCCGGCGGCCGGGCAAGGCAAGAGCCGAGCCGCGGCCAAGGGGATCGGCTTCCCCGCCATCGACTCGCTCCCGTTGATCGCGGACCTCGCCGCGCTCGCCGCCGATTCCATGGACGGGCGCCGATTGGGGACCGCCGGGAACATCCGTGCGCGTGCGTACATCCTGCGCCAGTTCCTCGCCGCCAATCTGTCGCCGTTCGCGCAGCGGTTCACCTTCGCCTTCACGGCGGCACGCGCCGGCGGAACCTCCACCGGAACCAATCTGGTGGGTTTCCACGAGGGCACGAAGTACCCGGATCGCTACATCGTGCTGTCGGCGCACTACGATCATCTCGGAAACAAGAACGGCGCGATCTACCACGGCGCCGACGACAACGCCTCCGGCACCGCTGCGGTCTTGGGGATCGCCCGCTGGCTCAAGGACCACCCACCGGAGAACTCCGTCATCATCGCGCTGTTCGATGGCGAGGAGCAGGGGCTGCTGGGCTCCAAGGAGTTCGTGACGCGCTCGCCGGTCGCACTCGACAAACTGGTGGCGAACGTGAACTTGGACATGGTGGGACGCAACACGAAGGGGGAGCTCTGGGCCGCCGGTGCGACGCCGTGGCCGGTGATGCGTCCGTTGCTGGATGCACTCGCGGCCACCGCGCCGGTCACCCTCAAGCTTGGTCACGACAGCGGGACGGGGCAGGAGAACTGGACGCAGCAGTCGGACCAAGGCCCCTTTCACACCGCGCGGATCCCCTGGGTCTATTTCGGGGTCGAGGATCACCCGGACTACCATCAGCCGAGCGATACCTTCGGCAAGATCGAACAGGGCTTCTTCGTCCGCAGCGTGCGGACGATCGCCGAGTTCGTGCGCCGACTCGACCAGGGACTGGATCCCGTGGTCGCCGCGAAGGCGCGGGCCGCCGCCGACAAATAGCCGGCAAATCGCCGGCATATAGCCGGCAACGCCGCGTCAGCCGATCAGTCCCTGCTCGAGCGCGAGGCGGGTGAGGCCGGCGACCGTGCGAATGCCGATCTTGCGCATCAAGGAATCCCGGTGCGTCTCAACCGTTCGCGTGCTGATGCCGAGCGCCGCGCCGATCTCCTTGTTCGTCTTCCCTTCCGCGATATGGATCAGGATCTCGCGTTCGCGACTCGTGAGTACCTCGAGCGCATGCGGGGCCTTGGCGCCACGATCCGGTTCCATCTCTGCGGATTTCACCCCGCCGCGCAACGCTTCGGCCAACTGACGCGCGACCTGCGGTGAGAACCAGGCGTTCCCGCTCCGCACGGTGGTGACGGCGTCGCGCAACTCCGCCGGCGTCGAGTCCTTCCGCAGGTAGCCGTGGGCGCCGGCGCGCACGCTCTCGAGGATGTATTCGAGGTCGTCGTGGACCGACAGCATCAGAATGCGCACGCCGGGCATGCGCGACAGCAACGCACTCACCGCGTGCAGCCCGGATCCGCCGGGCATGGAGATGTCCAGTACGACGACATCCGGCTGCAGCTCCTCCGCCGCCCGCACCGCCTCGACGCCGCTCGACGCCTCACCGACGACCACGAAACGCACGCCATCATCCAGCACGTGGCGGATCCCTTCGCGGACCACGCTGTGGTCGTCCACCACCAGCACCTTGATCGGCGTCTGCTCCGTCACGCGTCCACCCCTCGGAAAATCGGCACTTGGATTTCGATGTCCACTCCCGCGCCCGGTGCCGACCGTATCCGGACGGCTCCCCCGAGCGCGACGATCCGCTCACGCATGCCCACGAGTCCAAGATGCCCTGCCGCCTCGGCGCGCGACAGTTCCCCGTCGTCAGCGAACCCCGGTCCACCGTCGGCGACCCGCAGGAGAATCGTGTCCGCATGCACGCGGATGAGCACTCGCGTGGAGGCGCCCGACGCATGGCGGGCGACATTGGCCAACGCCTCCTGCAACGCGCGGAAGAGGGCCACCTCCGCTTCGTCGCTGAGGGGTGGCAGTGCCGGGGGCGCGTCGATGGTCACCGGCAATCCCCGCCGCTCCTGGTAATCCGCCACCAGCGAGCGCATGGCCGGCAGGAGTCCCAGGTCGTCCAGCAGTGACGGCCGCAGATCATTGACGACGTTGCGGATCCCGCGCATCCCGTCATCCACCAGTTCCACGGCACGCAACAACCGCGCGGCCACCGGCGGGTCGCTCTCGGTGAATCGCTCGCTCATTACGCCGAGTTGCATTTTGACGGCGGCGAAGACCTGCGCCGTTTCGTCATGCAGTTCGAGCGAGAGGCGCCGGCGCTCTTCTTCGTGCTGCTGGACCATCCGCCGCGAGAGCCGCTCCAGCTCGTCGGTCCGCAGTTGCAGGCGGCTGGCGAGCTCGGCGTTGATCACCAGCAGGATGCCAGCGCCGACGGCGAGCAGAAAGAGGATGTCGATGTAGTAGCCCCACGGGTTCCACGCGCCGCGCGCCCGCAGGATGGGATAATCCAGATGGTGGAGCCCCCACAGCAGGAAGGTCCAGCCGAGCAAGGTGCTGGCGCCCTGGGTCGCCTTGCGTTGGAAGCGCAGGAGGACGATCCCCGTCCAGAGCGTGGCCCCCGAGAGGAAGAGCACCGCAGGAACCGCGGCGAGGGTGAAGTTCTCGAGCCGGATGACCGCGATATAGCTCCACGCCAAGGGAAAGGCGACGAACAGGTAGTACCAGCGGCGCCACCGCGCCTCGTGCGAGAACTTGAGCGCCGCCCAGAGCAGCGCGAGCGCGGTCCAGCCGGTGATGACTTGATGCCAGAACAGCCATCCGCGGTCCCCGCTCGCGATGAAGACCACGATGACGGTGATGCGCAGCAGAAAGAGCCCGAAGGCGAGCCCCCACCACCCGAAGTACGACTGCCGGCTTCGCGACCAGAGTCCGACGCAGAGCACCGCCAGCGCGGCCGTGATGCCGGCCTGCAGCAGCGCGGCGGAAAACTCGCCGGCGGCCACGTTGGTCGCGGTACCCGCCTGCAGGAGCCCGGGAAACGCGGAGCGGACGAGCGTCATGAACGTTCCTCGCGCGCGTGGGGCGCGGCGAGGGGCGCTGCGAGGGGCGCGGCCTGATGCCGCGCGATCGCTTCCCACGCCTGCTCCACGCGCGCGTCCCCCGTCCCCGCGACCCACGCGACGGTGCAGTCGAACGCGTGCAAGGCGTCGCGGAACGCATGCAGCAGGGCATCGCGGTGCAATGGGCGGTCACGGACGGCGTCCGGCGTCCACGGAAGATCGGTCGCGCACAACAGGTACAGGTCCCCGCGCCGTTCACGCGCTGCGGTCTCGACCCACGCGGGGACATCGCCGTAGTAGTGTCGGGCGTACACGACGGTCGAGACCAGATCGGTGTCGCACACCACGGTCCCGGGCTGCGCGGCCATCGCGTGGTCGTCGAGCGAGAGCGCGAGGCGCGCAATCGGCGCGACGTCAGCCGCGGTCAGCGTGGCGCCGGGCGTGCGGGCCGAGAGCGCCTCCGCATACAGGCGCGCCGCCTCGGGAACAACCGGCGCGTGCAGGCGTTCCCCCAGGAGCTGCGCGAGCGTGCTCTTGCCCGTGCTCTCGGGGCCCGTCACGACGATCCGCACCCTTACCGCCCCGGGGTCGCAGCGTCCGCCGTCGACGCGAGTGACCGCCGCCATCCGGCGTAGCCGATCGCCGCAAGCACCAGGAACACCGCATACTGCACCGCGGTAGCGGGGAGTCCCCGGAAGATGAACGTCGGCACATACACGAGATTCACGCCGATCCACACCAGCCAGTTCTCGAGCAACTTCCGCGTCATCATCCACTGCGCCACCAGACTCACCGAGGTCAGGCCGGCGTCCAGATAGGGCACCGGCGAATCGGTATGCGTCGCCATGAACGCGCCGAGGCCGATCGCGAACGCCGTCGCCAGCGGCACGCTCACGAGCCAGTGCAGTCGCCGGGCCTGCGTCACTTGCAGCGCGGAATGTTGCGCCCCGCCGTACAGCCATTCATACCAGCCGTACACGGAGAGGACGAGATACACGAGTTGCAGCACCGCGTCCGCGTACAGCTTGCTGTGCCAGAAGACGAAGAAGTAGAGCCCCACATTCACGATCGCCGTGGGCCAGCCGGCGATCCGCTCCTTGGCCGAGAGGTACACGCTGACCAGCCCGAACACGACCGCGACATTCTCGATCCACGTCCAGAACTCCCACGGCACCCAGGGGAGCGGGTTGCTCACGGGGTGGTCTTTGCGGATGCCAGGAAGTCGGTCGCGAGCGACACGAGCGCTTTCACGCCGGTGGGCATCGCGTCCTCATTCACGAAGAACTTGGTCGAGTGGTTGGCCGCGGCCTCCTCAACCGCGACGCCGGCCTTGTTCACGCCGAGGAAGAGATACACGCCCGGGGTCGTCTTCGTGAAGGACGGAAAGTCCTCCGAGGGCATCCACACCGCGTTGCTGTTCACCTTGCCGCCGGCGGCCTTGGCGATCGTCGGCGCCATCTGCGCCGTGAGCGCCGGATCGTTCCAGACGATGCTGCCGCCCACCGTGATGGTCACCGTCGCCGAGCCGCCACTCGCCTCGGCGATCTTCTCCGCCGTGCGAGCGATGCGCAGGTGGATGTCCTTGCGCATCGCATCGTCGAAGGTGCGGATCGTGCCCGTCATGATCACGCTGTCCGGAATGATGTTGAACCGGACGCCGCCGTTGATGGTCCCCACGGTCACGATCGCCGGCGCGGCGGTGATGTCCGTCTGGCGCGCGGTGATCGTCTGCAGCGCCGATACGATCTGCGCCGAGAGCACGATCGGGTCCACGCCGCGCCACGGCTGCGCGCCGTGCGTCTGACGCCCGCGGACCACGATCCGCAGCTGGTCCGAGGCCGACATCGAGGCGCCGGGCTTGTAGCTCAATTTCCCCGCCTCTTCCGGCCACACATGCAGCGCGAACACCGCGTCGACATGCGGATTCTCCAGCGCGCCCTGCTCGACCATCACGGCGGCTCCGCCACGCTCCCCCGGCGGCGCCCCTTCCTCCGCCGGCTGGAAGATGAACTTGACCGTTCCCGGGAGCGAGGCCCGCATCCCGGTCAGCACCTCGGCCGCGCCCATCAGCATCGCGGTGTGCGAGTCGTGCCCGCAGGCGTGCATCACGCCCACGGACTGGCCGGCAAAGGTGGCCTTGACCGTGGACTTGAAGGGGAGATCCGTTTCTTCCGTCACGGGGAGCGCGTCCATGTCGGCGCGCAGCGCCACGACTTTCCCCGGCTTCCCTCCCTTGAGCACGCCGATCACCCCCGTGCCCGCCACCCCCTCGCGGACATCGAGTCCCAGCGCGCGCAGATGCTCGGCGACGATCTTGGCCGTGCGCTTCTCGCTGTTGGAGAGTTCCGGATGCTCGTGAAAATCACGACGCCAGGTCACGACCTTGCTCATCACCTGCGCGATGCGCGTGTCGAGTTCGTCGCTGGGTTTCCGGGATTGCGCGCCGGCGGCGTGCGCGGCAAGCGAGAGCGCGGTGGTCCCGAGCAACGCGGCGCGGGCGGTACGAAGCAGGAGGGGCATCGGCGTGGGTTCGCGGCTGGAGTGATGATTCAGGGTAATGGCCGCCGCGCCACGGCGCGAGGCTCGGCTCCAGGGCACGGCCCGCCGGGCGCGTCCCGTGGATTCGCTCCCGCGCTGGTTCCCTGCGTCGCACGGGACTACATTACAAGGTTCCCGTGACCCCTGGCCTCGGCCGGCGTCCTGACCATCCCAACGGCATCCATGGCGAAAGAAGAAGCGATCGAACTCGAAGGCACCGTCAGCGAAGTGCTCCCCAGCGCGACCTTCCGCGTGCTCCTGTCGAACGGGCACGATGTCCTGGCGACGATGGCCGGCAAGATGCGTCGCTTCCGCATTCGCGTGCTGCAGGGGGATCGCGTGACCGTCGAGGTCTCGCCGTACGACCTGAGTCGCGGTCGCATCACGTTCCGGCACAAGAACTGAGCATCGGCAGCGCGGCCTGATGCAACGAGCGGGGCCCGGCAACGATGCCGGGCCCCGCTTCATGTTCTGGTGGAACGACTACTTCTCCGCCGACGCGTGCTTGTCCGGCTGGAGATACGTTGCCTTGTGGATCGAGAAGGCCGTCACATTCGCGACGATAGCGAGAATGATGATCGCAAGGGCGAAACCCCACCCCTTGGCGGACGGATTGACTGGTGCGTGGCTCACGGTCTGCTCCTGGTGAAGGGTGAAGGGTAATCGGGACCGGGAAGCACCGCAATCCGCCACGCCTCACCGGCCGCTCCCCCAGCTGATCCCCCTGCCGCTACCCCTGCCGCTACCCCACCGCCGCCACGCACGACAGCTTTCACCGATGCACCTCGAGACCTTCACCACGCCGCGGACCGCACGTCTCGCCCTGCTCGGCCCCCAGCCACGCGCCGACCTCCATGCAACCGGCGTTCTCCGCGAACTTTGGTACGTCCTGCACGGCTACGGCGAGCTGGCCGTGCCCTTCCTCGAGAACTTTCGCTGCATCGACGACGGCTCCCGGCTGATCGTCGCGCCAGAGGCGCTGTCCCGCCACTACGCGGGACGCCTCGAGGATCGCATCGGCAAGGAGGTCCCGATCGGCGCGAGCTGGATGACCAAGGAAGCGCGCGAGGACGAGATCCGTGACTATCTGAGCTATCTCACCGGACTCCACATCTCGATCACCGAACGGCTCGGCGGAGTGGCGCCCCCCGTGACCGTCCTCGGTTTCTCGCAGGGTGGCGCCACGTCGTCGCGCTGGGTCGCGAGCGGATCTACGCCCATTGCGCGGCACATCCTCTGGGGATGCGCCGTCCCCCCGGAACTCGAGATCGCAAATCCCCACGCCCCGCTCCGACAGGCCGACACGCTCCTCGTGGTGGGCGCGCGCGATCGATTCGCGCCGGCCGACGTCGTCGCCCGCGAACGGGAGCGGCTCGACGGCTCGGGGTTTCCCTACCGCGCCGAAACGTTTGACGGGGGGCACCGCCTCGACGACGCCACACTCCGTAGAATCGCTGGACAAAAATTGGTGTAGAAAAATCATGCATCCGTGGCGTTTTTCCCCGAAATATGCTAGTCTAACAGGTTGCTTCAGCTAATCGCGCACGTGATTCATCTCCTTTACTGAATGAACTCGTGACACTCGGACGATTGCGCAGTCGACCATGGCATGTCGTCCGTCCGATGTCCCCTAGCTTCTGACTCGCTGATCTCCCATGGAAGCCTCGCACATCAGCATTCTGCTGGTCGATGATGAACCGTCGGTTCTGAAGTCGCTCGAGCTCGTGCTCGACCGCGCCGGGTTCGATGTGCTCGCCGTCAACGACGGGCGGTTGGCGATCGAGGCGATGCAGTCCGGGCGATTCGACCTGGTGCTGACCGATCTCGTGATGCCGGACCGCGAAGGGGTCGAGACCATCATCGAGCTTCGACGTTCCCATCCGACGCTGCCGATCATCGCGATGTCCGGCGGGGGAATGGGCTCGGCGGATCTCTATCTGTCCGTGGCGGCGCAGGTCGGTGCGAATGCGACATTGCTCAAGCCGTTCACCGAAGCGCAACTGCTGAGCGCGGTCCGGCAGGTGCTCGCAGCACCGATGTAGCTCCCCCGCGGCTCGCGGCGGTCCCCTCTCGTGCATCTCGATCCCCTTCCGTTCCGGCTGCTGTTGCAGTCGATACTGGCGACGATCTTTGTCGCGATCGCAGCGGGATGCTGGATCGGCACCAGCATGTTCGAGCAGCGCCTCGTGCGACGGATGGCGCTCTTCTGGACCTTCGGCGTCGCGACGGGATGTTTCTCCCTGATCGGACAACTGGGCAACTATTTCGACTCCCTCGCGCTGATGCGCGTGGGGACGGTCGGATTCTTCGTGTTCCTGTTCGCGTCGGTCGCGACGTTGCCTTCCGCGTTCGCGGAAGTGCAAGAGCGGCCCGAACCACCCGCTGTCCTTCGCACGCGGATTTTGCGGTCGGTGGCCGTCTCCACCGTCCTCGGCGTCGTGGTGGTCCTGATGACCCCCGTAGCGCCGAGACAAAACGGACTCGAGGTGTCGCGCGTGCCGATCGCCGTGCTCATGCTGGTCGCCTGCGGGAGCGCGCTCTGGTTCTACCTGCAGGGGCGGAACGCCCGCAGGAACAGCGAGGTGCATCGACTGCTCGTGACGGGAATGGTGTTGCTCGCCAGCCGCCCCTTGCAACAGGCGGCAATCGCCGGTTCGTGGACCGGGTACCCGGGTCCGAACCAGGCCGCGCAGCTCTTGTCGATTGCCTCGGCGATGTTCACCATGCTGGCCGTGGCCTATACGCAGTTGGCGGCGGCGGTGGAGATGGAGCGTGCGTTGATCGACGCACGGTCGGCGCGGTTGCGCTCCGCTGAGGGGGCGGCGTCGCGGCGTCGACGTCTCGAGACGGCCGGGTATCTCGCCACGGGCATCGCGCGCAACGTGACCGCGCTCGTGGGTGCCGTCGAGAGTGTTCGTGCGCAGCTCGCGACCGAACCGTTTCACGACGCGGAGCTTGCGATCATCGACGCGGTGCAGGCAAAGGGGCGCGCGCTGCTGGCCCAGTTGCGCGAGCCGGATGAGACCATGATCGAAGGACATCGGCTCGAGATCGGCACCCTGGTGGAGGTGGCGTTGCCGCGGGTACGCCGGATGCTTCCCGACGTGGAGATCCGGTGGACGCCCAGCACGCAGTTGCATCACACGGAGTGTCCGCCGGAAGAGTTCTCACGGGCCCTGATGAATCTCGTTCTGTTCTTGAACGCAGGTCTCGGTGAGCAACGGTGCATCGATGTGCGGTTGTCGAGCCAGCGGCTGGACGCGCCATCCGGGCTGTTGGCCGCCGGCAACTACGCGCGACTCAGTGTGCAGGGCATGCCCAAGCCGACGGCGGAGCACGACGAGAGTCTGTTCGAGAGTGCGTCGTCGCCGATCGGCGTGCCGAGTCGTGACGGGGCGCTCGGCTCATTGCGTCGCTTCGCCAGACTGTTGGGTGGAGATGCACTGGCGGAGCGCAACACCTCGGGACGGCTCACCATTCATCTGTGGCTTCCGGACGATACCCTCGATGCGGCGCGGTTCGAGACGCGCGCGCTGCCGCTGGCGGAATCGTGATGCGACTCGCGCCGTCTGTCCTGGCCCTCCAGCCCGAGCCTCTGGAGCCGTGGCGGCATTACACTCAGGACTTGCAGGGAAAGTACGCGTTCACCGCCCTCGTGTTCCTCGGCGTGCTCGTGCTGACGACGGCGGCCGGTCGTCGGCTCGAAGCGATTACGGGGCGGCTGTTCACCCGCGTCGTCTTCTCCTACATGATCTTGCGCGGGATTCGCCAGCTTGGCGGCCTCTGGCTGAGTCTGGTCGCGGCCGGCTGGGCAGTACCGCGCGAGCTCACCGCGCTCGTGACGGTGCTGACGATCGCCACCATGGCGTCATCGATCCCGCTCGTCGACGTGCTCATGGCCTTTTTTCGCGGTGAGGAGGCGCCGTCGGTGTCCTTTGGACGCATCCGACGCGCGGCGGTGGCTTCGTTCGTCATCTCGGCGATCGTCGTGGCGTTGCGCCACGGTTTCCCCCACCTGCCGCTGCCGTCCAACGCGATGATGCTGCTCCTTGCGAATGTGATGATCGGCGGACACGCGGTCTGGGTCGCCGTTCGGACGCGTGACCGGATGAGCGTGCATTTTCCCGCCACCCAGTACTTCCTGGCAGCGCAGCTCTTTGCGATCTCCGGCGAACTGGTGCGCCTGAGTTTGTCCTCTGCCGGACTTCCGGCCGATACGCCGCGCGGTGGGCTCCTTCAGATCGTCCAACTCAATGCGATCCTCTCGGTGGCCTCGGCGTTGGTGCTGGCCTTTCTTCTGGTCGTCACGCGCTATCCGCATGCGCGGATTCAGTTGGAACAGGAGCGACTCCGGCTCGCGGAGGCGGTGCGCGGGGCGCGGTCGCACGAAGCGAGGTTGGGGCAGTTCGTCGTCGGGCTGAGTCATGAGTTGCGCAATCTGATGCTCGGCGTGCGGATGATGGAGACCAGCTTGACCTCCACGGAGGCGCCGGCGTTGGACGTGAGCGCGGTTCGTCTGTTGAATGGGCAGTTGGAGGAGCGGATCCTGCGACTGGGCGCCTACGCGAAACCGCTGCCCACCCAGCGCGACTACGTGGATCTCCCCCTGTTCGTGCAGCGCTTCCGTCTCGTGCTGGATGGGTTGGTGACGCGTCACGATCTGCGGATGGAGTCCAGCGTCCGCAGCCTGCTGGTGCGCGTTCAACTGCAGGTCCTCGAGGACGCCGTTGTGGAAGTGCTCAGCAATGCGCGGGATTTTTCCGAGCCGGATTCGGTTCTCGAAGTGCGGAGCGATCGGATGGAACGGTTGGCGGGTGAGTCTCCGGTGTTGGCCGAGGGAGCATACGGTGTGCTCACGATCTCGGATCAGGGCGTCGGGCTCTCCGCGTCGGAACTCGCGGTGGTCTTCGAACCGACCTTCACCAAGCGTCTGGCGCGCGAGGCAGGATTCGGATTGCTGTCGGTGCGCAGCCAGCTTCGGGCCGCTGGGGGCGACCTGACGATCGACAGTCGTGTGGGGGAGGGCACCACCGTGCGACTGTGGTTGCCAACCGCCGAGACGACCGTATGAGGGTGGTCATCGGGGGCTCTGTTCGTGTGGGGGGCGCAGGCTGATGCCGGAGACGTTCGCGGTTCGCCTGCTCGTGCACCTCCTGGTCGTCATCCAATTCCTGGTCGGTGCGGCGGGCCTCGAGTTGTTCTTCCGCTTCTCCAAGCGCCCACTCGCGCGTGCGCTGTCGACGGTGTGGTGGGTGGGCTCGGTCGCGTCGGCGGCGCAGTTCGTGCTCGACTTCGCGCTCGGCACGGGGCGTGACGCGTGGGCTGGTCCGGCCTTTTCCGTCGCGGTCGCCTCCCTCGCGGCGATCATGGTCGCCTGGCGCGAGGTGCTTCGGGCGGTGCGCGGGGTCGATAGGACGGATGGGCACACACGCCTGCTCTGGCTTGCGGTCGCCGGGGGAGTTGGGCTCGGGGTCGGACTCCCACAGTTGTACGCGGGGAATCTGCTGTCGCTGCTCAAGCTGATCGCGGCGCTCGCGATGCTGGTGTTGGTGACCGTGTCGCTCGCCGTCCGCGGGCTCCCGGATCGTGCACGACGTGTGATGTTCCTGCTGAACGTGACGCTCGTGGTGCAGGCCGCGCGTCCCCTGCTCCTGATCGTGTTGACGGATGCCGGGTCCCCGACATTCCGCGTGTCCGCCGGACGCCAGATCTTCGTACTCTTGGGCACGCTCGCGTTCTCCGTGGTACTGATGGCGCTCGATTTCTGGGCGCTGTTGATCAATGAGCGACATGAGATCACGCTGCAGTTCGACGCCGAGATGCAACGGGAGTTCGGCGCAGCGCGGCGCCAGCGCGGGGAGGCGCTGGCCTCCCTCTCGCGCGGGCTCGCCTCCGACATCAGTGCGGTCGTCGTCGACGTCAGCACCTCCGCGGCGCTCGCGCGGCGCGATCCGGCGCTGCAGCACGAGGCGGAGGTGCTCGAGCTGGCGGCGGAGCAAGGCGCGTCGTTGCTCCAACGATTGACCGATGTTCGCCCACAGGCGCAGTCGAGCATTCCGGTGATTGACATCGCGACGGTACTTCGGACCGCCCTGCCCGTGCTCAAGCGGCTGTCACCACAGCATTCGGTGTTGCTGACGATCGGTTCCCCGGTCCTGGTTGCGGCCTGTTCACCCGCTGATCTCGAGCGGGCCGTCACGAACTTGGTGCTGAACGCGCGCGACGCATCCCCGCCGGGCGCGACCATCCGGATTCGCGCCGTCGCGCATGCGGCGCCTCCGACCGATCTGTTCGCCCGAGAGATCAATTCGGGACGCGGTGTGCTCGTGCAGGTCTCCGATGCCGGGGCGGGGATCTCGCCGGAACTGGTCGGTCGCCTCTTCGAACCATACTTCACCACCAAAGGCACCAAGGGCACCGGGCTCGGTTTGACCTCCATCCGCACCTTTCTGCGGTCGATCGGCGGTGACGTGGCGTGCGCCTCGATCCCGGGTGAGGGGGCGACCTTCAGCATGTGGATTCCGGCGCAGGATGCGGGATCGCGGATTCCGTCGGTGTCGGGAGCATTCGCATGATGGACTTCGCGTGGCTGTCGGAGGTCGCGGATCTTTTCCTGCCGGGCGCGGCGGAGGCGTCGCGCGGGTTGGATCCGGCAATCTTTCAAACCGTCGTGCGCGGTTCCGTCCTTGTGCTGAACCTCGGCGGCTGGGCCATGCTGCGTGCGATCGAACGGTTGTACGAACAGCCGACCGTGCGTGCGATTCTCGATGCCGTGTTGTGGCAATCGTTGGGTGCCTTCACGATCGTCGGCGCCGAGCTCGCGGTGATATCGCCGCGTTTCTCGTGGATGCAGCTGCCGTCGCTCCTGCTGTCGTGGCTCTGCTGGACCATGGGGCTGATCGCGATGGTTGGCGTCGTGGAAGCGATGACGCTGAACCGGTTCCGGACATGGCGCCCCCGCATTCTTTTGGTTGCCGGCCTCGTACTGCTCGCGACCCTGCCGTACACGTTCGGTGGGCCCTGGGTGGCGGCGTCGCCGATGTCCGTGGCCAGCATGATGCTCGCGCTCAAGGTACTCGCGCAGTTGGTCGCCGCGGGGATGGTGTGGTACGCGGTCCCCGCGAATCATCCGCGCCGCAGACTCATGTGGATATTGGTGGTGCTGCTCGTCAGCACGGCGGCGATGCGCTCCCTCTCCGAACGGCAGTGGGACACGTTCGACGGTCCTGGCGCGCCGCGGCTCGCCGTGGAAAATATCTACTCCCAAATGGCGCTGCTGTTCACGGTGCTGGCCGTGAACGGAGCGGTGGTGGGTGCGGTGGTCGGGATCTGCCTGCGATTGTCGTATGATGACCTGGCGGAGGAGCATTCGCGGATCACCCTGGTGGAGCGGATTGCGGCGGGCCGGCGGGCGGATGCCGATGCCGGACAGTTCGCCGTCACCGTGGCGCATGATCTCAAGAATGTGTTGCAGGCCACGACCTTCGTCGCCACGGAGCTGCGCCGCACCGAGCGCGGGCGTGAGCAATACGCGGCACTCGCCGAAACGAGCGATCGATTGGCCCGCAAGCTGAGCCGGCTGTTGGAGTTCGCACGCACCGATCCGGCCGCGCCGAGCTTGGTGGAGCTGGGCCAGTTTGTGGAGCGCATGCGGCCGATCTTCGACACGCTGTTCGTCGAGCGGCTGCTGACGCTCGTGCCGAGTGACGTGGGACTGCTCGTGCGCGCGGATGAGGAGGCGCTGGAGCGCATGGTGGTGGAGCTCTGCGAACAGGCGCGGGACGGCACGCCGCCTCGCGGTACGGTCAATGTGCAGCTGTCGCGGCAAGAGGTGGTCACCGTGTCGGCGACGGAGGAATTTTCGAGGCCGCGCGTGGCAGTCGGCAGTTACGCGTGTTTGGCTGTCATCGATGCGGGGGCACCATTCTCCGCCGACGAGCTGTCGACGCTCGCAGCGCCACGCGCCGAGGAAGTCGTCGGCGCGCGCGGCGGCCTCGGGCTCGCGTGGGTCCGGGCACACGCCCGATCGATTGGCGGCGATCTGACCGTGGACCGGGACCGGCCCACCGGCGCGGCCGTACGGCTCTGGTTGCCGCTCGTGAAGGGCTGAGCGGCGTGCCGCGCGAGGCTACCAGCCGCGTGACCGCTCGAAGGTGCGACGATCCTTCTTGGTGGGCCGCCCTTCGCCGGAGTCCATGACCGGGGCGGCATGTTTCAGAGTCCAGGCGTGCTGTTCGCGGGCGGTCCTGGACGCGGCGGTCTCCTCGTAGAGGAGGGCGGCCTGGGCCGCGGGCCCGCGGGCGTCGCTCACGGCCCGGACGATCACCGTGTGTTCATACGGCCCGAGGCGCAGCCGGAGTTCGTCGCCGACCTTCACCTCACGCGCTGGTTTCGGTCGGTCGCCGTTCACGGTGATCTTGCCGCCGGCGATCGCGTCGACGGCAATCGAACGCGTCTTGAAGAACCGCGCGGCCCAGAGCCACTTGTCGAGGCGGACCGCGCGGAGCGGTTCGCGTCCGGATTCCCGTGTCATATCCAAAAGATACTGCCCGACCCTCCGCAGGGCAGGCGCGGTCTCACCACACCCGCCGCTCCGATAGATTCCACGCATGCGTCTGCTCTCCTCCAGCGTACTCGCCTGCAGCGTGGGACTCGCCGGTTGCGCCGACCCCGCGGCCGAAAAGGCCAAGGCGGTCGCCGCCGCACGCTCGGCGATCGAGGCGTCCGCCGCGCAGGCCGCCTCGGCAGCCGCTGTCCCCGTGACGACCGGTCTGTGGGATGAACCGCATCTGGTGGAGCGACTCGTACGCGCCGGACTGGCCCCGCAGGCGCTTCCCGGCGAGACGGGGGCACCGAGCTTCGGCGTGCCCGGAATCGTCTATCAAGTCGGCGCCTCGCGCCTGACGGTGTATATCTTTCCCGACTCCGTCGCGCGTCGGACCGCGACCGCGCGGGTCGACACCACCGCGCTGGCTCCTGCGTCCGTCCAGGGACAACCACCGGTGTTGCACCAGTGGATGGTCCAGAACAACCTCGCGGCCGTGCTCATCGGGGGCAGCGAGCGCCAGCAGGAACGCGTCGTACTCGCGCTCAGTGCCGGCTTGCCCGTACAACCGTGATGGCTGACGTTCTCTCACCGAAAGGTCCAGGCATGACTCCTACCCGTGGCACCCGCCGCTCCATTCGTTCCCTTGCTTTGGCCGCAGCGCTCGCCGTCGCGACGGCGTCACCCGCCCGCGCACAGGGCACGCCGGCCACGCCCGCCCTCCCCGATGCCAAGACGCTGATCGCCAAGGCCGATCAAGCCATGGGTGGACGCGCCGCGATGGACAAGCACAGCTCGATTCATCAGACCGGGACCATCACGATCGCGGTCGCCAACATCAGCGGTGCGCTCGAAATCTGGCGCGCCAAGCCCGCGCTGTTCGTGCAGAAGCAGTCGCTCGGCATGCTCGGCGACATCAGTACGGGCTTCAATGGCAGCGTGGCGTGGGGCACCTCCTCGCAGGCGGGCGCCCAGTTGCTTGAGGGGGACGCCGCGACCGAGGTCCGGAACAATGCCGATTTCTTCGCCGATTTCTACGATCCGAGCAAGGTCAAGAGCGCCGAGACGGTGGCGCTGACCGATTTCGATGGCAAAAAGGCCTACGAGGTGAAGATCATCCGCCTCAACGACAGCGAAAGCCGCAACTATTTTGACGCCGAGACGGGACTGCGGATCGGACAGAGCTCACGCGTGACCATGCAGGGGCAGGCGATCGACCAGACGGCGGTCATCGGGGAGTACAAGGAGTTCGGCGGCCTCAAGATTCCCACGAGGATCGTGCGCAAGCTCGGCCCGGCCGATGTCGTGCTCGAAGTCACGAACGTGGAGTTCGACAAGGTTGAGCCTTCGGCGTTCGAGCTCCCGGATTCGGTCAAGGCGATCATCAAGAAGCCGTAGGGGAAACCGCGGTACAGGTGGCGGGGCCGCGGGGCCGTCCTCCCGCTGGCCCCGTCACGTTTTTCGGGAACCCCAGCCCCGCCTTCGGGGTTATCTCTGATGCCGCCGCGGAGGCGGACCGTCCCGGTCGAAGCGCGAAATGCGTGACGAGGGACGCCCCCCACTGACGTCTGACGATGTTGTCACCAGAGATCACGGCCCTGGTCGCGTCGCGACTCGGGCTCCCCCGGCTCGCGCAATCCGCCATCACCGACCTCTCGCGCCTCGGCCTCGAGGAGCGGAGTGCGGAGGGGCTCGAGCAGTCGATTCTTGAAGCGGGCACGCGGGCCGGGATCACGTATGTCGCCCGCGAAGTCCCGCGCGCTGAGCTCTCGGCGCTGCTTGGGCGCGACGCGGGTCCGCTGGTGCTTGTGCGCGCCTCCGACGGCCCGCCGCACGAGTCCGTCACCGTCTTGCTCCGTCGACGCCAGCGAACGTGGGACATCGCCACGATCGATGCGGGGGGCGCTCCGCACGAGGCCGTACGCACCGCGGAAGAACTCCTTCGTGCAGCACGGGACCCGGGGCTCCGCGTGCTCGTACCGGCACGCCTCATCGAGCAAGGGTATCAGGTCGACGCGCACCCCGGCGCCGGGGCGCGCTTGCTCGCCCTGATCGCCGAGGAGAAGGGGAATATCGCGTTGGTGTACCTCTACGCGACGCTCGTCGGCCTCTTCTCCCTCACCCTGCCGCTCGGCGTGCAGGCGACGATCGGACTCGTGAGCGGCGGGTTGATCCTGCAACCGGTGATCCTGCTCGTGGCGTTCGTCGTCGTGGGCACACTCGCCTACGGCGTGCTGTCCGTGATGCAGTTGTCGGTGGTGGAGACCATCCAGCAGCGGGTGTTCGCGCGCTTCGCGCTCGAGCTCGTCGCACGGCTGCCGCGGCTCGCCATCGACAAGCGGACCGGCGAGGATCTCACCGAGCAGATGAACCGCTTCTTCGAGGTCCTCACGATCCAGAAGAGCGGGGCGAAGTTGCTGGTAGACGGGTCGACGGCATTGCTGCAGGTGCTGTTCGGCCTGTTGCTGCTGACGGTCTACCATCCGTACTTCGCCTTCTTCGGTGCGGTGCTGGTGCTCCTCTTGGCGCTGATCTTCCGGCTCACCGGTCCGAAGGGGCTCGCCACGAGTCTCAAGGAATCATCATACAAGTACCGTGCGGTGCGCTGGCTCGAGGAAGTGGCGCGTGCGGCGGTGAGCTTCAAGTATGCCGGACGCTCCACCCTCCCGCTGTCGCGCATGGACGAGCATGTATCCGGCTATCTCACGTACCGCCGGGCCCACTTCGGCGTGCTGGTCCAGCAGAAGATCGCGATGATCCTCTTCAAGACGGTCGTCACGGGCGGACTCCTCATCCTGGGCAGTCTCCTCGTGATCGACCGCCAGATCACGCTCGGCCAGTTCGTGGCGAGCGAGATCGTGGTCGTCACCGTCATCGCCGGGATTGAGAAACTGATTGCGAGTCTCGCCGACGTGTACGACCTGCTCACGGCGGTCGAGAAGCTAGCGCACCTGCGCGATCTCGAACTCGAGTCGGGGGGCGGTCTCGCGCTTGCCGAGAGCGGCCGCGGTCTCGCCGTCACCATGCGCAATGTCAGCTTCACGTATCCCCACGCATCGGCGCCCACCCTGCATCAGGTGGATCTCCGGATCGCTGCCGGGGAACGGATCGGCGTGGTCGGCGTCTTCGGATCGGGCGAGTCCACGTTCGCGCGGGTGCTCGCAGGCGTCTTCGGCGGCTACACCGGGACGATCACCTACGACGGGATTACCCGTGCCGATCTCGATGGGACCGCGCTGCGCGCGATGATCGGACAGGTAGGGCCGGGCGAGTCGCTGTTCGATGGAAGCATCGAGGAGAACGTGTCGATGGGGCGCGCCGGGGTCGGGACGGCTCAGGTCATCGATGCCCTGCGCCGCGTGGGGGCGCACGACTATGTCCAGTCGCTGTCAAGCGGGCTCCGGACGGAGATCACCGCCGGTGGTCGCACGCTTCCTGCCACCATGGCGCTCCGACTCGTGCTTGCCCGCGCCATCGTCGGCGGGCCGCGCCTCCTCGTGCTGGATGAGGTATTCTCGACGCTCGCCCCACCGGATCGGCGTGAGATCACGGCGCTACTCACGGGCCCTGGCGTGCCCTGGACGCTGGTTGCCGTCTCGCACGACGAGGAGTTCCTCGACGTGTGCGATCGCGTGGTCGTGCTGCACGAGGGCAGGATCGCCGCCGCCGGGCCTTGGCCGGAGGTGTCGCCGTTGTTCGCGCGCCAGGAGGCCACCCGATGATTCCGCATGGCACCGAGGGCCACGTGCCCGCGCTCGAATCGCTGCGACTGCTCTCGACGCCGCCCTATCATCGGACCTTCTTCCGGTGGGCGGCGGTAGTGGCGGCGGTGGCGTTCGTGTCACTGTTCCTCCCCTGGCAGCAGACGGTGCAGGCCACCGGAGAGGTGACGGCCCTCAACCCGAGCGACCGCCCCCAAGCGGTGAACGTCGTCGTCGGCGGTCGGATCGTGTCGTGGGATGTGCGCGAGGGACAGTCCGTCAAAGCGGGCGATCCCATCGTGCATCTCGCCGACGTGAAGGATCTGTACCTGGATCCCCGCGCGCTCGATCGCCAACGGGAGGCGCTCGCGGCCAAGGAATCCGCTGTCGGCGCCAAGAGGGAGAAGGTCGCAGCCCTCGCGCGACAACTCGCCGCGTTGCGTGACGGGCTCACCACCTCGCTCGACAAGGGACGCAACAAGGTCGCGTGGTATGAATCGGCGGTGCAGTCGGCCGTGCTCGACTCCACGGTCGCCGCCGCACAACTCGCGCGCCAGGAGGCGCTGTACGCCGAGGGCCTCAAGTCGCTCACCGAGCTCGAGGGCGCACGCACCAAGGCGCTGAAGGCGTACGCGACCGCGGTCGAGAAGCGCAACGAACTCCAGAATGCACGACTCGAACTGCGGTCGCTCGCGGCCGAGTACGGCGACAAGATTTCCAAGTCGGAAGCGGAGCGCAGCAACACGCTGGCGGACATCGGGGAATCCACCGCCGAGGTGGCGAAGCTCCGCAGTGCGACGGTGAGTCTGGAGGCGAGGACCGGACTCTATGTGGTGCGCGCTCCCCAGGACGGGATCGTCGTCAAGGCGCTCAAGGCCGGGATCGGCGAGATGCTGAAGGATGGCGATGCGGTCGTCACCATCCAGCCGGCGAACCCGGCGCTCGCGGTCGCCCTCTACGCCAAGGCGATGGACGTCCCGCTCCTGCGCGAGGGCGATCGCGTCCGTCTGCAGTTCGACGGATGGCCGGCGCTGCAGTTCTCGGGCTGGCCCAGCGCATCCGTTGGCACCTTCGCCGGCGTCATTCGCGTGGTGGACGTCGTCGACAGCAAGCCAGGGAAGTATCGCGTGCTCGTGGTCCCGGATCCGGCGGACGATCCCTGGCCCGTGCAACTCCGCGCAGGCTCCGGCGTGTATGGCTGGGCGATGCTGCAGCGCGTGCGCGTCTGGTATGAGATCTGGCGCAAGCTGAATGGATTCCCACCGACCGTCGAATCGCCTCCGGCTCCGGGGGGCAAGTCGGAGAAATGAGTCCCACGTTCCAGTGTGAGCGCGCACGACGCGCGACGCGGATGCTCACGGCGTTGCTCGTCGGCATCGGCGTGCCATGGGGTACCAGCAGCGCGCAGTCACTCGGGTTCGACGCCTTCTACCGCCAGGTGCGCGCCCAACATCCGATCGCTCGCCAAGCGCAGCTGACCGCCGAGATCGCGGCCGCGGACCTGCGCGGCGCGCTGGGCGCGTTCGAGCCGGTGCTCTCGGTCGGCTGGGACAACAAAACGTTCGGCGGCAAGAGCTACTACGACGAGTACGCCTTCAAGCTCACCGTGCCCACGAGTGTTGGCATGGATGTGAAGCTCGGGTTCGACCGGGCGGGCGGGTCGAATCTCAACCCGGAATCCACGGTGCCGAAGAACGGCTTGTGGAGTGCAGGCGTCAGCATCCCACTCGGGCAACGCACGCTCACCGACGAGCGCCGCACCGCGCTCGCACAATCCCGCGCGGCACGCGACGGCGCCGATGGGGAACGCGCCGCAGCGCTCAACAAGCTGCTCCTCAGCGCCGCCAAGGATTGGGCGGCTTGGTCCGAGGCCGAGCGCAAAGCGGCCATCGCACGCGACGGTGTGGGGCTGGCGGAGTTCCGACTGTCCGCGGTGCGAACGCGGGTGCGCAATGGCGATGCGGCCGCCATCGACACCGTGGAGGCGGGACTTGAGGTCGATCGGCGCACGGTGGCGCGTCTCGACGCCGAGGCGGCGGCGGTCAGCGCGCGTCTGGTGGTGAACAGTTATCTCTGGAGCGCGGCAGGCACTCCGCAGGATCTGGGAGCGGAGGTGAGGCCGGAGGAGCCCGCGGTATCCTCTCTGGTCGCCGATTCGCTCGCCGAGCAGCGGTGGATCGCGGCGGCGGAACGGTCGCATCCGGAACTCGCCAAACTCACGGCAAAACTCCGGCAGTCCGAGGCGCAGCGACTGTTGGCCCGCCAATCCGTATTGCCGCTTGCCAGCGTGGATCTCGCCGCGCTGGGAGTCGGTGATCCATCGGCGATCGGCTTTACCGGCTCCGATCTGAAGGCCGGCGCCTCGGCGAAGCTGTCCCCGCTCCTGATCAAGGACCGCGCAAAACTTGCCGCAGCCACGGCGAAACTCGAGCGGGATCGCCTCGAACTGCAACGGACGCAGCGGGATGTCGCGCTCGCCGTCCGTGAGGCGGCCAATCAATACCGTGCCATCGAAGCGCAACGCGAGCGTCAGGCGCGCGCGGTGACGCAGGCGCGGCTGCTGCGGGACGCCGAGCAACGCCGACTCGACACGGGCGAGAGCTCCCTTCTCGTGGTGAACCTCAGGGAGCGGGCCTTGCTCGACGAACAGGTCAAGCTCGCCGCGCTGGACGCCAAACGCCTGTCGACGCGCGCCGCGCTTGGCGTCGCGATCGGCGCACCGGCCATCGTCGGGTTCTGAGCGCCGGCGCCGCGCGCGGAGTCGTCGTCTCAAGCTGAGATATCGGAAAAAAACAACGCCGGGAATCGCCGTGAGGGTCCTCCCTCTGGCGCCGGACGCGCGGCGCGACGATGTTGCGGTCGACTCCAACCCGATTCGCGATCCCATGTCCCAGTCTCTCCGCAGCCGTCCCGCCGTGGCGGCACTGGCGGCACTCGCGGCGCTCGCCGCGCTCGCCGCGGCGCCATCCACCACAGCACGTCGGCACACCCTCGGCGCGCAACAGGCTGCCCCCGCCGCGACCATCGCCGCCCGAACCGCCGGCATGGAACGGCGCGACGGATTCATCCCCCTCTGGATCAACGAGCGCACCGGCGGGCTTCTGCTCGAACTCCCGGCCGATGGCACCCGTGCCCTGTTCATGACGACGCTCGCCACCGGACTCGGCTCCAATCCGATCGGACTCGATCGGGGCTCCGGCGGCACCGTGCGCGTCGCCCGCTTCCAGAAGGCGGGTGATCGCGTCCTGGTCACCTTCGAGAACACGAGCTATCGGTCGAGCGGCTCCGCCGACAACCAGCGCTCCGTGGCCGAAGCGTTCGCCAGCAGCACCAGCGCGGCGCTGCCCATCCTCGCCGAGGAAGGGGGGAAGCTGCTCGTCGATGCCACCGACCTCGTCATGCGCGACTGGAACGAGATCGGTACCACGCTCGCGCGCTCGCAGCAGGGGCAATACGCCGTCGCGCGGGACCGTTCACGGATCTTCAAGCCGTACACCAAGGCATTCGCCGAGAACACCGAGATCGACGTCGCGCTGACCTTCGCCGCCCAGGGGAATCCCGCCGGATTCGTCGGCCGACTCGTCCCCGACGCACGGGCGCTCGACTTCCGGCAACACATCACGCTCCTCAAGCTTCCCGACGATGCGTTCAAGCCGCGCGTGGCCGATCCTCGCGTCGGCTTCTTCGGCATCAGCTTCAAGGACTACAACCAGCCGATCCAGGCCCAGCTCGAACAGCATTGGGCCTCGCGGCACCGGCTGGAACGGGTGAACCCGAACGACCCGAACAGCCCGATCAAGAATCCCATCGTCTATTACGTCGATCGGGGGATCCCCGAGCCGCTGCGCACCGCCACGCTCCAAGGCGTCGGCTTCTGGACGCAGGCGTTCGACCGCGCGGGCCTCCGCGGCGGGTTCCGGGTCGAGCTCCTCCCCGAAGGCGTCGACCCGATGGACGCGCGCTATAACGTCGTGCAGTGGGAGAACCGCAACGAGCGCGGCTGGAGCGTCGGCGGCGCCCTGACCGATCCCCGCACCGGTGAGATGCTCAAGGGGATGGCCCGCATGGACTCCCACCGCAATCGCACCGATTACAACATCTACGCCGCACTCCTGGGCGCCGATGCCGCCGCCGCTGATACCGCGTTCGTGCTCTCGCGCATCCGGCAGGTGAGCGCGCACGAAGTCGGGCACACCCTCGGCCTGCAACACAACTACATCGCCAGCTCGTACGAACGCGCCTCGGTCATGGACTATCCCGCGCCGCGCGTCCTCGTCACCAACGGCGCGATCGACCTCTCGCAGGCGTACGCGACCGGCCCCGGCGCCTACGATGTGTGGGCCATCCATTGGGGGTACGGCATCTTTCCCGCCGCGAGCGAGAAGGACTCCCTCAAGGCCATCGTCAGCGACGGCCTCAAGCAGGGGTATCTGTACTTGAGCGACGGCGACGCCCGCCCCGAGAATGCTGCCGATCCGCGCACCTCCCTCTGGGACGACGCGGCCACGCCGAACGAGTTCCTCAAGCGCCAGATGGACGCCCGTCGCATCGCGCTCTCACGATTCGGGCTCCGCAACATTCGTGACGGTGAGCCGCTGTCGATCCTGCAGGACCGTTTCCCGCTCCTCTATTTCTTCCACCGCTTCGCCGTCAACGGCGTCACCAAGACGCTCGGCGGGCTCGAGTACGCGAATCCCCTCAAGGGCGATGGGCAGCAGGCCACCACCGTCATCAGCGCGGCGCGTCAGCGCGCGGCGATGCAGCAACTGCTCGCGGCGCTCGATCCGAAGGAGCTCGCGATCCCGGACACGGTGTTGACCCTCTTCCCTCCACGCCTCGAGCGCGATGTCGAGTTGCTCGGATCGCGCACCACGCCCGTGTTCGACGAGCTTGGCGCGGCGCGCACCCTGGCCCAGATGATCATCGACGGGATCCTGCAGCGGGAGCGCGCCGCCCGCATGGTGCAGTATGCGGCGCGACTCGGTGGCTACTCGCTGCATGATGCCGTGCGTGACCTGGTGAAGGGGACGTGGAGTGCCGCCGTGCCGACCTCCGGCAAACTCGCCGCGATCCAGCGCGTGACGCAGCGGGCCGTCAGCGATCGGCTGATCCTGCTGGCCGCGGACAAGGAGGCCTCGCCGGAAGTGCGTGGCGTGGCCGACCTCTGGGCCGACACGCTCAAGACCGTCGCGACCGCCAAGGCCGCTGCCGCCACCACCGCCGAGGTGAAGGCGCACTGGCGCGCGATCGCCGCCGATATCCGGCGGTGGCAAGAGAAGGGGGAGGTGCCGGTGCTCACCGAAGCCCTCAAGGCGCCGCCGGGCGATCCCTTCGGCGATGGTTGGGGTGACACCAGCTGGACGATCCGCTGGTAGTGGAGCGGTGCGGCACCGGTGCGGCCGACGATGGCAGCCGCACCCGTGCCGCAGCCGCGGCTCACTCGTCGCCGGAGAAGCGACGGGTTTTCTTCTTCGCGCCCTGTTTCTTCTTGCTCGCGATCCGGCGTTCCACGGCGGCGCGGCCGGGCTTGGTCTTCTTGCGCGCCTTCCGCACCAGCAGTCCATGATGCACCAGGGCCGCGAGCCGCTCCTCGGCGATCGCCCGATTCTGCTTTTGACTCCGCGTGTCGCTGACGACCACGCGGAGCGAGCCGTCGGTGTCGAGTTTGGCATGCAGCGTGGCCAGGAGCAGTGCGCGTTGCTCGCCGGTCAGGGCCGTTGAGCGCACGGCATTCCACGTCAATTCGACGCGAGTGCTGGAGGTGTTCACATGTTGCCCACCCGGCCCGCCGCTGCGACTCGCACGGAACTCGATTTCGCCAGCCGGGATGGTCACGGTCGCGCTGACGCGCACTCCGGGCACGTCCGAATCGGAACGACTCATGGTGGTGTCCCCTGTCTCTTGCATTTCGCCACGGCCAACCCCATGCTAAATCTGTTGCGATTTGCAATACTGGAGCCTCGTGCGAACTTCCCAGCCCAAGAACGAAAGCCAACGGCTTGCGGTGCTGACCCCTCGGCGACTCGTCCGGTGGGTCTACGTCAGCCGTCTGATGCTGGCCAGCGCGATCTTCCTCGCCGCCGTCTTCCAGTGGCTCATCGCGGATTCAGAGAAAACGCTCATTGCGACACTCTGCTTCGTCGGCGCGCTCTTTGTCACCGCCGTCTCCTTCCTCTGGACGGAAGTTAATCGAAAACCGCTGACGCGAGGGTTCCTGTACGGTCAGTTGGTCGTGGACGTGCTGGTGATCACCGGCATCGTGCACGTCACCGGTGGAGCGGCGTCACAGTTCGCGGCGCTCTATATCCCGGTCAACGCCGCGGCCGCCCTGCTGCTGCCGGGCGGGGGCGCGGTGCTGATCGCCTTGCTTGGCAGCGTGGTGTATGCGGCCGACGCCTTGCTCGTGCGTCCGGGCCCGTTGGAGTTGAGTCTGCTGTTGCAGATCGCCGTCTTCTCGGCCGTGGCGATCGGCACCGGCGTCATCAGCGCCCGTTTGCAGGCGGCAGGGGAAGGACGCGAAGCGCTCGCCGCCGAACTCGCATCGGTCCGACTGCGGGAACGCGATATCCTCGCCAACATCCGGGCCGGCATCCTGACCATCAACGACCGCGGAGTCCTGCTCTTCGCCAATGCGGCGGCGTCGAAGGTGCTGCCCTTCGATTTCACCGCATTCCTGAATCGGCCCGCGCTCAACGCGCTGCGCACCACCGTGCCGGAGTTCGCCGCACTGCTCGAGGCCGCCATCGCGTCGGGGCAGGGGGTCACGCGCGCCGAATTCGAACTCCGTCACGATACGCAACCGCGGCCGGTGGGCATCTCCATTTCGGTGGCGGCCGGCGACGCCGAGGGGATCCGCCGCAACTTCACCGCGATCTTCCAGGACATCTCCGGCGAGAAGCGGCTCGAGCAGTTGCATCTGCGCGCGCAACGGCTCGAGGCGGTCGCTGAGTTGTCGGCGTCGCTCGCGCATGAGATCAAGAATCCACTGGCGTCCATCCAGAGCGCGGTCGAGCAACTCGCGACGCGCGCGACCGCCTCGAAGGACGAGCGGACGCTCGGGGCGCTCGTGGTGCGTGAATCGGCGCGCCTGTCGTCGCTCCTCACGGAGTTCCTCGACTTCGCGCGTGTCCGGATCGCGCGGCGTGATCGCGTGGATCTGGCCGCCGTCGTCCGTGCCGCCTGTGCCCTGGCGGGAGAGCATCCGTCGCGGATGCCGGACGCCCGTCTGACGGTACGCCTCGCCGATGACCCGTTGCCGCTGTTCGGCGATGAGGATCTGCTGCACCGCGCGGTGTTCAACCTCGTCCTGAATGCGCTCCAAGCGACGCGCGCGGGCACCGAGGTCACCGTCACGGCGTCGGTGATCACGCCGGATCAGGTGCCACGCGGCGTGCCATTCCCCGACGGCGCCCTCAGCGTGCAGGTCGCCGACGCCGGACCTGGCATCGCCAGCGATGTCCAGAACCGGCTCTTCGAGCCGTTCGCCACGAACAAAGTCGGTGGCACCGGGCTCGGGCTCTCGATCACGCATCGGGCCGTTGAAGCACACCGCGGCGTCGTGTTGGTGGATTCGTCGCCAGCCGGGACGCGCTTCACCATCCTGCTCCCCTTCGACCCCGTTGTGATGACGTGGTCCGGGGCACCGAATCTCTCGTGAACGCCATGCATCAGCCGCCACTGCCCACCGTGCTCGTGGTCGACGACGAACAGAGCATCCTCGAATCCCTCGGCATCCTGCTGCGGAATGCCGGGTTCGTGCCCCATCTGGCGCACGGGGGGAAGGCCGGGCTCGCGCAGGTTGCCGCGCTTTCGCCGGACATCATTCTGACCGATGTCCGAATGCCGCAGGTGAGTGGTGTCGACATTCTCGATGCGGCCAAGGCGCACGATGCGGACACCCCGGTGATTCTGATGACCGCCCAAGCCTCGCTCGAGACGGCCATGCAGGCCGTCAATGCGGGCGCGTTCTATTACATCCAGAAGCCGTTCCGCAACGACGATCTGCTGGCGATTCTGCGCCGTGCCGCCGAACACCGGCGGCTGCGCGTGGAGAACCGTTCCCTCAAACGCGAGATTCATCGGCGCGACCACGCGTCCACGGCCGCGCCGATCGGACAGAACCGCAAGTGGTTGGAGGTCTTGCGGCTGGCCGCGGCGGTCGCGCCCACGGAGAGCACGGTGCTGGTGATGGGCGAGTCGGGCACGGGCAAGGAAGTGGTCGCCCGGTACATCCACGAGCTGTCCGCTCGCAACAGCGGATCGTTCCTCTCCATCAACTGCGGCGCGCTGCCGGAGGGACTGCTCGAGAGCGAGCTCTTCGGACATCAGCGTGGCGCTTTCACCGGCGCCGTGAAGGACCGCGACGGATTGTTCACCGCCGCCGCCGGGGGCACGTTCTTCCTCGACGAGATCGGGGAGACGACGCCGGCGACGCAGGTGAAGTTGCTGCGCGTGCTGCAGCACCGTGAGGTGATCCCCGTGGGCGCGACGCAGGCGGTGCCGATCGACACGCGTGTGATTGCGGCGACGAATCGTGATCTCGAGGAGGAGATTCGCCGCGGGACCTTCCGGCGTGACCTGTTTTATCGGTTGAACGTGATCGCCATTCACGTCCCGCCGCTGCGCGAGCGTGCGGACGACATCCCGCTGCTCTCGGACGCCTTCCTTGCGCGACGCGCCGAGTCGCGGCAGGAGCCGGTCAAACACCTCAGCGCGGAGGCGCTCGCGCTGTTGCAGCGGTACCGGTGGCCCGGCAATGTGCGCGAACTGGAAAACGCCTTGGAGCGCGCGGTCATCCTGACCACGGGCGACGTCATTGACGTCGCCGCGCTTCCCGAGCGCATCACGGAGGCGACCCCTGAATCGCTGCTGTCGGATCGTGGCAGCGCGAACCCGTCGCTCGAGACCATCGAGCGCGCCTACATCATGTGGGTGTTGCAGGCGGAGCACGGCAACAAGACGCGGGCAGCGGAAGTCTTGGGGATCGATCCCTCGACCTTGCACCGCAAGCTCTCGCGCTTCGGCGTCGACGGGTGAGCGCGCGCAGCGCCTGCCCGATCGGCGCGCCACCCCGCACCGCGGGGCTCGTCGCGGCGCTGGTCGCGATGCTTGCGCTCGCCGTGAGCGCCGCCTGGCTGGTGCGCGCGTTTCCCTTCGTGCACATGGAGTCCGCCACGTATCTCGCGAACGCGCTCGACGGGCGCGCCCCGGTGGCACAGATCTTCGACGTGCAGCGGAACGACTTCGGACTCTACCAGGCACGCGAACTGAGTTACGCCACCGATTGGTTCGATGCCCGCGTGGCCGCCGCGTGGTTCCGGCGGACCGGCTGGTTTCTCCCGCTCTCCGCCATGCATCTGCTCGCGTGCGGACTGATTGTCGGCGTCACCGTGACATGGCTGCGCACGGCGGCGCCGCAACTCGGGCGCGCGGCGTTCGTTCCGGCGCTGCTCTTCGTGTCCTCGGCGAGCACGGTGCTCGGGGCCCGCCACTTCCGGACCGCCAAGTCGTTGGCCGCCGCCGCCGTCCTGATGCTGGCCTGGCAGCTGGTGCGTGTGGTGGACGACGCCTCTCGCGCACCCGAGACGCCACTTCGCTCGCGTCGTGACCGACGCCGGCGCGCGCTCACGCTCGGCGTCACCGCCACCGTCCTCGTGCTCGCCGACCGGCAGGGGACGTTCTTCGTGCTGGCCTTCGCGGTCCTGTTGTGGCTCGACGCCAGGGCTGCCGGGAATCGACGCTCCGAGGACATGAGGTACGTCCTCGCGCTCATGCTGGCCCTGGGCGCCGGGACCGTCTACGACATGTGGGTCGGCCCGACGCTGATCCGCGCGGCGGTGCATCAGGAGGTGAACTGGTCTCTGCAGTCGGGGACGGTGGATCCGGCGGCCCTGATGCGTCCCGAGGTGTGGCGCGGTGCCGCGGTGTGGCTCCTGGACTCCTTCTCCCTCTTTGCCGGAGGACTCGGCGTCAGCTGGGGGATCGTCGTCGCATGCGCGGGACTGCTGCTGGCCCGCATCGGTGGACACGCCCGATGGCTCCTGCGCGCCAGCCTCGCGTTGGCCGCGCTCACGCTCTTCGCCGCGCTTCTGGTGTCACGTCATCCGCCCGTCGCGGCCCCCGACGTCCGGGTGGCGTATTACAACACCCCGTTGCTGGCGCTATTGACCGTCGGGCTTGGGCTCGCACTCACGCGGTGCGCGCGCCGCGCGGACTGGGCCGCGTGGCGGCGACCGGTCGTGGCCATCGCCCTCGTGCTCGCGGCGTTGAACCTCACCGCTGTCCCGCGCGTGTCGCGCCGGATCGCCGCGGGGGCCGATGCCGCCCATATCCCCGCCACCGAGGCGCTGATCCAGTGCATCGAGCAGCGGCGGGGGCCGAATCCGCTCGATCGCCTGCCGCGAGAACTCCCATGGATCGGCCGGTATCGGCGCCTCTGCGCACGGTACCGCGCGCTGCGTCCTGCTCCGGTCTCGTCACAGCCATCGCGCGACGCCGGCTCCTGACGCAGATTTCACGGATCCTCCCGACCGCCTATGTCATCGTCGTCAATCGCTCAGCCCGCGAGCCGCATGCGCGGCCTCACTCCGATGCCCGTGGAGAGCCTCGTGCTGTCCGTGCTCATTCCGGTGTACAACGAGCGCAACACCATCGCGACGATCCTCGAGCAAGTGCGGTCGGTGCCGGTGCGGCAGCAAGTCATCTGTGTCGATGACTGTTCGACCGATGGAACGCGCGAGATCCTGGAGCAACTGAAGCGAGACGGGCGGATCGACGTGCTGATCCTGCATGACCGCAACCGCGGCAAGGGATCCGCCATCCGGACGGCACTCGCGGCGAGCACCGGCAATGTCGTGATCGTGCAGGACGCCGACCTCGAATACGATCCGGCCGACTGGCCGGCGATGCTCGATCCCATCATCGCGGGACGTGCCGACGCGGTGTTCGGCTCCCGATTCCTCGGCGGGCCGCATCGCGTGCTCTACTTCTGGCACTCGGTGGGCAACTTCATGCTGACCACGTTCAGCAACATGCTCACCAACCTGAACCTGACCGACATGGAGACGTGCTACAAGGCGATCACGGGCGATCTCGCCCGGTCGCTCACGCTCACGTCGGAACGCTTCGGGTTCGAGCCCGAGGTCACGGCGCAACTGGCCAAGCGCCGCGCCCGGATCTTCGAGGTGCCGATCTCCTACTCCGGCCGCACCTACGCCGAGGGGAAGAAGATCGGCTGGCGGGACGGCGTTGCCGCCATCGGTCACATCATCCGCTTCAATCTGTTCGCGTGAGCACACGCGGGGGCGGTGACGCGCCCCATGCCGTTGGCGCCATGGCCCACGTCGCCCCATCCGGCGTGGACGATCCCCGTGATTGGCGCCCGTTGGCGGTGCTCATCGCCTGCCTCGCGATTGCGGCCTCCATCACCGGGCTCCACAACGGCTTCGCGTACGACGATCGGTGGATCATCGTCGAGAACGCGCGGGTGCACACCCTGCGGGACCTGTGGCATCGGTTCGGTGAGACCTACTGGCCCAACGCGCGCGGGGCGGCGCTGTATCGCCCCCTGATCATCGTGCTGTATGCGATGCAATGGGCAGCGGGAGCGGGACGCCCGCTCGTCTTCCACGCGGTGAACATCGCGCTGTATGCCGCCGTGTGCGTCGTGATGTATTGGCTCGCGCTGCAGGTGATGCCGCGCGTCGCCGCCACCATCGCGGGTGCGCTCTTCGCCGTCCATCCGGTGCACGTCGAGGCGGTCGGGAACGTCGTCGGCCAGGCGGAACTCTGGTCCGCGCTGCTGCTGCTCCTGGCGACGGCCCGGTATGTCCGCGCGCGACGCGACGGGCTGCCGCTGCGCACGGGCGACGCCATCGCAGTGGCATCGCTCTACCTGGTCGGCATGTTCTGCAAGGAACATGTGATCGTGTTGCCAGCCCTGCTGATGGCCGTGGAACTCACGATCGTGCATGACCCCCGCCCGTGGCGGGAGCGCCTGGACGAAGGCTCGGCGCATCTGCTGAAGCTGGCCCTGCTCGCCACGCTGTTCCTCGCGATCCGTACCGCCGTGCTGGTGGATGTGGCCGGCGACACCCCACATCCCTCGCTGCAGCATCTGTCCACGGGACAACGCGCGGTCGTGATGCTCGGCCTGGTGCCGGAATTCGGACGCCTGCTGCTCTGGCCGGCACGCCTGTACGCCGATTACTCACCCGCGCTGGTGCACGTGCACACGAGCTGGCATCCGGAACTGCTGCCCGGCATCCTGCTACTGCTCTGCACGGGGCTGCTCGCGATCATCTGCGTGCGCCGAGCGCCGATCGTCTCGTTCGGGATCGCGTGGATCGCCATCTGCCTGGTGCCGGTGGCCAACATCCTGCTGCCCACCGGAATCCTGATCGCGGAGCGCACGCTGTTGCTGCCCAGCGTGGGCGCGATGCTCGCGGTCGGCGTCGCGGGGGCATGGCTCGTCCGACGGCTCGCGAACGCCCCGCGCGCCGGGAAGCTCGCGCTCGCGGGTGGGTTCGCCGTGCTCGTGATGGCGGGGACCGCGCACAGCGCGGAACGACAGCGCACCTGGCGGGACAATGATCATGTGTTCGAGACGCTTGCGCTCGATGCTCCGCTCAACTTCCGCAGTCACTACTCCCTCGGCGGCCGCTTGTGGGAGCAGCATCGCCCGCTCGAGGCCGAGCGCGAATGGCGCACGGCGATCGCGCTGCTTCCCGGGTACCATGCCGTGCGGATCGACCTCGCGCACAAGTATCGCGAGGCGCATATCTGCCAGGCGGCGATTCCGGAGTATCAGGCCGCGTTGGCGATCGAGCCGGAGTCCCCGCTCGCGCGGGCGGGGCTTGTGTCCTGCCACCTGGAGTTGGGGCAGTGGCACGCCGCGCGAGCACAGGCCCGCGTGGCGATCGCCGACGGCATGTACCGCCGAGCCTTTGATTTCATGATCGAGGTCGCCGACAGCGCCCTCGTGGCTACCGACTCCACCGACCCGACGGTCCGTTGGACCGGCTCGCATCGCTCGGCCAAGCCCTGATGGAGCCCTGACGATCCGGCGGAAGCGGGGCCGGCCGGGTCTCGCAGATTGCAACGTCCCCCGCGTTCCGCGGCACCGTTAGCGGTTGCGGCGGTGGCGGTTCTGGTATAAGATATTGTCTTATAACAGGTTAGGTTGTACGTTCCACGTGGTATGACAAATGCTGTACCCGTTTCAAGGACACGCCGCGGGTGAAACCTCTCCCGTTGCTGGTCGTCTTCTTCTCGTTGGAATCCAAACCACCGTTCAACGGAGTCTCGGCATGTTGACCAAGCGTAAGGGCTTTACCCTGATCGAGCTGCTGATCGTCGTTGTGATCATCGGCATTCTGGCCGCGATTGCGATCCCGAAGTTCGCGAACACCAAGGAGAAGGCCTATATCGCGTCGATGAAGTCGGATCTGCGCAACCTGATCACCGCGCAGGAAGCCTACTTCTCGGACAACAACAGCACGTACGCTTCGTCGACCACTGCCCTCGGCACCACCTACAAGGCGTCGACCGGCGTGACGGTCACGATCGGCGGCGTGTCGTCGACCGGCTGGTCGGCCACGGCCACGCACGGCTCGACCTCGAAGACCTGCACGATCACCCTCGGTGGTTCGGCCACCGCGGAAGGCGAGCCGAACTGCAGCTGAGCTTGGCATGACCTGGTTGGGGCTGTGAGTCGCGAGCGGGCTGGACGACATGTCGTCCAGCCCGCTCGTCCTTGCGTGAGCCGCACGACCTGCTGTATCGTTGCTGTACAGTTCTGGAATTCTGAAGGTTGGCGCCTCCCGTACTCAGTCAACCTTCGCTGTTAGCCCCCACGCTCAGCGAGTGTGGGAATTTCCCCGAAACGGAGTTCGTGTCATGCGTTCAGTCCGCAAAGGTTTCACCCTGATCGAACTGCTCATCGTGGTGGTCATCATCGGGATTCTCGCGTCGATCGCGATTCCCAAGTTCGCCAATACCAAGGAGAAGGCCTATTTGGCGTCGATGAAATCGGACCTGCGCAACTTGATCACCGCGCAGGAAGCGTATTTCTCCGACAACAACAGCACCTATGCCTCCAGCACCACGGCACTGGGCACGGGCTACCGCGCGTCGACGGGGGTCAATGTCACGATCGGCAGCGTGACGTCGAGTGGGTGGGCGGCGACCGCCACACACGCCTCCACGTCCAAGACCTGCAGGATTACGCTGGGTGGTGGCGCCACGACGGAAGGCGAGCCGATCTGCCAGTGAGTCGCGGGGAGCGGTGATGCGCGCGGGCCGGACGATCTCGTCCGGCCCGCGTCCGTTTACACCGGCGTGGATTTGCTGTGTGGCGCAATCCTCTGATGCCGGCCTGATACGCATCACGCGCTATCGTGGTCGACATGCATCGTCCCACTCCTGACGGATTCACGCTCGCGGAAGTCGTCGTCGCGGTGCTCATGGCATCGGTCGCGGGGCTCGTGCTCACCAGCGTGCTGTTGGCCGACCAGCGGCTCCGGCTGCTCGCCGATGCCGAGCGTGAGGGGGCCCGAGCAGTCCAGGAACAGATCGAGTGGTCGGACGCCCGCGCATGCGGGAGCGATTCGGCGGGTGGGCGTCGCGGTCCGTGGGGCGCGGTGCAGTGGACGGTCCGTGTCAGTCAGGGCAGCTGGACGCTGTCGTCGCGTATCGTGCCGCTGCATGCCCATCACCCGATCGTGATGACGGCCTCTGCCCGCTGCGCACCATGAGTGGTGCTCGTCGCCACTGCCGACCAGGGGCCGTGCTTGCCGAGTTGTTGGTCGCGCTGGTGATCAGCAGCGTGGTTGCGGCGCTCGCGGCCTCGGTGATGGTGGCGGCCGAGCGTCGGGTACGCGCGGGGAGCCGGTCGAGTGAGGCCGTACGGCTCGAACAGGATGTCGAGCTGCTGCTGCGCTCGGAGATCCGGGCGTCGCTTGGTGACAGTCTTCTGCTCCGAGGGGACACGGCGCTCGAGCTGTTGGCGCATGTCGGTACTTCAGTCGCCTGCTCGGTCGGCGCGCGCACGCTGACGCTTCCCCCCACGCAGACCACTGGCGCGACGCCCTTGAGTCGCTGGCGGTACACCCCCGCGGCGGGAGATCTCCTGTACGTCTACGACACGATCGCTCGCGGATGGGGGCGATACCTCGTGGATTCTGCGGCCTCGCGATTCGAGGGGGCCGGGTGTCCGCCGTCCACGGGTTTTGTGTCGCGGAGCGACAGTGTCCTGCGGCGTCCCCTCACCCGTCTGGTCGTCGCGAGCGCGCTGTCCAGCGGTGTGACGGTCGGGGCGCCGATACGGATGGTGCGTCGTGGTCGCTGGGGGCTGGTGCGGGGATCGGACAAGAGTTGGGAGTTGGCGTACCGGAGTTGTGATGCCCCCGGTCACTGCGCGGCATCGCAACCGGTCGCGGGACCGTTGGCGGCGCCAGCTGACAGTGGGTTGCGTTTCCGCGTGATGCCAACGGGTGAGGTGATCATCGCCGTGCGGTCGGCGCAGTCACTGGTGCTCGGGCAACGGCCGCTCACCGCGACGGTGCCGCCGATGACGCCCGCTGTTCCGTGACGGGGCGTGGCGGGCTCCGCAGCGCGCGCGCGCGTCCGGGCGTCGCACTGCTGATGGCGCTCGTGGCGCTGTTGGTCGTGGCGATGCTCGGCGCGATCGCGTTGGATGCGTCGCTGCAGGACCTACGTCTGGCGCGGGGGGGGCGGGCACGTGTCAACGCGTTGGGGCTCGCGGAATCGGCCTTGAGCCCCCAGATCGACGCCCCGACTGACAGCGCCTGGCTGCGGGCGCTCCCCGGATCGGTCCGCCAACAGCGCAGCGTGGTCGGGCGCGACACGGTGGTCGTGAGCTTGGTCCGACTCGGGGGGCGGTTCGTTCGGGCCTCCAGCGCGGCACGGAGCCGCGTCGGTGGGGGGAGGGGGGATGCTGGAATCGTGGCATTCCTGTTTATTGTTGCGGACACCGGTGGGGGGCTGAGTCTTCAGCGGCTACCGGGCTGGTGGTGGGCCCCAGACCCCTGAACGTGTCACCGCGGGTTCGTTACCTCCCCGCCTGTCCGCTCGTGTCATGGTGGCAGGGAGTCCCATCGGGCCGCTGGTGCGCCGGGTTGGGCCGTTCTTGGTTGTGCCTGGTTGGTCCTGAGGCCGGAAAGCCGGTCGGGGGCCTGCCGGGATCTCCGTCCCTTTCGCATGCCGCTTTTCGGCCGCAAACAGAGCACGGTGGGTCTCGATATCGGTTCCGGCCTCATCAAAGTGGCCGTGATCGAACACGGGACGCGCACACCGATGCTCACCAAGGTCGTCATCATGCCCTTGCTGGCCGACGCGATCGTCGACGGGGAGATCATGGACCCGAGCATCGTGTCGGAGGCGATTGCGGCCGCGCTGACCGAAGCGGGGGTCGCGACCAAGCAGGTCGTGGTCGCCGTCGGCGGGCGCGACGTCATCATCAAGAAGATCCAGATCGAGCGGGTGAACGAGCATCAGGCCCGTGAGCTCATGCGCTGGGAGGCCGAGCAGCATGTGCCGTTCGACATGGAATCGGTCGAGCTGGATTTCCAGATTCTCGATCCCGAGGGGACCGGGCCCGAGATGCAGGTGCTGCTCGTCGCCGCGAAGCGGGAACTCGTGGAGTCCAAGATGCGCGTGCTGAGCGAATCCGGGCTGGAACCGTCCGTGGTCGATGTGGACGCCTTCGCGCTCCACAACGCCTTCGAGCTGAACCATCCGGATGCGCTCGCCGGGCTGGTCGGGTTGCTCAACATCGGGCACGAAGTCACGAACATCAACATCCTCGACGACGGCGTGCCGATCCTCACCCGCGACATCACGGTGGGCACACGCAAGTTCCGCGAGGACCTGCAACGGGACCACGGGCTGTCGCTCGACGACGCGGCCGCGATGATCCAAGGCTACGACCGAAACGAGCCGCTCGACGCGGTGGTGGCGGTGCGCGGCGATGAGATCGTCACGGGCATCGATCGCGCCATCGCCTTTCTCGCCACCAACTCGCGCAGCGCGGGCGCCCTGCGGACCATGTTCCTGTGCGGTGGCGGTTCGCGGATTCCGGGGCTCGACGATCTGCTCGGCGACCGCCTCGGCATCCCGATGGAGCATGCGAACTCCCTCGGGAATCTGCAGATCGCGGACGGGGCGCTCGACGGCCTCGTCATCGATGAGGTCGCGCCGCTGCTGATGTTGCCCATCGGCCTGGCCTTGCGCCAGAGCGCCTGAGCCGCCGATGATCGAGATCAATCTCCTGCCCGGCGCGAAACGCAAGCAGCCGTCGGCCGCCAAGATGGAAGTCGGTGATGCGTTCCGCGAACTGGCGTCGCGCTTCCACATCGACCGCCTCTTCGTCATCGCCACCACCCTCTTTCTGGTCGGTGTCGGAGCGGTGGTGGGTATGTGGTACTTCCAGGGCAGGAGCTTCGAGGAGGTCAAAGCCCGCGAGAGCAAGGCCCACGGCGATTCCCTGCGCTTCGCGCAAGTGATCAAACAGCGGGCGGTGGCGTCCGCCGTGCGGGACTCGGTGGCGCGCCAGTTGCGGATCGTGAACACGATCGACGGATCCCGATTCGTCTGGCCGCACGTGATGGAAGAAATCAGTCGTGCCTTGCCGAGTTACACCTGGTTGATCCTGGTGCAGCAGACCAGTCCGGTGGCTTCGCTCACCCCGGAGATCGACGCCGGGCTCTTCACGGGTGCGGACCCGTCCAAGATCGCGGCGGAAGCCGACAGTGCGCTCAAGGCATCGCAGGTGCTCAAGCTCAAGATCATCGGGCAGACCGTGGATGTGCAGGCAATCACCCGCTTCTGGAAGCAGCTTGAGGCGTCTCCCTTCCTGCAGGACGTGCAACTGGTGAAGACCGAGTTGGTCACCGTCCAGCCGGCGGGCAAGGAAGCCACGCAGTTCACGCTCGAACTGCGGTACCAGCAGCCGGATTCCACGGCCATCCGGCGCGCGCCCTTCCGCGCCTTGGAGCGTCCCTGATGGCACTCGGACTTCCGACGGATCCGCGCGGCCAGCGGCTGTTCTTCCTCGGCTTCCTCGGCGTTGCCGCCGCCGCCGGCTACTGGTATGGAATTTTCGAGCCCAAGCGCTTGGAGATCCATGACTTGCGCGCTCGGCTCGATACCGTGGACAGCCTGAACCGGCTCGCCAAGGCGGAGATTGCCAAAGGCAACACCAAGCAGATCACCGCGAACACGGATCGCAGTCGCGCCGATCTCGCCACCCTGCGCACCTTGGTGCCGGTCGGCGCGGAAGTCTCTGCACTCATCGACCAGATCTCCAACTCGGCGCGTCGGGCGAATCTCGACATCGGCACGGTCGAGCCGCTCCCGGTGGTCGAGGGAGAATTGTTCGACACGCATCGGTATCGCATGCGGTTGACCGGCCCTTATCACGATATCGCCGCGGTGCTCGCCAACATCGGATCGCTCCCGCGGATCGTGTCGCCCGTGAACCTGATGCTCGCCCTGCCGACCGGGGCTACCGCGGCCAAGGTGACGCCGGGCAAACAGACCCTCGTCGCGACCTTCGAACTGCAAACGGCGGTCGTGCGCACGGCACCGCCCAAGGCGAAGCCAAAGCCCAAGCGTGCTTCCCGCCCTGACGCGGGCGCCGCCAAGGACGGTGGCGCATGACGCGATTGATGCGCGGGATCCTCCTGTTGGCCACGCTGCTCGTGTCCCTCGTACCGTCGGTGTCGCGCGCACAGCGCGCCACTCCGGCCAAACCGCGCGCGGCCGCCGCGGAACCGGCCAAGGACAGCACTGGTGTGGTGATCATGCGCGAGGTCTTCAGCTATGCCGCCGAGGGGCGCCGCGATCCGTTCGTGTCGCTCATGTCGTCCGGCGAACTGCGGCCGTTGCTGGCTGATCTGGCCCTGATCGGCGTGATCTACGACACGGAGTCGCCGCGACGTTCCGTCGCGATCCTCACCGACGGATCCAACGGTCAGACGTATCGCGTGATGATCGGTGCAGCACTCGGCCGCATGAAGGTCGCAAAGATCGGACCACAAGACATCACCTTCGCCGTCGACGAGTTCGGCATGAGCCGCCAACAGACGCTCGTGATGGACAAGACGCCGAAGAAGGACGCCAAGAGTAACACCACAAGGAGACCGCAATGACGCGAGTCCGTCACATCGCGGCGCTGTCGGCTGCGTGCCTGCTCATCGCCCTCGGTGCTCCGCGCGCCGACGCCGAGCCTACGGTGCGGAACGACGCGCCGGGCAGCATCACCGCGGTCAGCGTGACCCCGGGAACCGGACGCGCCGAAGTCGTCATCGCGGTCGAGGGGCCGATCGACCTGTTCGACTTCACGCTCGAGAGCCCGCGCCGGATCGTCGTCGATCTGCGTGGCGCCACCCTCGGCGTCCCCGCGCGCCTGTATGACAAGGTCTCTCGCGGCGGCATCACGAATGTGCGACTCGCGCAGTACAAGCCGGGAGTGGTGCGCGTCGTGCTCGACCTTGACGGCGATCACGAGTACACCGTGGTCCGCGGCGAGAAAGATGTCCGGATCTCCGTGGCAGGGCCCGATCGCTTCGCGACCTGGAGTCTCGGTGCGAGACCCGCGGTCGCGTCGCCAGCGGCCCCTGCGGCTCCGGCCCCGCAGCAATCGCCGGAGCGACGCATCACGGTGTCGTTCCAGGAAACGCACATCCGCGATGTCATCACCAGCTTTGCGCAGTTCAGCGGGCGTACCATCGTCGTGGGCCGTCAGGTGGACGGCTTCGTGACCGCGGACATCAAGAACCAACCGTGGGACCTGGCGCTCAAGAGTATCCTGGCATCGCAGGGGCTTTCGTTGGTCGTGGAGCCGTCGGGGATCATCACCGTCGACAGCTACGCGAACATCGCGGACAAGCAGCGCGTGGAACCGGTGCAGACGCAGGTGATCCAGGTGAACTACGCCAAAGCGGAGACGATGGCGGCCACGGTGCGCCAGCTCCTGGGCGCTGGCTGCGGAGGAGGTGCGCCGAAGGCGGCGGTCTCCGAGGTCGTCACCGGCACGAGTGGCGCCGGATCGGGCGCGGGCGGGAGTTCGGCGACTGGAGCGACTGCCTCCCCGGGCGTCGGGGCGAGCTGCAGTTCGCGCGGCGTCGTCAGCTTCGACGAGAAGACCAACGCCGTGATCGTCACCGAGACGCCGGGGCGGCTGGCGGACATCGCCAACTACATCCGGGATCTGGATGTGCGCACGCCGCAGGTCGCCATCAAGGCGAAAATCATTGCGGTCGACCGGACGGGCACCGAGCAGCTCGGCATCAGCTACGACCTCGGCTCGGCCAACACCTTCAGCAACGCGGTGCTGCCGCGATTGAATGGCGACACGCCGGTGCCGGGCGATTTCCGCGTGAATATTTCAGGCGACGGACTCGCCGGCGTGGCGAATGCGAGCCGGGCGTACAAGTCGACCTCGTCGCTGTCGTTGATCTACAACATGACGCTGGGCGGGTTCAACCTTACCTCGTTCCTGGACGCGCTGAGCGAACAGCAACTCTCCGACGTGCAGGCCGAGCCGAGCACCACCACGGTCGACAATCGGGAGGCCGAGTTGTTCGCCGGCACGCAGATCGCGTATCTGCTCACCCCGCCGACCGTTCCCGGACAGCTGACGCAGTCGGGGCCGCAACAGCAGCGCCAGGATGTCGGCATCACGCTCCGCGTCACGCCGCATGTGACGGCCAACCATCAGGTGCTCATGTCCGTGTACGCGGAGCAGCAGTCGCTCGCGGGCGCGACGGTGGCTGGGCCGACCATCAACAAGCGCTTCAGTCGCAACGAAGTGCTCGTCGGCGACGGCGAGACGGCGGTCATCGGCGGCCTGACGCAGACGCAGGTGTCGCGCAATCGGCGCGGGATCCCGTTCCTGATGAACCTGCCCGGCATCGGTCGTCTCTTCTCCGAGAACGAGACCGTGGAACGGAAACAGGATCTGCTCATCCTGATCACGCCGCGCATCATCGACGACGGCGAGACGGTCCGGGCAGGGAAGACGCCGTGATCCGTTTCGTCACTGCCGGCGAATCGCACGGCAAGGCGCTGGTGAGTGTCATCGAGGGAGTCCCGGCGGGACTCCCTCTGCTTGCTCAGGACATCGACACGCAGCTCGCGCGCCGGCAACAGGGCTACGGGCGTGGTCGGCGCATGCAGATCGAGACCGACGCGGTCGAGTTCCTTTCCGGTGTGCGCGCCGGCGAGACGCTGGGATCGCCGATCGCGATGTTGATCCGCAACAGCGATTGGAAGAACTGGGAAGCCATCATGGACGCCGCGCCGCGCGACGAAGACGCGACGGACCAGGGCCGGAGGCGTCAGGTGACGCGCGTACGCCCGGGGCACGCGGATCTGACCGGCGTCCTCAAATACGACCGCGACGATGCGCGCGACATCCTCGAGCGCGCGTCGGCGCGTGAGACCACGGCCCGCGTGGCGGCGGGCGCGGTGGCGCGTCGGCTGCTCGCCGAGTTCGACGTGCGCATCGGCTCGCACGTGGTGCATCTGGGTGGGGTCGATGCGACCCGTCCGGATCCGATGCCGACGGACATCAACGCTGCTGCTGCCGGGTCACCGTTGCGCACCCTCGACGCGGCGGCCGAGGCCGAGATGGTGGCACGGATCGATCGCGCCAAGCAAGAGGGGAATACGCTGGGCGGCATCTGTGAGGTGGTTGTCGACGGACTTCCGGTGGGGCTCGGATCGCACGTGAGCTGGGATCGCAAGCTCGATGGCCGCTTGGGCGCGGCGCTGATGAGCATTCCCGCCGTGAAGGGGGTGGAGATCGGCATGGGCTTCGAGACCGCGCGCCGTACGGGGGCGGACGTCCACGATGCCATCGCGATGGCCCCCGGATCGCCGCGCACCGGCAATGTGCGTCGGGCGACCAATCGCGCCGGGGGTCTTGAAGGAGGGATGACGAGTGGCGAACCGCTGATCATCAAAGTCGCGATGAAGCCGATCAGCACGCTGATGCGCCCCCTCCACACCATCGACACCAAGACCGCCGCGCCGGCCGAAGCCGCGGCCGAACGGAGTGATGTGACCGCGGTGCCGGCGATGGGGGTGATCGCCGAGGCGATGACCGCGCTCGTACTCGCCGACGCGTTCGTCGAGAAGTTCGGCGGGGACTCGCTCGGTGAGCTGCGCCGCAACTGCGACGCCTATCTCGCGCATCTCGCGACGCGCCTTGGCTGAGGCGTCCGCGCGACCGGCACCGCACCTGGTGCTCGTCGGGTTACCCGGCAGCGGAAAAAGCACGGTCGGGCGGGCGGTCGCCGAGCGGCTCGGGCGCCCATTCCTCGATTTCGACCGTGAAATCGAGCGGCGGGAGGGGGAATCGGTGGCCCAGCTTTTCGTCTCCCGCGGCGAGCCCTGGTTCCGGGAGCAGGAGCGGGCGCTGACGCGGGAGCTCACGTCGCAGCGCCGTATGGTGCTCGCTCCGGGTGGCGGATGGATCGCCAATCCGGGCTGCTTCGATACGCTCAAAAATTGTGCGGTGCTGGTGTATCTGGCCGTCAGCCCGGAAATCGCCCTGGCCCGAATGGGAGCCGAACGGGAGGCCCGTCCGCTCCTGGACCGGGCGGATCCTTTGACCGCGCTCCAGAAGTTGGCCGCGGATCGGGAAATAGCGTATCTGCAATCAAATCATGTGGTTAGAACGGATTTGATGTCGCTGGACCAGGTCGCGGACGCCATAGTGGCGCTTGCGGCGGACGGAAACCCGGACTAGCATAGGTCTCTGTCAGGGTAGTCGCACAACTATAGAGTGTTCGCCTCACCACGGCAGCCGCCCCTCAGGCGGTGGTCGCACGGGGCTCTTCATACGATTCATGGCCACCAAGAAGAAATCCAGCGCCACCAAGAAGAAGGCGACGACCAAGAAGGTGGCGGCCACCAGGAAGGCGGTCGCCAAGCGACGGTCCATGGCGCCCGATGTTGAGGTCGTCGAGGAGGAGGTCGAAGCCGGCGTACCAAGCGGCAAGGCGCTCGTCATCGTCGAGTCGCCTGCCAAGGCCAAGACCATCGGCAAGTATCTGGGCTCGAGTTACGCCGTGAAGGCGACGGTCGGGCACATCCGCGACCTGCCGACCAAGACGCTGGGGATCGACCTCGAGGATCATTTCGAACCCGACTACGTGACGATCCCCGGGAAGGAGAAAACGGTCGCCGAGCTCAAGGCGGCCGCGAAAATCTCCCGCGCCGTGTTCATCGCCACCGACCCTGACCGCGAGGGAGAGGCGATCGCGTGGCATGTGCACAGCCAGATCAAGGGCAAGCACGCGCCGCCGATCAAGCGGGTGCTCTTTCATGAGATCACCAAGGACGCGGTGAACCGGGCGATCGATCGTGCCGGCGACATCGACCAGCAGAAGGTCGATGCGCAGCAGGCGCGCCGCGTGCTGGATCGCTTGGTGGGATACAAGGCGAGCCCGGTGCTGTGGAAGACCGTCAAGAAGGGGCTTTCGGCGGGACGCGTCCAGACCGTGGCGCTCCGCATTCTGGTGGAACGCGAGCGTGAGATCCGCGCCTTCAATCCGGTGGAGTACTGGACGATCGCGGCGGCACTGTCGCACGACGGGCAGGCGTTCACCGCCAAGTTGCATCATCTCGACGGCAACAAGCCGATCATCCCCACCGGCGAACTGGCACGCGCGATCGTGAACGATGTCGCGACGCGCAGCACCTTTGATGTGACCGACATCAAGCGCCGCGAGCGCCGCAAGAATCCGGCGGAACCGTTCAAGACGTCCACGCTGCAGCAGGAAGCGGCCAAGAAGCTCGGCTTCGGCTCCAAGCGCACCATGCGTTTGGCGCAGAACTTGTATGAAGGCATCGAGCTCGGGAAGGTGGAGGGATCGGTCGGTCTGATCACCTACATGCGTACCGACTCGACGCGCATCTCCGAGACGGCGGTCGCGGCGGCGCGCGAGTATCTGCGGACACAGTATCCGGACGCGTTCCTGGCCAAGGCGCCGATGCTCTACGGCGCGGCTGGCGATACCAACGCGCAGGACGCCCACGAAGGCATTCGACCCACCGACCCGGTGCGCACGCCGGATTCGGTCCAGAAGTACTTGTCGCCGGAGCAGTTCAAGCTGTATCAACTGATCTGGCAGCGCTTCATGGCGAGCCAGATGGCACCGGCGGTGTTCGACACCACGACGGTGGATTTCGATTTCGCGGGTGCCCTGCATCGGTATCTGTTCCGCGCCACCGGCTCGGTGATCAAGTTCCAAGGCTTCCTGTCGCTGTACAAGGAAGCGCGTGAAGAAGGCGACTCGAAGGCGCTCGAAGACGAGCAGGCGCTCCCCGCGATCGAAGCAGGGGAGAAGGTGCCGGTCAAGGAAGTGAAGCCGACGCAACACTTCACCGAGCCGCCGCCGCGCTATTCCGAAGCGAGTCTCGTGAAGGAGCTTGAACGCCTCGGCATCGGCCGCCCGTCCACCTACGCGAGCATCATCAGCACGCTCACCGAGCGGCACTACGCCGAGCTCGAGCAGCGCCGCTTCTTCCCGACGCCGCTCGGCGAGAGCGTGGAGACGGTGATGGTCAAGCAGTTCCCCAATGAGTTCGATGTGAGCTTCACCGCCCGCATGGAACACGAGCTCGACAAGGTCGAGGGCGGAGCGATGCCGTGGGGCGACGTGCTCTCGGAGTTCTGGGGGCCGTTCGACACCGCACTCGGACAGGTGAACTACGAGGGGCTGATCCACGCCGCACACGACCTCAGTGCGCTCGAGCACGAGAAGTGTCCGCTCGATGGCGGGAAGCTTCTGGCAAAGGGTGGATTCTTCGGGCCGTTCATCGCCTGCGAGAACCATCCCAAGGCGTGCAAGTACACGCGCCCGCTCAAGGGGGAGCGTCAACCGCCGGTGCTCACCGAGTATCCGTGTCCGTTGTGCGACAAGATGACGGTCGTCCGTCGTGGCCGCAGCGGTGAGTTCCTGGGTTGCAGTGCCTTCCCGAAGTGCCGCGGCACGCGGTCGATGCCGACCGGCGTCAAGTGCCCCAAGGATGGGGGGGACATTGCCGCGCGCCGCTCGAAGAAGCGCGGCAAAGCGTTCTTCGGTTGCGAGAATTATCCGAACTGCGATTTCGTCTGCTGGGACAAGCCGGTGAACGAGTCGTGTCCCGAGTGCGGGTTCATTGGCGCCGAGGCCAAGTCCAACAAGACGCGGGGGAGTTACCGCAAATGCCTGAAGTGTGCCAATGAGTGGAGTGTCGCGGAGCCCTCGGACGTCGAGGCGGAGAGTGTCGGCCAGTAAGCGCGGCACCGCACTGGTCGTCGCGCTCTGGCTCGCCGCTGCTCCGCTCGGGGCACAAGCGAAGCTTGCGGCCGCCACCAAGGACAGCGCCGTCGTCGTCTATGACGACGACGGCGTGCGCATCCATTCTTCGGACGGTCGGCGACAGCTCAAGTTGCGCGGCTATGTGGCGTTGGACGGCCGGTTCATCTCGAGCGACCGGACGGACGCGCTCCCGAACACCTTCGCGGTGCGTCGGGCACGGCTGATCTTCGACCTGAACATCAACCCGTGGATCGCGCTGCGCGTGATGCCCGACCTGGCCGTGACGACATTACCCGGCATCGCCGATGCCTTCGCGGACGTGACGCTGGGCAAGCACCTCTGGCTGCGCGCGGGCAAGCAGAAGGTGGCATACGGCTGGGAACGGTACATCAACGCCTCTGACCAGCCCTTTCCTGAGCGGTCGATCGTCAGCCAGCTCTCGTCGAATCGTGACGAAGGGGTCGCGGTCACGGGTGATGCGATGGATGGCCGCATCGAGGCGACGCTCGCGACATACAACGGCGTGCCGAATGGCGGCGCCAACGGCGAGAGTGATGGCAACGACGCCAAGGACCTCACCCTGCGTCTGGTCACACGACCGGTCGTCCGGAAGAACGGGCAGGGGGTCATCCTCGGCTATAGCGGATCGCATGGGGTGATGCGCGCGGCCGGCTCGGCCACCGGGCTTTCGCACTACGCGACGCCGGCCGCGGCCACGTTCTTCCAGTTCCGCGAATCGGCCGGTGCCGTCGCCGATGGCGACCGGGATCGTCACAATCTGTTCGCGGTGGCGCGCTTTGGGCGATTCGGGGCGTTCGCCGAGGGGTATCGTACGCTGGATAACGTGCGCCGCGGCACGACGACGGCGCTCGTCCCGTCCACTGGCGCCTTCCTCACCCTGGATTGGAGTCTCACGGGGGAGCCCTCCGACGTCCGTGGCCTCGCGCCGGCGCGTCCGTTCGATCCGGCGCAAGGGCAGTGGGGGGCGTGGCAGTTGGTGGCGCGCATGGCGCAAATCAACGTCGGGGATGCGGCGTTCCCGGTGCTCGCCGACCCGGCGGTCGCCGCGCGCGGCGCCACGGAACACGCACTTGGTGTGAGCTGGTACTTCACGCGCAACACCAAGGCGCAGGCGGCGTACGAGCTCACGACGTTCCGAGGGGGCGCCGCGAGCGGCGACCGCCCGACGGAGCAACTGCTCTACCTCCGGCTTCAGACCTTCTTCTGACCCTGGGCGCACGGCTGGTCGGTGCGCTATCATCCGCCACATGACCGCGTCGAAGGAAGTCCATGTCATCGGAGGCGGGCTCGCCGGGAGCGAGGCCGCCTGGCAGCTCGCGGAGCGTGGTCACCGGGTGGTACTGCACGAGATGCGCGGGGTACGCGGCACGGAGGCTCATAAGACCGACAAGCTCGCCGAGTTGGTGTGCTCGAACACCTTCAAGAGCACCGAAGTCACCAACGCACACGGGCTGCTGAAGGCCGAGATGCGCGCGCTCGGTTCGATCATTCTCTCGGCGGCCGATGAAGCGCGCGTCGCGGCCGGCAGCGCGCTTGCCGTGGACCGCGACGTGTTCAGCGCGGCGGTGCACGATCGGATCCTGGCGCACGCGAACATCACCGTGGTGCGCGAGGAGATCACCCAACTTCCATCGCCTGGCATCATCGCGACCGGCCCCCTCACCAGCGACGGGCTTGCGACGACCATTCGCGAGCGACTCGGAGTGGAGTCGCTCGCCTTCTACGATGCCATCGCGCCGATCGTGGCGGAGGAGTCGCTCGATCACTCGATTGTCTTCCGCGCCTCGCGGTACGGCAAGGAGACGATGGAAGGGGCCGACGACGGCGGCGCGTATCTGAACTGCCCGATGAACAAGGCGGAATACGAAGCCTTCATCGACGCCTTGGCGGTCGCCGACCAGTTCACGAGCCACGAGTTCGACAAGGTCCCGTACTTCGAGGGGTGCATGCCCGTCGAGGAGATGGCGCGTCGTGGGCGCGAGTCGCTCCGCTTCGGGCCGATGAAGCCCGTGGGACTCGACGACCCGCGCACGGGGCGTTGGCCCTACGCGGTGGTGCAACTCCGGCGCGAGGACCGCGCGGGACGGATGTGGAACATCGTCGGCTTCCAGACGCGGTTGCGGATCCCCGAGCAGCAGCGCGTGCTCAAGATGATCCCCGGCCTCCAGAATGCGGAGTTCCTGCGATTCGGGAGCATCCACCGCAACTCGTACGTGAACTCGCCGGCGTCGCTCACGCCGCATCTGAGTCTGCGCGACGACCCGCAGCTGCTCTTCGCGGGACAGATCACCGGTGTGGAGGGCTATACCGAGAGCACGGCCACCGGGATCATGGCCGCGTGGAACCTCGATCGCATGCTGCGGGGGCTCGAACCCGTGGTCCCGCCGCCGACCACGATGCTCGGCGCGCTCTATCGCTACCTGCGCGAGGCCGATCCCCGGCACTTCCAGCCGATGAACGCGAACTTCGGGTTGCTCGAAGAGCTGAACCCCGTGCCGCGGGACAAGGCCAAGAAGCGGGAGATGTACGCCGAGCGCTCGCTGCAGGCGCTTGCGGAGTGGCGCGGGACGACCTGACCGCGCGACCGCTCGTCGCACGCGCGGATCAGCCGCGCGTCGCGATCTTCGGCCAGAGCTCGGTCTGTGGTATCTCGCCTTCGAGCACCCCGCGTACCCGCGCGGCGATCTCCTCCACCGATTCGGGATTCGCCATCAGGTCATAGTCGCGCACGTCGATCCGGAGCACCGGGCACTTCCGGAAGCCGCCGATCCACCCCTCGTACCGCGCGTGGAGCGAGGCGAAATATTCCGGGGCGGCGTCACGTTCCTTGGGGCGACCGCGCGTCTGGATGCGCTTGAGGATCGTCTCCAGCGGTGCATGCAGATAGACCATGAGTCTGGGAGGGCGCGCGGCCGGCGCGTGCAACAGCTCGGCGTAAAGCTGCTGATAGAGTCCCCAATCGTCCGCGCCCATGTACCCCTGTTCGAACAGCCCGCGCGCGAAGATCTCGGCGTCCTCGTACCACGTGCGGTCGAGCACCCAACTGCCGCCGAGGGCGCGCATGCGGCGCATGGACTTGAAGCGCGTGGCGAGGAAGTGGAGCTGGAGGTGCATGCCGTACTTCTGCATCCCCTCGGCGCCCGAATAGAACTTGTCGAGCCAGGGATTGTCGGCGTCCACGCTCTCGAGGGCGTGCTGCAGCCCGAAGCGCGTTGCGAGCGCTTGGGTGAGGGTCGTCTTGCCCGACCCGATCATGCCGGCGATCCCGAGGAGCATAGGGGGAGAAAGTTAGCGCTGTCGAGGATAGCTTACGAGTACCATGACCGAACCCGCGCCCGCCTTCATCGCGCACTTCCTGACGCATTTGGAGAAGGAGCGCGATGTCTCGCCCAACACGCGCACCGCGTACCGGCGCGACCTCGAGGAGTTCTGCGCCTTCCTGGGACCGTATCTGGGCGCTGACGACTGGGATTGGGGACAGGTCGACCGGCTCGCCATGCGCTCGTTCCTCGCACACCTGACGCGGAAGGGACTGGGGAAGCGGAGCATCGGCCGCACCCTCTCCGCCGTGCGGACCTTCTACGCATTCCTGCACCGCAACGACCAGGTTGAAACCAATCCGGCGCGCACCGTGGGGTCGCCAAAGACGGAGAAGCATCTCCCCGGGCATCTGGACCGCGCGCAGGTCGAGACACTCTTCCAGGCCGCCGCCACGCGCGCCGGTGAGGGGAAGTATACCGACGTCCGCAACCTCGCGATGCTCGAGCTCTTCTATTCCGCCGGGCTTCGCCTCAGCGAGCTGCGCGGCATCAATCGTGCGGATCTCGACCTGCTCGCCGGGCAGGTGAAGGTGCGTGGCAAGGGGCGCAAAGAACGGATCGTCCCGGTCGGTGATCACGCGCAGCGTGCGCTGCGGGAGTACGAGCGCGTGCGCGACGCGCTCGTGAAGAAGATCGGGATGGGGGCCGATCGCACCGCGTGCTTTCTCAGTCAGCGCGGCACGCGGTTGAGTGCCAAAGGCGTGCAGAACGCGATCGTCGGCTGGCTCGCGCAGGTGGACGAAGGCGCCGGACTCTCCACCCATTCCCTGCGCCACACCTTCGCCACGCACCTGCTCGACGCCGGTGCTGATCTGCGCGCGGTGCAGGAGTTGCTCGGTCACGCGAGCATCAGTACGACGCAGATCTACACGCACACGAGCGTGGAGCGGCTGAAACAGGTGTACCAACGGAGCCACCCGCGCGCGTAACGGCGGAGCGCCCGACGGAGCGCTCGACGGAACGTCGGTGCCTTCGTGTTCCGCCCGGTGGCACGACGCGTCTCGCGCCAGTATGTTCCGGCCATGCGATGCATTTCCGCTCTGCGCCATTCCTGCGCTCGGTGGGTCGGCGTGCTGGTCCTGCCGATCCTCTGTCTTCTTGCGGCGTGCGGCAAGTCCTCCGTGACTGCGCTGCAGACCACCGACTGTCTGCAAGCCGTCATTCGACGGCACCCGATCTCCCTGGCGGCGTATGTGCCGGCGACCGGGCTGGCCGGCGATGTGCGGTTCGTGGCCGGTGCCGTGCAGGAGAACAAGATCTTCACCGAGTACGGCGATGTGATCCCGGCCTCGCAGAACACGTCCGGTGTGGACAAGGCGAATCCGCAGCCCACCTATCTGGCGCCGCTGCATACGCCGGTCGTCGCCACGGTGAATGGCGTTGTCGCGGAGGTGGCGACGTTGTGGAGTACGCCGACCCTGGGCGATGTGTCCGTGCGCATTCGCCCGGACGGCATCCCCACCAGTTGCAACGTCCTGATCGAGACGGAGCATGTGCTGTTGCCCCGCGTGGCGGTCGGCGATCGCGTCATCGTGGGACAGACGATCGCCGAGGTCGGCACGCTGAATCAGCAGTACAACTCGGGACTCGGCGAAGTGGAGTTCGGGTACGCCACGGCGCAGGGGACGCGCCCGATGCACGTCTGTCCGTACGCCTACTTCGCGCCCGATGTCGCGTCGGTGCAGGTCGGTCTCCTGCAGCGGCTCATGGCCGACTGGGAGAGCTTCCGGAGCCTGCCGACCCTGTGGAACGAGTCCACATGGGTCGGTGGCATCCCGGGCTGTGCGGCGGGCCCGATCATCGAATAGCGCGCGTGCACGTCGCGCGCCATCCGATGGATGACGCTACGGCTGCACCCGTACCGTCGGCGCGTCCTTGGCGTTCTTGACGTAGATCTCGAACCACGCGTACCAGCGCGCCCAGAGATCAAGGTCGCTCGCGTAGGTGGCGACGCTGTGATCCTCGTACGGATACATGTACAGCGCCGCCGGCTTGCCCAGTCCCTGGAGGGCGAGAAGCATGCGCGTGGAGCTGATCGGCGCGGTGCCTTGGTTCTGGTCCTCGGTGGCGTGGTACATGAGGAGCGCCCCCGAGATCTTGTCCGCCCGGAGGAAGGGGGACATATCGAGGTAGGTGTCCTTGGCCTGGAAGAAGTTGCGGCGCTCGCTCTGGAAGCCGAAGGGGGTGAGTGACCGGTTGTACATGCCGTCGCCCGCGATGCCGGCCTTGAAGTACGGAACGAGCGTGAGCGCGTTCACGGTGGAGAAGGCGCCATAGCTGTGCCCACCGATCCCCATCTTGTTGCGGTCCACGTAGCCGGCCTCGACCACGGCGTCGAGCACCGCGTCGAGGTTCTCGCGGAGATCGCGCGTGTAGTTGTCGTTCATCTTCCCGGTGTCGCCGACGATCGGGATGTCCGGCTCGATGAGGGCGTAGCCCTGCGCCACCCAGAGCTTGGTACTCGAGGCCGGACGCAGCGCCGGGACTTCGGGGAACTTGTTGATGTTTGTGGTATAGCGGGAGCGTTCGTAGTCGGCCTGCGTCGTGTACTCGCGCGGGTAGAACCAGATGATCCCCGGGAGCTTCGTGCCCGGCTTCCAACCGCGCGGAAGCGTGACGTCGACCCACATCGTGAAGCCGTCGCGAGGACGCGTGACCTGCAGGCGCTTGGTGATGGCACCCGTGACCTCGGGGCCCACATCCACCGCGTGCGTCAGCTGCTTGGTGCTGCCGCTCGCGACGTCCTTGAGCCACGCATCGGCGATCACGGTGCGCGATTCATGCGTGTAGATGTAGCTCGAGAAATCGTCGTCGAGTGCGGTGACGAACTCCTCGTAGGCGTTCGCCGGCGCGTCAAAGATGCGCGTGCGCTTTCCGCTCTCGAAGTCAAGCTTGTCGAGCCACGGGCGCGGGCCTTCGGTGTTCCACTTCGCGCCCGGCGTCCGCGTGCCGCTGACGGCGACGCTCTTGCCATCCGTTCCCACGACCACGAACTGCTGCCCGTTCGGGCCGCGCTTCATCTGCAGCGCACCGCCCGTCGTGTCGTTCCCGGCCGCACCCGGCCCGCCACGTCCACCGCCGCCGAATCCGCCACCACCGCCGGGGATGATGACTCCGCGCCCGAGGTTGAAGCGCTGTGCGCCGCGGACGGCGGTCACCGAGCCACTGTCGGTGACGAACATCGTCTTGGCATCGGCGCTGAACGCGATGGTGCCGAGCTGGGCCGACCCTTCGTAGAGCACCTTCGTGTCGGTCGGGCCGTAGGGCGGGAGCCAGTTCACGTAGCGCACGCTACTCGGAGTCGGGCGCGCCGGAGCGGCGCCGCGCCCACCCGCGGCACGCGCGCCCGCGGTCGAGCCGTTGAACACCGACTGCAGATACACGAGTCCCGGACCCACCGGATTCCACTGGATGCTGCGCTTCCCGGTGTCCGCGGCCGTCTGCACCGGGCCGCCGCGACCGCCGGCCGCGGCGACGTCCGGATCGCCCCCCTGATCCCCCTCACGGAGCGGTGTCCTGGCGAGCGTCGTGATCACCGTGCCGGCGGCATCCCACAGTTCCTGCACGGAGCCGAAGTTGCTGACCGGTACGAGATACGAGAACGGCTCGGTCATCACGGTCACGCGGAATGCCTGCGCGTCGCTCGCGGCATCCACCGAGCGGATCATGCGCGGGGTGCCGATCCTCTTCGTGCTCTTCCCCCTCACGTCGATCAGCGCGAGCTGGCCGGTGGTGTAGTACTTGAGGAGGGCCTTGTCGTGTGGATCATCGAGCAGGCTGGCGTGTACCGGCTGCGGGATGGCACGCGAGTTGGTGAGGCGCACGGTCGGACCGTCTTCGATGCCGTTGGGGCCATGCGTCGGTGCCGGACCGCGACCATCAGGGACGACGACCGCGATGAGCGACTTGCCGTCGGCGGTCCACTCGAGACCGGTGACCAGTGTCGCGAGCAGTGGCGACTTGCTCGCCTGCGTCGACTTCCCGGTGGCGACGTCGGCCACGTAGGCATACGACGCGTCGTCGAAGTTCGCGATGTAGGCCACCTGCGTGCCGTTGGGTGACCAGCTCTGCGCCGAGATCGATGCCCCCTTGGGCGTCTCGATCGCCTTCGTCGCGCCGCTCTTGGGGTCCACAAGAGAGAGTCCGCTGCGGGTGCTGGTGGTCAGCGACCGATTGCGGTTCGCCTTGGTGTCGACCTGGAGCCCACCGAGGTAGAGGTGGGACTTGCCGTAGGCGAGGATGTCACCGCGGTCGCTTCCCGAGGCTTTCAGGAACCACTTCCGGTCCGGGCTTGGCGCCGTGAAGGAGATGTCGGTGCGCGGGGCGAGGATCATCCGCTCGACGTTGGCCGGCGGCCGGACGTAGGCCTCGGTCCTGAGGATTTCTTGCGCATTCCATCCCTGCGCAACCGCTGAACTTGTGACTTCGGCGATCAGTGCGAAGCAGGCGGCGAGGGCCAACAGGTGGCGGGAGGGGCGGGGGAGGGCGGTCATCGTATCGAGGCTCCGAACAGAAGGGGGCAGATGAGAGCTTACGCGCCCGCCGGCGCCGGCGCTGGCGCTCGGCGGCAACCGAGGGCAGTCTTATAGACTGTGGTTCGACGGCCGGACCCGTGGCCAGTCGCCCAAGGACCTCATCCCCTGTCACATGCGCAGACTCCCAGTCTCCATCGCCGCCGCTGGCGCTCTCCTGGCCGCGTGCCAGCAGACTCCCGCGCCTTCACCAGCGCCCGCTCCGGCGCCCGCTCCAGCCGCAGCCGCGGCGGCTACTACGGCGGCTGCCCCGAACAGCATGCCAAACAGCCCAGCTCCTGGTTCTTCGCAGGCCCCGGGCGGCGCCCAGGGCGCTACGCCCCAGGGGCCGGGCGGTCCCGGCGCAGCTGGTGGTGCTGGCGGTGCGGCGGCGGATCCGGTCCCGCGTCCGTACGCGACCGTCATCACCCCGCGTGCGAAGTCCAAGACCGGCGTCTTCGGCGTGCACCAGATCGGGAGCCGTCTCTATTTCGAGATCCCAGCGGCTGAACTGGGCAAGGATTTCATCATCACCACGGTGCTCGCGGCGACGCCGAACAGCATCGGCATCAACGGCACGCTCGGCCCGGACGTCCTCGTGCGATGGGAGCGGCGTGACAACCGCATCCTCCTCCGCAACGTGAACTACCGCAGCGTTGCCAGCGACTCGTCGCTCTCGTCGCCGAAGGCGATGAACCTGATCCAGTTCTTCCCGATCCTCGCCTCGTTCAACGTCGAAGCGTACGGCAAGGACAGCGCGGCGGTCATCGAAGTCACGCGCATGTTCACCGGCGGCGTGCAGGAGTTGACCGCCAACGGCCGTCGCGCCACGGTCGATGCCACGCGGTCGTTCATCGACCGCTGGGCGGCCTTCAGCAAGAACATCAACGTCACGGCCCAGCAGACGTACACGCCGCAGGCGGGCGGTGGGGCACCAACGCCGCCCGGATTCCCCCCGGCGCAACCGCAGTCGACGACGGAGGCCTACACCTTCTCGATGGTGCGTCTGCCGGACGTGCCGATGATGGGGCGCCTCCGCGATGCCCGCGTCGGCTACTTCGGACCCACCGCCACGGACTTCGGCTCCAAGGAGCAGCGCGTCACGACCCGCGAGTTCATCTCGCGCTGGCGTCTCGAGTGCTCCGACCAGAAGGTCGGCAACCTCTGCGTCCCCAAGAAGCCGATCACCTACTACGTCGATCCGGCGACCCCGGGGTGGCTCAAGCCCTGGATCAAGAGGGCCATCGAAGAGTGGCAGCCTGCGTTCGAACAAGCCGGTTTCTACAAGGGAATCGTGGCGGCCGAAGCACCGGCCAACGATCCGGACTTCTCCGGTGAGGATGCCACCGTCGCCATGATCCGCTGGCTGCCGAGCCCGGTGGCCAACGCCGTCGGACCGAGCACCGTGGACCCGCGCAGCGGCGAGATCATCGACGCCGACGTGCAGATGTACCAGAACATCTTCGATCTCCAGCGCGACTGGTACTTCTCGCAGGTCGGGCACCTCGATCCGCGCGCGCAGAAGTTCCCCTTCCCGCAGGACCTGATGGGGCGCCTCATCCAGTTCGTCGCGGCGCACGAGGTCGGGCACACGCTCGGCTTCCCGCACAACTTCAAGGCGTCATCGATGTACCCGACCGACTCGATCCGCTCCAAGACCTTCGTCGCGAAGATGGGGCATTCGCCGTCGATCATGGACTACGCCCGCTTCAACTACACGGCGCAGCCCGAGGACGGGATCGCGATCGAGGATCTCACGCCCCGCGTCGGCACCTACGACAAGTTCGCCGTGATGTGGGGCTACTCGCCGATTCTCGGTGCCAAGACGCCGGAAGCCGAAGTCGCCACGCTCAACCGCTGGGCCGGGATGCAGGACACGATCCCGTGGTACCGTTTCGCGAGCGATGCCGGCTCGGGTGGTGCGGATCCGGCCGAGCAGAACGAAGCCGTTGGCGACGCCGATGCGGTGAAGGCCACCGGCTGGGGCTTCAAGAACCTGGCGCGCGTCATGAAGCTCACCGAAGCGGCCGCCACGACCGACAAGTCGGCCGACTTCTCGATGCTCCGCTCGGCGTACAGCGGCGTCATCAACCAGTGGGCCACCGAAGCCGGGCATGTCGCCCGCGTCGTGGGGTCGCAGTACAAGCAGGAGAAGGTCGTCGGCCAGTCGGGAGATGTCTGGACCCCGGTCAGCAAGAAGCGGCAGCAGGACGCGGTGCGCTTCCTGAACGATCAGGTCTTCACCACGCCGACCTATCTGATCGATCTCAAGATCCTCAAGAAGATCGAATCGGAAGGGGAGATCGGACGCCTCTCCGGTGCGCAGACGCGGTCGCTCAACGCCCTGCTCAGCAACATCCGACTCTCGCGCATGGTCGAATACGAAGCCCTCGCCGCCAACACGGCGGAGGTGTACACGGCCGGTGAGCTGCTCACGGATGTGCGGAAGGGGCTGTGGAAGGAGATCGCGACCGGCGCGCCGGTCGATGCGTATCGTCGTCGCCTGCAGAACAACTATCTCGATCTCATGGCCGCCAAGATCAAGCCGGCGGCGCAGAACGGACCGGTGTTCGGCACGCCGGTGAACCTCGGGGATTTCCGCGGGCTCGCCAAGGACGAGATGCGCCAGCTCGACGGGGAGCTCTCCGCCGCCATCGGTCGTACGAAGGACCGCACCACGCGTGTGCATCTGCAGGATGCGCGTGACCAGATCAAGAAGATGCTGGACCCCAAGGAGTAAGGTCGAGCGTCAGCACCAACGGAACGGGGCGGGTCGCCATCGGCGACCCGCCCCGTTCCACATCCGCGCCGTCCGCAGCGCCTCCGCGCCACGCCGCGCGGCATCCGAGAATCAGCTCGCAAGCGCCCGCTGCAGGTCGCGTTCCGCCAGATTCCCTCCGCACATGATGATCGCCACACGTTTCCCTGCGAGCTTCGGGGCCAACGCCTGGAGTCCGGCGAAGCCGGCGGCACCCGCGCCTTCTGGCACATTGTGCGTCAAGTTGATGAGATCGCGGATCGACTGATACATCGACGCCTCACTCACCGTCACGAACCCCGCCAGCCCTTCCCGAAGCGCGTCGAACGTCATCTCGTACGCCGACCCGGTGGCGATGCCCTCGGCAAAGGTCGCAACGGGAAGCCCCGACAAGCGCTCGCCGCGCTGCCAGCTCTCGAACTGCGCCGGCGCACTGGCCGCGCCTACCGCGTACACGCCGAGCGACGGCTTCCGTTCGCGCGCCACGGTGATCGCCCCCACGGCCTGCGATCCGCCGCCGAGCGCGATGATCACCGCGTCGCACGCGGGGTCCTGCTCGAGCAACTCCAGCGTCATCGTCCCCGCGCCGGCAATCACGTGGGCGTTGTTGGTGCTGTGCACGAGCGTGAGCCCACGTTCCTCACGAATGCGGGCGCACCCCTGAATCGTCTCATCATACGACGCGCCGATCTCCAGAAGTTCCGCGCCGAGCGCACGGATCGCCGCGTTCTTGCTGGGGTTGTTCCCCTCGGGTACGCAGATCGTGACCGTGGTTCCCGTGAGCCCGCCCGCGTAGGCGAGCCCCTGGCCATGATTCCCCGTGCTTGCGGCAATGACGCCACGTGCACGCTCGGCGTCGCTCAAGGCGAGAATCGCGTTGAGCCCGTTGCGGATCTTGAAGCTTTGCGTGGGATGATGATTCTCGTGCTTGACCGAGACGTGGATCCCGTGGCCGACCGCCTGATCGAGCAGCGGGTAGTGGCGCAACGGCGTCGGCGCGAGGTGCGGGCGGAGCCGCTCGCGCGCCGCAAGAACGTCCTGATACGTGATGGGAGAAGACATGGCGGTAAGCTACTGCACGCGACCGTAGCGCTCCAGCCGTGCGCGTGGTCCGACCTTCGCCTTCGAGCCCCGGTGGGGTACACGCACCGGTCGGCCTGCATAGATTACAGTGCTTCCCCGTTCCCCAACGCTGCCATGACCGATCGTGCCGCGCGGAAGCACCGCGATTTCCTCGCCATTCACGACTTCACCCGTGCCGAACTCGACGCGCTGTTGGCGCTGAGCGATCGCATGCGGACCGGGCGCTACCGCACGCGCCCGCTCGCCGGGAAGTCGCTGGCGATGATCTTCTTCAAGAACTCCACGCGCACGCGTGTCAGCTTCGAAGTCGGCGCCGCCCAGCTGGGCGCCACCCCGCTCTTTCTGAGCCCCCGGGACATCCAACTGGGGCGTGGGGAGCCGATCGCCGATACGGCCCGGGTGCTGTCGCGCATGGTCGACGGCATCATGGTGCGGACGTATGCCCACGCCGAAGTCGTCGAACTCGCGCACTGCGCCGACGTCCCGGTGATCAACGGACTCACGGACCTGCACCACCCCTGTCAGATCCTCGGGGACCTGCTCACGATCAACCAGCATCTCGGGAGCTACAAGGGGAAAAAGGTTGCCTGGATCGGCGACGGCAACAACATGGCCAACTCCTGGCTCGACGCCGCCGCGGTCCTGGGCTTCGAGCTGGCCCTCGCCTGCCCGGAAGGGTACGAGCCCGACGCCACCTGTCTCGCGCGCGCGCAGCGATCTGCCAAGGTCACGCTGACGCAGGATCCCAAGGAGGCGATTGCGGGCGCGCACGCGGTGAACACCGACGTGTGGGCCTCCATGGGCCACGAGGAGGAGCAGGCTGTCCGCGCCCGCGCCTTTGCGGGATTCACGGTGAATCCCGCCATGATGGCGCGGGCCAAGGCCAACGCCATCTTCCTGCACTGTCTCCCGGCGCACCGGGGCGAGGAAGTCACCAGCGACGTCATTGACGGCGCGCAGAGTGTGGTGTGGGACGAAGCCGAGAATCGCTTGCACGTCCAGAAGGCGGTGATGGCGGCCCTGATGGGTGGTGAGTCTCTCGCCGCGGCGCCGCGAAAGCCGTCGCCGCTGAAGTCCGGGACCCGGACGTCGGCGGCGAAGAAGGCCGCGAAGAAAAAGTAGCGTGCAGACGGTTCCGCTCGCGCTCGAGGCTGGCGGATACTCCATCCCCGCGGCACTCACGCTACCGCACGGGGAGCCGAGGGGGAGCGTCCTGCTCATCCCGGGCTCGCTCTTCGTGAACGTGGACGGCGATTTCCCCAGTTGGAACATCTATCCGCGCGTCTACGCCTGGCTCGCCGAGCAGCTGTCGGAGCGCGGGCTCGCGGTGTTGCGATTCGCGAAAATCGGCCCGGGCACCGGCAGCGAACTGCTCGACGCCGAGGCCGCGGCGAAGATCACCAACTGGCGTCGTCGCATGGTGATCGCGAACGCGGCGCTCGACCGCTTGCGCGCCGAGCTCGCATCCCGCGCGCTCCCCACGGGGAAGGTCGTGCTCGCAGGCCACTCGGAGGGCTCGGTCGTGGCCTCTGTCATCGCCGCCGAGGGAGCGAACGTCGATGGGGTGGTGTTGCTCTCGGGTCCGAGCATCGGCATCCTCGGCATCATGCGCGAACAGCACCTGGCCATGAGTCCCGCGGGCGCAGCCCCGGAACCGCTCGCGATTCTCGACGAGGTCATCGACCACATCCGACGGCAACAGTCGTTCCCGGATGCGTTGGTCGCCCGCGCGACAGGACCCACGGGTGCCGGGGCACTCGTCACCTTCGACGAGGCCTCACGGAATTACATGCGGGACGTGGACGCCACCGACCCCGTGGAGACGATCGCCCGATACGGCGGCCCCGTCCTGCTCGTCAGTGCCGGGCTCGATACCAGTGTGCCGCGTCACCACGCCGATGCACTCCGGGCGGGACGTGCCGGCCTGCCCACCGAGGCGGTGCATTTTCCGGAGCTGCAGCACATGTACAAGCCCGTGCCTGAGGGCACCTCGCCGATGGCGGCGTTCGGGCTGGCGGGACCGACCGACCCGCGCGTGGCGGAGGCCGTGCACCGCTGGGTCCAGGCCCTGTAGAGACCGCCGTGCGGGCTCTTACCAACCGGCGTCGCACGCACTAACATCCACAGGTGGCCCCGCCGCGCCGTCGACCAGCGGTCGGCCGCGCCGGTTACCGTCAGTTTCCGCACGGAGTACGCCCCGATGATCGCTCTCCTCCGACACGGTGCCCCGCTCGGGCTCGCCGTACTCCTCGTCACCGCGTGCGCCCCGGCGAGCGCCAACCGGTCGACCTCCTCGCAGGCGCCCGCGCCCGCGGTCCGCACGATCAACGAAGCCGACGTGGAGTTCATGTCGGGCATGATCCCGCACCACGCCCAAGCGGTACTCATCGCGGGGTGGGCGGAGTCGCACGGCGCACGTCGCGACGTCCTCGTGCTGTGCCAGCGCATCGTGGTCGGCCAGCGTGACGAGATCGGCTTGATGCAACGCTGGCTCGCTGAACGCGGACTCGAGGTCCCCCCCGCCGACGCCACCACGCACAAGATGAAGATGGGCAGCATGGTCCACGAGATGATCATGCCGGGCATGCTCAACGCCGAGCAGCTCGCCGAGCTCGACAAGGCCCGCGGCTCCGATTTCGATCGTCTGTTCCTCAAGGCGATGATCGGTCACCACCTCGGCGCGATCGACATGGTGAACCAGCTGCAAGCGAGCGCAGGCTCCGGGAACGACGACATCGTCTACCGGTTCGCCAGCGATGTTTACGCCGACCAGTCCACCGAAGTCGAGCGGATGACCAAGATGCTCGAAGCCACACCAGGGAAGTAAGTCCGCGATCATTCACCGTTCCGTTCCACGCCCCACCCCCAACCCGGAAGGCCCGATGGCTCAGCATCACCCCGAGCGGCGATTCTCCACTGCGCTCGTCATGGCGACAGTCGCCGGCATCTCGCTCTACGCGTCCGCGTGCGCCACCTCGACCAGCTCGTCGAGTGCCTCATCCAGCGTCGCGGCGCCTTCGCCCGCCCTGCGCATCACGATGTCGCCCGACGCCCCGACCCCGGATCCGCGCGTCGGTCTGCGCGCGGGCACCACGGCCAAGGTCCCCTCGGACACCACGCGCCGCATGATGGCCACCCGCGCCGCCGAGGCGGAGTGGAACATGCATCTCGTCAAGAATGTCGAAGCCACCGGTCCTTTCCTCGGCGTCACGCACTCGGACCTGGCGTTCCGTGGCAACTACGTGATCCAAGGCAACTACGACGGCTACGAGATCTTCGACATCTCCAACCCGAGGGCGCCCAAGAGCATCCAGCAGGTCGTCTGCCGCGGCTCGCAGAGCGACGTGTCGGTGTACGGCAATCTGATCTTCGTCTCGGGTGAGGCCACCAGCGGTCGTCTGGACTGCGGCTTGGGCGGCGTGCCGGACTCGGTCAGCAAGGAGCGCTTCCGTGGCGTGCGCATCTACGATGCCACCGACATCAAGAACCCGAAGTACATCCAGAGCGTGCAGACGTGCCGCGGCTCCCACACCCACACGGTGGTCGAGGATCCGAACGACAAGGCGAACGTCTACATCTACATCTCAGGCTCCGCGGGCGTTCGCTCGCCGACGGAACTGCCGGGGTGCTCCGACCTTGATCCCTCGCTCGACCCGAACAGCGAGCGTTTCAAGATCGAGATCGTGCAGGTGCCGCTCGCGAACCCGATGGCGGCCAAGGTGATCACCAAAGCCCCCATCCTCGCCGAGTTGACCCGGGCGCCGCAGAACAACGCGCGTTCCGCCTCTGATGCTGCCGACCGCGCCGCGACCATGGCTGCGCGCGGCGGTGGTGCCGGTGGTCGTGCCGGCGGCCCGGCGGGCGCGGCCGCCGCTGCCGCAGGG
>CAXBQP010000009.1:0-67615 GCA_963978095.1 uncultured bacterium | reverse complement strand
TTTTTTCAAGCAGAAGACGGCATACGAGATAAGGCCACGTGACTGGAGTTCAGACGTGTGCTCTTCCGATCTGATGGAAGGTCATTTTCGGGCTGTGGCTGTACGACCTGCTCGCGCTGTTCCGGAACGTCGGTCTGCACCAAAGGCTCTCGATCGCACGGGTCCTTGCCACCGAGCCCGCCCTGCGGCGCGACGGGCTGGAGGGGGGCGCCACCTACTGGGATGCTGCCACCAACGACGCCCAACTCACCGTTGCCAATGCAATCGACGCCGCCGATCACGGGGCTGTTGTGCTCAACCACGCCGAAGTGACGGAACTTCTCGTCGCCGACCGGCGAGCCGTGGGCGCACGGGTGACGGACCAACGCTCCGGCGAGCGCGTCGAGGTACGAGCCCGGGTGATCGTGAATGCCACGGGTCCGTGGACCGACGCCGTGCGTGCGATGGAGGGCGCGATCACCCCTCACGTCAGCCGTGGAACCAAAGGAGTGCACATCGCGGTGCCGGCCGACCGCCTCGGCAATCACGATGCAATCACCGTGATTTCCGCCGTGGACCAGCGCGTGATGTTCGTCCTGCCGGGGCCCTCGCACAGCATCATCGGGACCACCGACACCCCGACCGCCGAATCGCCAGGGACGGTTCGGGCGACGCGCGCCGAAATCCAATACCTGATTGACTCGGCCAACGCCTACTTCCCGGCCGCGCAGCTCACTCCGGACGACGTCGTCACCGCGTGGGCCGGCATACGTCCGCTCATTGCCCGCGGGGAGAACGATCCCCCGGCCGCCGCGAGCCGTGAGCACGCCATCGCGACCGGGCCCGCGGGCGTCATTCAGATCACCGGTGGCAAGCTCACAACCTTTCGCGCGATGGCCGCAGCGGTCACCGATGCCGCGGAACGCGCGCTCGGACGCACACCAACTCCCTGCCGAACAGCGGAGCGCCGACTGCCCCCCGTGAGCGAGGCGTTCGCATGCACCGTGGCAGACATTCTCGTCCGGCGCACCACGACCGCCTTCGACCATCGAGACCATGGACGCGCCGAGGCCCCGAACGTGGCTCGGCGCCTTGGAGACCTCTTCCATTGGGATGCGGCGCAATGCGCGCAAGCAGTTGCGGACTATGACGCCGAGGTCGATCGGCTGTTCAGCATCGCCCCCTGACGGCCTCAGTCCAGATCGGCCGGGGTCGCGTTGTGGATCGTGACGAGCTCGATCACGACGAGCTTGCGCGTGCGAGCGGGCAGTTTGAGGAGTGCCACTTCACCCACGGCCTTGTTCAGGAGCGCACGACCGATCGGGGACGACATCGTCACATGCCCGTCCTCGAACTCCACCGAGTCGCCGAACACCAGGTGGTACGTTTCCCTTTCCTTGGTGTCCCTGTCCTCGACGATGATCTTGGAGCCCAATCCCACGCGGTCCGTCGGAATCTGCGCGAGGTCGATGGTCGCCAGCTTGCTGAGCCGCATCGTGAGCTGCCCGAGGCGAGCCTGCACCAGCTGCTGCCGTTCCAGGGCGGCCTTGTACTCCGAGTTCTCGCGCAAGTCGCCCATTTCCACCGCACGACGAATCTCGGACGGGAGGGTGACGTTCAGTTCGTAGCTCAGTTTGGCGACTTCCTCGCCGAGCTTCTGTTTGAGTGCTTCAATCATGGGAACCGTCTCCGGTCAACACCGGCTGGTACGGGAAAAAAGCCAGCGCCCGGCCGTGCCGGCCGGGCGCTTGGGTCTCCCGTATAGATTAGCGCACAATGGCGCGCTGGGCAATCGTTCGGGGCCGACGGGACCGGCCGCGCACCCTACGGAAGCGTCTTCGCGAACTCGGCCCGCAGGACCGCCAGGTTGGCCGCACGCTGGTCATACAGTCGCTTGAGCTTCCGCGGTTTCTTCTTGGCGAGCGCGTAACTGGTGATCAGCGGGAGGGCGATCGTCGAGTCGACGTAACACACCACGGCATCCGGCAGTCGGTTCGGATCGATCTTCCCCCAACTCACCGCTTCGGCCGGCGTCGCGCCGCTCAGACCACCCGTGTCGGGACGGGCATCAGTCACCTGCAGGAAGTAGTCGTGCCCCTTCTCGTCGATTCCCAGCACTTCCTGGATCTGGGGCTCGGTCTGGAGCGCGAAATTCTTGGGACTCCCGCCCCCCATGATGCAGATCGCGCTCTCGCCACCGGCCCGCTTGGCGGCCAGCACGATGCTCGCCGTTTCGTTCACGTCGGCGTTGGGATCGATCACGCAACTGTATCCCTCGAGCTGCAACGCCGCGACGTTCATGCCGATCGAGCTGTCGCCGGGACTCGACGTGTACACCGGCACGCCGCACCGGTACGCCGCGCTCAACAACGACTTGCTCCCGATCCCCAAGATGCGCTCGCGCTCGGCCACGTACTTGCCGCAGAGCCAATGGAACTCGGCGCTCGACATCGACCGCTGGAACTCCGGCGCCCGGATGATCTTGCGGAAGAACGCATCCGTGCTGAGCAACACGTCGTAGTCGAAGAAGATGTCGTAGATGCGCACGACGCCGTCCTCGCGCAGCAGCACATCGCTCTCGGTCGGATTGCCCCGATGCATCGCGAGCCCGAGGCCGAAATGGGTGTCGTGATACAGATTCGCGCCGGTGGAGATGATCCAATCCACGAAGCCCGCCTCGATCAGCGGGATCAGGCAACTCATGCCGAGACCCGCGGGCGTCAGCGCCCCCGTGAGCGTCAGCCCCACCGTCACCTTGCGCCCGAGCATCTTCTCCGTGAAGAGCTGTGCCGCCTCGCGCAATCGACCGGAGTTGTAGGCCTGGAAGGTGCCGTCGATCAACTGTACGACCGACTCACGGCCATCGATGCGGCGCGGCGCGATCTTCTTGCCTCGGAGGAAGCGGCTCGCCGCGGCGGTCGCCACCTGCTTGCCCGATGCCTCACGCGCTTCCGCCGCGTGCTTCTGTGCCGCCTTCGGCCCGGAGGCGCTGGCGCGCGCCTTCGTGGATCCCGTGCCATGCCGTGATGCCTTGAAGCCGCCGCGCTTCCGTCCCGTACCCTGTGCCATCGTCTATCGCTCCGCCCGCAACCGGGCTTGTTCCTGTTGCGCCTTGTGCGCCGCCACGATGACCTCGACGGCTTCGTGGGGATCGTCGGTCACCACCAGCACGTCGAGATCACCAGGGGAGATCTTCTTCTCGCCCAGGACCCGATCGTGCATCCATCGCAAGAGTCCGGCCCAATAGTGCCGACCGAACAGGATCACCGGGAACTGTGAGATCTTCCCGGTCTGGATGAGCGTCACGGCCTCGAAAAACTCGTCGAGCGTACCGAACCCACCGGGGAAGATAACGAAGGCGACACTGTACTTGATGAACATCGTCTTGCGCACGAAGAAATAGCGGAAGTGCACCAAGGTGTCGCAAAACGGGTTGGCCCCCTGCTCGAACGGGAGCTCGATGTTGCACCCGATCGACCGTCCTCCGGCGCGCTGTGCCCCCTTGTTCGCGGCTTCCATGATCCCGGGCCCGGCACCCGTGATCGTGGCCAGCCCGCGTTCGGCGAGCAATGCACCGAGTGTCTCGGCAGCCAGATACTGCGGGTCATCCGGGTGCGTGCGTGCCGATCCGAAGACCGCCACGGCCGGCCCGACCTTCGCCAACGTGTCGATCCCCTCGATGAACTCCCCCTGGATGCGCATCACGCGCCAGGGATCCGTCCGCGTGAAGTCGTCGGGGTGGTGATCGCTCCGCAGCAGCTTCGCGTCCTCGGTCAGGAAGGCATCCACGCGGTCGCGGATCGAGTCGTCGATCAGGCGCGGCGAGGACGTCGGGGCCGCACCTGTCGTGCGCCGCGCACGTCCGGCCGCTTCGTTCCCTGCCTCGATGCGTTCGCGGACCCCCTCGACCGCACGCTGCTCAGCGGTCGTCCGCAGGGCGATGTCTGTCAGCTTCCCCGTTCCGCTCCGTGCCTGCGTCTTGGGGCCACGGGGGGTGGGTGCCGCCGGTCGTTTCCGGGATGCCATACCCGCAGTTTACCTTGCGTCGTGACTCTCCGCGACCCACGCGCCCCGAGTGTCGTGGTCCTGCTGGCCGACGGGGCCCGCCCGGACACCCTCGCCGCCGCGGCCGATGCGGGGGAACTCCCCGCGATCGCCGCCCTGCGCCGCGAGGGGAGCTCGCACACGATCACTTCGGTCTTTCCCTCGGTCACCGGCGCGGCCTACACCCCCTTCCTTCACGGACGCCACCCGGGGCCCATCGGCCTGCCGGCGCTCCGCTGGTTCGACCGGGCCCGCGAAACCCGGTCGTGGCCGCACGGCGCACGGAGCTACGTCGGCATCGGCGGCCTGAGCATCGACGACGACGTCGCCCCGCACGCCACGACGATCTTCTCGCACTCGGGGGGCAACGTCGGCTCGCTCGCCTGCTTCAATCGCGGACTGCTCCCGGGGGAGCGGCTCGGCCGCTCCCCCGGATTCCTGCTGTCGTTGCTCGGGACCCACCTGCGCGGCGATGTGGCCCGCTGGCATCAGATCGACCGCAGCCTCGGGGAAGAAGCGGCCCGGCGTATCGCCCGCGACCGCACCCCCTTCGCCTTCTGCGCGTTCACCGGCCCGGACAAATCCGCACACGCCGATGGGCACGACGCGCCATCCGTCCTCGCCGCCCTGCGCACGGTCGACGACACCGTCGCCGCACTCCGCGCCGACGCCGAACGCGACGGACGCTGGGACGCCCTCCACCTCTGGATCGTGAGCGATCACGGCCACTCGCCGGTGCAGCACCACGAAGACCTCGCCCGGGTCGTCGCTCAGTGGGGACCCCGCGTGCTCGCCCACCCGTGGGTCTACGGGCGCCGCCCCGACGTCGCCGTGATGGTGAGCGGCAATGCGATGGCGCACCTCTATGTCGGGCTCGCCGAGCGCCCGCGCGCGCGCGCGGGCTGGCCGGCACTCGCCCCCCAATGGGGGTGGATGGCCGAGCGCCTGCTCGAACGCCCCAGCGTTGACCTGTTGCTGCTCCCGATCGATGAACACCGCTGTGAGGTCCTCACGCGATGCCGCGGGACCGCGCACGTGTCGACGTCCGACGGCCGCTACTCATATCTCCCCGTCACCGGCGATCCGCTCGGCATCGGCGAACACCACGCGCTCGACGCGCACGACGCGTGGGCGGTGACGGCATCGAGCGACTACCCCGATGCCTTGGTGCAACTCGCGGCGCTCGCCGCCACCCCGCGCGCCGGCGACCTCGTCGTCTCGGCCGCGCGCACCTGGGATCTGCGCAGTCGGTGGGAGCCCATCGCGCATCGTTCCACGCACGGCGCCTTGCATCGCGAGCACATGCTCGTCCCGTTGGTCACCAACCATCCCGTCGCGCACCGCCCACTGCGCACGGTCGACGTCATGCCCAGCGCCCTCACCGTCCTGGGTGTCCCACGGCCCAACGGGCTGGACGGTCGATCGTTCTGCTGAGCTACTCTGGCATCCGGTGCGCGAACAGGTGGCGCAGCCGCTCGGCGAGCGCCCGCTGGCGTGCCCGCATCGCCGCCACGCGCCGACGGTTGGTGCGCACGACGACATAGCGACGCGCCTCGGTCCACGAGAGACGGTGCGAATCCGCGATCCAGAGGGCGAGGAACCCGAACACCGGCAGGGCGAGGAACACCAGGAGCGCGGCCCTCCACCCGAACCACGCCCCAACGCTCACGGAGAGCACAGAGAACCACAGGAGGAAGATGACCGAACCGAGAAGCACGCGTAACGTCGGGACCGTGTCCTCACCCTCCACGACCGCGAGCCGATCGGACAGTACACCGGTCAGTTCGCGGGGCGCACGAAAGAGCACGAAGCCCACCAGCGCGACCGGCAACATGGGGAGCAGCGGCAGGCGACGTATCACCCACGACGCCACATCCTCCCGCGTGATGGTGTCGAGCAACGACATCGGGGTGAGCCCGAGTCGGGTCAGCATCCGGTCGTGCGCGCGCAACTCGCGGGCCACCGCACGCCAATCCTCCCGCTCACCCATGCGCAACAACGCCAGCGCGTCGGTCGCCGTCTGCAATCGGTGCAGCTCCGCCCGCCCGTCCGGCGATGTGCCGTACTCCGCGGCCCACACCCGTTCGGCGCAGCGCACCAACTGTGCGTCGGCCCAACTGCGCAGGTTCACCGTGACCGTCCGCATCGACGCTTCGATCCGGCGCGTCAGTTCGCGCACCGCCGCCTTGTCCTGCGGCCCCCTCGTGGCAAGATCGGACCACTCACAACTCTCACCGATGATCACCCGGGCAGAACTTCGGAAGGCGCGACGGTCGCGGAACACGAGACCGATCGGCACGATCGGAAAGCTCCCGCCGGTCCGCTGCGCCGCGCCCAGCGCGATGCGCGCCGCACCCGTCTTCAGTGGCTGCAGGCGCGACGCGCTGTGACTCGTGCCCTCCGGGAAAATCCCGACCGCATCCCCCCGCGCGATCGCCGCATGCACGTCGCGGAACGAATCGAAGTTGCGTCCGATGTCCTTGGGATTGTCCATCGCCCGATACACCGGTACCGATCCCACCGCCTTCACCAACCATCCGATCTGCGAATGCTCGAACAACGTGTGCTTCGCCATGAAGCGCACGGAGCGGCGCGCCGCCACGACCACCAACGCCGGATCGATCAACGAGTTGGAGTGGTTCGCGACGATCAACACCGGTCCGGTCGGTGGCAGCGAGCCGCTGAGCGTCAGACGGTAGTACGAACGGGTCACCAACGCACTGAGTGCGGGCATCACGGAGTAGAGCCACATGTCCTGCCCAATGTGGGCGCCGGACGGGGATGGCGCGAGGGCCGATTGTAGGCCGGCGCCCACCGCGCCATCTTTCACGCACATGCCGTGGCTTACTCTCGCCCTCCGTCTCGTGGCGCGCAGCATCGTCGACCCGGTGCTCGGAATCGCGCTCCTGCGCACCGCGTGGCGCTTCCGTTCGCGGGGCTGGTACGCCCGGTTCCCGTTCCTTCCACTCCCGGACCAGACCTACGTCCGGTGGCGCATGCACACCGCCTACGGCGACCACGATGCGGTGCCGCCGCTCGAGGACATCGTCCGCTACGCCCGCTGGGCCGCACGCGCGCCGTGAGCAGCGGGGGGCCGGCAGTGCGCCCCGTGGAGACACTGCTCAAGGCCCAAGCCTTCGGCCTGGGCTTCGATCTGGCCGGCATCAGCACCCTGGGTCCGGCGGACACCCATGAACAGTTCACGGCGTGGCTCGCTGCCGGGTACGCCGGCGAGATGCACTATCTCGCGCGCGGCGCTGAGCTCCGCGCGGACTCGCGTCGCCCTGTGCCGGGCATGCGCAGTGCCCTCGTCGTGGCGCTGAACTACGATGGCACGCAACCTGACGGCACCATCGCGCGCTACGCCCGCGGGGACGATTACCACCGCGTGATGTGGGACAAACTCGACGCACTCGGTGCGTGGCTCACCGCGCGCACGGGTGCCGCCACCCGCGCCTTCGTGGACACCGGCCCGGTCCTCGAACGGGACCTCGCGCGCCGCGCCGGACTCGGCTGGTTCGGAAAGAACACCCTGCTGATCAACCCGCAGCTCGGATCGTTCTTCTTCATCGGCGCGCTCTTCTGTGACATCGACCTCACACCGGACGCTCCGTTCACCCAGGACCACTGCGGCCGTTGTACCCGGTGCCTCGACCAGTGCCCCACACAGGCCTTCACCGCACCGCACGTACTCGACGCCACCCGCTGCATCGCATACCTCACGATCGAACTCAAGGGCGCCATCCCCGAGCCACTGCGCCCCGCGCTCGACGACCACCTCTACGGCTGCGACATCTGCCAGGACGTGTGCCCCTGGAACCAGAAGTTCTCGCGCCCACTCACCGAGCTGGCCCTCCGCCCCGCTGACGATCGCGTGCGTCCCGACCCCGTGGAACTGCTGGCACTGGACGCACCCGCCTGGCGCGCACGGTTCGGACGATCCGCCATCACGCGCACGAAACGGCGCGGACTCGCGCGCAATGCGGCCGTCGTCCTCGGGAATCGCGGCGACCCATCGGCGCTCGCGGCACTGGAGCGCGCTGCCGCCAATGATCCCGAGCCTGTCGTGCGCGAACACGCGACGTGGGCCATACAGCACATCCGCCGGCGACACCCGCCAACATGACCACCTCCCCTGCTTGGGAGCGCTTCAAGGCGTTCAAGCAAACACTCCCCCGCACCCCACGTCTCACCGCCTCACGCGTGAAAGCGCGCGGTCTCGAGTTTGCCGTCTGGAGCTCGCCGCCGGTCGCGGGTGCGCTCCCGATCTGCTGCGTCAATGGCGGCATGATCTACAGCCACAATCTCCTCTGGCCCGGACTCGCCGCACTCGCGCACTCCCGGCAAGTGGTCTTCTTCGATCAGCGCGGCCGCGGCGCCAGCCAGGTGCCCCCGGCGCCGAACGCCAGCCGGATCGAGTTCGACGCTGGTGACGTCGTGGCACTGCGCGAAGCCCTCGGCATCCCCCGCTGGGACCTCCTCGGCCATTCCTGGGGTGGCGGTATCGCCATGCTCGCGGCCGCACGCGACCTCTCCGGCATACGCCGACTCGTGCTCGCGAGCGCCGTGGGAATCACCGGTGCCTGGATCCCCGGCCTGCATCCGGATGCCGTCGCGCGGCTCTCCGGGAGCGCGCGGCACGTACTCGCCTCCCTCGACCCCAACGCACTGCGCGCCGCCGACGCCGACATCCACGCCGAGTACAGCCGAGCGCTGTACCCAGCGTACTTCGCCGATCGTGCGCTCGGTGCGATGTTCGCGCCACCACAGGAACGGAGCGTCACCGGCGCCGCAGTCGCCGCACGACTCCGCCGCGAAGGCTACGACTGGCAGCGCGAGGTCACCGCGATCCGCGCCACGACGCTGCTCATCCACGGACTGGATGACGTGCTCCCCGCGCGCCTCGCCGAGGAGACCGGCGCCCTGATTCCGCACGCCACGGTGCATCGCGTCGCCGCTGCGGGACATATGCCATTCTTCGAGCAACCGGCCGAGTTCTTCGCCACCGTGCTCGGTTTTCTCGATGCCCCGGATCGTGGTGCATGACGGATTCACGCAAGACCGCCGTGCTGTTCGTGACCATCGGGATCCTGACCACGATGACCTCGGTCATGACGAGCGTCTTCGCCATCCGGCGGCACCAGCGCCCGCCAGCGCCGAGCACCGCGCCACTCTCCGCCGACTCCGAAGCCGTGCTCGACGAGGCCGCCACCAGCGAAGGGCTCGAGCGCATGCGACGCTCCTCGCTGCCAGCGCCCCCGGCGCGCGACTTCGCGGCGCTCGGCCATTTCCTCGCGGATCAATCCGAAGGCACCTACATCGACGACATCCTGCGCGCCCGCAACGGACATGTCGCGCGCTGGATCGATCGCACCGATACCCCCGTCCAGGTCTGGATCCAGCCGGTCAGCACCGTCCGCGACTGGATGCCGCAGTATCCGCAGAATATCCGCGACGCGTTCCGCGCCTGGGACGCGGCAGGACTCCCCGTCCGCTTCAGCTTCACCGACGACTCCGTCGGCGCCGAGGTGAAACTCCGCTGGATCGACCACTTCACCGACGCCGCCGCCGGTCGCACCTACTGGTCGCGTGATCAACATGGGTGGATCTTTGGCGCCGATGTGGAGGTCGCGCTCCATGCGACCAATGGTGCGCGCTACGACGGACGTGCCGTACGCACGATCGCGCTGCATGAGATCGGGCATCTGCTCGGCCTCGATCATACCCGGGACGAAACGAGCGTGATGTTCCCGCGGGTTCGCGTCACACGGCTCGCCCCCGCTGATCTCGCCACCGCCGTGCTGCTCTATCAACTCCCCCCGGGAGCGGTCACGACCGACACGCTCAAGAAGCCCATCCGCTGACGATCGCGCGTTTCGCAGTGCTTGGCGTGACATCGCTACCTTGATAGTCGTCTTGACCTGGAGCAGCCCGTGCGGTAAGTCTCGCCGTCACCGTTGGTTCTGCTGTCCGGCTCTTTCTCTTCGAATCACGGGCACTGGTGCTTCGTTATCTCCTTGCGGCTGCTGTTGTTACGTTCTCCGGCGACGGACTCCCCGTCAAATCGCCGAAGGCCGTGGGCATGTCCGCGGAGCGCCTCGAGGTCATCGACCGGGTCGTCCAGCGCGGAATAACGGCAGGGGGCTATCCTGGCGCCTCCGTGGTCATCGGCCGCAAGGGATCCATCGTCTGGCAGAAGGGGTTCGGCGCGCTCAGCTGGGGCAAGGAAAGCGCCCCGGTCATCCCCGATCGCACCATCTACGACCTGGCCTCGCTCACGAAGGTCGTCGGCACCACCACCGCCTGCATGATTCTCTTCGACGAGGGCAAGCTCCTTCTCGACGAGAAAGTCTCGCACTACCTCCCGCGCTTCACCGGCGGCAACAAGGACGAGGTCACCGTCCGCCAACTGCTCATGCATCGCGGCGGGCTCCCCGCCGGACGTGACCTCTGGCGCCACGCGCACACGCCCGAAGAAGCGCGCACGCTCATCTACGACACCCCGCTCGAGTACAAACCGGGTGCCGGCTTCGTCTACTCCGACCTCGGCGCCGACCTGCTCGGCATGGTCGTCGAATCAATCACGGGAGAAGGGCTCGACAGCTACCTGAAGTGGCGCGTGTTCGATCCGCTCGGGATGAATGACACCGGCTTCCGCCCCGCCGATTCCGTGGTCACCCGCGTCGCACCGACCGAAGTCTCCCCGCCGCGCGGCTACCCGATCAAGGGCGAGGTTCACGACGAGAACGCCTTCGCACTCGGCGGCGTCGCCGGTCACGCGGGGCTCTTTGGCACGGCGAGCGATCTCGCGGTGTTCGCGCAGATGCTCCTCGATGGCGGCACCTACAACGGCGTGCACATCGTCGCCGACTCGACCATCAAGCAGTTCACGGCACGCGCCGCCGGCTCGCGCGCGCTGGGATGGGAAGTGGGCGAAGGGCAGCACGGCTCGGGGAATTTCCTCCGCGACGGCGCCTTCGGCCACACCGGATTCACCGGCACCTCGCTCTGGATCGATCCCGATCGCGAGATGTTCGTGATCCTGCTGACGAACCGCGTGCACGCCGCCAAGGCCAAGCGTCCCGCCAAGGTGATCGCCGACGTGCGCCAGGACCTGAGCGACGCCGCCGCCCTCGCCGTGACGGACGAGAATCTCGCCGTGGCCGCGATGCCGGCGTCGTTCCGCGCCGATCGCGCCGTGGACTGGAACAAGCCCACGCGAAAGGCGCGAAAGCCCAAGAAGCCGTCCAGCAGCAAGACCAAGGGGTCGAGTGCGAACAAGAGCCCCGCGAAGTCCTCGTCGAGCGCCAAGAAGCCGGCCGCCAAGAAGTCGTCGAGTTCGAAGTCGAGTTCGAAGTCGAGTTCGAAGTCGAGTTCGAAGTCGCCGTCGAAGTCGTCGTCGAAGTCGCCGGCCAAGAAGCCCGCGAGCAAGAAGACGCCAAACTGACCGGCGCCGGCCCCTGGCAGTGCCCGTCCCCAGGCCGCTCGTGGAACAAATCGCAACGCGATTAGATTTGTCGGGTATCCATGGAATCCGACACCTTCGACCCCATCGCCCCGGCAGATCAGTCAGGGCCTGAGAACTCTGGCCCGGTGACTCCCGTTGCCCCCGACGCGACGGGGGCGATCCCGGACCTTGCGGTAACCGCTGGTGCGGTCACTCCCGACCTGGTCAAGCTCGCCCTCCGCAAGGTCAAGGATCCCGAGCTCAATCTGAACATCGTGGACCTCGGTCTGGTGTACGACATCCGCGTCGAGGGGAACGACGTCCAGATCGACATGAGCCTCACGTCGCCGGCCTGTCCGTCAGGCCCGGAGCTGATGGGCGACGCCGAGAGGGCGGCCAAGGCGATTGAAGGCGTGGGTTCGGCGATGATCAACCTCGTGTGGTCGCCGATGTGGTCGCCGGAGCGGATCGAACCGCGGGTCCGGGCCTACCTGGGCTTCTAGCGCCCCAGCGCGCGGTCGTGGCCAAGCAGTGTGGCTACGTCCGCGGCTCCAGCAGCATCAGCACCCCTTCGAGCGCCGCCACCGGCACCTTCAGCGTGCGCGCACCTGCCGCGAGCACGCCAGCCGCGTGCTTCCCCGTCGCGTCCACACGCCAGAGCGTCGCACCACGCGCCGTCCCGTGCCGCGCCGGATCCAACGTGAGCGTCACCTGATGCGGCGCATCGTCAATGCTCGCCAGAGCGATCCCCACCGTGCCGTTCGCGGCGCGCCAGGCGCCGGTCATCACTGCCGGTGCGTGCAATGGCACCTCGGTGGCCCCGCCACGTCGCGCGGCGTAGATCGAGATGCGTGAGCCCGTGAAGTCGAGCATCGGGGCGTCGCTCTCGGGAGTCACCACGAAGGCGCCATCCTGCAACCACGCGCGATTCGCGTGGCGCAGTGTGGCGAGCGCCGACAGATAGCCGATCTCGCTCGGGCGCTTCTCGAACTGCTCGTCGGTGAGGTTCGCAATCGTCGGCTGCATCCCCCACACGAACATCCGCGCCTGCTCGAGCAGGAACTGCCGCCGGTACTTCTGCTCGAGCAAGGTCATGGCGTTGGGCGGACGCGTCGAGTCGGGCCACAGCTCGTCGTACGGCGGATACGTCAGCGAGCCGTACGTGCCGTACGTCAACGCGTGCTGGTGGTACACGGCCTGGAAGAGCGGGATCGGTTCCCACCCGCTCGCGGGATCCGCATACCGCTCCTCGCTCACCTGCAGCGTCAGGAACGCATCCAGATCCGGCAACCAACTCTCGCCGCCCCCCTCGCCGCCGAGTCCGAGCGCGGTGCCGTTGCGGGTGCGCAGATCGGCGGCGAGCGCGCGGAAGCCGTCCATCCAGTAGTGGCCGCCCCCTACGGGGTGGCCATGCTCCGGCGACCAGCAGATCAGACTCAGCACCGCCTGATCCATGTAGATGCCGTCGATGCCGTACTGCTTCACCACCGTGTCGGCGATCCCGGCGTACTTGTCGCGCCAGAACTTGGTGGAGACGTCCATCGGCGCGCAGGGCTCGGGATTGAACACATTGTACGTCTCCTTCCGCACCGTCCCATCACGCTCGCGCACGGCCCACCGCTCGGCGCCCTCCTTCGTCCAACTCGGCGTGTTCACGCACCAGAGCCGCTGGTTCATGTACACGATCGCGCGCACGTCGGCCGCGTGCGCGCGCTTCACCGCCGCGGTGAAGGGTTCGGCGCCATCTCGTGGCGGCAGGTAGTCGGGGAACGAGGTGTCGTACGGCCCGTTGTGCCACCAGTGCCAGAACACGCTCACGGGGAGGCCGATCGTCTTCCGCAAGCGGATTGCGGGATCGAGCACTGGTGCGGCGCGTCCGCGATTCCACACCCAGATCGCGGTGTTGCGCATCCAGGCCGTGGTGGTGCCGCGCGCCACGCGACTCGCACGCGCCCACGACTGCACGCCGCCCCAGGTGCGATACCGTTCGGCCGCATGCATCCACGAACCGGCCGTCACGCCGAGTCGCACCCCGTACGATGGAGCGTAGCGCGTGGCCTTCGCCGGATCGGAGAGCACGTGCGCGATCTCCACCTGTGCGAGCCCAGCACCGGCACTCGACATCACGAACGACTTGCGATAGGCGAGCGAGTCGTCGGCGCTCACATAGAGCCCTCCGCGCGCGCCGCGCGTGAGCGCCACCAACTGCATGGAGAGCTGACCGGGATAACCCCACTCGAAGACGCGCGGCGCGCCGGTCGCGGTGGTGAACAGTCGCACCGGATCACGCCCGCGCTGCCCCATCCAGAGCGGGACGCTGAGTTCCGCGCCATCGCCGAGTCGCACGCCGGCGAGCCGCGGATAGAGCACGCGCTCGACCCCGATCCCGGCGATCCCTTCGAGTGTGACGTGCCACGTGGTGGTGGAGTCGGCGTCGGCGGTGACGGTCGCGCGCACGCGAAGCGTGGGATACCCCTCGAACCCTTCCCACACGAGCGAGAGCCCGGTGCGGGCACCGCGCAGGCGACCCCACGAGAAGCGCGCGGCCTGCGTCGCCTCGATCGGCTTCGCGCCGGGGGTGCGTTCGATTCGGAACAGTGCTACCGGGGTCCCGATGGCCGCCACGGGATCGTGCGTCGCCGACTCGAGCGTCGTGATCCCGCCGTGTGACGGATCGAGCGTGAGGTGCACCCCTGCCGCATCGAGTGCGATCGGGCGCGTGCTCTGGGCTTCGAGCGCTGCGCCGCCGCACACCGCGGTCACGACGAGGTATGCCGTCGCGAACAGCGCGCCCTGACGCAGGGCGCGCGACTCACCGATACGGCGAATCGTCCTCACGCGGCGTCTCGCGCTCGGCCTTCCGCGCCTTGAAGCGCTCGAGCGCCCCGATGAAGCCCGCGCCCATCTCCGCGCTCTGCCACTTCCGGATCCCCGGGATGGCCTCGAGCTCCTCGAGCGTCCGCGGCAGCGCGCGCGCGATCGTCTCCATCCGCTCGCGCGAGCAGAGCACGCCGGGGTCGAGTTCGAGGCGCTTGGCCGCGTCATCGCGCACCGACTTCAGGCGTCCGACCTTGTCGTCGAACTCAGGGTCCTTCTCCCAGCGTGGCGCGCGCGGGAACTTCGGCAACTGCCCATCCGGTACCGCGAGCCCGCGCTGCACGGCCGCCAGCACATCGCGACCGGCGCGGTCCAGCATGCCGCGCGGCATCCCCTTGATGGCGCCAAGCGCGTCCATGGTCGCCGGCGCGAGCCGCGCGATCTCGAGGAGCACGTCGTTGGCCACGACGCGGAAGGTCGCGCGATCGAGCTGCAGCGCCACCGCGTCGCGCCAAGGCACGAGCTCGCGGAGCAGGGCGAGTTCGCGCCGCGTGAGGTCGCGGGCCCCCTTCACCTTGAGATACGACATCCCCGCTTCTTCCGGCTCCCAGCGGGTCCCTTCGAGCCGCAGAAACTCCTCCTTCCCCCACGCCGTGCGCCCCTTCTTCGCCAGCTCTTCCTTGAGCTGATCCTTCAGGCCGAGCAGGTGCATCGTGTCGAGCGCCGCGTAATCCAGCATGCTCTCCGTGAGCGGGCGCATCGACCAATCGGCGCGCTGATGCTTCTTGTCGAGCTTCAACCCGAATCCGCGCTCGAGCAACGCCGCGAGTCCGAACGCCTGGATCCCGAGCAGCTGCGCGGCGATGCGGGTGTCGAACAGGTTGGTCGGGCGCCACCCGTAGTCCTGATGCAGCAATCGCAGATCGTAGTCGGCGTCGTGGAACACGACCTCGACCTTGGGATCGGCGAGCAGGGCGCCGAGCGCAGCCGGCGCCTCGATCGGGAGCGGATCGATGATGCCGTGATGCGTGCGCGTCGAGAGCTGGATCAGGTAGATCCGATCGATGAAGCGATGGAAGCTCGCCCCTTCGGTGTCGATCGCCAGTTCGCGCGTGTTCCCGATCGACTCGAGGAAACGCGAGACGCCCGCGTTTGAATCGAGATATTGGACCGTCGGGGCGGCGGCGCTGGAGTTCGGCACTGAGTCCGGGAAGGAGGAATGACGTCCCGCCAAATCTAGCGCATTGCCCACCCCGGACGCGGACCCGGGCAAAACGACGAAGGCCGAGGCAGTGGCCTCGGCCTTCAAACCGTTGAAATGCAACGAGTTAGCGCGTCGGACGCTTCGGCGGATTCTCGCTCTTGAACACGTCCCGATTGATCTGGACATACTGGCGCTGGTTCCCCGGCACATCCTCTTCGGGGAAGATCGCGGTCACCGGGCACTCCGGTTCGCAGGCGCCACAGTCGATGCACTCATCCGGGTGGATGTACAGCATCTCGGGCCCTTCGTAAATGCAATCCACCGGGCACACGTCAACGCACGACTTGTCCTTGGTATCCTTGCACGCCTCGGTGATCACGTACGGCATCGGCCTGTCCTCTCGGGGAATCGGTGTGACGGGGTGGGAGCAGAAGATTATCGCGCCTCCGCGTCTTCAACAAGGCGTGCTCCCGCCGGCTTTGACAGCGCCCCGTCGTTACGGCTATTTCCCTACCATGCAACTGACCGTGAACGAACGACTCCACCGGGTCGCCGCGCCGCAAGGCACGCTGCTGGACCTTCTGCGCGACGACCTCGCGCTCACCGGCACCAAACTGGTCTGCGACCGCGGCGAGTGCGGGGCCTGCACCGTCCTGCTCGACGGGCGCACCGCCTACGCCTGCCTCACGCTCGCGGCGGCCTGCGACGGAGCGACCATCACGACGGTCGAAGGACTCGGCGCCCCAGACGGCTCGCTCAACGACCTGCAACAGGCCTTCATCACCTACGACGCCGCCCAATGCGGCTTCTGCACCCCGGGGCAACTGATGGCCGCACACGACCTGCTCGCGCGCCAGCCGGCGCCAAGCGAACCGGAGATCGTCGCGGCGATGAGTGGCAACCTCTGTCGCTGCGGAACCTACCCGAAGATCGTACGCGCCATCCAAGCGGTCGCCGCAGCGCGCCGCCACGCCTCAGCCGCGGACGCAGCGCCTGGAGTTCCCCGTGGCGCGTAAACCGAAGGCCGGCGGATTCGTCCCGACCACCGTCGAAGTCGAAGGGCGCACCGAGACACGCATCGTCGAGGTGCCGGCGTTCGAGCCGGCGCCGTGGACGGCGGATACCCCACTGCAGATCGTCGGCGCGCGCGTTCCTCGCATGGATGCCCGCGAGAAGGTGAATGGTCGCGCGCGGTACACGGCTGATATCACTCGCCCGGGGATGTTGCACGCCGTCATCGTCCGCGCAAGCACCGCGCGGGGACGCATCGCGCGCGTTGACGCGACCGCCGCCCGGGCGCTCGTCGGCGTGTACGACATCCTGCTGCCGGGCGATGCCCCCGCGAAAACGCGACTCTTCGGGACAGAGGTCCTCTACCACGGCCAGCCCGTGGCCGCCGTCTGCGCCGACTCACTCGCCAGCGCCGAGCGCGCGGCGCGCGCGATCGCCATCACGTATGAGCCGCTCCCCTTCGCCGCCACGTTCGACGACGCCGCCGCACCGCACGCACCGCGGGTCAAGCCGGCGGGCAACTTCGCGCCGCAATCCCCGGTCATCATGGAACGCGGCGACGTGGCCGCAGGGCTCGCCGCCGCCGATGTGGTGATCACCCGCGAGTTCCGCACGCCGGTCCAGCTCCACTCCGCGCTCGAGCCGCACGGTGCGTGCGCGGAGTGGGAGGGCGACCGTCTGACCGTGTGGGAGTCGACGCAAGGGATCTTCCGCACCCGCGGTGACGTGGCGCGTGCCCTCGATCTCCCGCTCTCGCGCGTCCGCGTGATCAAGGAGTACATGGGCGGAGGGTTCGGCGCGAAGAACGGCGCCGGCGCGCACACGTTCGTCGCCGCCCTGTTCGCCAAGCGGATGAACCGTGCCGTTCGCTGCCTCAACGACCGCGAAGCCGAACAGGTGGACAGCGGCAATCGTCCGGCCACGGTACAGCGTGTCACGATCGCGGCGAAGAAGAACGGCACGCTCACGGCCATCCAGCTCAGCGCCGACGTGCCCTTGGGCATCAGTGGCTGGGAGGGGGGCCCGGCGCAGATCTATCACGAGCTCTACGCCTGCCCGAACGTGCGCAGCGAAGAACGGTTCGCGTACATCAACGCCAGCGGCATGCAGGCCTTCCGGGGCCCTGGCTACGTCGAAGGCGCGTTCGGACTCGAGGGCGCCATGAACGCCCTCGCCGCGGCGCTCGGCATGGACCCGCTCGCACTGCGTCGCAAGAACTTCGCCAAGAAGGACCCGCGCCAAGGACGTCCCTACAGCGGCAACGCGCTGCTCGACTGCTACACCGCGGGCGCGGAACGTTTCGGATGGCACGCGCCGCGCGCCGCGCAGACCGGCCGCATCCGGCGTGGCGTCGGACTCGCCGCGCAGGTCTGGCCCACGGGCGGCGGACCGCCGTCCTATGCCCACGTGCGCATCAACGCCGACGCCAGCATCGATGTGCTCGCCGGCACACAGGACCTTGGCACGGGGGCGCGCACCGTGCTCTCGCAGATCGCCGCCGAGGCGATCGGCGCCGCACTTTCCGATGTGCGCGCCATCATCGGTGACACCGAGCATCTCCCCTACGCCGGAAATTCGTGGGGCTCCATGACGACGCCCAGCGTCGGCCCGGCGGTGCGCATGGCCGCCCTGGACGCGCAGCGCCAGCTCTTCCAGGCCGCGGCCGCGATGCTCGACACCACGCCCGACATGCTCGAGGCGCGGGACTCCCGGATCACGGTGCGCGACACCGATCGCGGGATGGCCTTTGCCGACGTCTGCAAGCGACTCGGCAACATCATGATCTACGGCAAGGGATCGCGCGGACCGAATCCCCAGAACACCGCGATCAATACGTTCGGCGTGCAGTTCGCGGAGGTCGAGGTGCATCTCGACACGGGGATCGTGAACGTGCTGCGGATCGTCGCGGCCCACGACGCCGGACGGATCATCAACCCGACCCTCGCCGAAAGCCAGCTCGAGGGAGGGATTCTCCAGGGGATGGGCTATGCGCTCACCGAAGAACGCGTGCTGGATCGCCGACTCGGGATGGTGATGAATCCGTCATTGCACGACTACAAGATCCCGACCATGGCCGATGTCCCCCGGATCGACGCCTTCTTCGTGGCGGGGGCGGATGCCGCAGCGAATCACACCGGGGCGCGTGGGATCGCGGAGCCGCCGGTGATTCCGACCGCGCCCGCCATTGCCGCGGCGGTCGCCGATGCGATCGGGGCGGAGGTGTTGCAGATCCCGCTCACCCCGTGGCGCGTACTCGCGGCGGTGCCGGCGCGCGTGTAGCACGGCGCCGGTGGCGTCTCATCCCTTCCAGGGGGGCAGACTGCCGGCTTTGCGCTTGAGATCCGGGTTGTGCCGGTACAGCGTGGTGGTCTTGCCGATGACCTGGATCACGTCGGCGTGCACCGCGACCGCCAGCTGACGCGCCGCTTCGCGTGCCGGAAGCTCCACCGGCTTGCCGAGCTGCACCTTCACGAGTTCGTGTGTGCGCAGGGCATCGTCGAGCGCACCGATCAGCGCGTCGGTGAGGCCGTGCGCACCCACGTGCACCGTGGCCTTCAGGCCATTGCATTCGCCGCGCAACTCAGCGCGCGCCTTCCCTGTCATCGCCATCAGTCCGCCGTCGTGAAGAGTCGTTCCAGCGCCTCGAGCACCGCCTTGCCGCGCACCGGCTCGGCGATCCGCTCCACCCGCAAGGTCGCCGATGGTTCGGGACCGTCGCCCCCGAGCACCAGCAGCCGACCGCCCGCTGAGGCTCGCGCCACCATCTCCTCCGTCGACAACGAGACATCGGCGATCAGCACATCGTGCGGCCCTTCGGCCGCCACGACGACATAGCCGACTCCGCCGAGGAGCCGAGCCATCGCTTTGTTCACGGTGTCGTCGGCCACGGCAAGACACAGGCGCTGTCCCGCGCCGCGCGGCCCACCCGTGTTCTCGGCGGCGACGGGAATATCGAAGAACGGCAGGAGGGGGAGTCGGACCCGCACGGTGGTTCCCGCATCCACCTGGCTCTCGATCTCCACCTTTCCGCTGACGGCATCCACGAGCGCATTCACGATCCAGAGCCCAAGGCCGGTGCCGACGCCCGCCGGCTTCGTGGTGAAGAACGCTTCGAACACGCGCCGGCGGGTGGATTCGTCCATTCCGGTCCCACTGTCCACGATCTCGATCGTGACCCAGTGATCGTCGGCGTACCCGCGCAGGGCGAGCGAGCCGCCGCTCGGCATCGCGTCGCGCGCGTTGAAGCAGAGATTCACGAGCACCTGCTCCAGCCGCTCGCGGCTCATCGCCACCGGCAACGCGTCATCGGACAAGGCGGTCTCGAGCCGGATGGCCTTCGGCAACAGGCGGCGGAGCAGGCGCGCCGTGTCGGTGAGCGTGACCCGTGCATCGTGCGGGGCCGCCGCCGTCGGCTGCGGACGGCCGAAGCTGAGAATGTCGCGCGTCAGGATCGCGCCGCGCTGGATCGCGTGGCGCATCTCGCCCAGCAGCACGGTGTGCAGCTCCGGGTCATCGGCCCGCAACAGCATTTCGGCGCTCATGTCGATGACCGTCATGACGCTGGCGAATTCGTGGGCCACGCTGGAGGCGAACCGCCCCAGCGACTCCAGTCGGCGCTGCTCGGTGGCGGACCGCTCCCACGCGCGCGGTGCGGTCACGTCCGTCAATACGACCTGCGCCGCCGACTTCCCCGCCCAAGGTACCAAGGCCACTGCAACGTCGAACTCCCGGGGGGTCCCACCGACGGTGACCGCGATCTCCTCTCGGACATGGTCGCCCAGCCCGCCGCGCGCGGCAATCGGCAACAGTCGCGCAAGGATCTCCGCGTCGGCCACGAGCGGCTCGGCCAACGCGTTGGCATACGCCACCTGACCGGAGAGATCGAGCACAATGACCGCGTTCGGCGACAGCGCCGTGAGTTGATCCAGACGCGTGCGCTCCTCGTACAGCGCCCGCGCGCGGTTCAACCGGCAGATCGTGCGCACGCGGGCACGCAGTTCCGTGAGATCGACCGGCTTCGTCAGGAAGTCATCCGCGCCGGCTTCGATCCCCGTCAATCGCGACTCACGATCGTCCAGCGCCGTGACCAGGATGATCGGCACATCGCGCAGATCCGGGTCCGCGCGGAAGTGGCGGCAGGTCTCGAACCCGTCCATGTCGGGCATCATGACATCGAGCAGCACGAGATCCGGCCGCACCCCCCGCGCGTCGTCCAGCGCACTGCGACCGTCGGCGGCTTCGCGCATTTCGTATCCGGCCGGGCGCAACGTTTCCGTCAACAGCCGGCGATTCCGGGGTTCGTCGTCCACCACGAGCACGACGCTCGCCACGCTCATGCGGATCCGGTCCCGGTGGACCCCCCATCGGTCGCTTTGATCTGCTCTTCGATCGCGCTCGTGAGATCGCGCAATCGGACCGGCTTGGTGAGATGGAGGTTCGCGCCGGCGTCCAAACACCGCTCCCGATCGCCCGGCATCGCGAGCGCCGTCAGCGCGACGATCGGCGTGTGCGCAAAGCGCGGATCCTCACGCAGGCGACGGATCGCCGTGAGCCCGTCCATCTTCGGCATCTGGATGTCCATCAGAATCAGCGCCGGGTTGGTCGCCTGCGCCTGCGCGATCGCCTCTTCGCCGTTCCACGCGACCGCCACCGTGTAGCCTTTGGCCTGCAGATAGCCGACGAAGGTGCGCTGGTTCGCTTCGTTGTCCTCGGCCAGCAGGATCGTCCGCGATGGACGAGTCCCGGGAACCGACACCCTGGGCGCGACCGGAGCCTCGGCGTCAGAGGGCGCGTCGGCGGCGGTGCCCCGACTCAACGGCAGCGCGAGACTGAATCGGCTTCCTTCGCCTTCGGTACTCTCCACGAACACCCCGCCCCCCAAAAGTTCACTGAGGCGTGACACCAGGGCGAGCCCGAGTCCCGTGCCGGCATGTCGACGGGCGAGCCCGCCGTCGATCTGCTCGAACGGCTTGAAGATGCGCGGCAGATTGGCCGGCGAAATTCCGATCCCGGTGTCCGTCACGCGCAGGGTGATTTTCCCCTTCTCCACGTCCACCGCGCCGTCAAGACGGACCATGCCGCCGTCGGAGGTGAACTTCACCGCGTTACTGAGCAGATTCACCAGCACCTGCTTCACGAGCCGTTCGTCGGTCTCGATCTGGTCGGGAAGCCCCGTCAAGTCGAGTTGCAGGTTGATCCGCTTCTTGAGCGCGAGCTGCCGCACCATGCGCAAACTCGCATCGGCGAGACTGGCCAGCATCACCGGCGCCGTAAGCACCTCGCGCTTCCCGGCCATGACCTTCGACAGGTCGAGGATGTCGTTGATCACCGCCAGCAGATGGCGACCGCTCGACTCGATGTCGGCCAGACTCCGGCCCTGCGGATCCGTCACGGGGCCGAACAGCCCCTCTTGCATCGCTTCGGTCAGTCCGAGAATCGCGTTCAGCGGCGTGCGCAGCTCGTGGCTCATCGCCGCCAGGAACTCGTCCTTGTGTCGTGAGGCACGTTCGAGCTCGGCGTTGGCGTTCCGCAGCTCGCGCGTGCGCTCCTCGACCCGTTCCGCCAGCGAGCTCCGCTCCGCCATGAGGCGCACATCGACCGCGCGCAGCAACAGCACCGACTGCGCCTCGTCCTGCAGATTCGACACGTCCTGTACCTTGACGGAAATCCCCCGCGCTTCCACCCCGAGAGTCAGCGACAGGACCTCATCCCGTTCCATGCCCACGATCTCCGAGGACGACCGCCCCAGAATCCGCGCGGCAGCGTCCGAACAGAGCATCGCCCGGCGGGACGCGTCGAACGCGACGATGCCGTCGCCGAGCAGGTCGAGCAGATGGGCACCGGCACGCACGGCACTCATGCCGCACCTGCGCCGCTGAGCAGTTCGTTGACGAGACGCCGGAGTTCCATCGGCGCGATCGGCTTGGTGAGCACCGCGTGTACCGCATGCCCGCGCTCGGCTGCGTCCGCCTTGGCATGCGAATCCCCGGACATCAGGATGAACGGCGTTTCAAACCCGCCCTCGCGCAGCGCCGTCAGGAAGTCCAACCCACTCTTGCCGGGCATCTGGTAATCGGCCACGACCACCGCCACCGGGCGGCTCTGAATCACCGCCAGCGCATCATCCACATCCTCCGCCACCACGAGCTCGCGATCGCCCGCGCTCAAGATGATCGACACCACGCCGCGAAGCTGCGGATCGTCGTCGACGATCAGCACGACCGGGAGATTGTCGTGGGGGGATGGCATGCGATGGAGCGAAGCGAAGGAAGTTCGGGAAGGAGCGAACGGAAAGTTAGGCCGTGGCAGGCAATCCGGCGAGGCGGCCGTCAGCCGGAGCGCGTGGCGCCCGTCTAATGCGATACCGCCGTCCCGATGAAGAGGGGGACCGGGTTGACGGGCGCCCCTTCGGAATAGTGCTTGCCGTCGATCAGCCGCAGCAGCTGAAAGTGCAGATGCGGGGCATCCTTGGGCGCGTTGCCGGTGGTGCCGACGTACCCGATCACATCTCCCCGAGCCAGCGCCTGTCCCTCGCGGATGCCGGCCCGGAAGTGATCGAGATGCGCGTAGTAGTACACCCATCGGTGCGACGGATCGAAGGCCCAGATCACGTTCCCGCCCAAGGTGTTCGTCCCGACCTTGAGGACCGTGCCGTCGTCCGCGGCAAGCACCGGCGTCCCTTTGCGCGCCATGATGTCCACGGCATTGTGGACCCGCGCCCCGTCGCGAGGGGCCGAAAAGCTGTCGGCGATCTGCCCCGCCAACACCCCGTCCACGGGAATCGTGAGTCCACGACTCCGGAGCGCCTCCATATCCCGGTCACGCCACCTCGCGGGGGCGTCTGGTTCCTCCGCGACCGTCACGACCGTCGGCAACGGGGACTCCGCTGGCGGCTCGGGCAGTGGGGCCATCGGCGGCAGTGGCCGCAGCGCCGGGGCGCAGGCCACCACCGCCATGGTCAATGGCGCAAGCAGGAGTCGTCGCATCACACCGTGTACACGACAGAGCAGGGGCTGGGGTCACGCCGGTGAGGGAAACCCTGAACCGCGAGCGGACCTTTGCCGACTGTCCACGTCTGCCCGGCATCCCAGGTTACCTTCAACGAACGCTTCCCCTTTGCCCCGTTCGGACCATGATGAACCGTGCGCGATACGATGCCGGCCAACGCTACGACCAGATGGTCGCCGCGGCCCACAAGCTGGTGGAGCTGTGGACGCTCACGCGCCGCCGCGCCACCGTCAGCGACGCGGCCGTCGCGGCCGTGGAGGCCGCCGGAAGCCCGTTGCATTTGGTCGTCCTGAGTGAGGATTGGTGCATCGACGCGGCGAGCTCGATCCCCTTCATCGACGCCCTCGCCGACCGCGCGTCCAATCTCGACCTGCGGATCCTCGAGCGGGACCAGAATCTCGACCTCATGGACGCGCACCTCACGAACGGGAAGAGCCGTTCGATCCCCGTCGTCATCCTCTACGACGACGCGTTCGCCGAACGCGGCTGGTGGGGCCCGCGTCCGACCGCGCTCCAAGCGCTGGTGCAGGGGGAGTGGGCCGCGCTGGATCCGATGGAGCGCGTCGCCCGTGAACGCCGTTGGTACGCCACGGACCGGGGCGAAAGTTCGGTCCGCGAGATCGTGGCGTTGATCGAGCGCGCGGTGTCTACCGCGGCACCATGACCATCGCGTCGGCCAGCGCGGCGTAGCACCAGACCCGGTCGCGCCCTCGACCGGTGAGCTCGGTCACGAGTCCCAGCGTTTCGAGCCGGTCGATCGCGGCCGCGACGGTCGGACGCGTGCACCGCAAGCGGCGGGCGGCGCTCGGAATCTCGAGCACTGACCACCGGCGAAAGGCACGGAGTACCGCAGTGGCGCCACGCGCCGCACGCCCGTGTGCCGCGCGCACCTGCGCCTCATGCACTGGTAGCGCAGCGGTGGCGGCGGCGAGCGCGTGCGCGGCGTCATGCGCGGCGGTTGCGAGGGCATCGGCCAGCTGCACCAGGTCAGGCGTCTCCATTCCCGCCACCAAGGCAGCCGGGATCGTGCACCAGAGTCCGCCGAGCGATCCCGCATGATGGAGGACGAGCGCCGCGAGCGCGGTGGCCGAGAGCGTGCGGGCTTCGGACCGTCCCCCGCCCTGAACCAGCGTCCTGGCAGCAACGAGCGCCGGCAGCACACCGGAAGCAGGGGGACGCATCGCCCGGAGGTGCTCGTCCAACTCGCGGGGGAGGTCGTGCCCCCCCTCGCCCTCGCCGAGTTGGTCGTGCACCCAACGCGCCGTCGGCGCCGTTCCGGCCCGCGAACGGGCGGCACCCTCCGCGAACACGGCGGCCAGACGCGAGGCAGCATCCCCCCCCTCGCCATCGGCGCGGAGAAGCGCGATGATTCCGTCACGACACGCGGTGGACGGCACGCCTGCCGCGACGACGCTGCAACGCAAGGCCAGCAGGTCACGCACCCCGGGCTCGGCGCTCCGCCCCAGAGCATCGAGTCGACCCACGGCCAACGCGGCACGCTCGAGCGCCCGAAGGAATGGGCTCCCGAGGACATCGAGGTTTGAGGAATCGTTCATACCGTGATCGACGCTGTTCATAAGAAATAATAAACGCTTTATTTTGTTTTTACAAGCCTGAGTAACAAACAATCGGTTTTGATTGAAAACTTAAACACAAAATAACTTGTCTATTTTTTCTTTTTATCGACGCACGGCTCTCGCTGTATCCGTGATCAGCGCCCTTTCCGCCGTCCAAGCGCAGCAACCGCTGCCCTCGTCCACGGGTGCGGCAAGCCTTCCGCCCGGGCATGTCGCCGTGACCGCGCCTACCGTCGCCTACGCCCCGCATCGCGTCTACGACACGGCGCGAGGGCGCTTCATCGATTTCGAGATGATGCTCGCCACCGTCGCCACCAGTGACGTGCTCCTGCTCGGCGAACAACACGACGACCCCGTCACGCACGCCCTGGAAGCAGCGACACTCGAAGGGATCGGACGGCGGCGCGATCACGTCGTCCTGGCCATGGAGATGTTTGAGCGTGATGCGCAGCGCCCGCTCTCCGATTACCTGGCCGGGACGCTGTCGGAGGCGGCGTTTCTCGCGGCCTCGCGCCCGTGGCCACGCTACATCACCGACTATCGCCCGATGGTCGAGTACGCCAAGTCGCGCGGCTGGCCGGTGATCGCCGGCAACGTGCCGCGCCGCCTCGCCAGCGCGGTGGCGCGCGCGGGACTCGCCGTCTTCGATACCACGGCGCTGGGTGATCGCCTGCTCGCGGCACTGGAGTTCCAGTGCCCGAAGGACGCCTACTATGCCCGGTTCTCCGACACGATGGGTGACATGAGCGGGCATGGCCCCACGGCCCCCAAGACCCCCGCCGAACGTGACGTCGTGGTCGAGAAGATGTACCAGTCGCAGTGCGTGAAGGACGAGACCATGGGCGAATCGATTGCCTCGGCCATCATCAACGGCCCGGCCGGCACCCTGGTCGTCCACGTGAACGGATCGTTTCACAGCGACTACCGCATGGGCACGGCCGAACGCGCTCGGCAGCGGCTCCCCGGAAAACGGGTGACGGTCGTCAGCTTCGTCCCGGTCACCGACCTCGACGCGATCGACGCGGCCGCACATCGCGCGCTGGGCGACTACGTCGTCTTCACCCTCGCGCCCGCGAAGCCCAAGTGAGGCGCGCTCACCGCTGAGGGACCAGCGGCGCTACTGATCCTCCCACGCGAATCCGGCGGCGAATCGCGACGCTTTCCGCGCCTTGAGGTCCAGCGCGAGAAGGGTTGTCGCCCCGGCGTGCTCGGTGACGGCCTTGGTGGCGAGATCATCGATGCCATCGCCATTGGCATCCACAGCGAGCAGCAGTTCATGGGCCCGAAACCGGTAGTCGCTGATGCGCACCGGGGTCGCTTTGCCCAGCGTGTCCACGATCACCAGCTTCTCGCGCACCCATTCCACGTTGCCGGCGCGCAAACTGACGAGCAACGCCACGCGACCGGTGCCGAAACAGCCCGCGACCTGTGAGGACGCGACCGCGAGCTTCTTCTGGAGACGCGGATAGATCGGTTGCGGCCCGGTGCGCAGTTCCTTCTCCAGTGAATCGCGGAGCGCCGTGACGCGGAGCGCCAACGGCGTGTTGGTCGCGGGGAGCGCGCGAGCGCAACTGTCACGGCGGGGTGGCGTCTTGGCGGCGCGGAGCACGGCCGCGCTCACGAGCGCGTTCTTTCCCTTGGCCGCGGAGTCCAGCGTCGCGGAGCCCTCGAGGCGCAGCACCACCCGTCCGTTCCACGTATCGATGGCGCCCGCCGTGACATCTTCCTCGCCCCAGGGGGCGCGCAGCCGGAACGAGGCCCCCGGTTTCACGGGCGCGTGGGCCGCGACGGCCGCGCGATACGCGGCCGCGCGCACCGAGTCTCGGCGCACCTCGGCGTCGACGCGACCGATGTCGAGCAGCAGCCGTTTGCCGCGGGAGGCCGCCAGGAAGGTGCTCTCGCCGACGGGAACAAAGGTGATCAGACCAGCCAGCGAATCCGCCAATCGCTGCACGACAGGACCGGGCGGCATGGCCGACGGCGCGCGCGCGGCTTGCGCACCGGAGGAAGGCGCGGACCCGGCGCCTCCGCCCTGCGCGCACGCGAGTCCGGCATCGCGCAGCACGGCGGCTGTGACCAACGTGGCGAGGAGAAGTCGGCGGGAGGATGGCACTGGGTTGCAAACTACCAGTGGCGACCGCGCCGACCAAGCGCCAGTTTCCACGGGTGATTCACGACACCAGCTACTCCCGACCGCTGACCGGCGCGGACGCCCGCGCGGCACTGGCACAGCCCGGTGCCCGCGCGCTCTCCGGCGGCACCGATGCGCTCCCGTTGGTGAAGGCGGGGATCGACGATCCACGACATTTCGTGGACCTCCGCCATCTTCCCGGCGCCGATGCGATCACGCCGTTGCCCGACGGCAGCCTGCGGATCGGAGCTGCCGCCCGCTTGGCGGATCTGGCGTCACACGAGGTGGTGCGCGACCGCTTTGCAGCGCTCGCGGAGTCGTGTGCGTCCGTGGGCACGCCCGCGCTCCGCAACATGGGCACGCTGGGGGGGAACCTCGGGCAACGGATCCGCTGCTGGTATTTCCGCCGCGGCGTGCCGTGCTTCAAGCACGGCGGCGATTCCTGTGCCGCGATCGATGGCGAGAACCAGTACCATGCGATCTTCACGGACGGAACGTGCCACGCCGTGCATCCGAGCGATCCTGCGGTCGCGCTCGCGGCACTCGAGGCCGAGGCCGTCGTGGACACCCCAGATGGCACCGCGCGCCGCGTGCCGGTCATCTCCCTCTACGCCGGCGCGGCTGGCAACCCGCATGCGGACACCGTCCTCGCCGCGGGCGAGCGCATCGTCGCCGTGGAGATCCCGGCGGCGTCCGCCGGGGGCACGCAGTGGTACCGCAAGCTGATGCAGCGCGGGGCTTGGGATTTCGCGCTCGTCTCGCTGGCGGCGATCAAGCGGGCCGACGGCGATGTCCGACTGGTCCTCGGCGGCGTCGCCGCCGGACCGGTGCGGGTGAACCCCAGCATCGAAGAAGATGTGGCCAGTGGCGCACTCGACGAGGAAAGTGTGATGGCGCTGGCCGAACGGGCCCTGTACGATGCCGCGCCGCTGTCGCACAACCGCTACAAGGTCCAGCAGGCGGCCTCGCTGCTGCGCGACGCGATGTTCGCCCTCTCCCGCGCCTAGCGCACCGGCGGGGCCCCGTGGCACTCCGTGTATTTCCCGTCGGGGCCGTGATCGTGGGCGCCGGTGCGGGCACGCGATTCGGCGAGCCGAAGGCCACCGCGTTGCTTCCGGACGGACGGCGATTTCTCGATGCCGTCTGCGCGCTCGCGCTCGCGGCCGGGTGCGCCCCCGTGATCGGAGTGCTTCCCCCCGGTGTTCCCGCGCCGGACGGCGTGCAGGGTGTCGTGAACCCGCGCGCGGACTCCGAACAGATCGCCAGCGTACGCCTCGGGCTGGCGCGTCTGTCCAACACGCCGTGCGTGGGAGCGCTGCTCTGGCCCGTGGATCATCCGTTCGTCACGCTCGAGAGCGTGCTCGCTGTCCTCGATGGCGCGCGTCGCACGGACGCATCGATCGTGCTACCCCAATGCGGCGAACGGCGCGGACATCCCGCCTACTTCGCCCGGGACACCTGGCGCGAGTTGCTGACGGTCTCGGACGGCGGCGCGCGCGCGGTGATCGCGCAACGCGCCACCCGTCCGGGCGCGGTCGTCCACATCCCGGTCGACGACCGCGGCGTGCTGCGCGATATCGATACCCGGCAGGATCTCGCCGACTAGGGCACCACGGTCGACAGTTCGATCCGGGACGGCGCCGATGCCGTACGCCAGATGCGATGCGTCGCGGTCACGTAGTCGGTGTCCTTGGCCTCGAAGATGTTCGGTACCCACTTCTGCGGATTGCGGTCGATCAACGGGAACCAGGTGCTCTGGACCTGCACCATCACGCGGTGCCCTTTCTTGAAGCGGTAGCTCTGGGTGTGCAGATCGACCGTCACCGGCGTGACCTGCCCCGGCAGCATCGGCTTGGGATGTTCGAACGATTCGCGGAATCGGGCGCGGAAGACGTCATTCGCGACCATGAACTGGTAGCCGCCCAGTCGGAAGTTGGGTTCCCACTGCTCAGGGTACACGTCAATCAGCTTGACGACGAAGTCGGCGTCCTGTTGCGTGGTACTCGCGAACAGCCTGGCCGTGATGTCGCCGGCGAGAACCAGATCCTCGGCGAGCGGCGCGGTGCGCCACGTCAACACATCGGGACGATCGCTCACGAACCGCTGATCCTGCGTGAGCCAGCTGCTCCAGGTGGAGCCGCGCCCGTACGTCGGCTCGATCGGTCGATTGCGATAGGGCACCGGATGCGCGGGATCGCTGACGTAACTGTCGTTCGCGCCGGTCGTCGCCTTTGGCGGATCGAACGACAGGGTGCCGTTCGCGCCGAAGTAGAGCGCACGCGTCGTGGCTTCCTTGGGCGGCCACGCGCTGAAAGTCCGCCACGTGTTGCTTCCGCTCTCGAACACCGTCGCTTCGGCGGGCGCGCCGCCGGGCGCGTCCTTCAGATAGTGGGCGAAGAACGGCGCTTCGATCCTTCCGCGGTAATATTCGCCGGTATTGCTCCCGAAGTCGATGTTGCCGAGCGACTTTCCCGCTCCGCCGCGCCAGCCGCCGTGGTTCCACGGACCGACCACGAGGAAGTTGTTGCTCTTGGTGTCGTGCTTCTCGAGCTCACGGTAGATGGTGACCGGACCGTAGAAATCCTCCTGGTCCCACCAGCCGGCGACGTTGAGCGTCGGCAGGGTGACCCGCGTGAGGTACGGCTTCATGGCCTGCCGCTGCCAGAAGGCATCATAGTTGGGGTGGGCACGGAAGTCGTCCCACGTGGGAAGATGCTTGTCCTTCAGGAACACCGTCTGCGCGTTCGAGAGCGCCCCGAGTTTCAGATACCACTCGTAGGTGTCGTAGATGTCCACCGCGAACTCGGCATTCTCCTTGGACGATTCGGTGAGCCAGGCATACTCGAGCCCGTACGACAGCCGGAACGCGCCGTTGTGGTGGAAGTCGTCCCCGAGGAACATGTCGCTGGGCGAAGCCTGCGGACTCACCGCTTTCAGGGCAGGGTGCGGATCGAGCATCGCCATCGCGGTGGTCCATCCCGGATAACTCACCCCGAACATCCCGACGCGTCCGTTGTTGCGCGGGATGCCGCCCTTGATCATCCAGTCGATCGAGTCATACGCGTCCGTGCTCTCGTCGATCGCCTTCCCGCCCCCGGCGTCGATCGGGCGCGGCGGACGCTGCATCACGAAGGTCCCCTCGCTCCCGTAGCGGCCGCGGATGTCCTGGAAGGCGAAGATGAATCCCTCGGCATGCAGCTCGGGATAGGTCCGCGAAGGCCAGAAGCCGGCCCCCGGGGCGCCGTACGGCGTGCGGCTGAGCAGGATCGGAAGCGGCGCCGACTGCTTCTTGGGTACGAAGTAGGTCGTGTGCAGGCGCGTGCCGTCGCGCATCGTCACCATCGACTCGGCGAAGGTGTAGTTCGTGTCGCCAGCGGCCACGCTCTGCGCGCTCAGGTCGAGCGGGGATACGCTCAGGCACAGAAGCCCGACCAGCGTGCGGGAAGAACGGGAGGAAATGAACACGGGGCCTCGTGAGGGTGACGGTGTACGGCACGCCGGAACATCGAGCGACCAGCCACGGCTACCGGGTACGTTGTGCACTCGACGCCCTCGCGAACAAGGGCCTGACGATGTCCTCGCCGACCAGAGCGCGAGGGGATACGGGAACGCCCGAGACGGATGTATTTTTCGGGGCTCGTGCGCTCCGTCCTGTCCCTGTCGCCGAACTCCCCGTGGCCAACATCCTGCAGCGTCTCCCCGTCGGCGAGAAGGTCGGCATCGCCTTCTCCGGCGGCCTCGATACCAGCGCCGCCCTCCACTGGATGCGCGCCAAGGGCGCGGTTCCCTACGCCTACACGGCGAACCTCGGGCAGCCGGACGAGACCGACTACGACGAGATCCCGCGCAAGGCCATGGCGTACGGCGCCGAGAAGGCGCGACTCATCGAATGCCGCGCGCAGTTGGTCGCCGAGGGGTTCGCGGCATTGCAATGCGGGGCCTTCCACATCACCACCGCGGGACAGACCTACTTCAACACCACGCCGCTCGGCCGCGCCGTGACCGGCACGATGCTCGTTGCCGCGATGCGCGAGGACGACGTCAACATCTGGGGCGACGGCAGCACCTACAAGGGGAACGACATCGAGCGGTTCTATCGCTACGGGCTGCTCACGAATCCCTCGCTCAAGGTCTACAAGCCGTGGCTCGACCAGCAGTTCATCGACGAGCTCGGCGGGCGCAAGGAGATGAGCGAGTACATGAACGCGCACGGCTTCGCCTACAAGATGAGCACCGAGAAGGCGTACTCCACCGACTCGAACATCCTGGGCGCGACGCACGAAGCGAAAGACTTGGAGTTCCTGAACAAGGGGCTTCACATCGTCCAGCCGATCATGGGGGTCGCGTTCTGGAAGGACGAGGTGAAAATCGCCCGCGAGGCGGTGTCGGTCCGCTTCGAGGAAGGAACACCGGTGGCGATCAACGGCAAGACGTTCGAGAGCGCGCTCGCCCTGTTCATGGAAGCCAACGCGATCGGCGGGCGCCACGGGTTGGGGATGAGCGACCAGATCGAGAACCGGATCATCGAAGCGAAGAGCCGTGGCATTTATGAGGCGCCCGGGCTCGCGCTGCTCTACATCGCCTACGAGCGCCTCGTGACGGGGATCCACAACGAGGACACGATCGAACAGTACCGGCTCAACGGGAAGAAGCTCGGCCGCCTGCTCTACCAGGGGCGCTGGCTCGACTCGCAGGCCATGATGCTGCGCGATTCCGCGCAACGCTGGGTGGCGCGCGCGATCACGGGTGAGGTCACGATCGAACTGCGGCGCGGGAACGATTACTCCATCATGGACACGTCGAGCCCGAACCTGACGTACAATCCGGAGCGGCTCACGATGGAGCGGGGCGAGGCCTTCTTCACCCCGCTCGACCGGATCGGGCAGCTCACCATGCGCAACATGGACATCGTGGACACGCGCGAGAAGTTGATGTTGTACACCCAGACCGGGCTGCTGCGCGCTCCTCGTGACAACGGAGTCCCCCGCCTCCCCGTCGGTGGAGAATCCGACACCGGCGCGTGAACGGCTTCACATCCGGCCGACCGGCGCCGATAGTGTAAGGTACGTGGGAGGATCATCGGCCATGCCGAGGGTCCCCGGTTCGTGGTATCTTGTGGTTTCCACCTTCGTCCCGATGCACGCCGACGCATGAGTTCCGGCCTTTTCGCCACCTTGTTCCCGCACTACGTCGTCATTGACGACGGGGGACATGTGTTGCGTCTTGGTCCGGCGTGGGCCAAAACGGCCCCAGAGATGCGCGTGGGGATGCATTTCGGGCAAGTGTTCGAGTTGCCGGGCGGCCGGAGCATCACCAACCTCGCCATGCTCCGCGGGCTCGAAGGGCGGCAGATCGTCGTCCGCACGATCAAGAGCCAGCTTGTGGTGACCGGGGAACTGGTGTGGATCGAAGACGAACAGCGCATGGCGTTCGCCGCCAAGCGATTCACGGGAAGCCCAGCCGAGTTTTCCGGATTGGCGGCGGCAGCGACCTCCGCCGTGGACAGTGCCGCGTTTCTGCATCTGGTGCTCGACGCGATGCCGGTGTTGCAGCTGGCGATCTTCGACCGCGATCTCCGCTACGTCTACGTGTCGCCCGGGGCAATCGTCGACCCCTCGACGCGGCAGTGGATCATCGGACGTGACGATGTGGAATATGGGCAGTACCGCGGGTCGGACCCGTCCGTCGCCGAGCGCCGGCAGCGCACGCTGCGGCACGTGCTGGAGACCGGCGAGTTGCTCAGCTTCGAAGAGACCATTTCCCCGCGTACCGGTTCGCCGCGCTTCTTTGCGCGCAACATCGCCCCGGTGCGCGATCCCCAGGGCCGCATCACGCACCTGCTGGGCTTCGGCTGGGACATCACCGAGCGCAAGGAAGCGGAGGCGGCTTCCGCCGCGTACACCGTGGAGTTGCGCCGTCAGAAGGAGCGCGCCGAGGCATCGAATGCGGCCAAGAGCAGCTTCCTGGCCAACATGAGCCATGAGTTGCGGACGCCCCTGAATGTGATCCTTGGGCAGACCGAGACCGTGATGGAAGAGCTCTATGGTCCCGTCACCGTGGATCAGGCCTCGTCGCTGTCGGAGATCGAGCGCCAGGGAAGTCATCTCCTCAAACTGATCTCCGAGATCCTGGATTTCTCCCGCATCGAGAGCGGCAAGGTGGAGATCGCACCGGAGCGCGTGCCGTTGCGGAGCTTCCTGGAGCAGTTGGTGGCGACGTTCCAGCGCTCGGCCGACGAGGACGGCGTGACGTTGACGCTCGAAACCCCATCGGAGATCGGTACGGTGATCGCCGATCCCTTCCGGCTGCGTCAGGTGATGATGAACGTCATGGGCAACGCCCTCAAGTTCACCCCGCGCGGGGGTCAGGTGACCATCCGTGCCGCGGTGGATGCCGATGGTGTGAGCCCGCGGTGGGTGGAGATTCAGGACACCGGGATCGGCATTTCCAAGGAGCGCCTCGACCGGATTTTTGATCCGTTCGAGCAGGGCGATGCCAGCACGACCCGCGCATTCGGCGGAACGGGCCTCGGACTGACCATCTCGCGGCGGTTGTGCACGCTGATGGGGATGTCGATCATCGTCACGAGCGAGCTCGGCGAGGGATCGAAGTTCCGGATCGTCTTTCCTTCCGAGCTGATGCCCGCGCAGTAATCAGCGCACGCGCGTCAGATCGGCCAGAGCCAGGCGAAGATGACCGCGGTGGACAGGGCGTAGACGGCCGCATCGACCATCGTCAGCAGAAAGCTCTTCCACGGACGGCCGAACCAGACGCTGTCCTGGAACGCGGCCGCGGCATAGGCGAGGCCGGCGATGGCAAAGACCACCCGCACCACGTGCGCGAAGGGAATGCCAAGCGGCATGTGCCGGATGCCCGAGTTCAGCGTACTGAACCCGTGCCATGTGGCGTAGGCCACGACGGTGCTGACGCCGCAGTAATACAGGAAGCTCGTCAGGAGGCGGCCGGAGGCCGAGGGGACGCCGTTCCTGGCGATCGTGATGTAGGCGACCGGCCCCTGTTCGAGCGCGGCATGCAGGTCCGCGCGGCCAAGGTCCTGGCCGATGGTGTGGGGCAACATGTAGAGCCCCGGCGCCGGCGGGACGCGACGGAGCGCCTGCGTCACCTCCGCGTGCTGCGGGAGCTGTCGCCACTCGCTCTGGTGGAGCACCAATCGCAGGAGCATCGCGAGCACGAAGACCGTGCACGACGAGACGAGGATTGGAGCCCACAGCTCCCAGAAGAAGAGCAAGTTTTGATTTCCTGGCGAAGATGAGGACGGGGGAAGTGCCAACCAAAGTAAGGGTCGTGCGCGTGCGACACCACCGCAATACCTCGCGTTACGGGTTTTCGTGGTCGGCGGCAGTGGGTGCCCCGCTCGTCACCGGCGCCACCAGATGCCTCGCATTATTAGTTTTGTTGTAAAAGTCATTCAATCAACAGTTTACAGCTTTTTAGAAAACATATGTTTTCATCTCATTGCCGCCGCGTCACCCACCACTGCATCGGATCACCCCCTCCACCGGCCGCTCCCTCGGACCCGCCGCGGCGCCTTCGCTGATTGCGTCGAAGCTGGCACCATTTCACACCCTGCTGCGTTGATAACAGACGCTAAGTCGAGTATTTTTATCTGGATAGCAACTTCTGGAGTTCGAGCTCATGAGCGCCTCGATCGACGCGCTGGTCAATAAAGAATATCAGTACGGCTTCGTCACCGATGTCGACGCGGACACCATCGCGCCGGGATTGAGCGAGGACGTGGTCCGCCTGATCTCCGCCAAGAAGAACGAACCCCAGTGGCTCCTCGACTGGCGGCTGAAGGCCTATCGTCGCTGGCTCACGATGTCCGAGCCGCACTGGCCGAACGTCAAGTACCCGGCCATCGATTATCAGGCGAGCCGCTACTACTCGGCCCCCAAGTCGGTGAAGCCGCTGCAGTCGCTGGATGAGGTCGACCCCGAGCTGCTCAAGACCTACGACAAGCTCGGGATCTCGCTCACGGAACAGAAGTTCCTCGCCGGCGTCGCCGTCGATGCGATCTTCGACTCCGTCTCCGTCGGCACGACCATGAAGGACGAACTCGCCAAGCACGGCGTGGTCTTCTGCTCCTTCACCGAAGCGGTCCATCACTACCCCGAGCTCATCCAGAAGTATCTGGGCTCCGTGGTCCCGTACTCCGACAACTTCTTCGCCGCGCTCAACTCGGCGGTCTTCAGCGACGGCTCCTTCTGCTACGTCCCGAAGGGGGTCCGCTGCCCGATCGAGCTCTCGACGTACTTCCGCATCAACGCCGCCGACACCGGGCAGTTCGAGCGGACGCTCATCGTCGCCGACGAGGGCGCCTATGTGAGCTACCTCGAGGGCTGCACGGCGCCCAAGCGCAGCACCAACCAGCTGCACGCGGCGGTGGTGGAGCTCGTGGCCCTCGACAACGCGAGCATCAAGTATTCGACCGTGCAGAACTGGTACGCCGGCGACAAGGACGGCAAGGGCGGGATCTACAACTTCGTCACCAAGCGCGGCAAGGCGATGACGAACAGCAAGATCTCCTGGACCCAGGTCGAGACCGGCTCGGCGATCACCTGGAAGTACCCGAGCGTGATCCTGCAGGGCGACAACTCCACCGGCGAGTTCTACTCGGTGGCGGTCGTCAACAACAAGCAGCAGGCCGATACGGGGACCAAGATGATCCACATCGGCCAGAACACCAAGAGCACGATCATCTCCAAGGGGATCTCCGCGGGCGAGGGGCAGAACTCCTACCGCGGCCAGGTGAAGGTGATGCCCAAGGCCATCGGGGCGCGCAACTACACCCAGTGCGACTCGATGCTCGTCGGCAACAAGTGCGGGGCCCACACCTTCCCCTACATCGAGGTCGCCAACAACAGCGCGACCCTCGAACACGAAGCGAGCACGAGCAAGATCGGCGAAGACCAGATCTTCTACTGCAAAGCGCGCGGATTGAGCACCGAACAGGCGATCTCGCTGATCGTCAGTGGCTTCTGCCGTGAAGTCTTCAAGGAACTCCCCATGGAGTTCGCCCTCGAGGCCCAGCAACTGCTGGGCATCACGCTCGAGGGGTCGGTCGGCTGAGGCCGGTCGCGCCACCGTACACGACAATCATCAGGAGCGGCGATCGCCGCTCCGCGAGACCATAGGGACACCGCAATGCTGATCATCGACAAGCTCCACGCGAACGTGGGCGACAAGGAGATCCTCAAGGGGATCTCGCTCACCGTCAACGCGGGTGAAGTGCACGCCATCATGGGACCGAACGGCTCGGGCAAGAGCACGCTCGCGCAGGTCATCGCCGGCCATCCGGGGTATGACGTGACGGGCGGCGCCGTGTCCTTCGACGGCAAGGACCTGCTGGCCCTCCAGGCCGAGGAGCGCGCGCAGCAGGGCGTCTTCCTCGCCTTCCAGTATCCGGTCGAGATCCCGGGCGTCACCAACGCCTACTTCCTGCGCTCGGCGTACAACGAGGTACGCAAGGCGAACGGACTCGACGAAGTCGATCCGATGGAGTTCCTCGACCTGATGGAAGAGAAGCTCAAGCTCGTGGACATGGATCCGGCGATGCTGCAGCGGTCGGTCAACGCCGGATTCTCCGGCGGCGAGAAGAAGCGCAACGAGATCCTGCAGATGGCCGTACTCGCACCGAAGCTCGCGATCCTCGACGAAACGGATTCGGGGCTCGACATCGACGCCTTGCGCATCGTGGCCGAGGGGGTCAATGCCCTCAAGCGCCCGGACAACGCGACGATCGTGGTGACGCACTACCAGCGCCTGCTCGACTACATCGTGCCGGACTTCGTGCATGTACTCGCGGGCGGCCGGATCGTGAAGAGCGGCGGCAAGGATCTGGCCCTCGAGCTCGAAGCGAAGGGATACGACTGGGTGCTGGAGACCGCGTAATGGCCACGTACGCAGATGCGTTCGCGGCGCTGGTGCCGAACACGGGCGGCGCGTGGCTGCCGGAGCTCAAGCGCGCGGCCTTCGACCGCTTCACGGCGCTCGGGTTCCCGACGACGCGCAACGAGGATTGGCATTACACCAGCGTCACGCCGATCGCCGAGAAGGCGTTCCGTCCGATGGGGAGCGGCAAGCGGGCGTCGGGGCTGACCTCGACGGACGTGGCCGCTCTCGCCATCGGCGACGCGTCATGGCATCGCTTGGTCTTCGTGAACGGGCAGTTCGAACCGCGCCTCTCGGCCTACGCCGGGCTGCCGGCCGACGTGTCGGTGTTGCCCCTCGCCGAGGCGCTGAAGGCCACCCCGGAGTTCGTCATGGAGCGGCTCGGCACGCTCGCTGCCTGGACTGATGCGCCGTTCACCGCCATGAATACGGCGTTCGCGCACGATGGCGTCGTCGTTCACGTGCCGAAGGGGACCGTCATCGACGAACCGATCCATATCGTGCATGTGGCGGATGCACAGCTCGAGGGCGGCGCGATCTTTCCGCGCTTGCTGGTCGTGGCGGACGAGTTCGCTCAAGTGACGATCGTGGAGTCGCACGTGGCCACGGGGGGCGCGTGCTATTTCACGAACGCGGTCGCCGAGATCGACGTGGGACCCCATGCGACGGTGCAGCACTACAAGGTGCAGCAGGAGAGCACGTCCGCGTTCCATGTGGGAACCGTGCAAGTCGCGCAGGCGCGGGACTCGCGGTTCCACTCGTTTTCCTTCGCGACCGGAGCTGCGCTGTCGCGGACGAACGTCTATACGCGGCTGGGTGGCGAGAACGCCGAAACGCGCCTGAACGGGTTGTACCTGATGGACGGCACGCAGCACGTCGACCATCAGACCTTCGTCGAGCATCTCGCGCCGCACTGTGCGAGCCGCGAGCTGTACAAGGGGATTCTCGACGGCGCCTCGCACGGCGTGTTCAATGGCAAGGTCTATGTGGATCCGATCGCGCAGAAGACCGACGGCAAGCAGACGAATCACGCGCTGCTGTTGAGCGAGACCGCGAAGGTCGACACCAAGCCGCAGTTGGAGATCTTCGCCGATGATGTGAAGTGCACGCACGGCGCCACGGTCGGCAAGCTGGACCAGCTGTCGCTGTTCTACCTCAAGAGCCGCGGCGTCGGTGCGGACAATGCGCGCGCGCTCCTGACGTACGCGTTCGCGGCGGAGGCGCTGGAGTTGATCGAGATCGACCCGCTGCGCATCGGTCTCGAAGAACGGGTGTTCGAGCATTTCACCCACACGCGGCAGCGGTGACGGATGTCCGCCGAGCTGGAGGAGCTGTACCAGAGCATCATTCTCGACCATAATCGTCGGCCGCAGAATTTCCGCGTCATGGCGGACGCCTCCGGCCATGCGGACGGATTGAATCCGTTGTGCGGGGATCAGGTCACCGTGTGGGTCAAGCTCGACGGTGACCGGGTGGCTGACGTGAGCTTCCAGGGGCAAGGGTGCGCCATCAGCAAGGCGAGCGCCTCGTTGATGACGCAGGCCGTGAAGGGAAAGACCTTGACCGAGACGCACGCGATCTTCGACCGCTTCCACGCGATGGTCACCGGTCATGGCATCGAGGGGATCACCGGCGGGATGAAGGCGCTCTCCGGCGTGAGCAAGTTCCCGCTCCGTGTGAAGTGCGCCTCGCTCGGCTGGCATGCCATGAAGGCGGCGCTCGACGACGCCTCGCGATGAACCCGCCCGCCCTGCTCCGCACCGGCTGCGAGCGACCGCTGGTCGACATCGACGACTTCTCGATGCTCGACGAACGTGATCATCTGCACTACCTCGACAGCGCCGCCACGACACAGAAGCCGCGCGCGGTGCTGCAGGCGATGCAGAGCTACTACGAACAGCACAACGCGAACCCGCATCGCGGGGCCTACGAACTGTCGGCACAATCGACCGAGGCGTACGAACGGTCGCGGAAACGTGTCGCGCGGTTCCTCGGCGTGGCCGACGTCGACACGCTGATCTTCACCCGCGGTACGACCGAGAGCATCAACGTGATGGCGTCGGCCTGGGGACGGGCGAATGTGAAGGCCGGTGACCGGATCGTCGTGACGCGGTTGGAGCACCACGCGAACTTCGTCCCGTGGCAGCAGTTGGCGCTGGCGGTCGGGGCGGAGTTCGTGATCGCCGAGCTGGCCCCGGGGGGCGTGCTCGATCTGGCGCACCTCGCGCAGTGCTGCACGCCGAACACCAAGGTGGTGGCGTTCGGGCAGGTGTCGAATGCGCTCGGGACGATCAATCCGGTGGCGGAGATCGTGCGCATCGCGCGCACGACCGGTGCGCTGGTGGTCTGTGACGGCGCGCAGGGCGCGCCGCATTTCGACTCGGCGGTCGACGCGCTCGGGGTGGACGTGTACGCCTTCAGCGGTCACAAGATGCTCGGTCCCATGGGGATCGGCGGGCTGGTGGTGCGCCGCGAGATCCTCGAGGCCATGCCGCCGTATCAATTCGGCGGCGACATGATCGCGATGGTCGCCGATGACCGCAGCACGTGGAATGTGTTGCCGCACAAGTTCGAGGCCGGAACGCCGAATGTCGCCGGGGCGGTGGGGCTGGCCGCGGCCGTGCAGTATCTGGACATTCTCGGGATGGAACGCGTGCGTGCGCACGAAGCCGCGCTGCTCGCGTACGCCACCGCGCGTCTCGCGGACGTCCCGGGGTTGACGGTCCTCGGCCCCCCACCTGAGCAGCGCTCCGGGGTAGTGTCGTTCGTGATGGACGAGGTGCATCCGCATGACATCGCGCAGGTCCTCGACGGTGCCGGGGTGTGCGTCCGGTCCGGGCATCATTGTGCGCAGCCCCTGATGCGTGCGCTCAAGGTGCCGGCCACGACGCGGGCGTCGTTCTATGTGTACAACGACGCCGACGACGTCGACGCGCTCGTCACCGCATTGCAGCAAGTGCGCGCACACATGGGGCTCAGCTAGCGTCGCGCCCCCTGCACTCCCTAATTTCCGTGCGCGGCACGCGTGTGTGCCGACGATCGAAATCCTCAAGACAACTCCATGGCTACTCTGACTCCCTGGCGTGCCCTCCCCGCCGAACGCCGTATCGCCGTGATCATGGCGTCGGCCAAGCAGCACAAGGAAGTCCGCGCCGCGCTGGCCGCGCGGATTGCGCAGAAGGGAGGCGGGTTCCGCGCAGTCACGCTCATGACCTGGTCGCCCGAGAAGCTGGCCAAGGAAGTCGTGCGCCTGAACGCGCTGCAGCCGCAGGACGAGTTGGACATGCTCCTGCACCTCTACGTGGAGCTCGAGCCTGCCATCCAGATTGCCTTCCTCGACGCGGCGGGCGTGGCGCACAAGGACGGACACATCGCCGAAGACGCCACGCCGCCGTTCTGTGACGAAACGACCACCAAGAAGGCAGTGGAGATGGTTCGCGCGCAGTTCGGTGATGCCTGCGAGCACTATCTGAAGACGATCACGACCTACAATGCCGCGTCGTGGCCGGGAATCGAACAGCTGGTTGTGCTGAATCCGTAATCCTTTCCGGGAGAGACCGATGCCGCGTCCACAGTTGCTACGTTCACTGGTCACTGCCGGCGTGGTGTTCACGGCACCGGTGGCCCTGTCCGCCCAGGGGGGAGCAGCCGCCCGTACCCCGCGCGCCGACAGCACCCGAGAGGCCTCGCGTCTCGATGTCGAAGGACAGACCACGAAGGCTCGGGCCATCTTCCAGGCTCAGATCGACAACGCACCCGACGCGGCGGCAAAAGCGGCTGCACAACGGGCGATGGCGATCTCATATGCCTTCGATGGTGACTGCGCCAACACGGTGAAGTACGAAACACTGGTGATCGCGTATTGGGCAACGCGCGAGGCCGCCGAGCCGCAGAATGCGTTCTATCAGCAGGGGGAGATGGCGAACGAGGCCGCCCGCGTCTGCATCGATGCTGGCAATCTCGACGTCGCCGAGGTGTGGTACCGCAAGGGCACGGCACTCGGCCTGAAGGAGCCCTCCCCCAAGACCCACCCCACGTCACTCTGGAATTTCCGCTTGGCGCACGCGCTCGGCCGACTCGCGGCCCGTCGCGGCAACGCGAGCGAGGCCGCCAAGCAGATCGCGGACGCCCGCAAGATCCTGGCGGGCGACTCGGCGATGGCGGCGGCACAGGCGCGCTTCCTGCCGTATCTCGAGGGCTACGTCGCTCTCTACACCGGGGATCTGGCCGGCGCATCATCGCATCTCACGTCGGCGCTCGCCCTGCAGGGGAATGGAACCGACCCGTTCATGATCTCGCTGTTGGCAATGACGTACGAGAAACAGGGAAAGACCGCCGACGCGAAGGCGCTGTGGCAGAAGGCCTATGATCTCGCCACCGCACACAATCCGCCGGCCGCATTCGCGCGTCCGCTGGCGCGGAAGAAGCTCGGCGCGTGATCCCCTTGTGATTCCCGGGACCTGCGCCCGGGTGTGCGGCAATCACCGGAGCGTCTCGTAATGGACGCGATCCTCAATTTGTGGGCGTGGATCTCCTCGATCGCGCTGGTGATCCTGGGCACGCCGATCATGTTCGTGCTCTTCTGCCTGACGGCGCCCTTCGACAAGGGTCGCTACGCGGCGGGACGGTTCCTGCGCATCGTCGGGATCACGGCGGTGCAGATCAATCCGCTATGGGACTTCAAGACGATCGGGCCGTACATCACCGATCCGCGCCGGCCGTATGTGGTCGTGTCGAACCACGAGTCGTATGCCGACATCTTCCTGATCTCCCATCTCCCCTGGGAGATGAAGTGGATGTCGAAGGAGACGATGTTCAATATCCCCTGCTTCGGATGGATGATGCGGATGGCGGGAGATATCCGGCTCGTGCGCGAGGACAAGCGCAGTGCCGTGAATGCGCTCGCGGCCGCGCACGATCGCTTGGCGAAGCAGGTGAGCGTGATGATCTTCCCTGAGGGGACGCGCTCGCGTGACGGGGAGTTGCTCCCGTTCAAGAACGGCGCCTTCAAGCTCGCGATCGAAGCGGGGGTGCCGATTCTTCCGCTGGTGGTCGCCGGGTCACGGTCGTGCATGGCCAAGGGAACGTTCCGGTTCCAGCGCGCCCGGGCGTGGGTGAAGGTGTTGGATCCGATCCCGACCACGGGACTCGGCACCGACGACCTGATGGCGCTCAAGGAACGCACGCGGACGATCATCGCAGAGGCACGGGTGGCGCTGATCGCGGAGATGGCCGCGACGGCGTGATGCCGTGCGAATGTGACGCAGGGGGGCATGCCGATCGGCATGCCCCCCCTGCGTCGCTGCGCGAACGCCCGTTCAGAGCGCGGGGCGCTTGTTGGCGACGTCGGTGTGCGTTTGAAACTGATGCGCGACACTGAGAATCTTGTCGTCGTTGAACAGCCCCCCGATGATCGTCGCGCAGATCGGCTGCGGATTGAGCGCAGGAGTGGCCGGCGCGGTCGGTGCCGCTGCCCCGGCGCCACGTCCACCGCCCCCACCGCCGCCGCCCTGTTGGGCCGGCACGTCGAACTTGTAGGGGACGACGACGCAGGGATGTCCGGTCTGGGCGTTGATGCCCACGTCGGTGGATGGACCCGCGATGAACATATCGAGGTCCTTCATGAACTCCCCCCACTTGGTCGTCAGGATCAATCGGCGACGCTGATTGTTGATGAAGTCCATGGACTTGATCGAGCGGCCGGAGACGAAGCGCGGATTCCAATCCGCCGGTGCCATCGGATTGTCCGGGTTCGCCGCCATCCCGTAGGGCGCCACACCGCCACGCCCACCGCCAGCCGGTTGCGTCGGGGCCGGCAGATTGTTCAGATCGAGTCCGATCTCCTTGGCCTTCCGTTGCACGTATTCATCGAACGCGGCGGCGTACTCGCTGTTGAGTCCGCCAAGCGGTGCAGCGCCCCCGACTGAGGGCCGGGCCCCGATCTCCGTGGTCTTCGCCCCGAGGTCGCGCAGCTTGTCGACGAACTCCTTGGGAGCGCCATTGGGATCGACGCCGATCCGAAGGCCCGCGAACTTGATGTTGCGCTCGAAATGGAACGGAGTCGTCAGTGTGCTCGGATCCTTCTCGTCGGCGCCGTGGATGACATTGAAGACCATCGCCGCATCCTCGACCGAGCGCGTGATGGGACCCACGCGGTCCTGCGACCAGGCGAGCACCATGCCGCCCGAACGACTCACGCGGCCGAAGGTCGGTCGAAGTGCGCTCACCCCGCAGCGCGTACTCGGACTGACGATCGAACCACTCGTCTCGGTGCCGATGCTGAAGGCCACGCAGCCGGCGGCGGTCGCCGAGGCCGGGCCGGCAGACGACCCGCTCGATCCCTGGGAGAGATTCCACGGGTTGTTCGTGCGCCCGCGGAACCACTGGTCGTTCTGCGCAAAGAGGCCGGTGGAGAGCTTGGCGACCAGCACGGCGCCGGCCTCACGCAGTCGCACGACGACTTCCGCGTCCTCGTCGATGATCCGGGTGGCGAAATCGGCGGCACCCCACGTGGTGGGAATCCCCTTGGTCGCGAAGAGATCCTTGACGCCGTACGGGAGACCGTGAAGCGGGCCGCGATATTTCCCGGCCTTGATCTCCGCATCGGCCTGGGTCGCCTGCGCGCGGGCCAGATCCTCGGTGATGGTGACCGCGCAGAGGAGCGTCGGGTTCAGTCGTTTGAGGCGCTCGAGGTAGATCTCGGTGAGCTTCACCGATGTGATCTTTCGCTCCTTGAGGAGCGACGCGAGCTTGTGCGCCGGGAGGAATGCGATATCCTCGGCGTTCGTCGGCACCGGTCCCGTCCACTTCTCGACCACCCATGACGCACGGTCGAAGGCCGCCCGACCACGTTCGCGGGCGAGCTTCTCCATCAGCGCGCCGGTGCCGCCAGGATAGGCTTGGAACTGGAGCGCGGGGGCCTCGCCATTGCCGAGGGGGATCGGCGGCGCGGCCTGCGGCGCTTGCTGCGCACCCCCCCGCCCACCCGCCGGGACCACCGAAGCGCCCGTCGCGCCCTGGGCACGCAACTTGTCCGCTCCGAAGGTGGTCGCCGCGGCGGCCACGAGCGAATAGAACATGAACTGACGACGATCGAGCCCTGTGGCCTCTTCGTCGTGATCGGCGCGGGCAAGTTCGAGATGGGCCTGTTCGAGCAGTTCGTCAGGAGAGTACACGGCTACCTCGTGAGACGGGCATGGCGTGAAGAAAGGAGCAACGATGACAGATAATCGCCAATGATGCGACGCATGGCCAGTGGCCGCCGCGCGCTCAGTCGCCCGGAGGCGACTTCCGTTTTGGGGGATCGAAGTAGGTCCATGGCGTGAGGATCGCCAAGAAGAGGCGGCGGGCGGCCAGTCCCCATCCATCGGTCGCGCGAACGCCGACGATCCGCAGCATCTGCTCCAGCGCGGCGGCCAGCAGCCAGCCGAATCCGGACAGGAGCACCAACACGGGCCAGAGCGGAATGGCCAGGATGAACCCCACGGCCACCAGCGGTGCCACCACCATGCAAGGACCAATCAGGGCAAGTGCCACACGGAACCGTTGGATGAGAGGTGACATGTCCCACGCTGTTCAGCGCTTACACGCGCCGCTGCTCCTCCGCACCTCGCACCGTCAGGAAACACCATCTGGCTTGCCCTCGCACCGAACCGCATATTCCGCATGAGGTCCCCCCTTTCCCGACGAGCCTGCTGATGAGCGATTCCCTCTCCCGCCGCGACGCCCTGAAGGCCCTGGGCGCGGCCGCTGCTGCCGGACTTGCCGCCGACGCCGCGTCAGCGACGGTGGCACACGCGAGTCCGTCAGCACCGACCGCTCCGCCGCGGGTGCTCGACGTGGCCCCGACCCGGACCACGGGAGACATCATCCCGCTGTTCAATACGAGCGAAGTCTATACGCCGGCGCGCGGACGGTCGTTCATGCGCTTCAGCTTCGACTTCCCCGAACCCTCGGTCGTTTTCGGCCCGCATCGGTTCGGCTTCGTGATCTTCACGCCGGAAAACACCTACTCGCTCGACCGGTCGCGCATGCGCGCCGAAGGGAACGACGACGGGCTGAAGCTCACCTGCGACTCGTTCGTCTGGGCCGGTGGGCAGGAGAAGGTAAAGGGCGCCTTCACGGCGACCTTCCGCCGCAACGGCACGACGATCGAGTGGGACACGGTCGTCGAGATGCCGCATCCGGTGAAGACGGTCACCACGGTGATCCGCGACGTTCCCAAGGGGCAGATCTCCTTCGGCGGGGGCGGCTTCACCAATCCCAACGAGGGCGATCTGTTGGGCGGATACACCTTCGGCGCGGGCGACTTGCACGGGGCGTTCAGCCCGGCGGGGATGACCACGCCCATCGCGGTGCTGCAGGCCTCGGAGAGCGACTTCATGTGGTTCTCGACGCTCGACGAGCGGGTGCGTCCCAAGCGCTACTACTTCCAGCAGGGAGAGAAGGGGTTCCGTGTCGAGGCCATCTATGAACATGACGGGTGGCGGAACGACAAGCGGGTGAGCGTTCCCACCTGGCGCATCGGGCACGCCACGACCTTCGAAGGGGCGATGGCGCCGCACATGGCGCACATCGAGACGGCGTTCGCGCTGCCGACCTGGGAATCGCGCACCGACGTGCCAGCGTGGATGCGCCAGATCGCCATGGTGACGACATTCCACGGGCAGCACTACACCGGCTACATCTTCAACGACTACGCCAAGCAGCTCGAGATCCTGCGCTGGATGGCCACGCAGATCCCCGCGGATCGCGTACTCGTATTCCTCGCCTCGTGGGACGGCCGGTACTATTGGGATTATCCGAATTACAAGGTGCCGGAGCGGATGGGCGGTGAGGCGGGATTCCGCCGCCTCATCCAGGAAGGGCAGAAGATGGGGTTCAAGATGATGCCGATGTTCGGCGCGAACTCCGCCAATCGCAACAACCCGAACTGGGATTCGATCAAGGCCGGATCCACGTACAAGATCGACGGCGATCTCTACAACCTGAACTGGGTGGACTGGAACAACGACCGGCATCAGGACGGCTGGCTGACCTACATGAACCTCGGCCACGATGCTTGGCGCAATCACATCACCGGACGGATCGCGGAGACGATCGAACGATTCGGCGTGGATGCGTACTTCCTCGACATCGTCGGAGGGCATGTGAACAGCACCACGGGTGACATGCACGAGGGGACCAAGCGCATGGTCATGGACCTGCGGGAGAAGTTCCCGAAGGTCGCGTGCGTCGGCGAGATGCCGTACGACGCGCTCTATCAGTTCATCCCGATGTACCATGCCGGCGGCGGCGCGCGCTGGCAGAAGTACGCGAAGTTCTTCTCGCACCTGAGCGCCCCAGCCGCGGGGCGCGGGAGCAGCGGCGTGCACGAAGCCGGCTTCCAGCGCTTCAACGTTGAGACGCTCGGCCTCTCGACCACCGCCATCCCGACGCTGCAAGTCGTGGATGACACCTACACCGCACATCGTGACGTGATGGCGCAGGTGATCGCACGCGCCAAGCAGCGCGCCGGGATCGGCTGATGGCGCGCACGATCGAGCAGCTGCGGAAGGAGGTGCTGGCCGCGAACATCGAGATCTTCAGGCGCGGGCTGGCGCAGTTCACGTTCGGCAATGTGAGCGGCTTCGACCGCGAGCGTGGCGTGGTGGTGATCAAGCCGAGTGGTGTGCCGTACGCGAAGCTGACGGCGAAGATGCTGGTCGCGTGTGATCTCAACGGGCAGGTGGCCCGCGGGGCGTTGCGGCCGTCGTCGGATCTGCCGACGCATCTCGTGTTGTATCGCGCGTTCGCGGGGGTGAATGCGATCGTGCATACCCACTCGCCGCATGCCACCGCGTGGGCGCAGGCCGGGAGGGAGATTCCGTGCTTCGGGACCACGCATGCCGACCACTTCCATGGGTCGGTGCCAGTGACCGACGCCATGACCGCGCGGGAGATCAGCGGCGACTACGAGGCCAACACCGGACATGTGATCGTCCGGCGCTTCAAGGGGATCGACCCGTTGCAGGTACCCGCGGTGCTGGTGCGATCGCACGCGTCGTTCGTCTGGGGGAGCACGGTGGCGAAGGCGGTCGAGTATGCCGACGTGCTCGAGACGGTGGCGCGGATCGCCATGGAGACGTTGGCGATCAACCCCAAGGCCGCGCCCATCGCACAGCCGTTGTTGAATCGGCATTTCCTGCGGAAGCACGGCCCCGGGGCGTATTATGGGCAGCCCGGAATGAAGTGATGCGGCGCGCCTCTGGTACGGCGGCGCTCGTCGCGGGAGTAGCGCTGATCGCCGCAGCCTGTGCTGGACGCGGCACCCGACCGGCGAGTACGGGCAGCGCCGGTGCGCCGGCGGAGGAGCCGAGGGCCTTCCTCTTCTCGTATTTCACGCGTAACGGCGAGGATGGCGTCCACCTTGCGTGGAGCAAGGATGGCATCACGTGGTCGCCGCTGAACAACGGCCGCTCGGTGATCACACCGGCCGTGAACGGTGCCGGTCGCGGGTGGCAGGAGTGGGACAACACCGCCGCACTGATGCGTGATCCGAGCATCCTGCAGGGCCCCGACGGGATGTTCCACCTCGTGTGGACGATCTCCTGGAACGACCACGCGATCGGCGTCGCGCACTCCAAGGATCTGATTCACTGGTCGGAGCAGACCAAGGTCCCGGTGATGGAGCACGAGCCCACCGCCCTCAACACCTGGGCGCCGGACCTCTTCTACGATGACGCCACGCGGGAATTCGTGATCGTCTGGTCGTCGTCGATCCCTGGACGATTCCCCGCCACCGACTCGCTCGCGCAGAAGACCTCGCGCGGACGCGCCGACCACCGGCTCTACTTCACGACCACGAAGGACTTCAAGAGCTACACCAAGGCCAAGCTCCTCTACGATGGCGGCTTCTGCGCGATCGATGGGACAATCCGGAAGGAAGGGGACACCTACTATCTCGTGATGAAGGACGAGACCTTCTACCCGGAGCGCCGCAACCTCCGCGTGGCCTCGGCCAAGCACGCCACGGGCCCCTACGGCCCCGCCGGGCCGGCGATCACCGGTGTGCACACGGAAGGGCCGTCACTGCTCAAGTCGAACGGCTGGTGGTACCTCTACTACGACGAGTACACCAAGGGGAAGTACGGCGCGTTGCGCACGCACGATTTCGTGACCTGGCAACCGTTCAGCGACTCGCTCAAGGCCGCGCGCGGGATGCGGCACGGGTCGGCCTTCTTGGCGCCACAGTCGGTGTTGAACGGGCTGCTCGCGCTCGACACGACGCTCCAGAAGCCGTAGGCGCGCCGTCCCCTGCGCGCCGCCCGATCAGTCGGCGGCGCGCACCTCGGCGGCGATCCGTCGCAGTTCCGGCAACACCGCACCCATCGCCATCGGGGCGGAGTCGGGCGTCCCCATGCCATAATAGAGCGACCGGTAGATTGTATACAATTCTGTATACACTTTCTGCGCCGCCGGTTGGGGCTCCACCACGCGATTCGGCGGGCAGAGCGCTCGCTGCGCGGATTCGAGATCGGGGAACACTCCCGCCGCGAGGAACGCGAACAACGCCGACCCCAGACTCGTGATCGGCCGCTCCGGGACGAGCACCGGCACGCCGAGCACGTTGGCGTAGACCTGGTTCAGCACCTCGTTCTTCTGCGGGATGCCCCCGCCATGGATCACGCGGCGGATCGGCACTCCGTGCTCCTGCATCCGCTCGAAGATCACCCTCGTGTGGAAGGCCGTCCCCTCGATCGCGGAGAAGAGGTCGTCCTCCGCCGTGTGATTGAGGTTCCAGCCGAGCGTCACACCGCCCAAGTTCGGGTTCACGAGCACCGTGCGGTCGCCGTTGTCCCAGGTGAGACGCAACAATCCCGTCTCGCCCGCTCGGTGCTTCGCGATCCCCGCCGTGAGCTCGGCCGCGCTCCGCCCGCTGCGCTTGGTGATCGCCTCGAACAGGTAGCCGCAGGCGGAGAGCCCCGATTCGACGCCGATGTAGCCGGGATGAATCGAGCCGGGCACCACACCGCAGACGCCGGGCACGCGCCCCGCCTCGCGGGCGATCGCCATGATGCAGGTGGCAGTGCCGAGGACGTTTACGACATCGCCTTCGGTGACGCCAGCGCCCATCGCGTCCCAGTGCGCGTCGAAGGCGCCGACGGGAATCGGGATCCCGGCCTTGAGCCCGAGCGTCGCGGCCCACTCCGCCGAGAGATGCCCCGCGATGTGATCCGAGGTGCGATACGGGCCGTCGAGCTTCTCGCGAACCCCGGCGAGCAGCGGGTCGACCGCCACGAGGAACGCCTCGCTCGGCAGCCCACCGAGCGCCGCGCTCCAGAGCCACTTGTGTCCCATCGCGCAGATGGAGCGCGGGACCTCGCGGGGCGTGCGATAGCCGCAGAGGACACCGGCGACGTAGTCACAGTGCTCGAACGCCGAGGCGAAGCGCGAACGCTTGTCGGGGTTGTGACGCAGCCAGTGGAGCAGCTTCGCGAACCCCCACTCGGAGGAATACACACCACCGCAGAGGTGGATCGCCTCGAGCCCCAGCTCGTGCGCCTTGGCGGTGATCAGCGCGGCTTCGTCCTTGGCGCGATGATCGCACCAGAGGTAGTAGTCGTCGAGCGGCTTCAGCCCGGCGTCGACGGGGATGACGGTGGACCCGGTGGTGTCGAGCGCGAGCGCGAGGACGTCGCTGCCGCGCACCTTCGCGTCGGCGAGCGCCGTGGCCATCGCCGCCGTGAGCGCGCGCATGTGATCGGCGTGCGACTGCGTCGCGAAATCCGGATCGCGGCGATCGCGAAGCACCGGATACTCGGACACGCCGTGCCCGATCACGCCGCGCACGCTGTCGACGATCGACACGCGCACGCTCTGCGTGCCGAAATCCACTCCCGCGACGATCGGCATGCTACTGGTGGTGATGCACGTCCCACCCCATGTAGCGGGTGGTCGCGTCGTGCACGGCGGCCGCGACGTGCGAGAAGGTCCCCGCCACATGATGCTCGAAGCCGTTGGTGCAGATGTGGCGGAGCAGCTCCTGCAAGCGCGGAATCTTCACCACGCCGGCGCCGCCGAAGGTGGTGAGCTTGTCGCGGGTGAACTCCCCTTCCCCCACATAGCCGCGGATCACGCCGCGGCGATCGTCGGTGGAGAATCGCGCGTACGTCATCGGTCCGGCCTTCACCTTGCCGACGATCGTGCCGTAGGTGTTCTCGCGCCCCACCGTGCCGGCGATGATCTCCTGGTAATCCATCCGCGGCGCTTCGAAGAACGCCTTGGGGAGATTGCTGCAGTGGAAGCAGACCGCCTTGTCGGGATCCGTACCGTAGTTGTTGTTCCAATCGAGCAGCGCGCTCGGCGTCTGCGACGCCAAGGTCAGCGCGTGCATGCTGATGGTGCCGACGACATCCACCTCACAGGCGCTCGGTGCGTTGGCATCGCTCATCATCGACATGAGGGTGCAGGGCACCACGCCGAAGAACTCCTCGAGCGAAGTCCAGCACTGTACGGCGGTGATGGTGACGTCGGCCTCGACCATCCACTGGTCGGTGACGACGCCGAGCTTGGCCATCTTGATGAGCGCCGCATCCGGGACAGCGCCCGTGTCCACATAGGCATGCATCTCGGCCAGCTTGGCCTTCACCGCCTTATCGGAGTCCTTGAGGCGGTTGATGCGCCCAAGGATCTCGGAGAGGTCGATCGGCTCGACGGCGATCCCCGAGGCCTCGAGCAGTTTCTCGGAGTACCGCACCGTCTTGAAGGCCGCAGGGCGCGCGCCGATCGCGCCGATGCGCGCGTTGCGCAACCCGCGCACCACGCGACAAGTCGCGGCGAATCGGCGCAGATCCTCGCGGAAGAGGGGCGCGTCAGGGGCGATGGTGTGGAGCGTCGTGAGGGAGTACGGAATTCCGTACTGCGACAGCACGTTACACGCCGACATCTTGCCGCAAAACGCGTCGCGACGGTTGTCGATGAGCATCTTCTTGGGATCGTCCGCCGCGGCGTGGATCAGCACGGGGACGTTGAGCCCCGCCATGCGGATCGTCTCGGCGATCGCACGCTCATCGCCGAAGTTCGGGAGGGTGACGATGATTCCGTCGATCTCCTCGCGGTGCTTCTTGAAGAGGGCGGCGCAGCGCTTGGCCTCATCGCGGCTCTCGACGGCTCCGTGCGTGCTCTCCTCGATCCCGAGGGCGACCGCGTTGAACCCCTCCTTCGCCAGGGCGGCGAGCATCTCCTCACGCCCCGTCCGGGCCAGATGGCCGGGAAAGAACCCCCGGTTCCCGACGATGACCCCGAAGGTCACCGGGCGAACGGGCTTCTGGGGAGGCGCCTTGCGCGCCGCGGCGGCCGCGGCACGCTTGCCGCCGACATTGGACTGCAACTTGTAGATGGCCATCGGGCCCTCGAGCCAGAGGTGACGGGAACCCCGCAAGATTACCGGAGCGGCCACGGAGGCGGAAGGTATTCGAATGCTTTCGGTGGCACGGTCCGGTGCCGGGGCGTAGCTTTTCCCCTCGATGCTCCGCGCACTCGGTCGCTCTGTTGCCCGCTCCCAGCAGCTTGGTCTGCTGGCGGTCCTGTTCGTCCTCGGTACCGCCCTCACCCTGGCCGCCGGGACGCACACCGATCCGTTGTCCGGGCGCACGGTCAACGATTTCCTGAACGCGCATACGCTCATCCAGATGGCCACCGACGCGAGCGCTTTCGCGATCATGGGCGTGGGAGCGACGATCGTGATCATCTCGGGTGGGATCGACCTTTCCGTGGGCGCGGTGTTCGCACTCTCCGGCGTGGTCATGGCGATGGTGTTGCGCGCTGCAGGGCCGATGGGCCCCGCAGCCACGGTCGCACTCGGACTCTCCGCATGCCTCGCGGTCGCCCTGCTCTGCGGGCTCGCCAACGGGCTCATGGTGATCGGCCTTGGAGTGCACCCCTTCATCATCACGCTGGGGACGATGTGGATCCTTCGCGGCGTGGCCTTCGTGATCAGTCACGCCGAGAGCATCCTGGTGCCGGCGGCGCTCACCTCGGTTGCCAAGGCGTCCATGGGGATGGGCACCGCGCTCTATCCGGTTCCGCTGCTGGTCATGGTCACCACGACGGTCGCGGGGATGTTCTACCTGACCCGCACCGTGATGGGGCGCCATATCTTCGCCGTCGGCGGGAACGCCGAGGCGAGCCGCTTCTCCGGGCTCAATGTCGGACGGATCACCTTGGGCGTGTTCGTGCTTTCCGCCCTCATGGCCGGCGTCGCCGCCTTCCTTGGTGCCGCCTTCTACGGCTCGGCGACCTCCTCTGATGCCAACGGATACGAGTTGTATGTGATCGCGTCGGCGGTGGTGGGCGGCGCGAGTCTCACCGGAGGCAAAGGCAGCGCGGTGAGCGCCATGCTCGGCGCCCTGCTGATCGTCATGATCCGGCAGGCGATCCGTACCTTGCATCTGGACCAGAACTACGAATGGATCATCATCGGCGGGGCGATGATCGTCGCCGTCGTGCTCGATCAGGGAGGGACCAAGCTGCTCGCGCGCCGGATCGCGCGCGCCGGAAGCGCGGGCCCTTCAAAGTCCAACCCTCAAGCCTCAGTGGTGGAGTCGTGATGCGTACGCTGCGTGGAATGATGACGGTCGCGGGCCTTTCCGTATTGGCGGCCTGCGGTGGCGGGAAGCAGGAGAGCGGCGCCGCCGCGAGCGGCGGCAAGACCTTCACGATCGCTCTGATCGCCAAGAGCTCCACCAACCCCGTCTTCCTCTCCGGCAAGCAGGGCGCCGAGGCCGCCGCCGCCGAGTTGAGCAAGAGCGAAGGGGTGACGGTCACGATCGACTGGCTGACCCCGCCCAACGAGGACGGCACCGTGCAGGCGCAGCGGATCGCGCAGGCGGTCGATGGGGGCGCCAACGCCATCCTGTTGAGCGCGAGTGATGCCGGGAAGGTCTTGGGCGCGGTGAACGCCGCCGTGGATCGTGGCGTGCCGGTCATGACCTTCGACAGCGACGTGGCCGACTCCAAGCGCTTCAGCTTCTACGGCGGCGACGATGCGGCGATGGGTCGCCAAGTGATGGATGAACTCGCGACGCAGATGGGGGGCAAGGGGAAGATCGCGATCTTCGGCGGCAACCAGAACGCGCCGAATCTCCAGAAGCGCGTGAACGGCGTGAAGGAAGCGGCCAAGAAGTATCCCGGCATGACGATCGTGAACGCCTTCTACCACGCCGAGACGCCACAGGATGCCGCGGCCGAAGTGTTGCGCGTGATGAACGCCTATCCGGACGTGAACGGCTACGCCATGATCGGGGGCTGGGCGCTCTTCACGCAGACGCTGCTCACCGACCTGAACCCGGCCAAGGTGAAGATCGTGTCGATCGACGCGCTCCCGGCGCAGCTGGCCTACGTCGACAAGGGGCTCGCCCCGGTGCTCTTCGCGCAGCCTACGTACAGCTGGGGCTATGTTTCGGTGAAGACGATCTTCGACCACGTCTACAAAAAGCAGGACGTCCCGGCGCACGTGCAGATGGACCTCGTGCGCGTCTCCAGGGACAACCTCGGCGCTTGGGCACGTCAGCTGAAGGATTGGGGCTTCACGGACGTGGATCCCAAGTTCCTCGCGCTCCCGAAGTGAGCCACTGAGGTGGGCGCCGCGGCACCGGCGATCCGGTTCACCGGACTGTCGAAGCATTTCGCCGGGATCACGGCACTCGACGGCGTGAGCTTCGAGGTCGCCGCAGGGTCGTGTCATGCCCTCTGCGGTGAGAACGGAGCGGGAAAGAGCACGCTGGGGAAGATCCTCGCGGGGATTCACGTGCCGGACAGCGGGACGGTCGAGCTCTTCGGCCGTCCCGTGCGTTTTTCGTCCCCGCGTGATGCGCGCGACGCCGGTGTGGCGATGGTGCATCAGGAGCTCTCGTTCTGCGACAACCTCACCGTCGGGGAAAACCTCTGTCTCGGCGCGCTGCCACGCCGCTTCGGGCTGGTGGACCGCGCGGCGCTGCGCACCAAGGCCCAGGAGCTGCTCGCTGCCGTCGGCGTTCGCATCGATCCCGACCGGGAGATGCGCGCCCTCAGCGTGGCGGAGCAGCAGTTGGTGCAGATCGCGGCGGCGGTCGGCGAGGGCGCAAAGGTCATCGTATTCGATGAACCGACGAGCTCACTCGGCGTGCCGGAGACGGAAGCGCTGTTTCGCTTGTTGCACGACCTGCGCGAACGAGGGGTGACGATCGTCTACGTGTCGCACCGCATGCCGGAGATCTTCGCGCTGTGTGATGCCATCACGGTGCTGCGGGACGGGCGCTTCGTGGACACGCAGGGCGCCGCCGAATCGAGTGAGGCCGAGGTGGTGCGGCGCATGATCGGTCGCGCGGTGACGGAATATGCGCCGACCGATGCGATCGCGCCCGGATCGGAGCTGCTGCGCGTGGAGGGACTCACCTCCCTCGGGCGGTTCCGCGATGTGTCCTTCGCCGTACGCTCTGGCGAGGTGGTCGGGCTCGCGGGATTGGTGGGAGCCGGGCGATCAGAGATTGCGAAGGCCGTGTTCGGGCTCGATCCTGCCGTGCGCGGATCGGTATTTGTGCGTGGCACGCCCGTCACCATACGAACGGCGCGTCAGGCCATGCAGCTCGGCCTCGGCTTCGTGCCGGAGGACCGCAAGAAGCAGGGTCTGGTCCTTTCGATGAAGGGGCGTGAGAACGCGACGCTGCCGATCCTGGATCGATTCGCGCGTGGCGGCTGGATCGACCGTGAGGCCGAGTCGACGGCAGTGCGCTCCACCTTTGCGCGACTCCGCGTTCGAGCGGCGCCCGACGCGGTGGCCGGCGATCTCTCCGGGGGAAATCAACAGAAAATGGTGATGGCCAAGTGGCTCGCGGCCGACGCGGAGATCCTCCTGCTCGATGAACCCACGCGCGGGGTGGATATCGCGACCAAGGCCGAGCTGCATGCCTGGATCGGCACGCGCGCCGCGGCCGGAGCGGGGGTATTGATGATCTCGAGCGAACTTCCCGAGTTGCTCAAGGTCGCGTCGCGCATCCTCGTGTTGCGTGACGGCGTGCTCGCCGGCGAAGTCACCCGCGCCACGGCGACCCAGGAGGGGCTGATGCGACTGATGACCGGCGTGGCGTCCGGCTGATCAGCGACGCGCTGGCATCAGTCGTATGCTTCGCGGATGCTTCGGCGCAACTGGATCCCCAGTTCCAGCTCCTCTTCGAGCGCCTTCAGATATTGCACCGTCGCCAGATTGAACATCGACGACGTGACGTTGATGAACTCGCGGACGATCGTGGGATCGGCGACTTCCGGAGGATGATGGTTCCGGTAGGTCGGATCGTCCGGCTGCGCGGCGGCATATACCCCGGCATACCAGTTGAACGCGCGCCATCCCACCTTGCGATGTTCCAAGCGCAGCGCCTCGAACCGGTCGTGAATCTCGCCCAGGCGCGCTTGATTGTTCCAGTACTGCAGCATGTCGCGGGCAATCGGTGACTTGATCAGTCGAATCGCCCCGGTGCCCTTGAGCTGTGACGCCGTGCGGTCGTTGAAGACCACATCCACGCTGTTCCCCGAGAAGCGTCCCTTGTCGGCGATTCCTTGTGGAAAGCGCCCGGTCGACAGGCTCGCGATGTACATCCGGGTCACCGTGTCGGCATTGGCCAGGTCGCCTTTTAGCCGCTGGATATTGTTGGCCAGGCGAAGACTATCGATCTCGAGATCCTCGACCATGCCGCGCATGTAGGCGTGGACTTTGGCCTCGTCGGACAAATGCTCACGGAGATTCTCAGCGGCAAACCCGAGGCTGACCGCCAGAAAGAGCATCAGAAACTCAAGCAAATATCCACGAAGACCTTTCGCGTGCGCGGCATGATGCGAGTGATGGATTTCCACGTGATGCTCGCCGTAACAGAGAGTAAGAGCCGATCGTGCTGGCAGGAACATACACCGGCCGGATGCTCGCCAGCGAACAGCGCTGCCCTCCCCCTGCTCCCGCCCAGTGCCCGCGCCGGACCATCACTTGGGCCGCACCACTTGCCGACTTCGGCGATTGGTCCCACTTTTGTCCGGCCCACGGGTTACGTCTGTGTTACGTGCCGTATCCATGGGTGACGAACGGCCGCTGGCACCACCGCCATCGGAACCAGTTTTACTCAGGGAGATCGCGCATGATGGGAGAGACGCCAGGTTCACTTCGGCGGCGATGGGTGGCATCCGGCACGGCAATGCGCCGCGCAGGTGTTCGCCTGTTGGCCGGCCTCGGGTTACTCGGCAGCGTGTGGCAGAGCGCTGAGGCGCAGGGATCAACGGGTATCGTTGCCGGCAAGGTCACGGAAGGCAGCGCGGCGACGCCGGTGGTCGGGGCGCGTGTCTCAGTCTCCGGCACGCAACTCGCTGCGCTGACCGGCACCGACGGCGCGTACTCGATCCGTGGCGTCACGCCGGGGACCGTCGAGCTGCAGGTGGTGCGCCTTGGGTATCAGCCGTTGCGTTCCACGGCCACCGTTGCCGCCGGCCAAACGGCCACCGTGAACTTCACGATGGTGGCGGCGACCTACTCCTTGTCGGCCGTGGTCACCACGGCCACGGGTCAGCAGCGCAAGGTCGAACTCGCGAACTCCACCACGCAGATCTCCGTCGCCGAGAAGATGGAAGAGCTGCCCATCAAGGACATGGGGACGTTGCTCTCCGGTCGTGCGTCGAGCGTGCAAGTCATCTCGACCGGCGCCACCGGCACGGGCTCGCGTATCCGTATCCGCGGCCAGAACTCCTTCTCGCTGAGCAACGACCCGATCGTCGTCATCGACGGCGTCCGCGCGACGGCCAGCACGAACAACGGTCTGAGCGTCGGTGGCTCGGGCCCGTCGCGCCTCGACGATATCAACCCCGCCGAAATCGAGACCATCGAAGTCGTGAAGGGTCCGTCGGCCGCCACGCTGTACGGCACGGAAGCCGCCAACGGCGTCATCGTGATCACCACCAAGCGCGGCAAGTCGGGGAAGACCAAGTACAACTTCACCATGGAAGCGGGTCAGATCACCAACACGGCCAAGTATCCGGACTTGTGGTCGCTGTGGGGCAAGACCGCGCCGTCCACCACGTCGGCCATCTGCCTGCTGTCGGCCGTTGCGGCCAAGACTTGTGCGGTCGATTCGCTCTCGCACGGCAACGTGCTGAACATGGCGAATCTCACGCCGATCGGCACCGGCGACCGGAAGAGCTACAACTTCCAGGCCTCGGGCGGTACGGACAAGATCCAGTTCTTCGTGTCGGCGCAGTCGGAGCAGGAGACGGGCATCTACAAGATGCCGACCAGTGAGGTCACGCGCCTCACGACGGAGCGCGGCGTGTCGGCCCTGCCGAGCGACATCATGCGGCCCAACGCCCTCGCGCGCAACAGCCTCCGCGCCAATCTCTCCGCGCAGCTCGCACCGAAGTGGTTCGTGCAGGTGTCGTCGTCGTATGTGAACAGCCTCACGCGCATGCCGCAGAACGAAGACAACGGCAACGGCCTCATGGTCGACGCCCTTGGCGGCGCGTGGCGCGGCGACCTGCTCGACGCCCAGGGTGACTCCTTGCACGGATACCGCTCATTCATGATGGGCGACGTCCTGGCGCAGACGACCACGCAAGCGATCGACCGCTTCATCAACAGCGTCACGACACAGTTCAATCCGACGGATTGGCTGTCGACGCACGCCGCCGTCGGCTCGGACTTCACGGTCCGCAACGACCTCTTCCTCTCCAAGGTCGGCGAGGGCCCGAACACCGGCACGGTGCGCACCGGCAACATCACCAGCTCGTCGTTCAGCATCAATCAGCAGACCGTCGACCTTGGCGCCACGGCCAAGGCGCAGTTGTTGCCGTGGTTGCAGACGAGCACCTCGGTGGGCATGCAGTACATCCGGAATGCCGTCGGCTCCACGACGGGCACCGGCATCGGCCTCCCCCCGGGCGGCGTGACGGTGTCGGCGGCCGCCACGCGCAGCAGCACGCAGACCTTCTCGGAGAAGCGCACCTTGGGCTACTACGCCGAGGAGCTCTTCACCGTGAACGACAAGCTGTTCATCACCGCCGGCATGCGTCGCGACGCGGCCAGCGCCTTCGGTCAGAATTTCAACGCCGTGTGGTACCCGAAGTTCGGCGCCTCCTGGTTGATCTCGGAGCAGTCGTTCTTCCACAAGCCGTCGTACCTCACGTCCCTGCGCTTGCGCGGCACCTACGGTGCCTCCGGTCAGATTCCCGGCGCCACCGACGCCGTGCTGTATTACTCGGCTGGTCCGACCACGCTGACCAACGGCAGCGACACGCCGGGCGCGTCGATCGGATCGCTGGGCAACAGCATCCTCAAGCCGGAATACTCGGCGGAAAAGGAATTCGGATTCGACCTTGCCATGTTCTCCGGCAAGACCAGCATCGAGTTCACCACGTATGACAAGACGACGACCGACGCCTTGATCAACAAGGAAATCGCGCCGTCGCTGTCCGGCCTGGCCAACCAGTTCGTGAACATCGGCAGCATCCAGAACACCGGTGTCGAGTTGACGTGGAACCAGAAGCTGTACGACAGCCGGCAGCTCGGCATCGATTTCACCCTGACGGGCTCGACCAACAAGAACCGCATGCTGACGCTCGGTGCCGGCATCCTGCCGATCTCGAGCGGCAACCGCGGCACGCAGCGCAACCTGCCGGGCTACCCGCTGTACGGTCTGTGGGACAAGCGCTACACGTTCACTGACGCCAACAATGACGGCATCATCGTGCTGAGCGAGATGACGTTCAGCGACACGGCCGTGTATCAGGGTGCGACGTTCCCGACGCGCGAGCTGGCGTTCACCCCGTCGATCGAACTGCTCAACCACAAGTTGCGGATCTCGTCGCAGATCGACAGCAAGTGGGGCTTCAAGAAGTTCAACAACACGCTGCGCCACCAGTGCCAGAACGGTGTGACCTGCCGCGGCCGGTATGACCAGAGCGCCCCGCTCGAGATGCAGGCGGCCGCCCTGGCCACCACGCAGGCCGTGTACACGGGGATGTTCGAGGACGGCGCGTTCACGCGCTGGCGCGAAATGTCGATCTCGTACGAGATGCCGCAGGCGTGGGCGAACCTCGTGCGCGCGCAGCGCTGGAACGTGATCTTCACCGGCCGCAACCTTGGGGTGTCGACCAAGTACACCGGCGTCGATCCCGAGGCCGCACAGTCCAACAGCGATCAGCGCGGCAACGAAGAGTATTTCTCGACGCCGCCGCTTCGCACGTTCATGCTCCGCATGAACTTTACTTTCTAAGCCGAGCGCACCCATGAACTTCTACTACTCCGCTCGCCGCGCCTTGCGGCCGGTCGGCGCCCTGGCCACGGCGGTGGCACTGGCCAGCTGCAGCAAGGACATCCTGACGGTGGCGACCCCCGACGTGCTGTCGGCGTCGGTGCTCAACAGCAGCTTGGGCGCGACCACGATGCGCAATGGTGCGTATCAGGATTTCGTCGTCGCCTTCTCCGGAAGCATCGACGGCTACCTCGTATCGACCGAGAACATGGGCGATGCGATCAAGACCGTCGACACGTTCGCCGATCGGTACTTCACGAATGAGCGCCGGCAGAACGAGAACATGCGTGGCGCGGCCGTCACGATGTACAACGCCATGCACCTGGCGCGGACCGGCTTGACCACGTCGATCGTCGCGTGGGCCAGAGTGAAGCCGGCCACCGCGGCCGCCAAGGATTCGCTCGCCGAGATGTACGCCGTGCGCGGCTTCATGGAGGATTTCTTCGCCGAAGCGTACTGCTCCGGCGTGCCGTTCAGCTCGGTCGCTGCCGATGGATCGTTCGTGTACGGGCAGCCGTTGACGACGACGCAGATGCTCACGACCGCGGCGGCCTCGTTTGACAGCGCCACGACACTCTCCACGGGGACGAACCCCAAGTATCTCGCGGCCATCGGCAAGGGCCGTGCGTTGCTCAACCAGGGGCAGTTCGCCGCTGCGGCCACCGCGGTCGCGGCCGTGCCCACGACGTACAAGTACACCCTGTATCACTCGGTGGCGACGGCGCGCCAGCAGAACGGCATCTACAACGCCACGTTCGTCAACGGGTCGCGCTACACCGTGGGCACGAGCGAGGGGACCAACGGCCTGAACTACCTGACCACGCCGGCCGATCCCCGTGTGCCCTGGACCGCGTCGACGACCCGCACCGGCTTCGACGGCACCAACCGTGGCCTGCCGATCGAAGGGAAGTATCCGGCGCAGAACTCGCCGGTCATCCTGGCGGACGGCATCGAGGCACGCCTGATCGAGGCGGAGGCCAAGCTGCAGGGCGGCACGCAGGCGGATCGCGATTCCGTCTTCGCGCGTTTGAACGTCCTCCGCGCCACCGGGCTGGCTTCGGCCATCACCCCGCTGGCCGCGTCGCCGACGACGCAGCCGGCAGCCGTCGATATGCTCTTCAAGGAGCGTGCCCTGTGGCTGTGGCTCACTGGGCATCGCCTCGGCGATCTGCGTCGCTTGGTTCGTCAGTACGGCCGTGACGCTGAAACCGTGTTCCCGACTGGCGCCGTGGATGTGCGGGTGGGCATCACGTACGGCACCGACGTGAACATGATCATCCCGGTGACGGAGAAGAACAATCCGAACTTCACGGGTTGCATCGACCGCAAGGCGTAAGTCGAGGTAGTTTTCATCATCACGGAAGCGGACGATGAGTGATCATCGTCCGCTTCTTTTTCCCGGAGGATTCCCATGCATCGCGCGCTGAAGCGTTGTACCGCCCTCGTATTCGGCTCCCTGCTCCTCGCCCCGTCGCTCACGCACGCGCAGGCGCAGGCGAAAGCGGCTGCTCCACTGGTCGAGTTCGAGAACATGACCTGGCCCGAGGTCAAAGCCGCGCTCGCGGCGGGCAAGACCACTGCACTGTTCTACACCGGCGGCACGGAGCAGCGCGGCCCCCAGAACATCAACGGCGGGCACAACTACATGGCGAAGGCCACGGTCCGTGAGCTGGCCATCCGGCTCGGGAACGCGATCGCCATGCCGGTACTGGCGTACACGCCGAACAATGCGAGTGCCCAGCTCCCCGGCACGATCGGACTGACCCCGGAACTGCTCTCGGCCATGCTCGAGCGGATGTCCGAGGAGGCGATCAAGACGGGATTCAAGCACGTCGTGCTGATGGGTGACCACGGCGGCGGCCAGCCCAACGCCTACAAGTCCGTGGCCGAGAAACTCGAGGCGAAGTATGCTCCCCAGGGGGTCCACGTGTTCTATGCGGACTCGATTTATGCGCCACGTCAGGCTGCGTTCGACGAGTGGCTGGCGAAGAACGGCTATCCGACCGGCGGCCACGCCAGCCTGATCGACACATCGGAGCTACTCTACCTTTGCGCCGATGTGTGTGTGCGCAAGGAGTTGGTAGCCACCGCGCTGGGCGATCCCGTCCAGGCTCCCGGGGCGGCGCGCGACCCGAATGCCGCGCGAGTGAACAACGGGATCACCGGCGATGCGCGGCGCTCGACGGCCGAGCTCGGTAAACGGATGTTTGAGCTCAAGATGGAGTTTGGGGTGCGGCAGATTCAGCGCCTGATTCCGCCGACCGGCAAGTAGCCGAGGGTGTCGCTGGGGAGAAATCAGAAGGGCCGCGCATGTCGCGCGGCCCTTCTATGTCTATATCTTACAATGACTTAACGGCCGCCAGCTTTCAAGCCGATGTCCACCGCCTTGAAACCCGGGTCCCCCCAGTTCATGACGAACACCGAGAAACCCTGCTTCATCCGCGTCTCGATATCCGTGGCGTTGGCTGGGTAGCCGCACGGGATCTTGAACTCCTTGCAGGCGGCGAGCACTTGTTGGATGGCCCCTTCCCATCCCTTCTCGTCGAAGGTGCGCTTGCCGTCCGCGTCGGTGGTCGTGAAGACTCCGCGCAGTGTGCCCGCACCGGGCCAGAGCACGCCGATGCCGGGCACCGCCGCGATCTCGCGAAGGTGTGCGAGCCCTTCCTTGCTCTCGACGATCGTCCAGTTCGTGAGTTCGCCGTTGGGATTGAGCGGATACAGGTCGGCCTTGGCCTTGTACTCCTGTTCCGACAAGCCCCAATAGGCCGGGGCGTTCCCCACCGCCTCGGGGCGTGTCCCCCCATGGGACTTGAACCGCATGGCGGCGAGCCCGGCCTTCAGCTCCGCCGCGCTCTCCACCTCGACGAACATCACGGTGCTCACCCCGAGGTCGAGCGCCTTGCCGATGCGTTCGGCGGCCAGCGTGGGGTTCTCGGAGATCTTGTGGGTCTTCACCGCCAGGGGATGGGCCCAGCGCTGCGCCGGGGGCGCGCCGGCCTGCATTCCTTGCACGAACTCCCGATAGCCGGTGTAGCCCTTGTCCCAGTCTCCCTCCATCGCCCCGTCAAAGACAAAATCCGACGGTGTGTGGGCCAACGCGTCGGCCGCCAACTGGGCCGCGGTTTTGGCGGGCACCGTGGTGGTGTCCCCCCGTGGCCGGCGATTGGAGGGCGCATAAAGACCGAAGACCGGCTTGTGCTGGGCCAGCAGCTCTGCGACGGGATTCAGGTGTCGGGCCCCCTGATGCAACGCCATGACGGCGGGGAGCGTAACCATGAGGAGGGTCGGGATCCAACGAACGCGCACGGGCAGCTCCGGAATCAGGGTCGGTTACCTCAGGATGTGCGCGAGTATCGCGTTCGGGGGCGATGTCGGCAAGGGGTCGAACCGCGTGCGGGCGGTGCCCGGTGGGCGCCGGAGGTCTTGCGGTGAACGGGGTTCGGACCCACCTTATCCCAGCTGTCGCTCTATAAGATGCGCGCGCGTTTACGTTCGAGAAATCCGAGAGAGAGAATCACGTGAGAGCAATCACCGTCGCAACGGTTTCCGGACTGTTGGCCGCATCGTTCTGTGTCGCGTATGCCGTGCGTCCCGCGGCGCTGGTCGCCGCGCGCGCGCCGGTGACGCACGCGGTGTTCGTGGCCCCCGAGGCACTGACGGCCGTCGTGCAGAAGCGCTGCGCGGAGTGTCACAACGACGACAAGCGGCGCGGCGAGCTCTCGCTGGAGACGTTCGACGTGGCGGCGGCCGCGAAGTCGCCGCAGTTGTCGGAGAAGATCATCGCCAAGTTGCGCGCGGGGATGATGCCGCCGCCGGGGTGGGAGAAGCCGGGCGGCGACACGCTCGCGGCACTGGCCTCCACGCTGGAACGGCTGGTGGACGCCGCGGCAGTGGCGAACCCGAATCCGGGATCCCGCAGCTTCCAGCGGCTGAATCGGTCGGAGTACGAGAAGTCGATCCACGACCTGCTGACGCTGGACATCGACGCCGGGGCCTGGCTCCCGCTCGACACCAAGAGCAACAACTTCGACAACATCGCCGATGTGCAGGTCCCGTCGGCCACAACGCTCGACGCCTACCTGGACGCGGCGGCCGAAGTGAGCCGGCTGGCGGTCGGCGACCCGAAGGCGGGGCGCGCGGCGAAGACCTACAAGATCCCGCGGCTCGCGTCGCAGACCGATCAGGTCGAGGGGGCGCCGTTCGGGACGCGCGGCGGGATCAGCGTGATGCACAACTTCCCCGCCGACGGGCAGTATGTGCTGTCGACCATGATGCATTCGATCCCCACGGGGCAGCTGTTCGGCTCGGCGGCCCCGTTCGACGAAATGATCGAGTTCTCGGTCAACGGGGAGCGGGTGGCACTCATTCCCGTGGATCGCGGGATGTCGCAGGCGGATCCGACCGGCATGGACGTGAAGACGCCGCCGATCCAGATCCGGGCCGGGCCGCAGCGCGTGACGGCCGCGTTCATCCGCACCTTCGACGGGCCGGTGAACGACAACCTCGCGCCGATCGCCAACAGCATCGCCGACACGCAGATCGGGTCGCAGAGCGGCGTGACGATGCTCGCGCATCTGCGCGAAGTGACGGTCACGGGACCGTTCAACGCCACCGGCGTGTCGGAGACGCCGAGCCGCAAGCGGATCTTCAGTTGCCGCCCGCTGTCGGCGGCGGAGGCGCGGCCGTGCGCCGAGCGGATCGTGGCGTCGCTCGGCGGCGCGGCGTATCGGCGTGCGTTGAATGCGAATGACGTCGCGGGGCTGATGAAGTTCTACGATCGGGGCGCCAAGGAAGGAGGCTTCGAGATCGGCGTGCGTCGCGCGCTCGAGGCGATCCTCTCCAGCCCGCATTTCGTGTTCCGCGTGGAGGAGATCCCGAAGAACGTCCGGGCCGGGGCGCGGGTCGCGGTGAGCGACGCCGACCTCGCGTCGCGGCTCTCGTTCTTCCTCTGGGGGACGCCGCCGGATGACAAACTGCTTTCGGTCGCGCGTGCCGGGGGGTTGAGCACGCCGGAAGGGTTGCGGGCGCAGGCGGCGCGGATGCTCGCCGACCCGCGGAGCGAGGCGCTCTCCACCCGGTTCGCCGCGCAGTGGCTCCGCTTGCAGGACATCGAGAAGGTGCATCCCGACGCGTTGCAGTTCCCGAACTTCCGTCAGCAGCTCGCCGACGCCATGCGGCAGGAGACGGAACTGTTCTTCATGAGCATCGTGCGCGAGAACCGGAGCGTGCTCGACCTGCTGACGGCGAACTACACCTACGTCAACGACGAGCTCGCGCAGCATTACGGGATCCCCGGCGTGACGGGGAGCAACTTCCGTCGCGTCCAGTATCCGGACAACCGGCGGAGCGGATTGCTCGGCCAGGGCAGTGTGCTGACGCTGACGTCGCACGCGAACCGGACGTCGCCGGTGCTCCGCGGCAAGTGGGTCATGGAAGTGATTCTCGGCTCGCCGCCGCCGCCACCGCCGCCGAACGTGCCGGATCTGGAAAAGACCGGTGAGGCGAAGGACGGGCATCTGCTCACCACGCGCGAGCGCATGGAGATGCACCGCGACAACCCGGCCTGCGTGTCGTGTCACAAGGTGATCGACCCGATCGGCCTGGCGCTCGACAACTTCGACGTCACCGGCAAGTGGCGCATCCGCGAGAACGGCGGGGCCCTCGACACGCGCGGCCAGTTGTATGATGGCTCCGCGGTGTCGTCGCTGCCCGAGTTGCGCGCGGCGTTGCTGAAGCACCCGACGCCGATCGTGCGCAGTTTCACGCAGAATCTGATGGCGTACGCCCTCGGACGCCGCGTGGAGTACTACGATCAGCCGACCATCCGCAAGATTCAGCATGACGCGGAGCCCAGCGGCTACAAGTTCGACCGATTCGTGATGGGCATCGTGTCGAGCGATGCATTCCGCATGCGTCGCGTACCGGCAGCGGTCGCTGCCGATGCGGCAACGCGCAACTCCAGTGGCACCCGCTAACCCCGCAGCACGAGGAATCCGATGACGTATCTCAGTGGCAAGGCTCTTCCGCGTCGTACCTTCCTGCAGGGGATGGGGGCGACGGTCGCACTTCCCTTCCTCGATGCGATGTTCCCGGCGGGAAAGCCGACCTGGCGCATGACGTCGCAGCAGGCTCCCCGCATGGTCGCGATCGAGATGGTACACGGCGCCGCCGGGTGCAATGAACTCGGCGCGTCGCTGAACTACTGGTCCCCCGCCGCCACGGGTCGCGCCTACGATCTCTCGCCGTCGGCGCTGAGTCCGCTCGAGCCGTTCCGCGACTACCTGACGATCATCAGCAACACCGATTGCCGCGAGGCCGAACCCAGCGCGCCGAAGGAAATCGGCGGCGACCATTTCCGGTCGAGCGCGGTGTTCCTCACGCAGGCGCACCCGAAGCAGACGGAAGGGTCGGACATTCATGTCGGCGAGTCGATCGACCAGATCTACGCCCGCAAGTTCGGCCAGACGACGCCGATCCCGTCGATGCAGCTCTGCATCGAGAACGTGGACCAGGCCGGTGGGTGCGCGTACGGGTACGCCTGCGTGTACACCGACTCCATCTCGTGGGCATCGCCGACCGAGCCGCTCCCGGTGATTCGCGACCCGCGCGTGGCGTTCGAGAAGTTGTTCGGCGTCGGCGGCTCGACGGAAGAGCGTTTTGCGCGCCGGCAGTCGCGCCGCAGCATTCTCGACTGGGTGGCCGGCGAGATGATCTCCCTCAAGGGGTCGCTCGGTGCGGATGACCGCACGCGCCTCGACCGGTATCTGGAGGACATCCGCGAAGTCGAGCGCCGCATCCAGGCGATCGAGGCGCGCAACACCAGCGGCGAACAGCGGGACATGCCCGAAGCGCCGGCGGGCGTGCCGGATTCCTTCTCGGAGCATGTGGCGGTGATGTTCGACATCCAGGCGCTGGCCTTCGCCTCCGACATCACACGCGTGTTCTCGTTCAAGATGGGCCGCGACGGCTCGGCGCGCACGTATCCCGAGAGCGGCACCGACAAGCCGTTCCACCCCGCCTCGCACCACGGTGGCAACAAGAAGGGGGTGAGCGACTTCCAGCTGATCAACAAGTACCATGTGGCACAGCTGCCGTACTTCCTGAACAAGCTCAAGGCGATCCAGGAGAACGACGGCAACCTGCTCGACAAGACGATGATCATCTATGGCTCGCCGATGGCCGACAGCAACCTCCACAGCCATCGCCGGTGCCCGTTGATCGTTCTGGGCAAGGCCGACGGCCGCATGGGCGGCAACGTGCACATCAAGGCGCCGGATGGCACCCCGATGGCGAACGCGATGCTCAGCATGATGCACACGCTCGGCGTGAACGACCTGCACACGCTCGGCGACAGCACCGGGACCCTGAATCTGTCGTCCCATGCGTAAGGCGGTCGCACTCGCGGTGGCGTTGTTGTTGGTCGCGGCCGCCGCACCGGCGGCCGTCACGACCGTCGACGCGCCTGTGGCCGATGCGGTGATGAAGCACGACGCGACGCGGCTCAAGGCCTTGTTGCGGCAGGGGGCGGATGTGAACGCGGCGCAAGGTGACGGCATGACGGCGTTGCACTGGGCCGCGATGTCGGGTGACGCCGAGACGGTGTCGATCCTCGTGGCGGCGGGAGCTCGCCTCGAGGCGGTGACGCGCAACGGCAGCTATGCGCCGCTGCATCTGGCGGCACGCAGCGGCAGCATGGCCGCGGTCAAGGCATTGCTCGACGCGGGCGCGAATGTGAAGGCAACGACCTCGTCCGGTGGCACGACCCCGTTGCATTTCGCGGCTTCGTTGGGCGACAAGGCCATCGTGACCGCGTTGCTCGACAAGGGCGCGCCGGTCGATGCGAAGGAGACGGCGTTCGGCCAGACTCCGATCATGTGGGCGGCGGCGTACGATCGCGTAGCCGCGGTCGAGGTGCTGGCGGCGCGGGGGGCGAGCCTGAAGGCGACGTCGAAGGTTGAGGACGTGCCGGCCCGCGAGAAACTCGATCGCGCGGCGTTGGCGTTGCGGACCCGCAAGGTCGCCGCGGTGAAGGCCGCCGAAGCGCCCCCGGCACCCGCGGGCCGGGGCGCCGGCACAGCGCCCGTGACGGCGGAGGACAGTGCGCAGGCCAAGCGGGCGGCTGCCGCGCCGATTGCGGCGACGGGGCCCCGCGGCGGTGGCGCCGGCGGTGGAGGGCGAGGCGGG
>CAXBQP010000008.1:0-67728 GCA_963978095.1 uncultured bacterium | reverse complement strand
CGTGAACCGGAACGTCGCGCCGTGTCCCTGCTCGCTTTCCACCCAGATCTGACCGCCATGGGCTTGGACGATGCCGCGCACAATCGCAAGGCCAAGCCCCGAGCCGCCTCGCTTCGCTGACGCGCTCGAGCGCCAGTGGCGCTCGAAGATGTGCGGCAGATTCTCCGGCGCGATTCCCATCCCCGTGTCGCGGACCTCGAACTGCACCACCGGCCCTTGGGCGCCGACCACCACCTGCACGGCGCCTCCCGACTCCGTGTGCGCGAGCGAGTTCGCCACGAGATTGCTCAGTACTTGCACCAAACGGGCCGCATCCCCGTCGACGCGGATCCCCGAAGGCGCGACAACCGTCGTCAGCGCGATCTGACGCGACTGCGCCGCGTGTTCGAACATCGACACCGCGGACCGTACGATCGTTTCCACATCCTCCGGACGCCGCTCCACGGAGAGTCGTCCCCGTTCAAGGTTCGCGACATCCAGCAGGTCGCGAATCAGGCGGTCCATCCAGTCCACGGCATCGCCGATTGCCTTCACGAGATCGCCGCGGGCCGCCGCGTCCTCGGACGGCGTCTCGCGCAGCACGCGGACGCACATCCCAATGGCATTGACCGGATTCCGCAGGTCGTGGGACACGACTCCCAGGATGTCGTCACGCGCATCAGTAGCGGAGCGGGCGAGCCGGAACAGGCGCGCATTCTCGATGGCGAACGCCGCGCGCGTGGCCAACTGCTCGGCAAGCCCGACCTCGAGCTCCCCGAACGACGGCCCGGCATTGAAGCGCATGATCGTCATCACGCCGACTGCACCTCCAGCGGTGAGCAAGGGCACGAGGAGCATGGACCGGGCGCCGAGGCGCTGGGCCCGCTCGAGGATCGCTTCCGTTTCGGAGTGTGCCTCCAACCAGCTGGCATCGACGTCGTTCACGACCATCGCGCGCTTCGTGCGCATCACGTCGAGGACCGCGGAGGCGGAGTCGGGCCCCGGCGGCTCAGGCGAATGCAGGCGCGACCGCTCCGTGATTTCGGGATCATCACTGACGCTGATGATGCGGCGAGAGCCCTCAACGCCGATGATGTCCAGCACGCAACTGTCGCCGAGTTGTGGCACCGGAAGTTGCGCCACGGCGGCGAGCACCGCGTCGTAGTCGAGCGACCGCGTCAACACGCCGCCGGCGTCCGCGAGGAAGCGCTGCCCTTCTTCCACCCGACGGCGCTGCGTGACATCGCGCAGCACCACGGTGAACGCGGTCTCCCCGGCGACTTCGACCTTCAGGATCGACGCCTCCGCCGGGAACTCCTCGCCATTGCGACGGAGCCCGAGAATCTCCCGGCGCTCACCCATGCGTCGTGCCGACTGTGGCGCGGCCCCGAACGCCGCGAAGTGGTGCCCGTGCGCCGCGTGAAAGCGCGCGGGGAGCAACTCGGCGAGCGGATGACCCAGCATCTCCGCCGCAGCATAGCCGAAGATCTCCTCCGCGCCATGATTGAAGAGCGTGATCCGCTGCTCCCCATCCACCGAGATGATGGCATCGGCCGCGATCGACACCAGGCCCGCCAATCGCGCTTCGGACTGGCGCAACGCGCGCGCCACTTCGTCTCGGGCGTCGATGTCGTCCTGGACACTGCTCGCCCCGGCCACCAGAACGGCGGCTGCCACAACGACCGTCAGCAAGACGAGCGCGATCGCGACTGCGCCGCCGTGCTGCCACACTCCGGCGAGCGCTGCCAATCCCAATCCGAACAACGCCAGCAACGCCACGGCGAGGGTGGCGCTGATGGTCCTTCGCGTGCTGACGAGTGGCATGAGGCAGAGCTGAGAGGGGCGGCGATGGAGGTTGCAACCGGAGGAACGCCTGGAGCGCTCCTCGGCGGGTTACTCCTGCAGCAACCCCAAGCGCAGGGCGAACTGCACGTAGTCGTGCCGGTGTCCGAGGCCCAACTTGTCCTCGATGCGTTGCTTGTACGTGTCGACGGTCTTGGGACTGATGTGCAACTGCTCCCCGATCTCCGGCGCCGAGTACCCCTGCGCCACAAGTCGGAGCACATCGCGCTCCCGTGCCGTCAGCTTCTCGAAGCGCGCACGGTCCTCGCGCAACGGATCCTTGCGCTGATAGCCACGCGCCAGCGCCCGTGCGGCCTCGGGACGCACATACAGGTCGCCGCGCGCCACGGCACGCACGGCATCCACCACCTCGCGGTCCGGCGCGGTCTTGAGGACGTACCCCGACGCACCGGCTTCCATGAGCGGCACGACGTAATCCTCCTCCGCATGCATCGTCATGATGATGACGCACGAGGAGAGCTTCTTCGCCGTGATCTGCTTCATGGCCTCCTGCCCGTCGAGCGTCGGCATCGAGAGGTCCATGATAATCACGTCAGGATGCAGCCGCTCGGCCAGCGCGATCCCTTCCGCACCGTTCGAGGCTTCACCGACGACGTCGAAGTCGCGCTCGCGGCCAAGCACCGCCTTCAGCCCCGCCCGCACGACCGCGTGGTCGTCCACCAGGATGATTCGAATCAGGTCACTGGACATGTTCCCAATCTAGCATCGGATGAGGGAAAGGTCGAACCCAAGCACGCGCTTGCCGCCGGACGTCACCGGCGACACGTTTCAGGAGTTGGCCTGCGCACCCGCCACCCGAGGACCCCATGACCGATCCCACGAACACTACCGCTGCTGAACCCGTCCCGGGCATCATCGAGGACTTCATCGACATCTTCGGCTCGCCGTCACAGGTCTTCGCCCGGCGGGCGCGCGGGGGTGCCTTCGCCCCATTCCTGGTGACGTGCCTGCTGCTGATCGGATTGATGTTCGTCAACCGCGGCGTGATGTCGAACATCATGGACACGCAGATGGCCAAAGGGATCGCCGCCGCTCAGCAGAAGGGGAACATGACCCCGGAGCAGATGGAGAAAGTGGCCGAGGCGCAGAAAGCGGTCGCCAAGTACGCGTTCGTGGGCGTGGCGGTCAGCACGCCGGTCACGCTCCTGCTCTTCGCCCTGGTCGCGTGGCTCGTGGGCAAGATGTTCGGCAGCGTCATGACCTTCGGCATGTCCCTCATGGTGGTATCGTTCAGCTGGGTGCCGAAGGTCGTCGAGCAAGTCCTGCTCAGCGTGCAAGGGATGCTGCTCGACACCTCGACGATGACGGAGCCGGCCCAGGTGAGTCTCGGCCTGGCCCGATTCCTCGATCACGCCAGCACATCCTCGACCGTCTTCGCCGCCGCGATGCGCGTGGACCCGATCATCCTGTGGAGCACCTTCCTGCTCGCGACCGGCTTCATGGCCGCCGGCAAGATGGAGAAGGGCAAGGCGTGGACCGCCGCGCTGGTCCTGTGGGTGGCAGGGTTCCTGCCGGTGCTGTACGGGGCCATGAAAGCCGGCTGAGTCACGACCGCCGATCCGAAACTTAGTCGCATGCGGCGCGCGCTCCTCCGGGATCGCGCGCCGTATGCGCTGTTGCCGTCGACACGCGTGGCAGGGTGATCACGACGACGTTGTCGGTCCCGTCACGCTCGAGGGTCAGCGTTCCCTCATGTGATTCCGCGATCCATCGAACGATGGGGAGCCCCAATCCTCGCGAGCGGGGACCATCCCCGGCACGGGACTCCAGGATGAAGGGAGCGCCGGTGTTTCGCACGGCAATCCGCGCCGCGAACCGCCCCGCGAGGCGCTCCTCCGCGTCGAGCGCCCTCGCCGACACCGTCACGGTGCCGCCCGCGAATCCGTGCCGGCACCCGTTCTCGATCAGCTCCAGCAGCGCCTCGCGAAGCAGGGCGGCGTTCCCCCGTACGACCACGTGGTCGGCCTCGCCGATCGCGAGCTGCCTCCCGAGCGACGCGGCGCGCCCCCGCATCAGGTCCGTGGTGTCGAGCAGGAGACCGTCGAGCTCTACCGCGTCTTCCAGTCGGACGGGCTCCCCGCTCTGCGCCTCCGCCAGCAGGAACAGCTCGTCGACGCGACGACGCATCTGCTCGGCCGCTCCCCCCACGCGCTGCAGCGCCGCGCGCAGGGCCGCCGCATCGGCCCTCGCATCGGCGAGCACGTGCGCGGACTCTCCAAGCACCAGCGTCAGCGGCGTGCGTATTTGATGGGCGGCTTCGCGCACGAAGCCCCGGTTCCGGCGTTGGGCGTCGTCAAGTCGCGCCATCAGGCTGTTGAACTCCACCGCGATCCGATCGACCTCGTCGCCGGACCCCGCGACCACGAGGCGTCGTGAGAGATCCGTCGGCGCGACCCCCGCGATCGCCTGACCGAGATCCGCCACCGGCGCCAACGCACGTCCGGACAGCAGATAGCCTGCCCCCAACGCGAGGAACAGGATCAGCGGCGCCGCCACTGCCAACGCGCTGCCGAGCACGCGGACATCGTCCTCGATTCCGCGCGTCGAACCGAAGGCGAGCACCGTGAACTGACGGGGTGGGCGACGCAGCGTACCTGGCAAGGTTACCGGACGCACGACCACCCGATATCGCGCCACACCACTCCGCACATCGAAGCGCGCCGTATCTCCGGCCGGCGGGTACGCCGCGACGACCGCCGACGCCGTCGAGTCGCGATCGAGTGCCGCCACCGCCCGCCCCGTCGCGTCGAGCACGACGAACGCATCCCCATTCGCCGGCCACTCGTAGACGACCTCGTGCGACGCGAAGCCGATCGTCGAATCGGGCGACTCCTCCAACTCCCGTTGCACCCCGGCCACGACGTCGCGTGCGACCGCACCGAGGCGACCATCGAGCCGACGCTCCGACTCGCGACGCAGATACGTCACCGAGGCCGCCGCGAAGATCGCGAGCGCCGCAGCGAAGACGACGGCGAAGCCCAGCGCGATCCGCAGGCGGAGTCGACTAGCCGGCATCGCTCCCTCCGGGTGGCCGATCGGTGAGCATGTACCCCGCGCCGCGCACGGTATGCAGCAACGGAGCCTCGCCCGACGCGTCGATCTTGCGACGGACACGGCCGACGAGCACATCCACCGCGTTGGCGACCGGATCGAAGTTGTCGTCCCACACATGCTCGAGGATCTGCGCCCGACTCACCACGCGGCGCGGATTCCGCATCAGATACTCGAGCAACGCGAACTCGCGCGCCGTCAACGTGATCGACGTTCCGCCGCGCTCCGCGTGATGCGATGCCGGGTCCAGGCAGAGGTTCGCCACCCGGAGGACCGGTGCGACCGTTGCCGACGGACGCCGCGCCAACGCCCGGAGTCGGGCACGCAACTCGCTCACGGCGAACGGCTTGGCCAGGTAGTCGTCGGCGCCGGCGTCGAGTCCGAGCACCCGGTCATTGACGGCGTTTCGCGCCGTCAGCATCAGCACGGGAGTCCGGTCACCGCGCCCGCGCAGCGCGCGGCAGACGGCAAATCCGTCCATCCCCGGCAGTCCAAGGTCGAGCACCATCAGGTCGTACGCGGTCGCCTCCAGCGCATCCAGCGCGGCCTCGCCGGTGGTCACCGCATCAGGGGCCCACGCGGATTCGCGGAGGACGCGCACCAGGAACTCCGCCACTTCAGGGTCGTCTTCGACGACAAGAATGCGCATCCGGGGATTCTAGCATGACGCGGGCCGCGGCACAGGGGCGCGAGATCTCGCGCGCCCCGCACCACGGCCCGATCGCCCGACGTCGCGAGGATTCAGACCGGCTTCTTGGGAGCCGGCTTCTGGGCGGCCGGCTTGGCCGCGCCGGCTTTGTCCGCCTTGGCTTTGTCCGCCTTCGCTTCCTTGGCTTCGTCCTCAGGAGACTCGTGTTCGGACTTCAGGACCTTGCCGGTCAGCGCGTCAACCGCGACCTCATCGATGCCGGCTTTTCCATCCGTCTTGAAGTCCAGCGAGAAAATCAGCTTCCCATCCTCTTCTTCGATCTCCGCCGACGCGAGCTTCGCCTTCGGGAACTTGGCCTGTGCGGCCGCGATCGCCGACTCGGCGGTCACCTTGGCCTTCTTCAACAGGCCGGGTTTGGCTTCCTTCACCTTCACCAACGAACCAGCCCCACCGGGGGACGCCGGCGTCGCAGCCGGCGTCGCAGCCGGCGCGGTCTTTCCCTGCGCTTCCGCCGAGACTGCCGTCACCACCAGCAACAGCAGCGCCACTCCATTCCGATTAGCACGCATGGGTCCGACTCCTGGGTTGAGTTGATGCATGTCGCTGGACACCGCTGAATACTAGCGCGCCGACGTGTCAGCGCGATGTCGTCGGCAACCGATACCCGGCACCGCGAATCGCGACCAACAGCACGGGCACCACGAAAAGCGTCACCGGCGTCGACAGCGCCAGCCCACCAATGACCGCCAAGGCCAACGGCTTCTGCAACTCGCTCCCGGCACCGATCCCGAGCGCCAGCGGCAGCAGGCCGAACAAGGTGCAGAGTGTCGTCATCAGGATGGGTCGCAAACGCACCGCCGCCGCCTCGCGGATCCCGGTTTCGAGGTCCACTCCCCCCTGCTGCATGCGGTGGCGCGTGAAATCGAGCAGGATGATGCCGTTCTTCACGACCAGTCCCACCAGCAGGATCAATCCCATGAAGCTCGCGACATTCAAGGGCGTCCTGGTCACGATCAGGATGGCCAACGCCCCGACGAACGACAACGGTGCCGCCAGCAATACCACCAGTGGCTCCACGAAACTCCGGAACTGCAGTACCATGACGGCCATCACACTCACGGCCGCCAGCCCCAACACGATCAGCAGGGCACGGAAGGCGCGCTGTTGGCTGGCGTATCGCCCCCCCAACTCCACGCGGATCCCGGCCGGTGCGGGATTCGCGTCGAGGATCTCGCGCACATCGGCCATGGCCTCACTCAACGCACGCCCTTCCACCCCGGCCGTGATGGCCAGCAACTGCTGCTGATTTTCCCGGAGATGCTCGCTGCGGACATCCTCCGTCGTGAAATCCGCCAACGACGAGAGCGCCGCAGCCTGATGCGTTTGCGGCGAGTAAATCGGGAGCGCACCCAAACGGTTCGCGTTCAACCGGACCGCGTCGCTCGCGCGCACGCGAACGCCGATCGACCGATCATCCAGGCGAATCTCCCCAGCCGAGACCCCCAACAGCGCCCCGCTCACCGCGGCACTCACTTGCTGCGCGGTCAGTCCGAGCCGCGAGGCCTCAGCTGCCTTGACGTGCATCCCCATTTCCGCCGCCGGCGGCGCGACCCCCGCAAAGAAATCCTCCAGCCCCTCGACCTTCTGCACCTTCGGCGCGAGAATCGCCGCGTACCGCTCGAGGGCGACGAGATCGGACCCGAACAATTTCACCTCGACCGGACGCGACGCCCCGGACAGATCGTCCAACACATCCGAGAGGATCTGCACGAACTCGACCCGCAGACGCGGCGTGGCGGCCTCGATCTTCCCGCGGACCTCGTCCATCACCGCTTCAATGGTCCGCGAACGCTCGCCATGCGGGACCAAACGCACCGCGATGTCGCCGCGGTTCTGTTCCGTCGCGAACAACCCGAGTTCGGCACCGGTCCGGCGTGATGTCCCCGCCACCTCCGGCGTCTCGGCAAGGATCCGCTCCACGATCCGCAACTGCCGATCCGTCTCCGCCAGCGCGGTCCCGCCCGGACTCCAGTAATCGAGGATGAACGAGCCCTCATCCATCTCGGGGAGGAACCCGGTTCCCACCACACGGTAGGCGCCGACCCCCGCGGCGGCCAACAGCACGGCAACCGCGAGGATCAGGCCGCGACGGGGCAGGATCGCCGACAGCCCGCGCGCGTACCGAACGGCCAACGCATCCAATGCCCGAGAGATTCGGACCAGCGGTCCGCCACGCCCATCCGGCACGCGGTCGTGCGTATCCTCGTCCCTCAGGAACTGCTCGCTCATCAACGGGATCACGGTGAGCGCCAGCACCAGCGAGACGAGCACCGCGATCGTCAGCGTCAGCGACAACGCGGAGAAGAACTGCCCCGCGACCCCCTCCAACAGACCGAGCGGCAGGAACACCACCACCGTCGTGATCGTCGACGATGTCACCGGCCAGATCAGTTCCTGAACCGCGTGCCGAATGGCGGCGGTGCGGTCGTCCGTGAGCCGGAGATGACGGACGATGTTCTCGGTGATCACCACCGCATCGTCGATCACCAGGCCGATCGCGATCGCCATCGCCCCCAGCGTCATAAGGTTGAAGGTCTGGCCCAACAGCCGCATGAGGAACATCGTGACCGCGAGGGTCAGCGGAATCGCCGTCGCGCTGATGGCGGTGATGCGACCATGCCGCAAAAAGAGCAGCAGGATGATCACGGCCAACAGCGCTCCGATGAGCATGGCGTCGCGCACGGCGCTGACCGCATCCGCCACCAGCGCGGCCTGATCGTACACGGGCTTGAGTCGCACGCCAGGAGGCAGGGTCGACGCCAGCGCCGAGGCCACCCGGGCCACGCTGTCCCGGATCTCGATCGTGTTTCCCCCCACCTGGCGCGTCACATTGATCAGCGCGGCCGGCTTCCCGTCGCCCGCCACCACTCGCACATGATCCTCGGTCCCCGGCACGACCGTCGCGAGATCCCGCACCCGGAGCGCGCCGCGCACGACCACGGCGGCCACATCCTCCGCCGAGTGTGCCTCCTGTGCCGCCACGACCAGATATTGTTTGTAGTCCCGCGCGACGCGCCCCACCGCGTCGACGGCGATCCCCGCCTTGATGGCCGAGGCCAGGTCGTCATACGTCAGCCCCGCCGCCGCGAGCCGCGCCGGATCCGCGATCACCTCGATCTCACGGACATCCGTCCCCTGGATGTCCACGCGCCCGACTCCGGGCACTCGCGAGAGCACCGGCTTGATCTGGTACCGCGCGATGTCATACAACGTGGCGGGGTCGCCCCCTTCCAGGTTGTACGAGAGCACCGGAAAGAGGGACGGCGCCAACCGCTCGACTTGGATATCGAGCCCCGGTGGCAGCTCGCCGCGAATCTCCTCGACACGCGTCCGCACCAACTGCAGCGCATACGGCATGTCCGTATGCTCATTGAAGGTGATCGACACCTCGCTCGACCCGCGGATCGAGCGCGACTTCACGCGCTCCACGCCGGGCACGATGCTCACGGCCTCCTCGATCGGTCGCGTCATCGCGAAGACCACCTGCCGCGCACCGAGCGACGATCCCTCGGCCACGATGGTGATGCGCGGAAAGGTCAGCTCGGGATAGATCGCCGACGGCAACTGCATGGCCGACCACAGGCCCGCCGCACTGAGCAACGCCACGGCGAGATAGATGAACCGGCGCTGCCCGGAGAGCACATCGAACAGCGAACCGCCGCGCGCGTCGTGCGTCGGGTCGCTCACGGCGCCTTCGCTCCCGCCTTGCCCGGCTTCTGCTCCTTGCCGACCACTTTCGCGCTGTCGTCCATTCCGTATGCGCCGATGGTGACCACCTGCTCCCCCGCCTTGAGTCCCTCGCGCACCCAGATGCCGTGGTCGCTGCGCGCGCCGACCTTCACCGCGCGCGCATGGGCGATCCCCGACTCGTCCACGACGAAGACACGGAACCCCTCGCCCGTCGGCACCAGCGCAGCGACCGGCACGACCACCGCCGCAGCATGCGCGGCGACCGCGACCCGGGCGAACACGGTTTCCCCGAAGCGCAGCGGGCGCGTCATCTGGTCCACCGTGACCCGCACCGACACGCCGCGACTGGCCGTATCGACCGCCATCGCCACGTCTGCCACCGTGCCATGGGCTACCGGCGATCCCTCGGCCGCCGCCCCCCCGAACAGCGTCACTGCCTGTCCGCGCTGCACGCTCGCCGCCACCGCGGGGTCGAGCCCGACGACCACGTCCAGGGCGGTCGGATCCGACACCTCGACCAACGACAGCCCGGCATCGGCGCTCGCGCCAAGCACCGCCGAGAGGCGCGTGACGACCCCCGCGATCGGCGAACGGAGCGTGGCGAGTTCCCGCGCACGTCGCGCCGTCACCGCATTCGATGTCGCCGCCGCCAGATCGGCCGCTGCGGACTCCGCGTCTTTGCGTGCGCCGACACCCGCATCGGCGAGCCGCCGGGCGCGCTCCGCCGCCCGCTCCGCGGCCTGCAAGGTGGCTTCCGCACTCGCCGCCGCCGACTCGAAGGGCGCCCGTTCGAACTCGATCAACGGATCGCCCACTTTCACCGCCGCTCCCGTGGTCACGAAGACGCGTGCCACCCGCGTCGGCGACGGCGCCGCCAACGCGGCGACCCGCCCCACCCGAGGCGTCACGATGCCGACCGCCTCGGCGACCTCGGAGAAAGTCTCCGCCGTGGCCGGCGCGACCTCAGCAGTGACTTCGGCCGTGGCCTTCTCTTTCTCCCCCTCCTTCTTTTCGCATCCCGTCACCATCAGCGGGAGCACGAGGGGAGCGAGGAACATCGTCGCGCAAGCGGGCAGTCGTTTCATGGGATCGTGTCGTTCACGGTGAGCGTGGCGAACTGGAGCAGGGCGTTCGCCGTGCGTGTCGCGGCCAGATCGTTCACGTACTGGGTCATCGCGGCGCGGGCGCTCCGTTGGGCTTCGAGCACCGACGGCAGCGCCGCCGCACCTTCGCGGAAGGCCACGAGGGCGAGTGCCGCGACCCGATCAGCCGCCCGCAGCAACTGCGCACTGCGGTCCAATCGCGCGCGCGCCGCCGTGGCCTCGCGCGACGCTTTGGCAGCCTGCTGCGTGGCCCCGATCTGCGCCGCGAGGCGTGCTGCCGCCGCCCGGTCGCGCGCCGCCTGCGCTTGTGCCACGGCGCCGGTGTTCTTGTTGAGGATCGGGAGCGGAAAGGAGATCCCGATCGTCGGCAACGCCTGATTCTCCGTCCCGCCGGGGTCGCGGCTCTCGAACCCCAACGACACCGATGGTGCCGGCCACAGCAGTCCGCGTGCAAGCGCCAACGCCCGATCAGCGGCCACCAGATCTTCCTCCGCCGCCGCGACCGCCAACAAGGGAGCCGCCGCCGTCGCTGCGCGCATCGTGCCCGGTTCGAGCGTATCCGTCAGGACCACGCGGACGCTGTCCGCCGCCAGGCCGATCATCGCTTGCAATGCCAACAACGCGGACTGCGCATCGAGGTGGTCGCGGGCCGCGTCGTTCGCGAGTTGCCCGGCGTTCACGATGGCGAGTTGCACATCGAGCTCCGATCCGTCGCCCGCGTCGTGTCGATGTTTGGCGAGCGTCAGGACGCTGTCCGCGTCACGCGCCGTGAGGGCCGACAGTCGCGCACGCTGCGCGGTGGAGAGCGCCTCGGTGTAACCGGCATCCACCTCATAGGCACTGGCCGCGCGCTCGAGCTTCAGCCGAATGCGCGCCGCCGCATACCCCGCCTCGGCGCTGCCCACGCGATCGCGCCGAAGCCAGGGATAGTCGAGCGGCAGGTCGACCGCGTAGTGCTCCTGCGGCGTCGAGCGGCTGTAGCTGACGCCGACGGTGGGATTCTCGAACTGGCGCGCGGTGAGCAAGGCCCCCTTGGCCATCGCCGAGTCGGCACGGGCCATCCCCATTCGCGCGCCTCGGGTCAACGCGGCGCTCCATGCCTCCGCCCGCGACAGCGGCTGCTGCGCCAATATCGCGCCGGCGGAGAACATCAACAGACAAATACTCCGGACGATCGATTGCATATCTGGTGAGAATTCCCGTTGGGGATGTCAGGGAGATGACAAAGGGTACTACACCGCGCATACCCCCGACGAGGGCGCTCCCTCATGCTCCGAGGCCCTGTCGACCTGCTCACCGCCGGGGACCGGTCGCGACGCCAGCACCATGCACTCCGGCTCCGGTCGCTGATCGCACGGCGCACGATCGTCGACGCAATGCCGGCGGCTCCTCGAAAATCGCGCGGGGCGAACTGATGAGGGGCCTCCCGCGCCCACGCGCGGGAGGCCCCTCGACTCCCATGACCCGGCCGGGTCTCGAACCCGGGACCTACGGATTAAAAGTCCGTTGCTCTACCAACTGAGCTACCGGGTCTCCCAGCCTGCAATTTGGTGCACCCGTCGCGGTTTCTCTACCCCGACATCCGGCGATTCAGGCGCACGCATCGCGCACGCGGGACACCAGCGTCCACACCACCGCATCCGCGCCCTTGACGCCAGCCGCCCACCTCCGAACTTTCGCTCCAGCGACGCGCTGCACCGCCGTTCCCCTCCGCGCCACCTCCGCCTGACCATGGCTTCACCCTTGGGCGCATGACCCGACGCGTCGGTCTCACGATTCTTGGCGTGCTCCTGATCGTCGGCACCACGACGCTCGCCAAAGCGCGTGCCGTCCCGACGATGATCACGCATGTCGACGATATCGGCGTCGCCGTCACGCTGCTCGAGGCGCAGAACGCCGCCGGTCCGGACGCGGTCGCCGCCGCCCTGGCGCGCCACAACGGCCACGGCCCCCTCGCCCTCCTCATTCGCACCGCCACCGCGGTCGGCGCGGCCCCCCTGATCGCGAAGATCGGCAGCTCCCTCACCGTCCCGTATCAGTGGACCTATGCGCCGGCACAGTTCCTCCTGACGGGTGCCCTGCTCCATCGCGGGCTGACCTATCAGCAACTGCTCGTGCGCGGACGACTCCCGGCCCTGCTCTTCGCGACGCTCGTCCCGCTTCTGCTTGCGCTCATCGGATGGCGACTGGGCGGCGAGCGACGCGCCGCGCTCGCGTGGCTCATGGCCGCCATCGGCGCGTGCAGCATCGAGTTGTCGCTCCATGCCGCCCAAATGGAGAACTACGCCCTCGGCACGCTCGCCGCGACCGGACTCCTCTTCCTGCTGGTCGCCTCGGCGGATGTCCCCGCGACGCCGCGTCGCGCCCTTGGCGAAGCCTGCGTGTTGGCCATCCTCACCTGGTGCCAGTACCAGCTCCTGTTCATGGTGCCGGCATATGCCGTGGCGCGTGGGTGGCAGGGCCGGCGGACGGGCGCGACGCGGGCCACCGTGACGCGCGCCCTGCTCTGGGCAGCGCTCCCGCTCGCGCTCAGCAGCGCGGCACTCTACCACTATTTCCTGTATCTGTGGGCCGGCGCCGGCGTCTCGTGGAATGCCGGACCACGGCACGAATATCTGTTCACGGTCCCGTCGGGAGCAGGCCTCGCCGCCACGGCCGCCTACGCCGCACGGTTCTTCGTCAGCAACACCGTCGCCACCATCACCGCCATGACCGCCGTCGTCCCCGACACGAGTCCACTCGCCACAGGGCTCGGACTCCTGAGCACGGCCCTTGCCGTCATCGGGATCCGCAGCATGTGGCGCTCGCGCACGGTCGTCGATCGCTCGGTCGTGGTGCTCAGCGGGACGTTGGTCATCATCTGGGTGGGGCTCATCGGGGTCCGCGCGCTCACCTTGAGCCCCACCCGTCACGCGCTGATCTGGCTCCCCTTTCTCGCCCTGTTCATCGCACGCGCCCTCTCGGCGATCGGCTCCGTGAGGGTGGGCACGGTCGCGAGCGCGGCGTCAGCGGTGCTCCTGGTGACCACCTACCGGTCCGCGATGCCCGCCGTGATGGCGGACCGCGCCAATCCCTTGCGCGAGCCGGAGATCGTGGCCCTCGCAGACAGTACCCACGCCGACCTCATCGTGACGTTTGCCTGCACCGATGATCTGGAGCTCATGGCCTCGCTCCGACGGCCGCGATTCCACAAGGGCTGCTCGGATCTCCCGCAGTACGGAAAATTCCGGCCGGCGGAGGGGGCGGACGAACCGCGACGGATCCTCTTCGTGAACACGGCCGCCCCGATGCGCCCCACCGATTTTCAGGCGCTGCAACGCTCCATGCAGGTCGTGCGCGAACACCCAGTGCTGACGCACCCCGAATCGACCTACTCGCGCACCGAACTCCGGCGAATCGCCGCCCCCGGCAGCACGGAGTGGAAGCGCGGGATCACCGTCGGCGGCGCCGGACTGTTCGTCACGCTCTACGCACTGCCCGATGCCATCCCCTCGGGCGCGCGGCGCCCGTCGCAGCCCGCGCCGATGCTCCCGCCCTAGCTCGCCCGCGCGATCTCGATCTTGGTGTTGCCGCGCGCCGAGACACTGGGCCAGAAGATGATGTTCGCCGACTCGGTCTCGAACTCCGTCTCTCCGAACATCCGGTGGATCTCCTCCACGGCGGCTTCGCGCGTCGGATACGTCACCGGCAGTGCGATCTCGTTCATCTTGATGATGTACATCGTGATTCCTCGTCGCTGAAGTCCGTCGATGGGCCGGAACGCCCCGCTGGTGTCCGTAAAATAGTCGGACCCCGTCGGGGGAAAAACGTCAGAACTCGAGCTCCAGTTCCCGCTCCAACACGGACCGACAGAACGACACCCGGTGGTGCGCCGTCAGTCCATGGGTAGTCAACGCCTGGATGTGCACGGGTGTGCCGTACCCCGCGTTCGTCCGCCACGCGTACACCGGGTAGCGGGCGTCCAGCCGCTGCATCAGCCGGTCGCGCACCACCTTGGCCACGATGCTCGCGCACGCGATGGCGTAACACTTGTTGTCGCCCTTCACCACCGCCGTGTGCTCCACGCCCAGCGTCCTGATCGGCTTGCCGTCCACGAGCACCGCATCGGGAACGACCGACAGACGCGCCAGCGCCCGCCGCATGGCCAACGCCGTGGCCTGATAGATGTTGCGCTCCCCGATCTCCCGGACGCTCGCCGCCCCCAACGCCAACGCCTGCGCGCGCGCCAGGATCAGGCCGGCGAGCCGCTCCCGTTCGGCGGGGTCGAGCAGCTTGGAGTCTGCGACGCCCGCAATGGCACGCGCCGCGGCGGGCATGATCACCGCACATGCGACAACGGGGCCCGCAAGCGGGCCCCGTCCGACTTCGTCGACTCCAGCGATGTACCGCACGCCCGTGGCGCGCAGGTCCCGCTCGATCGCGCTCCAGCGGGCCACTCGCGCGGCCCGTCCGGCTTACGCCTCGGCGGCCGTCCCGGTCGCCGGGACCGCCACGCGAACCTTCCGCTCCTTGATGCGCGCCGACTTGCCCGTCACGTTGCGGAGGTAGAAGAGCTTGGCACGACGCACGCGACCACGGCGCACGACGTTGATGCTCTCGATCATCGGCGAGTGGTCCGGGAAGATGCGCTCCACCCCCACGCCGTTCGAGATCTTGCGCACCGTGAAGGTGCTCGACACGCCAGCGCCGCGACGGGCGATGCAAACGCCCTCGAACGCCTGGATGCGCTCCTTGTCACCTTCCTTCACGCGGACGTTCACGCGGAGCGTGTCGCCGGAACGGAAGGCGGGGATCTCCTTCATCCACTCTTTCTGGGTCTCGATGAACTCGTGCATAGACAGCTCCGGGCCGGGGAAAAAGACCCAGTTCAGGGTTCTTGGGTTGAGCCTTCAAAGCTATGCAAGACCAGCTACGTACGCTAGTCCTCCGTCCCCGATTCCCGAACCCGGGTCAATCGGCGCCCCTCGGCCTCACGCCACCGGTCGATTTCGGCATGGTTCCCCGAGAGCAGCACATCCGGCACCCCGTAGCCCCGGTACTCCGGCGGGCGGGTGTAGCTCGGGGCCGATAGTCCCCGATCGTAGAACGAATCGGTGCGGGCGCTCTCCAAGTCGCTCATCGCCCCCGGGAGGAGTCGGACGGTCGCGTCGATGATCGCCAGCGCCGCCGGCTCACCGCCGGACATGACGAAATCACCGAGGGACAGCTCCTCGGTGGCCAGATAGTCGGCCACCCGCTGGTCCACGTCCTTGTAATGTCCGCACAACAGGGTGAACTCCTCGAGGCCGCTCAACCGCACGGCGTCCGCATGGCCGAACGGCTTCCCCCGCGGAGAGAGCAGGATGATCGGCCCGGCAGCGGCCCCAGGCCCGAGCGCCTCCACGGCCTCGAAGAAGGGCTGCGGCTTCATCACCATCCCCGGGCCGCCGCCATACGGCGTGTCATCCACGCTCCGATGCTTGTCGTGCGTGAAGTCGCGGAGGTCCACCAAATGATACTGCACCGCCCCGGCGGCTTCGGCGCGCGCGGGAATCGAGAGCGACAAGGGCCCCTCGAAGAACTGCGGGAAGATGCTGACGACGTTGATGCGGAGCACGGCGCTGGGGTGCGGGGGTTCCCGGAAGTTAGCGCGCCGGCGCCATCGCCGCGGCACGGTCGAACACGGCCAGCGTCTGCCGCGCCGTTTCCTCCCACGTCATGAACCGCGCCGCGTGCGCCACCGACGCCGCGCGCATCGCCTGTTGCCGTGCGGGATCCGCGAGCACGGCCAGGATCGCCGACGCCATGGCCGGACTGTCGTCCGGCTCCACATACATCGCGGCCTCGCCGCCGACCTCAGGGAGGGACGCCGCCCGCGTGCTCACCACCGGCGCGCCCACCCGCATCGCTTCGATCACAGGGAGTCCGAACCCCTCATAGCGGGACGAAAACACGAACAGCTCGGCGTTCCGGTACAACCGCCACAGATCATCGTCGGACACGAATCCGACCGCCTGCTCCCACGACTGCAACGCGTCCTGCGCACTCCCCCGACGCCGTGGGCCGGCCAGCACGAGCGAGAGATCGGGATGCGTCTCCCGCACGGTTCGCATCGCCCGTTGCAGCATCGGGAAGTTCTTCCGACGGTCGGCGGCGCCCACGGTGAGCAGGTACTTCCCACGCACGCCAAGCCGTTCGAGCGCGGCCGCGTCGCCAGCCGCGTCCGGCGGCGCACCGAAGTCCCCGCCGTCGAGCACGACGGTCATCCGATCGTACGGGATCCCCAGATGGCGATGCGCCTCTCGGGCACTGAACTCCGAAATCGCGATCACATGCGTGGCCAGTCGGGCGACCTCGCGATACCGCCATTTGGCCCGCGCATTCTTGAACCAGCGGCTCCATCGGGGGTCCGGCATCGCGAGCGGGGCCACATCCTGGAGGGTCACCACCATCGCGCCGACGCGGGCCTTGGTGATGATTGCGTTCCACGGATACCAGAACACGTCGGCCGTTGTCGTGGGCAACTCCCGGAGGAGCTTCACCTCCGCGCGGCCGCGCAACGCGGGCTCGGCGTTCACGCGCCCGCGCAGGACCTCGGCATCAGCACCGGTCCTCGCGAACAGGATCAGCCGGAGCTCGGGACGCGCCGCCGCGAGCAGCGGCAGCAGGATGCTGACGTACCGGCCGATCCCCCGCACGTCCCGCGCCCAACGGGAACTCTCCACCGCGAGCACGTGCATCGACATCAGCGGGGCCCGTCCGCCACCGCGTCGCGGAACGTGGCGAGCGTGATCCGCGCCGTCTCGGCCCACCGGAACTGGGCGGCCCGCGCACGCCCACGCGCCGACAACTCGGCGCGCCACGCCACGTCGGTCGCACAGCGCTCGATCGCCGAGGCCAGCGCGCGCCCGTCGTGCGCCCCGACATACACCACCGCGTCGCCGCCGACTTCCGGCAGCGAGGCCGCGCGCGCGCAGATGGCGGGAGTGCCGGCATGCATCGCCTCGAGCAATGGAAGCCCGAACCCCTCGTACGAGGACGGCATCACCAGCGCCGCGGCCTCCGCGTACAGCGTCGCCAGTTCCTGCTCGCTCACGAATCCGAGCTCGAGCACGCCGTCGGCATCGATCAGCGCCCGTTTGCGCGGCCCCACGCACACCAGTTGGACGGCGAGTCCGCGCGCGCGCAGCGTCCCGACCGCGCTGCGCGCCATGCCGAGGTTCTTCCGCGGCTCGTCCGCGCCGACGCAGAGCACGAACGGCCGTGTGATCCCCCGCTGGCGCAGTGCGGCCGGGCGGTCGTACGCGGGCTGCGTCGGCGTGTCGTCCCCGCCCAGCAGCGCCACCACCACGCGCGCGGGATCCGCGCCGAGCGTGCGGACGAGCTCATCACGCGTGAAGGCGGAGTCGGCGAGGATGCGCGTCGCACGGGCGACGGTACGCTGGTACAGCCGGCGCCACTTCCACCGCGTGCGAACCGCGTGCCAGCGTGGATCCGGGAGTGCCACTGGCACGATGTCGTGCGTCGTCACCACCACGGGGCCCGATGGCGCCTCCGGCCGTACCACGTTCCAGGGAAACCAGGTCAGGTCGGTCCGCACGCTTCCGAGCGCCGAGAGCGGCTGGACCGCGCATCGGCCCTCGAGAAAGGGCAACGCGGCGAGGGCGGCAGTGAGCGCCGCCGCATCGTCCCGGTCCTTGGCGAAGCAGGTGACGCGGAGGGCTGCGTCCGCGGCCGCCAGCTCCGGCAAGAGCGCACGCACGTAGCGCCCGATGCCGCGGGACTCCCGTGCCAGACGACTCGCTTCTACGCCAACGTGCATGGGGATACTCAGTCTTGAGATTCGTCGGGAATCAGGACGACCATGGCGCGCGCTGCACGATCGATATCGCGCACGAACGCCTCGTTGAACGGCACGTCGCGCGGCCCACCCGGCGAATCGATCTCGAGCACGATCCCCTGCGGCAACTGATAGTAACCGCGGATGGTCCCCGCGGGGCGTCCCTCGGCATCCAGGACCGTCATGCCGGCCAGTTCGTGGAGGTACACCGCCCCCTCCTCCGGCAACGGGAGTTCCTCGAACGGGACCACCAGATACCGACCATGCCACCGTTGCGCCACGGTGCGGTCGGTGATCTCCGCGAAGGTGACCAGGGCCCCGTCCTGGAAGGGGCGAACGCCCGTGATGTGCAGCGTGACATGGGCGCCGGTCGCCGGATCACGAGCGGGGACCCCGTGTTCGCTCCCGGCAAAAACACGAAGGCCGGGCGCGAAGATCGCGTCCGGCTCATCGGTGATCAGTTCGACCGCCATCTCACCGCGCACCCCATGGGCACGACGGATCCGACCGACAATCACATGGTCGGGAGCGGTCAACGAACGCTCCGCGCCGGACGCTTACGCGTCCTTGACCGGCACCGCGGCGGCAGAAAGCTTGGCCGCCAAACGGGCCTCGTGACGGGCCTTCAGCACGCCCGCCTTGCGGAGGAGCGAGCGGACGGTGTCCGACGGCTGCGCGCCGTTGTCCATCCAGTAGTTGGCGCGCTCGGCGTTCAGGTTGAGCGCCTTCTCACCGCTGCGGGGCTGGTACTGCCCGAGGATCTCGATGAACTTGCCATCGCGCGGGCTGCGCGAGTCGGCGACGACAATGCGATACGTGGGCGCCTTGGTGCGCCCGGTGCGACGGAGACGGATGGCAACGGCCATGACGAGATCCTGTGCGGAGGGTGACGGGTCCTGCTGACGGGGCTCCTCGCGGTTCCGGCGTGTCCGGATCGCACCCCGTTTCCTGCCTAGCCTTGGAAACTTAGCGGAATCCGCCCGGAAATCCACCCGGGAAGCCCCCGCCGCCCGGGAATCGGGGCATCCCCCCGCCCGCGCCCATCTTCTTCATCATTTTCTGCATGTCGCGGAACTGATCCAGCAGGCGGTTCACCTCCTGGATCGGCCGCCCCGACCCCTTGGCCACGCGGATCCGGCGCGAGCCGTTCAGCAGCTCCGGCTTCTTCCGCTCCTCGGCGGTCATCGAGAGCACGATCGCCTCGACGTGCTTCATCCGCTTGGGGTCGACATTGGCCTGCTTGAGCATCTTGCTGTTGACCCCGGGGAGCATTTTCAGGATGCCTTCGAGGGGGCCCAACTTCTGGATCTGCTTCATGGCCGCCAGGAAGTCGTTCAGGTCCATTCCTTCCTTGCGCACCTTCTTCTCGAGCTTCTTGGCCGCATCCGCGTCGAAGGACTCCTGCGCCTTCTCCACCAGCGACAGAATGTCGCCCTGCTGGAGAATGCGGCCGGCCATGCGGTCGGGGTGGAACTCCTCGAGGGCGTCGCTCTTCTCGCCCACGCCGATGTACTTGATCGGCTTCTTGAGCACGCCGTAGATCGACAACGCGGCACCGCCACGGGCGTCGCCGTCGAGCTTGGTCAGGATGACGCCGGTGATGCTGAGGGCGTCGTTGAAGCCCTGCGCGATCCTGACCGCTTCCTGGCCGGTCATGCCGTCGGCGACGAAGAGGATCTCGTCGGGCTTGATCGCGTCCTTGAGCCGCTTCAACTCGTCCATCATGTCGGCGTCGATCTGCAGACGGCCGGCGGTATCGACGATCACGACGCGATCGCGGTCGCGGCGGGCCTGCTCGAGACCGGCGCGGGCGATCTTCACGACGTCCGTGGTGGTGCGGTCGGCGTGGACCGTGATCGCCAGGTCGCGGCCAAGGGTCTCGAGCTGATCGATGGCGGCGGGGCGGTACACGTCGCCCGCGATCAGACTGACCTGTCGGCTCTCCCCCTTCAGTTTGCGCGCGAGCTTGGCCGCGGTCGTCGTCTTGCCCGAGCCCTGAAGCCCGACCATGAGGATGACGGTGGGCGGGAGCGTGGAGTGCCGGAGCCCCTCCTTCCGCTCGCCAAGCATGACGGTGAGTTCATCGTAGACGATCTTGACCAACTGCTGGGCCGGCGAGACCGTCTTGAGTGCGGTGACGCCGACGGCCTTGGCCTCGACCCGCTTGAGGAACTCGCCGGTGAGCTGGAAGTTGACGTCGGCTTCGAGCAGGACGCGGCGGACTTCACGCAGCCCTTCCTTGACGTCGGCTTCACCGAGCGCGCCACGACCGCGCAGTTTCGCGAAGGTGGCGTCGAGTTTTTCTGAGAGTTCGTCGAACATAGAGCCTGATAAGATAGCCGCACGGAACGTCTGCACCAAGACTGGGGATTCCCGGCGCGATCGGCCACGCGGATATCGACGAAAACCCTGCCGCGGCACTACTTTACCCTGCGTGACGCACCCCGAACCCCTACCGAACGTCCTCCCCTTGCTCGCGTTGCGGAGCACGGTGGTCTTTCCGCGCGGCTCGATTGCGGTGCAGATGGGCGCGGCGGAGAACGTGGCCCTGTTGCGTGCGCACCCTGTCTCGGAGTTTCACGTGGTGGTCGCGGTGGCGGCCGCGGACGACCCGAACGCGGAACGACTTCGCGGCCGCATCGGTGTCGTGGCGCGCGTGCGCAACCGCATCGAGGCGGGCCGCGACACGGTGCAAGTCACCCTTGACGGGATCACGCGCGTGCGGCTCGGGGTGCCGGTCCAGCGCGACCCCTACCCGGTGGTCGAGATCGCGCCGGTCGAAGAACGGGTGCCCGACGCCGACACGGCGCGCGCTCAGATGGAACGCGTGCTCGGAGCGGCCGACACCCTGATCGACCTGAGCGAGTCCTTCCCCGCCGAACTCCCGGGGTTGCTGCGGCGCGTGGCCCGCGACCCATCGGCTTTCGCCGACCTCGCCGCCTCGCGCGCGGGATTCAGGATCGCGGATCGCGATGAGGCCATCCAGCGCCTGGACGTCCACGCGCGGCTCGCGCACGTGGTGCATCGTCTGGAAAAGGACGTCGCGCGCGCGCAAGTGCTCGACGACGTCAAGCGGCAGACCGACGTGAAGGTGGAGCAACACCATCGCGAGTTCTACCTGCGGCAACAGCTCCAGGCGATCCGCACCGAACTCGGTGAGCGCGACCCCAGCGCGTCCGACGCGGAGGCGTTGCTCCGGCAGATCGCGGCCGCCGGGCTGCCGGAGCACGTGGCGACCGAGGCGCGCCGCGAAACGGAGCGCCTGCGCGCGCTGTCGCCAGCGTCCAGCGAGTACCAGGTGCTGCACAACTACATCGAATGGGTGCTCGCACTGCCCTGGAGCAAGCGCTCCGGCGACGACGACATCGCGCTCGACAAGGTGGAGCAGGCCCTGGATGACCGGCACTACGGGCTCGAGGAGGCCAAGGAGCGCATCCTCGAGTACCTCTCGGTCCGCAAACTCCTCGCCCACAAGGCGGCCAACGCCCACGGCCCGATCCTCTGCTTCGTCGGGCCGCCGGGTACCGGCAAGACGTCGCTCGGCGAGGCGATCGCCGCATCCATCGGACGCGCGTTCTACCGGATCTCCGTCGGTGGCGTACGCGACGAAGCCGAGATTCGCGGACATCGCCGCACCTACGTCGGGTCACTCCCGGGACTGCTCGTGCAGGCGCTGCGGCGTGTGAACGTCAGCGATCCCGTGCTGATGATCGACGAGATCGACAAGATGACCGCCGGCGGACCGAGCGGCGATCCGCTCGCGGCGATGCTCGAAGTGCTCGACCCGCAGCAGAACGGGAGTTTCGTCGACCACTACCTGAACCTGCCGGTCGACTTGTCCTCCGTGCTGTTCATCTGCACGGCGAACAATCTGCTCGACATCCCCGCTCCGCTCCGCGACCGCATGGAGGTCATCCGGATCGCGGGGTATACGGTGGACGAGAAGGTCGAGATCGCCTGGCGATACCTGCTGCCGCGCCTCTTCGAGGAGCATGGCATCACGCCGTACGACCTGCAGTTCACCGACGAATCGCTCGGGATGATCGCGAGTCGCTACTCACGCGAGAGCGGGCTGCGCGGCTTCGAGCGCAGTTTGGCGTCGGTGATGCGTCGACGTGCACGCCGCAAGGCGCAGGAGGAGCAGGGCGCGTGGATCGTGGACGCCGCGCGCCTCGAAGACGTCTTGGGCGTGCCGCGCTATGCCGCCGAGGAAGCCGAGATCGAGCCCGAGGTGGGCACGGTGACGGGGCTGGCGTGGACCGCGGGCGGCGGCGAGCTGATGACGATCGAAGCGCTCCGCATGCCGGGTACCGGACGGCTCACGGTCACCGGCCAACTCGGCGACGTCATGCGGGAGTCGGTGGATGCCGCGTGCTCGTATGTGCGATCGCGCGCCCGCGCGCTGCGGATCGACGATGCCGGCATGGTGGCCACGGACCTGCATATCCACTTCCCCGCGGGTTCCGTGCAGAAGGACGGCCCGAGCGCAGGTGCGGCGGTGACGCTGGCGATCGCGAGCGTTCTGAGCGGGCGGCCCGTCCGACGTGACGTGGCGCTCTCCGGCGAAGTCACGCTGCGGGGCAAGGTGCTCGAGATCGGCGGCGTGAAGGAGAAGGTGCTCGCGGCATATCGCAGCGGACTGCGCGACGTGATGTTGCCGGCGAGCAACGAGAAGGATCTGCGCGAGATCCCCGCCGCGGTGCGCGGACAGATGCGCGTGCACTTCGTGCGCACGATGGACGACGTCCTCGACCAGCTGTTGTTGGACGCCCCGCTCGTGACGTTGGCGGACGCCGCGCCGACCGATCAACCGCCGGTCAGCACCACGGCACTCAGCGATCGGCCAGCGCGACCTCGTCGGCCCGAACCCGATCGGCGAGACCTGGAAGAATCCCGCTGAACGACTGCGCGCGTCCGTTCGGCGAAGCGGTGGTCAACGTGTAGTGCGTCGCGCCGCGCGTGCACTCGGCGGCGAACGATAGCCGCACCCGGTATGCGCCCGGCGGCGCATCAAGCCCGGTCCCGGACCATGCATTCCGGACGCCGCGTGCGGGCAAGCCGCAGGCGACCGAAAGCGTCCGCTGTTCGGCATGCCACGGCAGCTCGCCGCCCGCAAGGTCGACCGCGCGGACTCCCACGTCGGCGGGCGAGTCCCACTCCACCGTGACGCGCCCGCCGTCAGCGACGGCCAGCGCTGCCAGCGTGGCCGCAGTCGGCGTCCCGTACGCGGCCGCATCGGCCCCGGCGAGGCGCAGTTCGAAGGGGCCGGTGGGGAGATGCTCGGCAAAGGTCAAGCGGATCGTCGCGACGGTCGTCGGCCGCGCGAGCGTGACGTCCCAATAGCTGCCCGAGCCCGGAACGGAGACGGCAACTCGCGTGAACGGCGTTGCCGCAGTCGCCGTGACTTCCGTCGTCCCGCCCTCGAGTGCAGTGGGTGCGAGGACCGCATGCAACGCCGGCGCGTGCGGATCGGCCGCAGGACTTCCGGTGCGGATCGTCGCCGCCGACACGGAATCGGTCAGTTGCACGCTGCTCACGTAGCGCGCGACCCCTTGAGCATCCGGAGGGGACGGATACCGCACGCAGGCGGTCTGCACGAGCATCATCATCCCGAGGGTCATCGCGGGACGCCAGAGGCGCGCGAGCTGTCCGATCACCATCCGCAGTGCCTGCATCAGGGTTTCTCCAGCGTGACTTTTGAGAGATCGATCAGGGTCGTGGACGTCCCGGCCGGGACGTCGGTGTACAGGACGGCAGCCTTGCCGAGCACCATCGCCGCCGTGAGTTCGATGGTGCGTCCCTTCGCCGTGAACCGCCGCGTGGTGCCTGTCCCCCCTGCTCCCGCCGCGACGCCGAATCGCCGCTCGACTGTGCGCTCCGCGGCATCGCGGAACTGTGCCGCATCGATCGGCGTGTCCCACACCGAGAGCCAGCTGAGACCCACTCCGCCCCCGGTGTTGACGACCACGTAGCGGTCACCACCCCAGCCATCGGCACCCTGCCCCGCGACGCCGAGATCCTTCAGATGCTGGTAGAGGAACAGGCGCGTCTCGAACTCACCCAAGTCATTCTCAAGGACGACCGAGCCCGTGTTCGGTTTCGGGAGCCGGATGCGCACTGGCTCATCCACCAGGTCCAGAAACTTCTCCGGATGCAGGATCTGCTCGGAGGACTTTGGAAGCGGCGCGTACGGCGCCTGCCCCGGGCGGCGCTCCTTGAACGCCTTCACGAACTCGGCGCCGGAGAGGTAGGGAAAGAGCAACGTCTCCTGGATGAGCAGCGGGGCCGACGCGAAGATCGGCATCGTTCCCTGCGACTCGCGGATGACCCGACGCACCCGCTCCCAGCTGCCGGGCATGTTGAGGGCGGACTGCCCTCCGACCATCGAGGCGAGTTGTTCGTATGTGGCCTGGCCCTCCATCACGGCCTGCATCGCCGTCTGCCGATCGTTGTCGCCGTGCAGTTTCTCGAGCGAATCCAGGTTCGCGTACTGGTCCTGCAGCGCGTGCACCAACTCGTGCGCGATCGTCACCTGGACCAGTTCGCCGCCATCTTTCTTGTCGGCACCCTCCACCACATACAGCACCTTGGTGGCGGGGTCGTAGTATCCCAGCACCTGCTCGGCCAGCAACTTGAGCATGAACTTCCGGAGGTCGAGCGAGTCCGGCAGCAGGCCCAGGATCTTGTAGGCGCGCTCGGTGCCGGCGAGCTCCAGCGCCGGCGTCGATTCATCAAACTTCCGTTCGAGAAACCCGCGCACGTCGTCCTTGGAGCGGGTCTCGACCTTCGGCATGCGCTTGAAGGGGAATCCTGCCGATTTCTCGATCGCGGGGATCGCGAGATTCACCTCGCGTTCGTACGGGCCCTTGTAGGCGCCACTTCCCTCCGGCGTGCAGCCGCTCGCCATGGGCAGGAGGGCGAGCATCGTGAGCGTGAACCCCAAAGAACGACGTGCGAAACGAGACATGTCAGCCCATCATGCGAGAGAGATACCAGTCGATCAGGTCGCGACCCCACACGAGGGTCACGAACGCTGCGGGGGCAAGAAAGACGCCAAAAGGCACCAGCGGTGGTTCGAACGCCGCGCCGCGGGCGCGCGCGCGCACGATGCCCACCGGATACACCACCACGAGAAAGACCATCGCGGCGATCGCCGCTCCGACGAAAATCGTCAGCAGCGCGCGCGCGGAGCCGACGGCGGCACCGACCATCGCCATGAGTGTGGCGTCGCCGAATCCCATGGCTTCTTTCTTGAGGATCACCTCGCCGATCCACCCGACGATCGTGATGGCACCAGCGCCGACGCAGGCGCCGAATATCGCGTCGACCGGCGTCGCGAACGGCGATGGCTCTCCGAGGATGAAGCCGGCGACGGCGCCCAGCATCGCGAGCAGCAGTCCGCTGATCGTGAACCCGTCGGGAATCAGATAGCTGCGCAGATCGGTCAGGGCGACCCCCAACAGAAGGGTCGCAAAGAGCGCCACGCGAAGCGCCGTCAGGGTCGGTCCGAACCAGAGGACGATCGCGGCGAACAGCATCCCGACCGCCAACTCGACCGCCGGATACATCGGAGAAATGGACGCGCGACAGTTCCGGCACTTCCCGCGGAGCAGCACCCAGGAGAGCACGGGGAGATTGTCGTACCACGCGATGCCGTGCGCGCACCGTGGACAGCGGGAGGGCGGCCGCACGACCGAGAGCTCCTCGGGCCAGCGGGCGATGCACACATTCAGGAACGACCCGATGCATGCACCCACGACGAACACGAAGAGCGTATGGACGGTCATGAGCGGAGTCACGGACGGAGCGCGTAGAGTGCGATGCCGGCGGCCACGGCAACGTTCAACGACTCCACGCCGGACGACATCGGGAGGGCGACGCTGCGTGCCGCGAGGTCGCGTATCGCATCGCTGACCCCGGCCCCTTCGTTCCCGACGGCCACGGCGAGTCGCTCGGGTGCGGGGGACGCGTCGATCGGCGCTCCATCGCCCGCCGTGGCCCAGAGCTCGATGTGGGACTCCGCGAGGAGCGACTGGAGCTCGGCGATGTCGCCATGCAGAACCGGGCGGCGAAAGTGGGCGCCGACGGCGCTGCGGATCGACTTGGCACTCCAGAGATCGGCGGTGCCGGGCAAGGCGATGACCGCATGGACCCCGAGCGCGGCCCCGGTGCGCACGAGCGTCCCCGCGTTGCCCGGGTCCTGGACCCCGTCGAGCACCAGCAGGCGCAGTGGACCGTTGGGGAGGTCGAGCGCCGAGAGCGTCGCGCTGGGAGCCTTGGCGATCGCCAGCACCCCCTGGGGGTGCTCGGTGTCGGCCGCGGACTCAAACTCCTTGTCCGAGACCTCAACCGTCTCCACGCCCCGGGACTGAAGCGCTGCCAACAGCGCCGCTCCGCGCGGGGTGGCATGAATCGCCGGACATACCAGCGCTCCCGTGACCGCGCGACGGGACGCCAGCAACTCCTCGACCGTTCGTACACCCTCGGCCACGAAATATCCCTTCCGTTCGCGCGCCTTGCGACGCTTCAGGTCCCGCGCTAGGGTCAACAATTGCGCCATCGGCCTCGCCTGTTGGGAGCGTCGTACACCCGAGACACCCCGTTACCATACCCGAAATGCCGCACCTACTCGTTACAGGGACGCTCCACCGGGGCGTGACGTTTCTCGGGCTCGCCGTCGCCACAGCCGCCGTTGTGGGGTGCGCCACCGTCACCGAGCAGCAGGAGAGCCAACTGGGGGCCAGCTATTCGGCGGAAATCGCCAAGCAGCTCCCGCTCATCAAGGACCCCGAAGTCCACCGCTACATCAACGCGCTCGGAGAATCGCTGGCGGGATTGACGCTGCGGAGCCAGCTGACCTGGCACTTCGAGATCGTCGACGACCCGGACGTGAACGCCTTTGCCGTTCCCGGGGGCTACATCTACGTCAACCGCGGATTGATCGAGCGCGCGAAGAGCATGCATCAGGTCGCGGGCGTCATCGGCCACGAGATCGGGCATGTGGTGCGGCGCCACAGCGTCAAGCAGATGGAGAAGCAGCAGAACGCGAATATCGGCATGTCCATCGGCTGCGCCCTGACACGCGTGTGCGACAGCGGCATCACGCAAATGTTCGTCGGCCTGGCGGCCAACGGCGTGTTCGCCAAGTTCAGCCGGGACGACGAGGCCGAGGCGGACGCGGAGGGGGTCAAGCTGATGGTGGCCGCGCACATCAGCCCCGACGGCGTGCCTGAGATGTTCCGGATTCTGCTCGACGAGCGGAAATCGAAGCCGGCGGGCCTCGATGCGATGTTCTTGAGCCATCCCTTGGAGGAGGATCGGATCACCGCCACCAAGGCCTTGATCGCGACTTATCCGTCGGGTGCCGTCGCAGGACTCACCAAAGACGCACCGGACTTCCAATCGTTCAAGAAGCGACTGCAGTCGCTCCCGGCGTCGCCTCCCAAAAAGAAGGCTACGCGCTGAGCCGGCGCACGAACTCCGTCACGAGATCCGCGAAGCGCTTGGCCGCCGCATGGCCGACCTCGACCACGTCGGCGTGATTGAGTGGCACCGTGCTGATCCCGGCCGCCTGGTTCGTGATCAGACTGATGCCGGCGACCTCCATCCCGATCGCGGCCGCCACCACCGTCTCGGGGATGGTGCTCATGCCCGTGGCGTCCGCGCCGACACGTTCCAGCATGCGCACTTCCGAAGGGGTCTCATACGTCGGGCCCAGCAGCCCGGCATAGACCCCGGACGTGAGCGGCACGCCGGTCGCGGTGGCAGACGCCTTGAGCAGCGCGATCAATCGCGGCGAATAAGGCGCGGACATATCCGGGAACCGTGTATCACCGCTCTCGAGGCTGCCGATCAGCGGGTTCCGGAACATCAGGTTGATGTGGTCCTCGATGATCATCAGATCGCCGGCGTTGAAGGTGCGGCGCACTCCGCCCGCCGCGTTCGACACGAAGAGCACCTTCGCGCCCAGCGCGTGCACGACGCGCACCGGGAATCCGGCGGCCTTGGCATCGTACCCCTCGTACATATGGAACCGGCCGGACAAGGCGAGGATCTCGCGTCCGCCGAGGAATCCCCGAATCAGTTCGCCCTTGTGCCCGTCCACGCGCGGGGCGTGGAACCCCGGGATCTCGGCGTACGGGATGCGCACCGCGTCCTCGATCCGGTCGGCCAGCGCGGAAAGGCCGGACCCGAGGACGATGGCGGCCACCGGCGCCTTCACCCCGAGCCGTAGCTGGACGGCGTCCGCAGCGGCTCGCGCGGCGCTGGATCCGTGATCGCTCATACCACCTCCTGCCTGAGGGCGGCCAGTTCCGTGTCGATGCGCTCGAGCAGCGCGGCCCGCTCGCCGACCGGAAGGAACGCACTTTCAAAGCCGTTGCGCGCCAGTGTGCAGAGCTCGTCGAACCCGAAGTGCAGCGCCCGTGCGGCGTGCACATACTCGTCGGTGAGCGTGGTCCCGCTCATCAGCCGGTTATCGGTATTGAGCGTGACCTTCATGCCGCGCTCGAAATAGGCGCGCAGCGGGTGATGTTCGTAGTCGGGAATGGCACGCGTCTGCACATTGCTCGTGAGACACGCTTCGATCGCGACCCCCGCTTTGGCGAGCTCGTCCGTGAGGCGCAGATCTTCGATCAGGCGGGTGCCGTGTCCGATCCGCTGCGCCCCGCAGACATGCACCGCCTCGCGCACGGAATCCGCGCCGTCCCCTTCGCCAGCATGACAGGTGCAGAACATGCCGTGCGACCGTGCGTGCTCGAACGCCTTCGCATGGCGCGCGGCGGGATTCCCGAGCTCGCCCCCCGCGAGGTCGAAGCCGACGACGCCCTTGCCCTGATATGCCACCGCGAGCCGAGCGAGCTCGAGCGAGATCGCCGGGTCGAGGTGCCGCAGCGAGCAGATGATCAACCGTCCCTCGATCCCATGGTCGGCCTTGGCGCGGGCGAGCCCGCGGAGCGGAGCGTCCACGGCGGCCTCCATCGAGATCCCCCCCACCACATTGAGCACGGGTGCATACCGCACCTCGATGTAGCGGACGCCATCGTGCCACGCGTCCTCGGCGAGCTCGTAGGCGATGCGTTCGAGCGACGCCTCGGTCTGCATGACGGCGAGCGTCGTATCGAAGCGCGCGAGATAGTCCTCCAGATGGCGCGCGTCGCGCACGTACATGTGGTGCGCGAGTTCAGCCGGCGTCTGCCCCGGCATCGTCACCCCGTACTCCGCGCCGAGATCGAGAAGCGTCGTGGGGCGGACGCTGCCGTCGAGATGGCAGTGCAACTCCGCCTTCGGGATCCGACGCAACAGCTCGGCGCTCACCGCGTTCATTCGTCGTCCCCGTGTCCGGCCAAGGCGCGCGCCGAGACGATGCGCAACACCATGCCCCCCGTGACGGCCTCGTTGAGCGCCACCGGGAGCCCGCGGCTGTCGGTGGCCGCGCGGGTGCCCGCTTCAAGCGCCTCGGCGATGGTGGCGTCGTGCGTGCGGACGGCGTCGATCACCGTGGCACCGCGGGCGACAGCTACTGCCGCGCCGTTGACGAAGGCGCGGACCTCAGTGGGTTCGGTCATGGGAAATGATTGAGTGGACGAATCGCATCGAACGGACGTTCATGGACCGATGCCGCGGCCGCGGCCTGCTGCAGCGCATCCGGCGTCAGTGCCCAGTTACGGGTGAAATAATCCGATGGCTGCAACGTTTTCCTGGCCATCACTTCGTCGATCAGCAGCTGGCGGATCTCCAGTTGCTTGTCGTGCATCAGCGATGCGCCGCGCAGCATGGTGTACCCTCCCGCGCCACCCGCTCGGTAGTTCGACAGCGCGATGGTGAAGGAATCGCCGTCCCGAACAGGCACTCCCTTCACCGTCAGCCCCGTGATCCGCGCGCCGAGCGGCTTGGACAGATCCATTGAGTAGTCGGCGCCCGCCACCATTTCGAAATTGAAGGACGGAATCGCGGGATCCGGGGTCACCTGGCTTCCGGTGACCTGCCAGTAGCGCGCACTCTGTTCCAGATACTCGCGGAGCTGTCGACCGGAAATCCGCAGGCCCTTGAGGGTGTTGTCGTAGGGATACAACAACGCCAACTGCGCCACCGTGACATTGCCTTTGGCCAGACGCGCCTCAGTGGAGAATGCCGCCGCCGACGCCAAGTCCGTCCCGGCCGCCTTGCGCATCACCTCGAGCACGAAATCCATGATCGGCGTATCGACCACCCGGGCCGAATCGGCGCGCCAATCGGCGGTGGTGCGGCCGATCACGGCGGTCGAGTAGGTGCGCGCCCGCGTGTGCCCCACCCGCGCGGCAGAAACCACCGCCGCCTGCTCGCCATGCCCCGTTGACCGCACCAGGTCGGCATGCCGCGCGGTGACGGTGGCGTTCCCGTTCTCCAGACGCACCGTGAGGTGCGCCACCGAGACGCTCGTGGCCCAGTTGCGCGGCTGGGTGAGGAGCACGCCGTTGATCAACGTATCGCCCAACTCGCGGTGCGAGTGCCCAAAGACGATCAGGTCGATGCCCGGCACCTGTTTGGCCACCGCCGCCATCGGGTTCTCGCTGCCGAGCCCCGTCCCGACGGTGTCGTAGGATGCCACGCCATCCAGTCCGGCATGCGCCACCACGACGATGACCTGCGCCCCCGCCGCCCGCGCCGCGCCGACCGTGCGCCGCACCGCCGGCAGGATGTCGTCGATCGCGACCTTCCCCCGGAGATTCTCAGCGTCCCACACCATGGAGCCCGGGTTCGTGACGCCGATGATGCCGACTTTCACCCCGTCGCGCACGACGAGGGTGAAGGGCGACCAACGTTTCTTGCCGTCCAGACTCCGCGAGTTGGCCGCCAGAAAAGGAAAGGTGGCCTGCGCGCTCGCCCGCTCGAAGGCCGGAATCCCGTAGTTGAATTCATGGTTCCCGACCGCCACCGCGTCGTAGCGCATGGCGTTCATGGCCGCGATCACGGGATGCGCCCCCTTGCCGTCGCGTGCCACATACGTGAACGGGTTCCCCTGCAACAGATCACCCGCGTCCACGAGGAGGACGCGGCCAGGGTTGGCGGTCCGCACGGAATCGACGATCGTGGCGGCCCGCGAGAGGCCGCGCCCCCCTTCCGCCGTGTCGGCATAGTAGTCCCACCCGCGAACCCGCCCATGGACGTCGGTGGTGGCCGTCACCACCAGATCCACGACGCGTCCGCCCGGTGGAGCGGAGCGCTGCGCGAACACGACCGCCGGCACAGCGCAGAGCGCCATCGCCGTGGCCAGGCGCCGGAGAGGGTACGGGCATCGTTCCATCAGTGAAAGCTATGCGGTGCGGGGGGACGCGGGGAGTGTCCGGGGCACGCGGTGCCCTCGACTCGCCATATTTCAGACGGGGCCCGTCACGATCGGGCGACGATACAGGACTGTGACAGCACCGTGGCTTCTGTTCCCCAGCCTCCTCATGGACATTCAAGACGTGTCTTCGACCTCGCAGAATCGCCGATGCGACGACTGATCATCGGAATTGCCGGTGGGTCTGGATCAGGCAAGTCCACCGTGGCGCATCGCATCGCGGACGCACTGACGCCGGCGAAAGTCGCGTTCCTGGACATGGACGCGTATTACAAGCATCGCTCCGACCTCTCCATCGACGAGCGTCGAAAGGTGAACTGGGACCATCCCGACGCCTTCGACCTGGACCTCCTGGCGGCGCATCTCATGGCGCTCGCCGATGGCAAGGCGATCGACAAGCCCGTCTACGATTTCGTCACGCACCTGCGGGCGGAGCACACGGTCCGCATCGAGGCCGCCGACGTGATCGTGGTCGACGGCATCCTGCTCTTCGTGGACGAGCGCGTCCGCTCGCGGTGCGACGTGAAGGTGTTCGTCGACGCGGATGCCGATGTGCGCCTCATCCGGCGCATCCGCCGTGACATGGCCAACCGGGGACGTCCGCTGGAGGAGATCCTGGAGCAGTACCTGACGACCGTGCAGCCGATGCACCTGCAGTTCGTGGAACCCAGCAAGCGCTACGCCGACATCATCGTCCCGCGCGGCGGGCACAACACCGTCGCCATCGATCTGATCATCAACACCATCCTGCGTCGTCTGCAACCGACGTGACCTTTCCGACTCCACTGCCGTGACTGCATCCATCGCATCCGACCGCGTCCTGATCGTCGACGACGAACCCGACATCGTCGCGCTCGTCGTCTATCATCTGGCAAAAGCCGGGTATCGTGTCTCGACGGCCAGCACGGGAACCGACGCGCTGGCGATCGCGAAACGCGAGCGTCCGTCGCTGATCGTGCTGGACCTCATGCTGCCCGGCCTGTCCGGCTTCGACGTCCTGGAGCAGCTCCGGGCCGATGAGGGGACGCGCCATATTGCCGTGCTGATGCTGACCGCACGCAAGGAAGAGCCCGACCGCATCCGCGGCCTCTCGTTGGGCGCCGACGATTACCTGACCAAACCGTTCAGTCCGCAGGAGATGGTGCTCCGCGTGGGGGCCATTCTGCGGCGCGTGTCGGCCCCGTCGAGTGCGGCCGACATCCTGGCCATCGACGACATCGTGATCGACCGTGCCGCCAACAGCGTCACGCTGAAGGGCGCACCGGTGGAGCTCACCGCCACGGAGTACAAGCTGCTGCTCACGCTCGCCGAGCGGCGCGGCCGTACGCAGGGGCGGTCGCAACTGCTCGAGAAGGTCTGGGAGGCCGCGCCAGACATCCAGACCCGCACCGTGGACATGCACGTGCTCCGCTTGCGGTCCAAGCTGGGCAAGTCCGGTGATCTGATCGAGACCGTCCGCGGATTCGGCTACCGCATGAAATCCGCGACCGGCAAGGACGCGTGAAGCTCACCCAGCGCCTCCTGCTGGGGGCGGTCGCGGTCGTCGGATTCCTCGTCGTCTTCATCGTCGTCGTGGTGAGCCGCCAGCTGAGCCAGCGCCTGCGCGACGAGACCACGCAGAATCTCGCGCGCGAGGCCCGGTTCGTGGCCACGCAATGGACTCCGGCGTCCGATCCGTCGGCGCTCGCGCACGCCGCCGGCCAGTCGCTCGGGCGCCGCGTGACGCTCATCCGCGAGGATGGGGTGGTGATCGGCGACACCGATTTCGACGAGCAAGGGTTGCGGCGACTCGAGAACCATCGCAGTCGGCCCGAGGTGGCGGACGCGATCCGTGGTCGCGTCGGATCTGCCTTGCGGTCGAGTGCGTCGCGCGGGGACGTCGAGCTCTACGTCGCCGTCCGCGCGCCGCTCGGCGTGGCGCGTGTGTCGGTGCCCACCGGTTCGTTGGATGCCATCGTCGCGGCCGCGGGGCGGGACGTCACGTCGGCCGGAGCCCTCGCGCTGCTCGGGGCGCTGGTGCTGGCCTGGCTGTTCTCCCAGGCGGTCTCGCGTCCCGTGGTCGAACTCCGCGACGTCGCGCGCGCGCTGGCCGCGGGGGATCTGGCGCGGCGCCCCAAGATCCGCGCCCCCGGCGAGGTGGGTGATCTCGCGGTGGCGCTCCATCAGCTGGCCGAACAACTCTCCGCGCGCCTGGCCGCCCTGCAAGCGGACGAATCGCTGCTCGTCCAGCTGACCGAATCGCTGAACGAGGGTGTGATCGCCGTCGATACGGCCGGGCTCGTGGTGCGCATCAACGAGACCGCGCGCCGCTTGCTCAACGTCCGGGATGTGTTGCCCTTCCACTCCGATATCCTGCCACGCGCCACGGTGCTCCGCGACGCCCTGGCGAGCGCGACCAATGGCGACACCACCGACGATGCCGAACTGGTGATTTCGGGGCGCACCCTGAACGTCACCGCTCGTCCACTGGCCAGTGGGGGGGCCGTTCTGGCACTCCTCGACCTCACCCGCGTCCGGCGCCTCGAGGCGGTCCGGCGCGATTTCGTGGCGAATGTGTCCCACGAACTGCGCACGCCACTGACCATCGTGGGCGGCTTTGCCGAAACGCTCGCGCAGGACGATCCGCCGGCGGAGAGCCGCCGGCAGTTCGCGGATCGCATTCTCAACAACACGCGGCGCATGCAGCGGATCGTCGATGACCTGCTCGACCTCTCGCGCATCGAGAGCGGCGGCTGGGTTCCCAATCCGACCACGATCGACCTGGCGTCGGTGGCAACCGACACGATCACGGCCGCCCGCGACGCCGCCGACGCGAAGGGGCTGACCCTGTCCGTGGATATCCACCCCGGGGCGGCCGCGCTCTTCGCCGATTCGACGGCGCTGCGCCAGATCATCGGCAATCTCGTGGACAACGCCGTGCGCCACACGGCCACCGGTGCCGTCGTGATCTTTTCGCGGCCCCGCGACGACGGCGGGGTGACGGTCGGCGTCCGGGACACGGGCGTGGGCATCCCGACGCAGCATCTCCCCCGCATCTTCGAGCGGTTCTACCGGGTTGATCCGGGCCGCTCCCGCGCCGAGGGGGGGACGGGGCTTGGCCTCGCCATCGTGAAGCATCTGGTGGAGGCCCACGGGGGGAAGGTCAAAGCGGAGAGCGTGCTGGGGGCGGGGACGACGATCATGGCGAACTTCCCTCCCCAGCGCTGACCAAACGAAAGGGCCGGCTCCCATTGGGGAGCCGGCCCTTTCTGCCTCCTGTCAGTCGCCTAGCTCAGAACGAGTACCGCAGACCGAGCTGCGCCTGATAACGCGACGAGAGATTGTCGTACTGCCACGGCGTGTTGTTCGGCACCCCGTCAAAGCTGTAGCCCGTCGGTACGCCGGACGCGTTGCTCGACGTGATGCGGAGCAACTTGAAGTTGTAGTTCTCTTCATTCGGCACGAAGTACTGGCGTCCCCACGTCGTACCAAGCATCGCGCCGACATTGACGATGTCGAGCGTCACTTGGACCTTGTGACCCGCACCGACCCCGGCCAGCGGGATGTCCTGCAGCACGCGCAGGTCGAGCTGCGAGTTCCAGGGGGTGCGCCCAGTGTTGCGCGGGGCGATCTGACCACGCAACGCATCCAGCCCTGGCTGGCTCTTGATGAACGAATCGAGCGCCTGCCACACCTGACTCGGCGTGCGGGTTTCGCCAGCAACCGCGACGTAGTGGAAGTCGGCGGAGTCCTTCGGCACATAGATCAAGTCGTTGTTGCCCGTGCCGTCGCGATTCGCGTCGCTGGCGTAGATGTACGTGAACGGGCTGCCGGACGATGCGGTAAACACGGCCGACACACCCGTGAGATAACCGCCTCCCCAGTTCTTCTTGTAGCCGAACGATCCCACCAACCGGTGACGAATGTCGAAATTCGAGTTGGAGAGACCCGGGCTGCGTACATCCGGAACCTGGTTGTACTCCCAGTTCGACTGCGGCGAGTTGCGGATGCCATTGGCAACGTCGCGAGACTGCCCGTAGGTGTATGCAAACATGCCGTCGAAGCCGTTCTGCCAGGTCTTGCGAAGCTGCGCGGTCAAGCTGTGGCGCCACCCCTGATTGGTGTTCGTGATCAGGAACACGGACGTGAAGTTGGGATTCACGCGCAACTGGACCGGGCTGCCAAGGAACGTGGTCCGGTTGTCGATCGGGTTCACGACGGAAGTGTCCTTGAGACCGATGTTCAGGAACTTGACGTCATTCACCACCTGCGTGTACATCGCTTCCAACGTCAGCAGGTAGCCGGCGGGCAGCTTGATGTCGGCCGACAAGCTGGAACGCATGACCGTCGGCAACTTGAAGTTGTTGTCGAGGATGTTGGCCTCGAAGACTCCAGTCTGCAGCGTCTTGAGGTTCTTGCCGTCGGTGACGAGTGGAACGGTCGCGCTGTTGCCCGCACACCCCGAGGTCGTGGACGGACGGCAGTCCACGTTGCCCAGCTTCAGTCCGGTATTCTCATACGCATAGGCCATCCACGCAAACGGAGCACGTCCGGTGAACACGCCGGTACCACCGCGGATCTGGAGCGACTGGTCGCCGTTGACGTCCCAGTTGAACGCCACGCGAGGCGCAAAGTACAGCTGGGTGCTCTGCGTGTTCGTGTACTTGGACCAGCCCGGCGTTGCCGTGATCAACGGATTGACCGGAATCTGGTCAGGGAACATCGGGGCGTCGATGCGCAGCCCCGGCGTGACCGTCAGGCGGTTCGACACCGCGATTTCATCCTGGGCGTACGCGCTGGGCCAGTAAACCTTGAAGCTCGCCTGCGGAGCACCCATCACGTTGCTGTAGGAATCGTCCGTCAGGTCATACTGACCACGGATGCGGCTCGGCTTGTTGGCGTAGAAGTTCGCAATCGACGAATACGCCCAACGGCCGTTGTACGCATTCAGGAAGTTGTAGTCGATGTTGTAGAACTCATTGTGCGACCCAAACGTGAACGTGTGGTTTCCACGGTACATCGTCAGGTTGTCGGTGAGCTCGAACACCTTGGTACCGATCTTGAAGACCGAGGCCTCACGATCCGTGCCGACGAAGATCGAGGCACCCGACGGGCCCGTGATCTCCAACTGCGGGAACAGCTGCCCCGGATACGACCGATGGTCGTCCGTGATGGCGAGGCTGGCGATCAGGTTGTTCGCGATACCGCTGGCGAAGGTCGTCTTCAGCTCGGCAACGGTGCTGTTCGTCCGGTTGTACTGCGTGATATCCTGACCGGCGAACTTGAGCAGGTACGGCGTGCGCTCGAACAGCGAGGCATGCGCGTCAACGTAGTTGTGCCGGATGCTCAGCTTGTTCATGTCGCTGAGGTTGAAATCCAAGCGGCCGAACAGCTTGAGGTTCTGCAACGGCTTGTCGTAGGCTCCGATGGAGCCGCCGTTGTAACCATAGCGGGCGGTGAGGGTATCGGAGATCGCCTTGGCGGTGGCCGCGTCGATCACGGTCCCCGTGGAGCCCGGTGCGTACCCGACCGGCTCATTGCGCGACGCGTACTCGGCCGTGAAGAAGTAGAAAGCCTTGTCCTTGATGATCGGGCCACCGATCCGCCCGCCGAACTGCACATCCGAATAGGCCGGCAGGCTCGTGCGCGACGTGTCCGCACTCTTGCCCGTCAGGGTCTGGTTGCGGCCGTATGAAAACACCGAACCCGACAAGGTGTTCGTCCCGCTGCGGGTCACCGCATTGATCGAACCACCGGTGAAGTTGCCGATCTTCACATCGTACGGCGCCAGCACCGCCTGCACTTCCGCGACGGCATCCAAGGAGATGGGCTGCGTCCGCGCGCCGGCACCCGGCGTGCCGCTCGGTCCCTGCCCAGAGATGCCGCCAGCCGAGGCGCTGAAGGCGAACACATCGTTGCTCGCGGCGCCGTCGATGGTGACGTTGTTATAACGGAAGTTCGTTCCACCGAACGAGTTCGCGCCGCCGCCTTGCGGCGTCAGACGCGTAAAGTCCTGCATCGACCGGGCGATGGACGGCAACCGCTCAAGGAGTTCCTTGGAAACCGTCGTTGAGGGGCCCGTCTTGGACTTGTCGATGATCGCGTTCGGATCCGCAGTGACCGTGACGGAGGACAGCGACACCGCGGTTGCGGTCATCGCCACGTTGATGACCGCGTTCGCGCCGAGGTTCGCCATGACGCCGTCGCGCGTCTCCTTCTTGAAGCCGAGGCGCGTGAACGTCAGGGTGTACGGGCCGCCGGCACGGAGATTTGCGACCAGGTACTTGCCATCGTCGCGGGACATCGCGCCGTAGCGCTCTCCCGTCGAGGGAAGTGTCGCAACAACCTGGACGCCGGCGAGTCCCTCACCGTTGGGCCCGACAATGCGACCGCTGACGACGCTCGTCGTGATCTGTGCCCCGAGGGGCAAGGATAGGCAGAGTGTGCAGACCAGCGCTGCCCACCACGTGCGAGAAAACTTCATGTTCGATTTCAGATGGTACCGGAATCCGATGACCATCGCTCCGAGAGTTGGTGATGTTCGGGTCGTGGAGGAACGTCCGGAAATCTCCCAAGCCCCTGTCACGTTATTCCTCGATTTCCGTCACATTTGCGTCACGGCTCCTCGCCAAAAACGCGTCCTTGGAGTACGATACTGTCATCATGACGATTCTTCGTTTCGTGGCCGGCGATGACGCGACGCGCACCCAAAGCGACGACGGCGAGCAGCGCATCGCGGCCATCGACATCGGATCGAACTCGATCCGGCAGATCATCGCGGATGTCGGGCGCAACGGTTCCATCCGCATCGTCGACGAAATGAAGGCGGCGCCGCGGCTTGGCGCCGGACTCAGCGAGACGGGTGCGCTGGGCGAAGAGCCGATGCGCCTGGCCGTGGAGTCGCTGCAACGGATGGCCACCCTCGCCCGGCAACTGGGCGCCAAGCGGGTCGAGGCGGTCGCAACCAGCGCCGTTCGCGATGCCGCCAACGGCGCTCTGTTCCTCAGCCGTGTGCGGCAACAGACCGGCCTGAAGGTCCGCGTGCTCGACGGCTCCGAGGAAGCACGGCTCGCATTCCGCTCGGCGCTCGCCCACTTCGAGCTCGGCCACGGTCGGTGCGTGGTGATGGACATCGGCGGCGGGTCACTCGAACTCGCGCTCGCGGCGGAAGGGTTGGTCGAGCATCTCGTATCGTTACCGTTCGGCGCCTTGCGGCTTACCGAGCAGTTCCTGAGCAAGGGAAGCACACCGAAGGCGATCAAGAAGCTCCGGAAGCACATCCGCGAGGAGATCCGCGCCGTGCTCCCGGTGCGTGACTGGCGGGGCGCGGAAGTGATCGGGTCCGGCGGGACCTTCACCAACCTCGCGGGGATCTATCTGGCGCGCCAAGGGATGCGAGCCGCCCGCTCGGTGCACGGCACCCGTATTCCGCGGGCCGAGGTGGAGCACGTCCTCGATATGCTCGCCGAGATGACCCTCGCAGAACGTCTGGCGGTGCCTGGGCTGAACGCGGGCCGCGCCGACATCATCGTGGCGGGGCTTGCGGTGGCCGCCGAGGTGCTCGCGCGGGTCGAACCCCGGGAGATCGGGGCGTCGGCGTATGGCATTCGGGAGGGGCTGCTGCTCGACGTGGCCCGGGTCAAGGCGAACATCGCCGATCCTGGCGAAGCGCGCGAGCGGTCCGTGCGCGAGTTCGCGGAACGCTGCCACTACGAGGCCCCGCACTCCCGGCAGGTACAGCGCATCGCCCTGCAGTTGTACGATGCCGTCGGACACCGCCTCGGATGCGAGCCCGCGGACCGGCAGATTCTGTCCGATGCGGCGTTGCTCCACGACGTGGGCTACCACATCAACTACGTCAAGCACAACAAGCACTCGTATCACCTGATTCTGCACGCGGAGCTGCTGGGGATGTCGCCCACGGAACAGGTGATCGTCGCGCATGTCGCGCGATATCACCGGGGGTCACCGCCCGACCGCCGCAAACACCCCGAATACGCCGCACTTCCCAAGGGGACGCGCATCCGCGTCAAGCGACTGTCGGCGTTGTTGCGGATCGCCGATGGACTCGACCGCGGGCACGTCGCGGCCGTCGAGCGCCTCAAGGTGCGGTGGATGGAACGTGCGCTGCGCATCACACCCGTGGCCGCACCGCGGGCCAAGTCGTTGCGGCTCGAACTCTGGGGTGCCGCGCGGAAATCTCAGCTGTTGGCGGATCTCATCGGGTCGCCCGTGGAGATCGTGGGTCCGGATGGACGCGTCGTGCAAGATCCGGTGATGGCCGAAACGGTCGAGTGACCGCAGCGGCCCGCTGACGCCGACCGGCCTCAGCCGTGGGTCGAGCCGGCGCTCGCGGCGATGCCGGGTTCTTCTGCCGCGCGGGGGCGCGTCCCCTTGGCGCCCTGCCCTGGCTTGGCTTGCCCCCATGACTCCAGCATCAGCAGCCGATGCGTGGAACGCGCCGGCTCGCCGCTGATATGCCGCTTGGCATATCCCCCGTCGGCCTGCAGCTCCCACGCCTGCTGGTTGTCCGTCAGGCAGGTGTCCAGCAGCGCGCGCAAACGGGGATGCAGCGCCACATCCTCGATCGGCGTGGCCGCTTCCACCCGCCGGTCGAAGTTGCGGGGCATCCAATCGGCAGAGCTGATCCAGTACTCGGGCTCGTCGTCATTGGCGAAATACCAGAGCCGTGAATGCTCGAGGAACCGGCCGACGATGCTCGTGACCCGAATGCGGTCGCTGACACCCGGCATCCCGGGCCGCAAGCAACAGATGCCGCGGACGATCAGGTCGATCTGCACACCGGCCTGGCTGGCCTCGTACAGTTCGAGAATCGTTTCCGAGTCCACCAGCGCGTTCATTTTGGCGATGATGCGCGCCGGCCGGCCGGCGCGGGCATGGGCGGCCTCACGACTGATCAGCGCGTGGACCTTGTCGCGCAATCCACTCGGTGCCACCGCCAGCTTGCGATACACGAGTTGGCGCGAAAATCCCGTCAGGGAGTTGAAGAGATCGCTGACGTCGGCACCGATGGCCTCGCTGCACGTGAACAAGCCGATGTCGGTATACGTGCGCGCGGTCCGTCCGTTGTAGTTTCCAGTGCCCAAGTGCACGTACCGGCGGATGCCGTCGGCTTCGCGCCGGACGACGAGCGCGGTCTTGGCGTGGATCTTGAGCCCCGGGAGCCCGTAGGCCACGTGGACGCCGTACGATTCGAGCGTCCTGGCCCACGTGATGTTGTTGGTCTCTTCGAACCGCGCCTGCAACTCCACGAGCACCGCGACCTGGATTCCCCGCTGTGCCGCCGCCACCAGCGCGCGGACGATCGCCCCATCACCGGAGGTCCGGTACAGGGTCATCTTGATCGCCAGGGTCCGATCGTCCTTGGACGCCGCCGCGATGAACTGCTCCACCGTCGCCGCGAACGAGTCGAACGGATGGTGCACCAGCAAATCGCGCGCGCGCACGACATCGAAGATGGACGGCTCGGCGTCGCGCAGCTCCGGCGGAATCGCCGGCGCGAACGGCGTGTCGCGCAACGCCGGCACGTCGATTCCCGCGAGCGTCATCAGATCGCCCAAGTCGAGCAGCGGCCCACCCGACTGGACCTCCCGATCGCTCAGCGGCTCGAACTCGGGGTCCTCGCTCTCGCGCAGCTCATCCAGCAACAGCGTGCGCAGAGCATCGGGCATTCCGCGTTGGACCTCGAGGCGCACCACTTCGCCGAATCGGCGCTGGAAGACCTGCTCCTCGATGGTGGCGAGCAGGTCCTCCGGCTCCTCGGTATCGGCGATCTCGAGATCGCTGTACCGGGTGATGCGAAAGGCGTGGGCGCCGAGGATCTGCATCCCCGGGAAGAGTCGCGCGAGATGCGCGCTCACGACCGCTTCGAGCGGGATGAAATGGTTGCGGCGCCCGGGGACCGCCACCCAGCGCGACAGCGACTTGGGGACTTTGACGCGCGCGAACCGATCGTCCGTGCCGTCCGGATGCCGGAGTTCGACCGCGAGCGACAGCGACAAGTTGGAGATGTACGGAAACGGGTGTCCCGGATCGACCGCGAGCGGTGTGAGCACGGGAAAGACCTGCTGATCGAAGAACGCATCGACCCCGACGCGCTCGGTCGCGGACAGATCGTCCATGGAGACGATGCGGATGCCGTGCGCGTCGAGGGCGGGCAACAGAATGTCGTGCAGGCAGTGCTGCACCGACTCCGTCATCTCGCGCACGCGGCGGTCGATCAGGTCGAGCTGTTGCCGCGCCGACAAGCCGTCGTTGCTCACGCTTGGCACACGGGCCGACATCTGGCGGCGCAAGCCCGCCACCCGGACCATGTAGAACTCGTCGAGATTGCTGTGGAAGATCGCGAGGAATTTCAGGCGCTCCAGCAGCGGATTCCGCTCGTCGAACGCTTCGGCCAGTACCCGCGAGTTGAACTCCAACCACGACAGCTCGCGGTTGATGAACAGCGATGGATCGGCGCGGAAGCGCGTCACAACGACGGCGCGATGGTCGTCGACAGGAGGAGGTAGCTGATGGCCGCCATCGCCGCCGCCGCCGGAATCGTCACGACCCACGCCCACACGATGCGGCTGGCCAGCCCCCAGCGGACGGCCGACAAGCGATTCGTGGCTCCGACGCCGACGATTGCACCGGTGATCGTATGGGTCGTGCTGACCGGGATCCCGAACTTCGTGGCCGCCAGGATCACGAGCGCCCCGCCCCCCTCGGCCGCGAAGCCGCCCACGGGGCGCAACCGCGTGATCCGCGACCCCATCGTGTGCACGATGCGCCAGCCGCCGAACAGAGTGCCAAGCGAAATGGCGGAGTAGGCGCACATCTCCACCCACCACGGGATGTGCGAGTTGTTCGCCAGATAGAAATGGTGCCAGAACCCGGTCTCATGTTCGAAATAGCGCTGCGTTGCCACCAACAGCCCGACAATGATCCCCATCGTCTTCTGGGCATCGTTCTGCCCGTGCGCAAATGACAACAGGGCCGAGCTCGCGAGTTGTCCGGGGCGGAACACCTTGTCCACGCGACGCGGGGACGCCGCGCGGAACAGATTCAGCACCAGGGCCATCAGCAGGAAGCCCACGATCACGCCGAGCGTGGGCGAGATGACGATGAACGACAGCGTCTGGATCCACTTGGTGCCCCACGTCAACGCCGCGAATCCCCCTTTGGCGATGGCCGCGCCCGCGAACCCGCCGATCAGCGCATGGCTCGAACTCGACGGGATGCCATAGAACCAGGTGAACAGGTTCCACACGATCGCGCCGATCAGGGCCGCACAGATCACGTTGGCATCGACGACATGCTGGTCGACGAACCCGCTGCTGACCGCTTTCGCGACCGCGGTGTTCCCGAAGAAGGCCGCCACGAAGTTGAAGGTCGCCGCCCATACGACCGCCGCCAGCGGACTCAGCACCCGGGTTCCGACGATCGTCGCGATGGAGTTCGCGGAGTCGTGGAACCCGTTGATGAAGTCGAACCCGATCGCGAGGACGACGATGATGAGGACGTACGTCAGCACGCGATCAGCTGTTCTTGAGGGATACGCTCTCCAGGACGTTGATCACGTCCTCCGCCTCGTCGATCGCATGCTCGATGTTGTCGTAGAGCTCCTTCCACTTGATGACGTCGAGCGCGTCCGGCGTCCCCTCGAAGAGGGCGCCGACCGCCTCGGAGTAGATCGCGTCCGCCTCCTCCTCCAGCCGCTTGACCTCGCGTCCGATCAGCTGCACCTGCCGCGCGTCCTTCAGTGACGCCACTCCGAGCGCGATCTGCTCCGTGGCCGCGACCAAGACCCGCGTCAGCTCCTTGGCCGGCTCCTTGCGGTCGTGGATGTGGAACATCTTGGCCCGACGCGCCGTGCCGTCCATGAGATCGACCACGTTGTCCAAGCGCGTGGCGAGCAGGTGGATGTCCTCGCGATCGAGCGGGGTGACGAAACTCCGGTCGATCCGATTCATGATCTCGTGCGTGATCTCGTCGGCTTCGTGCTCGATCTCCTTGATCTGCGCGACGTACCGGTCGAGCTGCCCCGGGTCGGTGAACAGTTGGTTGAGGAGCGTGGCCGATCGCGTCATGCGGACCGCGAGCCCATCGAACATTTCGAAGAACCCTTCGTCTTTCGGAATAAGCCGCACGGGAAAGCTCCGGGGCGAAGCAACGGTGGGGGGGAGATCTTCTCCTTCAGATTTAAACTTAGGCTAATGCTCAGAGTGCGGCAAACGAGTTGGACAGCCGTATAACCCGATGTTGCGGCATTGTTACACGGGACAGCGCCTCCGGCCAGACCGCCTCACGACGCGAATCGGGCTGTCACAACTCAGTCATTTTGACAGAAAAATAGTCCCAAAATTCAGAGATCGCGCGCCAAAATGGCCCGATTTCGTGGCTCCATACTTGCTACCCTTGGTCGCAGGTTCGGCAACACAACGACAACTTCACTTTTCAGGATCTGGCTCATATGGCTGACAAAGTCATCGGCATCGACCTCGGTACCACCAACTCCGTCGTGGCGGTGATGGAAGGTGGTGACCCGGTGGTCATCCCCAACGCAGAGGGCGGACGGACCACGCCGTCCGTCGTTGGCTTCAGCAAGGACGGCGAGCGCCTCGTCGGGCAGATCGCCAAGCGTCAGGCGGTGACGAACCCGCAGAACACCGTCTTCTCGATCAAGCGCTTCATGGGCCGCAAGATGCCCGAAGTCACGAGCGAAATCGCCCGCGTGCCCTACGCGGTCAAGAGCGGCACGAATGACCTCGCCTCGGTCGAAGTCCAGGGGAAGCGCTACACGCCCCCGGAAGTCTCGGCGATGATCCTCCAGAAGATGAAGCAGACCGCGGAGGATTACCTCGGACACACCGTCGCCAAGGCCGTGATCACCGTTCCGGCCTACTTCAACGACTCGCAGCGTCAGGCCACCAAGGACGCCGGCAAGATCGCCGGGCTCGACGTGCTCCGCATCGTCAACGAGCCAACCGCGGCCGCCCTGGCCTACGGCCTCGACAAGAAGGGAAAGAAGGACGAGAAGGTCGCCGTCTTCGACCTCGGCGGCGGCACCTACGACATCTCGATCCTCGAGCTGTACGAAGTGGACGGCACCAAGCAGTTCGAGGTGAAGTCCACCAACGGTGACACCCACTTGGGTGGTGACGACTTCGACCAGAAGGTGATCGACTGGCTCGTCGCCGAGTTCAAGAAGGATCAGACGATCGACCTCTCCAAGGATCCGATGGCGCTCCAGCGCCTGAAGGAAGCCGCGGAGAAGGCCAAGATCGAGCTCTCCGGCACGATGAGCACGGACATCAATCTCCCGTTCATCACCGCCGACGCCTCGGGTCCCAAGCACCTCAACTACCAGCTCACGCGGGCCAAGTTCGAGCAGCTCGTGGACGACCTCGTCCAGCGCACGCTCGAACCGATGAAGAAGGCGCTCGCCGACGCCAAGATGCAGCCGTCGGAGGTCGACGAGATCCTGCTCGTCGGCGGCTCGACGCGTATTCCGAAGGTGCAGGAAGTGGTGAAGGCCTTCTTCGGGAAGGAGCCGAACAAGGGGGTGAATCCGGATGAAGTCGTCGCCGTGGGCGCCGCCATCCAGGGCGCCGTGCTCACCGGCGAGCAGAAGGATGTGCTCCTGCTCGACGTGACCCCACTCTCCCTCGGCATCGAGACCCTGGGCGGCGTGACGACCGTGCTCATCCCGCGCAACACGACGATCCCGACCAAGAAGTCGGAGGTGTTCAGCACCGCCGACGACAACCAGACCACCGTCGAGATCCACGTGCTCCAGGGCGAGCGCGAACTGGCGGTCTACAACAAGACGATCGGCAAGTTCCAGCTCACGGGGATCCCGCCCGCTCCGCGCGGCATGCCGCAGGTCGAGGTGACCTTCGACATCGACGCCAACGGCATCCTGCACGTGGCCGCGAAGGACAAGGCCTCGGGCAAGGAGCAGAAGATCCGTGTCGAAGCCTCGAGCGGCCTCAGCAACGCCGAGATCGAGAAGATGGTGAAGGACGCCGAGGAGAACGCGGCCGACGACAAGAAGAAGCGTGAGGAAATCGACACGCGGAACCGTCTCGACACGCTGGCGTATCAGGTGGAGAAGGAGTCGAAGGAGTGGGCCGACAAGGTGCCGGCCGAGCTCAAGACCCGCCTCGACGCTGCCGTGGCCCGCGCCCGGTCGGCGCACAAGGGGGACGACATGAACGAGATCACGGGGGCCCTGGAGGAGCTGAACGCGGCGTTCCAGGCGGCCGGCTCGGCGGTGTATGCCGCGCAGGCGGCCGAAGCCCCGGCGGAGGGTGCCGCCGCGGGCGACGGTGCCGCGGCCGGACAGAAGAAGGAAGAAGTCGCCGAAGCCGATTTCGAGATCGTCGACGACGACAAGTCGAAGAAGTAGTTACTGTTGCATCAGGTAGGCGGGGGCGACGCGGAAACTTTCCGCGTCGCCTCCGGGTCTAAACGAGAGCCGCTTTCTCGCACACCGGACAACATGCCATGAGCCTCAACCTCTCCAAGCCCAAGATTGCCATCATCGCCAGCGCCGCCTTCGTGGGCGGCGTGCTGTTCGCCTCGTCCATGGATTGGACGAAGATCGTCGGTGCCCAGATCCGCGGGACCACCGGCAAACCCATCGCCAACGTGTCGAGTTCGCTGATGGATCAGCAGAACTCGTTCGTCGCGGTCGCCGAACATGTGACCCCTGCGGTCGTCTCGATCGATGCCCAGACGGATGCGCGCAAGGCGACCCGCTCGCCCCAGATGCGGAACCTCCCGCCGGGCTTCGAGCAGTTCTTCGACGACCCGCGCCAGCAGGAGCGCGGATCGGAAGCGACGGGCACCGGCTTCATCGTCACGAGCGACGGCTACGTGCTGACCAACAACCACGTGGTGGAAGGCGCCGACCGCGTGACGGTCGGCCTCTCGGACCGCCGCAGCTTCAAGGCCAAGGTCGTCGGGACGGACCCGCAGACGGACGTCGCGGTGCTGAAGATCGAGGGGAAGGAGCTCCCGACGATCGCGCTTGGTGACGACTCCAAGGTGCGCGTCGGCGAGTGGGCGGTGGCCATCGGCAACCCGCTCGGACTGGACTTCACGGTCACGGCCGGCATCATCAGCGCCAAGGGGCGCTCCAACGAGCTCCGCGGGCTGAACAACAACGTGTACGCGATCCAGGACTTCCTGCAGACGGACGCCGCGATCAACCCGGGGAACTCGGGGGGGCCGCTGGTGAATCTCCGTGGGGAGGTCGTCGGCATCAACAGTGCGATCGCCAGCCAGACCGGCACGTATTCAGGCTACGGGTTCGCGATCCCGATCAACCTGGCCAAGACGGTCATGGACGACATCATCGCGCACGGTCGCGTGCGGCGCGCGATCATGGGCGTGCGCATCCAGGAGATCACCGCCGAGGACGCGCAGGTGAACGGGCTCAAGGAGATCGCCGGTGTGAAGATCGGTGACTTCCAGGGGGTCGAGAACAGCCCGGCCGAGAAGGCGGGGCTCCAGCCGGGTGACATCATCGTGAAGGCCGACGGCAAGCCCGTGGACCGCGTCAGCACGCTGCAGCGCATCGTGCGCACGCATCAACCGGGCGAGACGATCGAGCTCGAAGGGCTGCGGTATGGGAAGAAGCAGACCTTCAAGATCAAGCTGATGGAAGCCGAGGGGGAGAAGGCGACCGTGGCGTCGGCGGTGAAGTCGAAGGACACGCCGAGCACCGGTTCGGCGACGACGATCGTGGTGAAGGCGCTCGGCATCACCGTGTCGGCGCCGCCGGCGGAGCTGCTCAAAGCCGCCAAATCGGAAGTCTTTGGCGCCTTCGTGAAGGAAGTCGAGCGTGGTGGAACCGCGGCCGCCACGCGGGCGATCGGCGTGGGCGATGTGATCACCGAGGTGGTCTTCCCCCAGAAGACGGTGATCAAAACCGCGTCCGACCTTCAGAAGGTGATCAACGGGCTGAAAGAGGGCGATTTCATCGGGGTGAAGGTCGCCCGCTACAACTCCGACGGGACGGTCGGCCAGACCGGGATCGTGAACGTGCGGCTCGGCGGGAACTGAGCGCCCCCGGTTGCCGAACGGTCGGTGGAGGGCGAACGGGGAGTCCGGAGGGTGCGGACTCCCCGTTTTTGCAGCCCTCGCTGATGGCCAAAACCCGAACAAAACATGGACGTTTCGACCATCCCGATTTGACCGAGATGATGTAGCTTAGGGGGTTCGACTGCGAGAGTGGCGAAACTGGCAGACGCGCAGGACTTAGGATCCTGTGCCCTAAAAAGGCGTGTGGGTTCGAGTCCCACCTTTCGCATGCAGAACTTTTCCCCCCGAGTCCGCGTTCAGACGCATATGCGAATTCTCGTCATCGGCAGTGGGTTTGGCGGACTGGCAGCGGCCATTCGTCTTCGTGCGCAGGGGCACGAGGTCACCGTGCTCGAGCAGCGCGACAAGCCTGGCGGGCGGGCATATGTCTGGGAGCAGGATGGCTTCACGTTCGACGCGGGGCCGACCATCATCACGGCGCCGTGGCTGATCGACGATCTGTTCGCGCTCGGCGGGAAGAAGACCGCCGACTACGTGCAACTGATCCCGATTGATCCGTTCTACAACGTGCGGTTCGAGGATGGCTCGGTGTTCCACTACAACGGCACCCGGGATGATGTCCTCGCGCAGGTTCGGAAGTTCAACCCGGACGATGAGGCGGGCTACCAGAAGTTCCTCGGGAAGACCGCGGACATCTTCAAGACCGGGTTCGGCCTGATCGACAAGCCGTTCAGCACGTTCCGCTCGATGTTCAAGGTGCTCCCGGACTTGGTCCGGCTGCGTTCGGACAAGTCGGTGGCGAAGTTCGCGTTCGAGCACCTGAAGGACGACCGGCTGCGGCAGGTCTTCTCCTTCCATCCGTTGCTCGTGGGCGGGAATCCGTTCCGGACCACCTCGATCTACGCGCTGATCCACCATCTGGAGCAGAAGTGGGGGGTGTGGTTCGCGATGGGGGGCACCGGGGCCTTGGTGCGCGCCTTCGTGCGCTTGTTCGAGGACCTGGGTGGCTCGCTCGTGCTGAACACCGCCGTGGACGAGATCGTGGTGGACGATCGTACCGGGAAGGCGGTCGGCGTGCGGCTCGCGGACGGCACGGTGCTGAACGCCGACGCGGTGGTGAGCAACGGCGACGTCGCCAACACCTACATGAAACTGATTCCCGCGCGCCACCGGAAGACGTACACCGACCGGAAGCTGAAGGGGATGGATTACTCGATGTCGTTGTTCGTGATCTACTTCGGCACGGACAAGAAGTACGAGGACATCGCGCACCATGAGATCCTGATGGGCCCACGGTACCGCGGACTCCTGGAGGACATCTTCACCAAGAAGACCCTCTCGGATGATTTCTCGCTGTACCTGCACCGCCCGACCGCCACGGACCCCAGCCTTGCGCCGGCAGGCTGTGACGCGTGGTACGTGCTTTCACCCGTGCCGAATCTGGCCGGCGATGTCGATTGGGAGGCGAAGGCGCAGGCGTACCGTGACCGAATCGTGGCGTACCTCGAGGAGCGCTACATGCCGGGGCTGTCGAAGCACATCGTGACCGAGCGGCGCGTGGATCCCCGCTACTTCCGGGATGTGATGTCGAGTCATCTCGGCAGTGCCTTTTCGGTGGAACCCACGCTGATGCAGTCGGCGTGGATGCGACCGCACAATGTCAGCGAGGACATTCCGAACCTGTATTTCGCCGGAGCCGGGACGCACCCGGGCGCGGGCTTGCCTGGCGTGATCAGTTCGGGTAAGATCGTCGCGGACCTGATTGGAGCGGCCACGTGATTTATCCCGCGATGAACGATGCGCGCCACTGCGAGGCCATCACGCGCCTCCATGCGCGGACGTTCGCGGTGGCGAGCCGTTTCCTGCCGCCGCACAAGCGGCGCGGCGCGTTCGCCGTGTACGCGTTCTGCCGGATCGCGGACGACATCGTGGACCGCGGGGCGACCGGTGATCGCGAAACGTTGCGTCGGGAGCTGGCGGGCTACATGTCGGGGTTGCACGCCGCGCTCGAGGGGCGCCCGGAGGGTCCGGTGTATCGGGAGCTCTCGTGGACCATCAAGCAGTTCGGCGTGCCGGCCTCGGCATTGCTCGAGTTGATGGGCGGGGTGGCCGTGGACCTCGCGCCCGCGCACTACGCCACGTGGGCAGAGCTCACGTCGTACTGCGAGGGGGTGGCGAGCTCGGTCGGCGAGATGTGCACCTATGTGTTCGGGGTCACGGGACATGAAGAGGCGCGGCAGCGGGCGTTGCGGTTCGCCCGCACGCTGGGCGTGGCGCTGCAGCACACCAACATCCTGCGTGACGTTGGCGAGGATGCCATGCGCGGACGCTGTTACCTCCCGGCGGCATCGCTCGCCGCCTTCGGGATCAGCACCGAGGAAGTGCTGCACAACCGTGCGCTCGGCCGGCAGGACCGGTGGAAGGCCTTCATGAGGCACGAGATCGCCCGCGCGCGCGCCTTGTACGACGCCGCCGCCCCGGGGCTCTCGCTGCTCGAACCCGACGCCCAGCGGTGCGCGCGGGCGTGCGCCGACGGCTACGCCGAGATCCTGAGCGCCATCGAGTCCATCGACTACGACTCCTTCACCACCCGTGCGCGCGTCGGTACCTGGGCCCGCGGGCGCCTGATGTGGAGCATTTGGCGCAACGGCACCGCGCTGCCGAACGGCACCGTCCCTCTGGAGCCGATCATCCGGTGGCAGGGCCAGACCATCTCGCGCGCAGAGGAAATGGCCTCGTGACCCGCCCCGCCTCGCTGTCCAAGACCGACCGCACCGCCTGGATTCTCCTGCTGGTGCATGTGATGGCCACGATCTTCGCGTCGATGGCCTTCGCCACGATCTTGTCCGGCCCGCCACCCGCCTGGATGCAACAGGAGCCCAACAAGACCATCTACGAGATCGGCTGGAAGGTGAGTGGCCCCTCCGTGGTGTGCCTCGGGTTCTTGGCCGCACTCTTGCACGCGATCCCCCGGTTCGGCCGATCGCGTGCGATCAGGATGTTCCTGTACGCCTCGCTCGTGTCGCTGTCGGCGGAACTGCTGGGCACCAGTACGGGCTATCCCTTCGGGGGCTACTCGTACACCAACCTGTTGGGGTACCGGATCGCGGAGCTTGTTCCCTTCCCGATTCCGATTTCGTGGACGTTCATGCTGTACTGCAGTCTGGCGATGGTCGCGCGCTTGGCCACGGCGGACGACTCCTCGTCCGGCCGGTGGCGCTGGGCGCTGCTCGGTGGGATCATCCTCACGGCGTGGGACGTGCCGATGGATCCGGCGATGGTCGTCACGGCGCATTGGTATTGGCACGAGCCCGGGTTCTTTTACGGGATGCCCCTGACCAACTGGATCGGATGGATCGGCACCGGGACGGTGGTCGCACGCGTGATGCTGCATTTCGTGAAGCCATCGGAGATTGCCCGCCACCTCACGGCGAGCCCATTCCCCCTGGTGATGTACGCTGTCAACGGCGTGATGGCCACCACGATCTGCGTAACGCATGGATTCACATGGGCTTGGGCCGGCGGCATCGTGGCCATGGGCATCCCGTTGCTGCTCTCGCTTCGGGCCCGAGCACGGGCCAATCCCGGGGGCGATTCCACTGACGAAGCGGCGTTCGTCGGGTAGCCCCCTACCGGACTGGTTCCGGGGTTAGATTTACCGATATAGTCGTGCCGCTCCACGACCCCGTCGCGGGACTCCCGGCGACGGGGTTCTTACCCATTTAGACGTCATGGATATTCAAGTCACTTCCCGGAAGTCTGATGGCGCGGAACGGCGCCTCGGCATTTCGGTGACCGCCGCCCGCGTCGCCGCGGCAAAGGAAAAGGCCGTCACGCGTGTGGCCAAGCAGGTCCGGCTCGCCGGCTTCCGTCCGGGCAAGGCGCCCGTCGCCGTGGTCAAGAAGCGCTTCAGCAAGGAAATCGAACAAGAGGCGCTCGACGGCTTGATGCGCGAAGCGTACACGCTGGTGATCGAGACGGAAAAGCTCGAGCCGGTGACCCAGCCGCACGCGCACGATGTGAAGTTCGTGGATGGCGAGGACCTCACCTTCGAGTTGCACTGCGAAGTGAAGCCGGTCATCGAGCTCGCGGTGGTCGAGGGATTCACCGTGACCCGCGCCAACCCGACCGTGACCGACGCGATGGTGAACGAGCAGCTCGAGCAACTGCGTGAGCAGCGGGCCGCTTGGTCGCCGGTCGAGGGGAAGCCGAATGAGGGCGACATGACTTCGGTGATGCTCGCCGTGGCCGATGACAGCGGCACGATCCCCGACGGCAAGGAGTACCGGATCGTGCTCGGCTCCGGTCAGGCCATTCCGGCGATCGAGGAAGTCATCATGGAGCTGACGCCGGGAACGACCGTGGAGCGCTCGGTGAAGTGGCCCGACGACTTCCCGGACGAGGCGCAGCGGGGCAAGACGAAGACCGTGCGCGTGGAGCTGAAGGACGTGAAGCGCAAGTCGTTGCCCGCGCTGGACGACGCGTTGGCGCGCGAACTCGGTGATTTCGATTCGGTGGACGCCCTCACGGCGGCCGTGCGCGAGGACATCTCGTCGAACGCCACGCGTGAGTCGGACGCCGCGGTACGGTCCGCGCTGGTGGAGAAGCTGATCGAAGCGAATCCGTTCGACGTGCCACCGACGTGGGTCCGCCAACTCATGGGCGCATATGCGGAGGCCTACCAGATTCCGGCGTCCGAGGCGGAGAAGTTCGGCGCGGAGTTCCGGACGATGGCGGAGCGCCAGGTCCGACGCGATCTGGTGATCGAGACGATCGCGACGAAGGAGAACCTGACGGCGTCTGAATCCGACGTGGACGAGAAGGTGGCGGAGATGGCCACCGCGCGCGGTGCGGATGTCGGGCAAGTGTACGCGGCGTTGCAGAAGGCGGGGCGACTCCGCGAGATCGAGCGCGGGATCACGGAAGACCGGGTGTTCGGCTGGCTCTTGTCCAGAAACACGGTCGAGCAGGCGTAGTCCCCCGGTACGGGGAATACTGTTGCACGGACGTACGGCGCGCTCCCCCGGGGGCGATCCGGGAACCAGACACCGACCTTCAGAGACGACGATATGCCGATCATTCCGAATCCGTATGTGATTGAGCGGTCCAGCCGCGGCGAGCGCAGCTACGATGTGTACTCGCGCCTGCTGATGGACCGGATCATCTTCCTGGGCACGTCGATCAACGACGACGTGGCCAACATGATCATCGCGCAACTTTTGTTCCTGGAAGCCGATAATCCTGGCAAGGACATTCATCTGTACATCAACTCGCCGGGTGGCGTGGTGTCGGCCGGGATGGCGATCTACGACACCATGCAGTTCCTGAAGTCGCCGGTGAACACGATCTGCATGGGGATGGCCGCCTCGATGGGCTCATTCCTGCTGTGCGCGGGCTCGACCGGCAAGCGGTCGGCGCTTCCGCACTCGCGGATCATGATCCACCAGCCGTCGGGCGGCGCGCAGGGGACGGCGGCGGACATCGAGATCCAGGCGAAGGAGATCCTGTATCTCCGCGCGACCATGAACGGGCTGTACGCCAAGCATACGGGGCGTCCGCTGGAGCAGATCGAGCGGGACATGGAGCGGGATTTCTTCATGTCGGCCGAAGAAGCCAAGACGTACGGCATCATCGACCATGTGATCACGAAGAAGGAAGAGGCCGCCGCGGCAGCCACGTTGACCGCGACGAAATAAGCGTGGGTGACAGGGTTGTGAGGGTGTGCACCGCTCGCGGACTGTTCGCGGGGCCCCACTGGGGGTAATGTTACCTGTCGTACGTGGGGGAGTCTCTAAGTACGGTTTGTTGGGAGACCCCTGTTCGAAGGTTCACCGCTCGCCGAGGCTCGACCGCGACTCATGACGACGATGTCCCACGACCGGCACCTCCGGTGCTCGTTCTGCGGAAAGTCCAAGGATTCCGTGAGGAAGTTCATCTCCGGCCCCTCGGTCTACATCTGCAACGAGTGCATCGCGTTGTGCAACGAGATTCTCGCCGAGGACGAGGACCGCGAGGTCTCGGAGTCTGTCACGTCGGTTCCGGCGCCTCAGGAGATCAAGGACGTCCTGGACCAGTACGTGATCGGGCAGGACGGAGCGAAGAAGGCGCTCGCGGTGGCGGTGTACAATCACTACAAGCGCATCAACTCGGCCTCCGCTCGTCGTGAGAATGACGTGGAGCTCGACAAGTCGAACATCCTGCTGCTGGGACCGACCGGTGTCGGGAAGACGTTGTTGGCCCAGACGTTGGCGCGCATCCTGGACGTCCCATTCACCATCGCCGACGCCACGACGTTGACCGAAGCGGGCTACGTGGGCGAGGACGTCGAGAACATCCTCGTCCGGCTGCTGCAGGCTGGTGACTTCAATGTCGCCGAGTGTGAGCGAGGGATCGTCTACATCGACGAGATCGACAAGATCGCCCGCAAGAGCGAGAACCCGAGCATCACCCGCGACGTCAGCGGCGAAGGGGTGCAGCAGGCGCTGCTCAAGATCCTCGAAGGGACGGTCGCGAGCGTGCCACCGCAGGGCGGGCGCAAGCATCCGCAGCAGGAGTACATCCAGATCAACACGAAGGACATCCTCTTCATCTGCGGCGGCGCCTTCGACGGGCTCGAAAAGATCATCGAGGCGCGGAAGGGCCGCCGGCAGATCGGGTTCGGCAAGGGGTCGGACGCGGGTGCCACGGAAGCGGTCGGCGTCAACATTTTCGGGGACGTCGAGCCGGACGATCTGCTCCGCTACGGGATCATTCCCGAGCTCGTGGGGCGTCTCCCCGTGACGGTGCCGCTGCAGGCGCTCGACGAGGACGCGCTGGTGCAGATCCTCAAGGAACCCAAGAACGCGCTGACCAAGCAGTACAGCAAGCTGTTCGAGCTCGAGGACGTGAACATCACCTTCGAGGAATCGGCGCTGAAGGCGATCGCCCGCAAGGCGATCGAGCGCGGCACCGGAGCGCGCGGACTGCGCGCGATCCTGGAGGAGATCCTCTTGGAGACGATGTTCGACCTGCCGGGTCGTGATGACGTCACCGGGGTGCGGGTGACCGAGGCCTGCGTGTCGAACGGGGCCGCGCCGCTCCTGGAGATCAGCGCGAAGCGCCGGAAGAAGGAAGCCTGATTCGCACCGCTGCATCGCGATCAGCCGGACAAACGGCGGGGGAGGCTCCCCCGCCGTTATCTTTTATCGGATGACTGACCAGACCGCCCCCCATCGCCCCACCCCCGACCCATTGGTGATCCGGGACCTCGAGTTCATCGGGGGAATGGCCACCGTGGACGGGTGGCGTCCGCAGCACGAGCTTCCCGAAATCGCCTTCGCGGGCCGCTCCAACGTGGGGAAGTCCTCATTGCTGAACCGGCTCGTGAAGCGCAAGGCGTTCGCCCGGGTGTCCAACACCCCGGGGCGTACGCGCGAGCTGAACTTCTTCCGGGTGAACCATCAGTTCGTGCTGGTCGATCTGCCGGGTTACGGCTACGCCAAGATCTCCAAGGAGCGTCGCGCCGAGTGGCGGCCGCTGATCAGCAACTTCCTGCGGCGCAGTCCGACGTTGCGCGGCATCGTGCAGCTGCTCGACGTGCGACATGACCCGACCGCTGAGGATCACGCCATGTTCGAGTTGCTGGCGGACACGGGCACGCCGACGATCGTGGTCGCGACCAAGATCGACAAGTTGGGAGCCCGCACGGTGAAAGAGCGGATGCGCGCCCTCGCGATCGCCCTCCGACTGGACGAGGAGCAGATGATCGGGTTCAGCGCGACGACCGGCGAGGGGCGCGACGAACTCGCCGAGGCGCTGGTGGCGTTGCTGGCACAGACCGCGGCAGTCACGCCGGAGGAGGCGGGCGCCGACAACGCCGGACCCCACGTCGCGCGTGGGGAGCGCGAGGTCCGCTGAGCGCCCACGACCAGTTGCTGGCGGCCATCCGCCAGCGTCGCACGTTCGCGATCATCAGCCATCCCGATGCGGGGAAGACCACGCTGACGGAGAAGCTGTTGCTCTACGGGGGCGCCATCCATCTCGCCGGCTCCGTGAAGGCCCGCCGCGCGGACCGACATGCCACGTCGGACTGGATGGCGATGGAGCAGGAGCGCGGCATCTCCGTCACGTCGAGCGTGATGCAGTTCGAGTACGACGGCTACGTCATCAACTTGCTGGACACCCCGGGACACGAAGACTTCTCCGAGGATACGTACCGCACCTTGGTCGCCGCCGACAGCGCCGTCATGCTGCTGGACAACCGGAAGGGCGTCGAAGAGCGTACGCGCCAGTTGTTCGCGGTGTGCAAGCGACGGCGCACCCCGATCTTCACCTTCGTGAACAAGTGTGATCGCTCGGGGGCCGACCCGCTGACGCTGGTCAGTGATGTGGAGGCCGACCTGGGCATCAAGTGCCATCCGATCACCTGGCCGATTTTCCATTCGGACGGTGGATCGGCGGGATTCGTCGGAGTGTACGACCGGCGGATGGGACAGATCCACCTGTTCGAGCGCGACGAGTCGCACGGTTCGAGGGTGCCGATGGTCGAAGTCGGCCGATTGACCGATCCCAAGCTGCGGGACCTGCTCGGCGCGGACACGCATGAGCGTCTCGTGCATGATGTCGCGCTGCTCGACGAGGCCGGCCATCCGTTTGATGCGGCCGAGGTACAGGCAGGCGAGCTGTCGCCCGTCTTCTTCGGGAGCGCGCTGAACAACTTCGGGGTGGAACCATTCCTGCGGGAGTTTCTGGAACTCGCTCCTGCCCCGAGCCCGCGCGAGACGACCACCGGGGTGATCGAGCCGTCACAGGAGGCCTTCTCCGGGTTCGTGTTCAAGATTCAGGCCAACATGGATCCCAAGCATCGGGATCGCGTGGCGTTCGTCCGCGTGGTATCCGGGCGCTTCGACGCGGGGATGCAGGTCTTGCACGGACGTACCGGCAAGATGGTGCGCTTGAATGCACCCCAGACCTTCATGGCGCGCGAGCGCACCGCGGTCGAGTCCGCTTGGCCGGGGGATGTCGTCGGGGTGATGGACCGCCGCGAACTGCGGATCGGCGACTCCCTGGCCATGGAGCCCGGGGTGGTATTCGCGAACATCCCGCGATTCGCTCCGGAGCATTTTGCGCGCGTGATCCTGTCGGATCCCATGAAGCGCAAGCAGCTCGACGCCGGCCTCCGGCAACTGACGGAAGAGGGTGCTGCGCAGGTCTTCTTCACGTCGGGCACGGATGTCACGAGCCCGACGCCGATCGTCGGCGCGGTGGGGCAACTGCAGTTCGATGTGATGATGCATCGACTCGCGCACGAATATGGGGTCGCCGCGCGCTTGGAGAAGATCAGTTCCCGCTACCCGCGGTGGATCACCGGATCCGAGGCGGATCTTGCCCGCGCGACGCGCGATCCGGGGCGTACGCTCCTGTATGACGCCAAAGGGCAGCCGTTGTTGCTCTTCGAGAACGAGTGGCGGATGCGTTGGGCGCTCGACCACGAGCCGGGGGTGACCTTCCACGAGGTATCGCCCTAGCCGACGAGGCAGACCGGCTACGGGATGCGCAGCACGTCCTCGACCACGCCGGCATCGCCCCCGGTCAGCAGCCGTTGGATATGGCGCAGCGCTTCGCTCTCCCGGGGCCAAGTGAAGCGCTTGTGGGCGGCGGCGGGCGTCAGCCACTCGTAGGCGTCGTGTTCCTGGCCCAGCGCCACGGCATCGGATGCGACGAACACGGCGAAGACCGCCGCGAGCTGCACGGTGCCCATCGCGTGAATGTAGAACGGATTGACGGTGATGCTGTAGAGCCGGTCATCCGAGAGTCCGGTCTCCTCGCGCAGTTCGCGTCGCGCCGCGACCGGGGGGCTTTCACCGGGTTCGATCTTGCCGTGGACGGTCTCCCAGGACCCCGGACTGCGCCCGGATGACCGCCGCAACACGAGCACCCGCCACCGGCCTCGCACGATCCGGATGACGAACACGTCCACGACACCGACCGCGATCTGGGTCATGCATTCTCCGATGAGCCGAGCGCCGCGCCGGTGACTCCGGCCAACGTCTTAAGAGTCTGCCACAGGCTCTCCGGTGGCGGTAGGGGGCTCCGCGCGCCAACGGTAGCCGAATCGGTCGAGCACGTCGCGCACTTCGTCATGAATGGGAGCGGTGCTCCCGACCACAATCGCCGCGTGTGACGACGGACGTCGTGCGGTCTGTTCACGCAACGAAATGACGCTCGGCGGCGAGAGCACCCGAACGATCTCCTCGACCGTCGTCTGGCCGTGGACCGCATGGTGGACCGCTGCGAACCACAGAGGGCGCAGACCATCGGCCTCGGCTGCCGTGACGAGCGCCGCGACCGCCCCCCCGGTACTGATCACCGATGCCACCTCTTGGCTCCCGACCACGACTTCCGACGCACAGAGGCGACCGCGGTAGCCGGTCTGCCCGCAGGCCGGGCATCCCGCCGCCACAGCCCGTGGGGCACTCGCGGGGAACCAGCGCGCCGCCAACTGCGGGACCGAGGCGACCGTGCGGATCGAACAGCGCGAGCACAGTCGGCGGAGCAAGCGCTGCGCCACGATGCCCCGCAGGGCGCCCGCGAGTTTGAATCGCTCGACGCCCAAGTCGAGCAACCGCGGGATGGCACTGATGGCATCGTTGGTGTGGAGGGTCGAGAGCACGAGGTGACCCGTCAAGGCCGCCTGCACGGCGATCGTGGCGGTCTCACGATCGCGGATCTCACCGATCAGGACGACGTCGGGATCCTGTCGGAGAATGGAGCGCAGCGCTGCCGGGAAGGTGAGTCCCGCCTTCTCATGCACCTGGACCTGCACGATCCCGGGCACTCGATACTCCACCGGATCTTCCACCGAGATGATGTTGAGTCCCCGTGCGTGCAGCGCTTTGAGCATCGCGTAGAGCGTGGTGGTCTTGCCGGAGCCCGTTGGGCCGGTGACCAAGAGAAGTCCTTCCCGGGCGTCGAGCAATCGTTGCAGCCGCTCGTGCTCGCTTGGCACGACGCCCAGGGCGTCGATCGCCAACGCCGTGCCCCGCTGATCGAGGATCCGGATCACGACTTTTTCGCCGGCCGCGCTGGGAAGTGAGGAGATGCGAAGGTCGACGCGGTGTCCCTTCACGGAGACCCGCGCCCGCCCGTCCTGGGGCCGCAAGCGGTCGGCGATGTCCATGCGGGCCATGATCTTCACGCGCGACACCAGCGGGAGGCCGGCGGCGCGCGGCAACACCATCCTGCTGCGAAGCACGCCGTCGACACGGAATCGCACGACGATGTTCGCTTCCTCGGGTTCGAGATGGATGTCGGATGCGCGCGACTGAATGGCCTCGGCGAGGATCCGGTCCACCAGTTGCACCACGGGCCGTTCCATCGAACGGTACGCCTTGCGTTCGAGCGATGTCTCCCGGTCGGTGGATTCGGCGACCGCCTCGACCATGTACGTTCCCGCCACGTTGGCGAGCAACGTGTCGAGGACCTCTCCCGGACGATAGAACTCGTCGAGTCGCTCGCGGATGCGCGCGGGAGCCGCGAGCGCCATGCGCACGGGGCGACCGAGGGCAAAGGCGAGGGCACGTTCGGCGTCCAGGTCTCTCGGATCGGCACTGGCCACGTACACCGCCTGCTCGGAACACGAGAGCGGGAGCACGGTGTAGCGGCGCGCGAGTGCCTCCGGCACTTCGGCGCACGCCGCGGGCGTCGCCCCGTCCATGTCGGCGAGATGCAGGTGGAATCGCGCGGCGAGCCGTGCGAGGATCTGCGCATCCGTGAGCATGCCCCGACACACGGCAGTCTGCCATACGCTCGTGCCGGGTGAGGCTTCGAGTTGCGCACGCTGCGCGGCGGTGAGCGCGTCCGCGATCACCGAGAGGAGCCATGCGTCGTGCGGAACGGTTCGGGACGGACGAAAAGGCACGCGGGTACCGAGTCACCGCGTGCGGGAATCGCCGCGGATGGCCTATGCTAGCGCCTGACCGCGAAACGACCGTACCAAAAAACTCAGAGAATAGGCCAAAGATCGCGCGTGACGTCGAGCGCGAAGGTCCAGCGGCCGTTGCGGAGTCCGCGGCCCACGTCCACGCGCAGCATGTCGAACAGCGAGACCGCACCAACACCGACCGAGGGATACACCCCCCGCGACTGGTTGTCGTCCGGACGGCCATCGAGGGCCGTGAGCTGTACCCACGGGGCCAGCGCGAGCCGCACCGAGCTCCGGCCGAATCGACCGAGCGAGACGGGGATCCGTGCAACCGTGCGTTGCCATTCGATGCGCTGGCTGATCCCAGCTCGACCGCGGAGCGCATGAAAATCGTAGCCCGGCGCCGTGACCGGGCCGCCGAACGCGACATCCAGCTGCGGGAAGGCCGCGTCGAGACAGACCCGGCGCTGCACAGCGGCGCTCCACACCAACGAACAGCTGTCGCCGGTGGAGAGCGCGGTGCCGGTGATGGCCGCCGAGGTGTGCAGCACCAGTCGATCCGAACCGATCTCCCGCTCCGCATGGATGACCGCGCTCGCCCGACCATGGTCCACTTCACCGGTGTTGAGCCCCGCGGATGTGCGCCGGACGGTGAGGTTGGCAGCGGCCCGCACGCTGAAACCGATGATCGGCGCGGTACTCGTGCGCGTGATATCCAGCGACAGGCGGCTCACGTCGGCGGCCTTCGCGCGAAGGGTCGGTGCATAGCGCCCCGTGGCCGGCTCGGCGTGCACCTCGAGTGCAGACTCATGTTCCCGCGCCGCCGTGAGCTTCCAGCGATTCCCCCAGTGCACGCCGGCGTCCCAGGTGAGGGCCATGCCTCGAACGGAGAAGGGATCGGTGAGGTCCGTTCCGAACTCCTGTGCCGCCACGGAATTCCGGATCCGGGAGACTTCCGGCTCATCGCCGGCGTCGCGGAAGTCGTTGTAGGCGGCGAGGCTGATCCCGGCGCCGTCCACCCGCTGCCATCCGATGGAGAGTTGGTGTTTGACGGCGTGATCCGCGAGCCCGTAGCGACCGCGCGCAGCGGCCATCACCCCCCCGCCGAGCGCGCGAGCGATGCCGCCCCCGACCGAGAGTCCCTCCACGCGGTTCACACGAATGATGTCACTGATTCCGCGGGCGCTGGGGACTGTGCGCTGCGTCCGCGCGAGTGCCTCGGCGCGCACCAATGCGCGCGCTTCTTCCTGGACGCGTCGGACGTCGTCGTCGGCGCTCAAGCGCACGTCCCCGGGGAGACGTGCGAGGATGTCGCCGGTGAATGTGAAGCTCTTCAGCTGGGGCTCCGGGAGCGAGACGACTTCGGGGCCGGCGAAAAAGGGTGTTGGCTGCGGCTCCAGGAGCTCCGCATCGGTCACGTCCCACCGGCCCCGGATGATGCCGCGCACCGGAAAATCCATCCAGGAGCCCGTCCGGCGGATCTCGATCTCTTGACGTCGGGGAAGCCAGAACCTCCCCGCGACCAATCCATTTTCGAGGATCACCGAGACATCCTCGAGCTGTTCGTCCTTGAGGGCCGCGCGGGTGAAGCTGAACGCCATCCGCACGACGACGCCGGTCGACTTGTCCAGGTAGAGCGCGCCCACGGCGCGCGGCTGCCGGTCGTTGCGTGGACGCACTTTGACTTCGATCACCTGGAAGGTGCGGTCGATCGTGCGGATGGTGAAGGAGTCGGTGGCGGCGAAGTCGTACGCCGTGCGACCGGCGGCCGACAGCGGGTGCGGGACGTCCTGGACCTCGTCCCCGTTGCCCAGGCGAATGATTCCCGGGAAGTTGTTCTGCACGATCGCCAGATGGTCTTGGTGATACTCGATGTCCGTTGGCAGAAGGAGGGTGTCACGGCGTCCGACGATCCGCTGCTTGCTCAGATTCGGCGCGCGCCAATAGACTTCCACAGCGAGTTCGTCGGTCCGGACGACCTTGGGCGGTTCATCGAGCTGGTCACCCATCTGGGCGAGGAAGGTCAGGAAGCCGTGTGCGTTGGCCTTGTAGCCGGCCAGCCCGGTGTCGGCCAACTGGGCCGCGCGCCGGGCGATGGCGGCGTCCACCAGTGCCATTGCCCGGGGATCGTTCCATTGCTGAGCACGCGCCGTGGCGGCAAGGCCGCTCACGACGATCACGATTGCGGCGGCACGCACCGCCATCCGAGGACGCATGCAGGGAAGATCAACCGAGACGGCAACAGGAGCAACGGGGAACACGGGGACCGCCGGGGTGCTCATCCCCGTCTGGCGCGACATCCTTCTCGATGCGGACACCCCCGTGGGCGCGTTCGCGCGCCTGCGGCGTGGCCCATTCGCCTTCCTGCTCGAGTCCGCACCGGCCGGGAGTGAAACGTGGGCCCGCTACACCTTTCTCGGCGTGGCGCCGCGCGCGGCGTGGCGCCTGCAGGATGGCGTCGTGGAGGATTGGGCATCCGAGACCGGGTGGCACTCGGCACGCCGCCCGGAGGACCCGTTCGCCGACTTCCAGCGGAAACTCTGCGAATACGAACCCGTGGATGCGCCGGAACTCGGGGCCTTTTGGGGGGGAGCGGTCGGCTACTTCTCGTACGACATGGTACGGCATATCGAACGACTGCCCAACGCCCCGCCGCGTGGCGTGCAGGCTCCCGACGCGCTGTTCGTGTTGACGGGTACGATGGTCATCATCGACAACTTGCGGGCGCAAGCCCGACTGGTGTGCGCCATGCCCGTGCCGCACGGAACGGACGAGGCGGGTACCGCGGCGGCCTACGCCAACGCGCAGGCGGAGATCGACGCCACGATTCGTGCCCTGCGAACCGGGCCTCCCCTTCCCCCGCTCGAGCTGAATCCGCTCGCCGCCCCGGCGACCGGAGCGTCGAACTATGCGCGGGAGGAGTTTCTCGCCGATGTCCGGACGATCAAGGAGCACATCGTCGCCGGGGACTGCTTCCAGACGTTGCTGGCGCGGCGGATTGCCGTCCCGCACGATTTTGACGGGGCGACACTCTACCGGGCCCTCCGGGCGCTGAACCCCTCGCCCTACATGTACCATCTGGTGCTGGACGGGATGGAACTGGTCGGGAGCTCGCCGGAGCTGCATGTGCGCGTGGCCGACGACCGGATCATCGTCCGGCCGATCGCGGGGACGCGACCGCGAGGGCGCGATGCCGCGCACGATGCGCAGGCCGCGGCGGAACTCGCGGCGGACGAGAAGGAGCGCGCCGAGCATCTGATGCTCGTTGATTTGGGGCGGAACGATGTGGGACGGGTGGCCGAATACGGCACCGTTGAGGTCACCGACCTCATGACGGTGGAGCGGTACTCCCACGTGCTGCACCTCGTGAGCCAGGTGGAGGGGCAGCTGGCGCCCGGGCGGTCGACGCTGGACGTCTTCCGGGCCACCTTCCCGGCCGGGACGATGACCGGGGCCCCGAAAGTCCGCGCGATGGAGATCATCGACGAACTCGAGCCGGAGCGCCGGGGTCCCTATGCCGGAGCGGTGGGTTATGTCGCCTACGGGGACCGGCGGATGGACCTGGCGATCACGATCCGAACCTGCGTGATCGCCGGGGGGGAGGCGCATGTTCAGTGCGGGGCCGGGATCGTCGCGGACAGCGTCCCCGAGCTGGAATGGGAGGAGACCGAGAACAAGGCCCGGGCGATGCTGACGGCAATCGGCCGCGTTCGCCATATTTAGGTCATGAGTTTCACGCTCGTCGGCATCGACAATGAGTATCGGTTCGAGTTGCGCACCGGCACCACGATGGTGGTGGGACGGGCCGTCAACTCGGACTGCCCCGTCGTGGACGGCACCGTCTCACGGCGACACGCCGAAATGGTGGTGACCGCGGACCAGATCCACGTCACCGACTTCCAGTCGAGCAACGGGTCCCACTTGAACGGTGTGGCATTCGCGACCGCCGTCGCGGCGCACGGCGACACGCTGACGTTCGGAAAAGTGGCCTTCCGCGTGGAGTTCCAGGCGGACGTCGCACCGCTGCCCACGGCAGCGCCGGACCCCAACGCCCCCTCGGGCGCGACGGTGGTGCGCCCGGTCCACTCGGGAAGCACCGCGTTGTACCGCACCGGCGGCCAAGCCGGCGACATCAAGGCGGCGATCAAGGCCGCGAGCAGCGGCCCTGACAAGAACCAGAAGAGACTCCAGGTCCTGCTCGAAATCGCAAAAGGGCTGACGAGTGCCGCCGATGTCGATACGCTGCTCGGCAAGGTTGCGCGGTACGCCTTCGAGCTCTTTGAAGCCGACCGGTGTGCGATCCTGCTGCTCGACGACGGCGGGGAACTCCAACCCAAGATTTCGCGCGACAAGCGGGGGGAGGATGCCCCTGCCGCCGTGCCGATGTCGATCGCGCGGCTGTGCACCACGGAGAAATCCGCGGTCCTCTCGGATGATGCCGGCGCGGACGACCGATTCAAGGGTGGTGCCTCGATCCTGATGCAGAAGGTGCGCGGCGCGATGTGCGTCCCATTGATGGGCTCTGAGGACAACGTCCTCGGGGTCCTGTACGTCGACAACTTCATCAGCACGCATCGGTTCACCGAGGACGACCTGGACTTCCTGATCGCGTTCGCGAGCATTGCGTCGGCGGCCACGGAGAACGGGCAGTTCGCCGACAAGATCCGGCAACAGGCGCAGGTGCGCGGGAACTTCGAGCGTTTCTTCACGCCGCAGCTGGCCGCGCGGATCGCGAACTCGGCGGACGCCATCAAACTCGGCGGTGAGAAGCGGCCCGTGGCCGTGCTCTTCAGCGACATCCGGGGATTCACGGCGCTCTCTGAGACCATGAACCCGGACGCGATGGCGAAGCTCCTCACGGAGTACTTCACCGAGATGGTGGACTGCGTCTTCCAACACGGGGGCACGCTCGACAAGTTCATCGGCGACGCGGTGATGGCACAGTGGGGCGCGCCGATCGGCGAGCCGGACGACGGCGATCGTGCCATGTCCGCCGCGCTCGACATGATGACCGCACTCGACGCGCTCAATACCCGCTGGACCGCCGAAGGACGGCCGACGGTGCAGATAGGGATCGGCCTCAACTTCGGCGAAGCGTTCGCCGGAAACATCGGCAGCGAACGACGCCTCGAGTACACCGTGATCGGTGATACCGTCAACACGGCGAGCCGTCTCTGCTCGGTGGCGAAGAAGGGGGAGATCATCATCAGCGAGGATTTCCGAAAGACGCTGACGAAGCCGCCTGCACTCCAGCCGCTCGAGCCCGTGCCACTGAAAGGCAAGACGCAGCCGGTCCCGATCTTCCTCGTGAAGCGGTGAGTCGCGCTCACGCGACACCGCCCGGATACCAGAGGTTCGAGGTGCGCGGGGCGCGGGTGGTTGCGCTCCGCGAGCATGTGGCCGCTATCCGTTCTGCGATGGCGGAGCTCTCCCTGCACGAGTGGGCAGGGCGTCAGCCGAGTGCCCAACCGATGCGCGGGCGCGCGATTGCCTACGGGACGATGCTTGCCGACAACACCCCGATCGTGGTGCGACACTCGCGTCACGGCGGACTGCTCGTCCCGCTCACGCGCGATCTGTTCGTGCGACCGACGCGCGCGCCGCTCGAGCTTGAGATCGCGCTGCGACTCGCCGCGGCGGGCGTCCGCACGCCGCGGGTCGTCGCCTACGCGGTGTATCCGACGTTCCCCCCGTTCGCCCGAGCCGACGTGGCGACGGAACGTCTGTACGGACTTCCCTTCCCCGAGGCCTGGGAGCGGGCGGAGCGTGATGCGGAGCGCGATGCGATGATCGAGGCCGTGATCGATCTCCTGCAGTCCCTCAAACGCGCCGGTGCCCTGCACCCGGACCTCAATGCGAGGAACATCCTCATCCTCGACGGCGGGCCGCGCGTCGCAGCCGTGCTCGACGTGGACCGGATCGTCTTCCCGGCGGCCGGTACCGGCGCTGCGGCGGCCGCGAATGCGACGCGTCTCCTGCGCTCGCTGACCGGTGCGCGACTCGGCCTCGGCCGCGAACTCGACGAAGCACAGCTCGCCGCCATCCGGGCCACGGGAGCGACGACATGAGCCGCGTCACGATGGATCGCGTGTGCATCGTGATGATGAGCGCCGTGGGCGACGCGGTGCATGTGCTCCCCGTGCTCACCGCGCTCAAGCGGCAGCATCCGGCGATGCACGTGACGTGGGTGCTGCAGCCCGGCCCAGCGACGCTCGTGCGCGGCCATCCGCTCGTCGATGACATCATCCTGTTCGACCGCAGCGCTGGGGCGCGAGGCTTCCTCGACGTCCGGCGCGAGCTCGCGTCGCGCCGGTTCGATCTCGTGATCAATCTGCAGGTCTACTTCAAGGCTGGCATCATCACGAGCTTCGTGCAGGCGCCCGTGAAGCTCGGATTCGACCGCGCGCGGGCGCGGGACTTCAACTGGCTGTTCACCACCCACCGGATCCCGCCGCGCGCGATGCAGCATGTGCAGGATCAGTACTTCGAGTTCACCGAATGGCTCGGCGTGCCGACGGCGCCCGTGGAGTGGGGGCTCGGCCCGTGGGAGCACGAGCGCGCGTGGCAGCAGGAATTCTACGCGCCGATCGAGCGGCCGGCGGTGCCGATCGTGGTGGCCACGAGCAAGGCGGAAAAGGACTGGCTCCCGGAGCGCTGGGCCGAGGTCTGTGACGTGCTCGCCGGTGACCTGAAGCTGCAGCCGATCCTCGTGGGCGGACGCTCGCCGCGCGAGGTCGAGGCCGAGCGTGTGATCATGGAACGCACGACTCTCAAGCCGATCTCCGCACTCGGGAGCGGGCTCCGTAAACTCGTGTCGATCTTCGATGGCGCCGCGCTCGTGCTCTCCCCCGATACGGGACCGTTGCACATCAGCGTGGCGCTCGATCGTCCCGTCGTCTCATTGATCGGATATTCGAATCCGAAGCGCGTCGGCCCCTATCGGAAGTTCCACGACCTGATGATCGACGCCTACGGCGATCAGGGGGAGGACTATCCGATCTCGATGGAGAATCGGACCGGCCGGCTTCCCCGGATCACGGTCCAGCAGGTGCTCGACAAGGTCGAGCACTGGCGGACGACCTACCCCGCGCCTACTTCGCGACGGTGACGTGCCCCTTCATGCCGAGCGCGGCATGGGGGTCGCATTGGAAGTAGAAAGTCCCGTTGCCAAACGTCAGCGGCACGTCGTACGTCTGTCCCGGCAGCTGCAGGAATGGGCTGACCGATGGAAGACCTGATTTCCCGGGGTTCGAGTCGGCGAGGAAGTTCACATTGTGCACGCCGACCGCGAGTTTGAAGCGCAGCACATCGCCGGGCTTCGCGCTGATCGTGTTCGGGGTGAAGAAGCTCCCCTTGTCGTCGGTGGACATCATGATCTCGTGCACCGTTCCTGTCGCGGCGACGGCCGCCGGGGCCGCTTCACCGCCGCCGGCCGGCGCGGCCTTGTCGCCGCTGGCGCCGCCACCGCAGGCGGCTGCGGCGACAAAGGTCAGGAGTAGGGCGGAGCGCTTGAGCGTGTTGTGCATGTGAGTTCGGAGGTGGACGAGGGTTGTGAGGGGTGGATCAGAAATCACGGACATCGAATCGACGTGCGGCGGCGAACCACGGCCCCACGCACCACAGCAGGAGCGCGCCCAGTGCGACGGCGGTGCCCAGCACCGTGCCGAAGGTTTGTTCGAAGAGCGCCCCGGTGTACCCCATGAGCGCCGACGCATCCACCTGCGCGAGCACGAGCACGCGCGCGAGGTCCACGGGATTGGCGAGCATCATGGCCAACATCGGCTTCTCGATCGGCCAATCGCCGAACGCCGCGGCGAAAGCGACCACAGAGCCGTCGTACAGCAGGCTCGTAAGGAGCCACGCGGCGAGAGTCATGCCGATACCCTTCAGGCGATCATCGGACCGCAGGGCGATCCAGGTGGAGAGCGCCACGCAGGCGAGGGTCAGCGCCGCCCCCGCGACGAGGAGCGCGAACACCGCGACTCCGCTGCCGCTCAACCCCAGGTTCATCAACACGGGGATCCCCGCGCCGAGCACGAAAGCGGCCGTCAGCGGCAGAGCGAGCCCCAGATAGAGCCCGGTGAAGAGCTCGCGGCGCCGAACCGGCTGGGCGAGGAGCAGCTCCACGAAATCGCGCGATGCGTACACGTGCATCGCTCCGAATACGAGTGCGACCAGCGGCACCACCATCAACACCACGTTCAGAAGACTCAAGACCACCTGCGGCCCAGTCCCACCGAACCAGAAGAGCCCCTC
>CAXBQP010000007.1:0-69469 GCA_963978095.1 uncultured bacterium | reverse complement strand
ACCGCGCCACCCTCCCCCGAGCCCAGTGTCTTCGTGGCGTGAAAGCTGAAGACCACGTCCGTCGTGCGACCGACCCCTTGATTGCCGAATGCACCCGCGGCATCGATGATCACCGGACATCCGTACTGCGCCGTGAAAGCATCCCAGGCGTCAACCTCCTGCGGCCTGCCGAACGTTGCCACCGGCATCACGGCATCGAAGGGGGTCGTCGTCAGGCTGCGTTCGGCGATGGCCGGTGTTAGGCACCACGTTGCGGGGTCGACATCAGCGATCACTGGCAGCATCCCCATGCGGGTCACCGCGCTCGCCGTTGCCACGAAACTGACGGCGGGGATGAGAACGCGGGCGCCTGCCTTGAGCCCGCACGCTTGAAGCGCCAGTTCCAATCCGGTTGTGCAGTTTGCGACCGAGGCCACGTGCTCCACCGTGAGCGTCGGCGCGACTTCTGCCACAACCCGTGCTTCGAACGCCGCACTCAGCGGCCCGAAGTTCGTGTATGCGCGCGACTCATCGATGCGTCGCAAATACGGCACGAGATGCTCCGTTGCGGGCATCCGCGGCACGAGCACGGGAATACGGGACATTAGGCGGCGGTCAGGGAGAACACTCGAAGGCAATATACGCGCGACCGGGGGGCCGTTGCCGCCCGGTACCAGCCCCCGTCCTCGTTGCATACTAACCTGTTTTGTGTTTGACTCGGTACTAGTCCCTTTCGGGGGTCCGGCCCGTCCCTATGTTCCTAATACGAAACCCTTCCCGTCCCAGGGCCGTAGAGACCTGTGTTGAAACGACTCGGCTTCCGATCGCGACTGCTGGTCATCCTGGCGCTCTTCGCCTTCGTTCCGGCGATCGTGCTGACGGTGGCATGGGGGGCGACGATCGTCGGGTTCCTCGGGCAGATCGACGGCGCGGCCGCGTGGGAGCAGGCCGCCTCGACGGGGGGGGCCACCATTACCATCGCCCGCCGCGGGGCGCGCTCGGCCACCGACTCGGCGGTCATCTCGGCGCACGAGCAGGAACTGACCCGGTCGCTCACCAACGCCGAACGCTTCGGATTCCTATCACGTCAGGGGGGGGTGGCGCTGCTGGTCCTTGGCACGCTGCTCCTTGCGATCCTGACCTTTCTCGCGTCGCGTGCCGCCGGGCACCTGAGCCGCCAGTTGAGTCGCCCACTCACCGAACTCGTGCGCTGGACAGCCCTCATTCGTCGCGGCGAACCGCTGCCCACGAGCGATGGGCGGGGAGCGCCGGAGTTCGAGGTGCTGCGGTCCGAGATGCGACAGATGGAGGTTGGACTTGCCGCGGGGCGGCAGGCGGCCATCGAGGCCGAGCGCTTGGAGGCATTTCGCGAATCGGCGCGCCAGGTGGCGCATGAGCTCAAGAACCCGCTGACTCCGATTCGCTTCGCGGTGACCCAACTTCAGCGCACCGTCGGCCCGGAGCTGGCTGACGTGGTCGACGTCTTGGCGTCCGAGACAGCGCGTCTCGATGCCATGGCCACGAGCTTCGCGCAGTTCGGTCGGCTCCCGGAGGGACCAGTCTCTGCGGTGGACATGGGGGATTTGGTGCGCGCCGTGACCCGGACCACGATACCTGTCGCGGTGCCGTGCACGGTGGATGTGGCCGAGGAGCTGCCGCTCGTGATGGGACAATACGACGCCCTGAGCCGGGCGTTGGCGAATATTCTGCTGAATGCCGTTCAAGCGAGTCCGGGTGACCCGCGCCTCGCCGTCAGCGTCTGCCTGCGACGCGCCACAGCCGGGACATCGGTGGTCGTCGCCGTTCGGGATCACGGCGTCGGGATCGCGCCCGATCGACTGGAACGGATCTGGGAGCCCTATGTTACAGACAAGACGGGCGGCACCGGACTCGGGCTCGCGATCGTCAAACAGACGATGGTCGCGCACCACGGCACGGTGGAGGCGAAGAGTACGTTGGGCGCAGGCACGGAGATCCGACTCGTGCTCCCCGCCATGCCGGAGACGGCGTCGTCGTAGGGCGCGATTGATGCATCACCCGCACTCACCAGCACGCGCAGGACAGGAGCCATGGAAGACATCGTTGGGATCGTAGGATTCTTCTGCACCGTGATCGCACTCGTGCTCGGGCTTCCGCTGGTGCGCTCCTATGTGCGCCGCCGGGAGTTGGGAATCCCGCGCGACGGCGATGTGGCGGACATGCTCCATCGACTGGAGCGCATCGAGACGTCAATCGAGACGCTCGCGGTCGAGATCGAGAGGATCTCGGAAGGCCAGCGATTCACGACGCGCCTGCTCGCGGAGCGAGCGCCGTCTGTGCCGGCTGCTTCGGCCGCACTGCCGGGCAGCGATCCGCTGCGGCAGGAGCGCTGAGTCGATGGCCTCGGTGCTCATCATCGACGACGAGCCGAACATTCGCCGCATGGTAGGGGCGCTGCTCGGCGCCGACGGTTTCGAGGTTCGCGAAGCGCCCGACGGGGCAACCGGCGTATCGCGGGCGCTCGAATCGGAACCCGATCTCGTGCTGCTGGACCTGATGATTCCGGGACTGCTGGACGGCATGGCGGTGCTGGAACGGCTGCGGGCCGCGTATCCGGACCTGCCGGTCGTGATGATGAGTGGACGGGCGGGGCTGGGTGATGCGGTGAAGGCCACCCGCTTGGGCGCCGTGAATTTCCTGGAGAAGCCGCTCAGTCCTGAAGGGGTGTTGCTGGCGATTGGCGGTGCGCTGGAGCTTCGTCTGGCGCGCCGCGAGCGGAGCGCGTTGCGTGCGGATCTGGGACTGGCGGGGGAACTGGTAGGCGAGAGCCCGGAGATGCACGCGTTGCGCGCCCTGATCGCGCGAGTCGCGCCGAGCGATGCGCGCGTACTGATCACGGGCGAGAGCGGCACCGGGAAGGAGTTGGTCGCCTCGGCGATCCATGCCGGCAGCCCGCGACGCGATCGCCCCTTCGTGCGGGTCAACTGTGCGGCCATCCCGCGCGACTTGGTCGAGAGCGAGATGTTCGGACATGAGCGTGGAGCCTTCACGGGCGCGACGGATCGTCGACTCGGGCGATTCGAGCTCGCACACACTGGCACGCTGCTGCTCGACGAAGTCGGGGATTTGGGCGCGGATGCGCAAGCCAAGTTGTTGCGCGCGATCGAAGCCCGCGAGATCGAGCGCGTCGGAGGCGGTACGCCGATCAAGGTCGATGTGCGCATCCTGGCGGCGACGAATCGTGATCTGGAGCGCGCCGTCCGGGCCGGCCAGTTCCGCGAGGATCTGTACTTTCGCCTGAATGTGATCCCCGTCTCCGTTCCACCGCTTCGGGAACGTCCGTCGGACATCCCGGCCCTCGTCCGGCACTTCGCGGCGCTCCAGCGGCAGCGATCGGGACAGCCGGCTCCCGAGTGGAGGGACGACGCCATCGGGTATTTCATGCGCCACCGCTGGCCCGGCAATGTGCGCGAACTGGCCAACATCGTGGAGCGGCTATCGATCCTCCACGCGGGTGCGCCCATCGGCCTCGCCGAGGTCCGGCCGGTTCTGCCCCTGAGTGAGACCGGAGAAGCGGGGCTGAGCGAAGCGCTCCCGGATCTGCTGCAGCCGGACATTACCCTGGCCGATGCGCTCGACGAACACGAAAAGTTGCTGATCGGGCGTGCGCTGTCGGCTGCCCATGGGGTCGTCGCCGAGGCGGCGCGCCGACTCAACACCGATCGACCGAACTTGTATCGCCGGATGAAGCGTCTGGGGCTGGCGTCGCCCAGTGAGTGATCGGATGCCCGTACCGTTGCCGCGCAGGCGCCCTTGTGGAGCGCACATGACAAGACCCGACCGGAAGGTGGGACCAACCCGTGCCGCACGATCGATGATGATCGCGCTGCTGCTCTGTGCCGCGCCGCTGACCGCGCAGCGGCGCGGCGAGGACGGCGGGACGCGGCCCTCGGCTGTAGCGCGCAGCGCGAGCGACGTCTACAACGCCACCCCGACCAGGCGGGTCACCGGCGCGTTCGAGATCGCGCGCGGGAGCACGCTTGCCGGGGATGTGGCCGTGCTGAACGGCCCGATCATCGTGGCCGGCACCGTGTCGGGGACACTCGTGGCGATCAATGCCGACGTACGCCTCGCCCCCGGGGCGCGGATCGCACAGCACCTGATCGTCATCGGTGGGACGATTTCCGGTCAAGACAGCGCGTCGATCGGCGGCGAGATTCGCGTCCAACCCGAACTGCTCCGCTATCACCTCGAGGGGGAGCGGCTGGTTGCGGAACTCGAGCCGACGTATGATGACGGCTGGTGGTCGCGCCAAAGCATCCGGCACGAGTTGCGTCGCGGTGAAGCGTACACCGATTTCTTTTATGTCGCCTCGCGCGCCTACAATCGCGTGGAAGGATGGTCGTTCGTGGCGGGGCCGCGGTTCCGCCGGCTCACGGACTGGGGGAAGATCAATGTCGAGGCCTTCGGCGTGGTGCGCACGGCCGGCCCGGTGCGCTGGGACAGCGGTACGCTCGGTCATGACGCGCGCGCCGAAGTGCAGATCGGAACGGGATGGAGCGTGGTACTGGGCGCCCATGCGTTTGACCTGGTGCAGCCAACGGAGTCGTGGCAACTGAGCGATGGCGAGGTCGGGCTGTCGTCCGTGCTGTTGCGCCGCGACTATCGCGATTACTACACCAGACACGGAGGTGAGGGGTACCTGCGTGTGGTCGGCGGTGACGAAGTCCTCGTGACGGCGGGTTTCGGCGACGAACAGTGGGGCAATGCGCGCGCGCGCAATCCATGGTCGTTGTTCCGCGGCGGTGAACCGTGGCGGGACAATCCGCTGGAGTCCGTCGGCGCCGTGCGACTGATGTCGCTCCAGGCCCGCATCGACACCCGCGAGAAACAACGCTCACCCTGGGCGGGATGGTACCTGACCGCAGACTGGGAGAACGGGAGAGGCACCCTGACGTCACCGGCCACGTCGTGCCCGGCGCAGTCACTGATGCTCTGTGCGTCAGGGGTGACGACGGCGGTGCACTACACGCGCGGCATGGTGGATGTTCGACGCTTCAACCGGATCTCGCCACATGCCTTCCTGAATCTCCGGGTGGCGGGCGGCGGATGGCTCAGCGGTGATCCGTTGCCGTTGCAGAAACGTCTGGCCCTCGGCGGACCGGGCACCTTGCCCGGATACGGGTTTCGCGAAACCTCGCTCGCGCCCGATCTCCTGAACTGCTCGACCGGCAACCCACTGTTCGGCACGCCAGGATTCTGCGACCGGATGGCGCTGGCGCAGATCGAACTGCGCTCGCGCCTGTTCTCCGGAATCTTCCGCGACGATGCCGGAGATGAATGGTGGCGCCCGGGGCTGAACCACGAAGCGCAGTGGGTCTTGTTCGCGGACGCCGGACGCGGCTGGAACGTGGGGTCGAGCAACGGGGGTGTGATGGTGGACCGATCGAGCCTCCCCAGCTTCGATTCGTTCAAGCGCGACATCGGAATCGGGCTCGATTTCGGCGGCGTCGGGTTCTACTGGGCCAAGGCCGTCAGTGACGCCGCCGAGCCGGCCCGGTTCTTCATGCGGTTGGAGCGCCGGTTCTAGGCGTGCGGACTCCCGCCCCGTTCCTGCACGCACTCGCCCTGGCCGCCCTGCTGGGCTGCGGCGGCCTGTTGCACGCGCAGCAACGTCCGACTCTGGAGATCGCGTTGCCGGACGCATCGCTCGCGACCACCGTCGGGCCGGTGGTGCAAGCGCGCAACATGTTGTCACCTGCCAAGGTCCGCGAGATGCTCGCGGCCAACTTTCCGCTGCGACTCCACTTCCGCGTGGAGCTCTGGTCGGAAGGAACGATGCTCAACCATATCGAACGGAGCACGGAGTACGACGTCGTGGTCCGCTACAGTGCGATGGACAAGCAGTACGAGGTCGTTCAGTTGGTCAACGACCGCCCGCTCCCCTTGGGCAAGTACGCACGCATCGAGGACGCCGAGGGGGCCGTCGCCCGCCGGACGCGCGCGGCGATCACGGCGCTTCCGGTACGCCGCCGCCAATACTACTTGGTCACGCTGGAGACGAAGCTGCTGAGTCTGTCCGACTTGGACGAGGTCGAGCGTTGGCTGCGGGGGGATCTCCAGCCGGGCCTCACGGGCGAGGCGAACCCCGGTACCGTGATCACGCGCGGGTTGCGCACGGTCGCGGCAAAGCTGCTCGGCAGCGAGTCGCGCGAGTACGAAGCTAGTACGCCGATGTTCCGCGTGCCGTAGCGCGGGCTGGCCGTTGCTCGAGCGCTTCGAGTTGCTCGAGCATCCCCGCCCCGTAGAACATCCGGATGTACTTGGCCTGCGCCGGCGTGAGGCGCCGCACGGCCCATGAGAGGTGGACGAAATGCGGCTCCACCGGAGGGTGCTTGGGATGCATGCTGATCTCCTCCGGCAGCCGGTCCGCCTTGCGGGTATTGCAGCTCGAACAGGCGGTGACGACGTTGGTCCAGACGTTCAGGCCGCCGCGTGAGAGCGGTACCACGTGATCACGCGTCAGCGATTCCCGCTGACGCAGCGCGCTGTTGGCCCGTCCGCAGTACTGACAGGTGTAGTCGTCGCGGGCGAAGAGGAAGGTATTGGTCACCTGGCGCCGGAATCGCCGCGGTACGTGAATGAACTTGGTGAGTCGGATCACGAGCGGACGCGGATACGCCAATCGCTCGGAGCGCACCAGCGCTTCCAGGTCTGCTTCCACGACTTCGGCCTTGCCATCGATCACCAAGCGCAACGCACGGCGCAACGGCACCATGGTGAGTGGCTCGAACGACGAGTTGAGTGCGAGACAGCCAGCGATCACGTGATCCTCCGTTGGGAGACACGACAGCGCCGCTTCTCGCGGGCCGTCACCTGCTAGTCGCCGCCGTGGGTGGGAGCGGCACCGGGGTGAGCCAACCGTACGGGTCGGGGAGCGCCCCCTTCACGATCCCCATGAAGCGTTCGCGGATCGCCTGGTACACGGGTCCCGGCGTTCCGGGGCCCACTGGGAGCTGATCAATGGAGCGGATCGGCGTGATCTCCGCGGCCGTCCCGCAGAAGAACGCTTCATCCACGATGTACAGGAACTCCCGCGGCATCACCATCTCGCGCACCGTGTAGCCGAGATCGGCCGCGATCCGGATGATGGAGTCGCGGGTGATGCCGTGGAGAATGCCCGCGCTCAGTGGCGCCGTGTAGATGACGCCGTCGCGGACCACGAACAGGTTTTCACCGCTTCCCTCGGCGACGAACCCCGCCGAGTCGAGCATGATGCCTTCGGCGTAGTCGTCCGCCTTGGCCTCGATCTTGGTGAGCTGCGAGTTGAGGTAGTTGCCGCCCGCTTTCGCGAGGGCCGGGAAGGTGTTCGGGGCCGCCCGGCGCCAGCTGGCGACGCGGACATCGGTCCCCGTGCGCAACGCCTCCTCCCCGAAGTACAGCCCCATGTTCCAGCAGATGATCATGGTCTCGACCGGCGCGTTCTTCGGCCAGATACCCATGTTCTCTCCGGTGCGCATGATGATCGGCCGGATATAGCACTCGCGAAGCCCGTTGGCGGCGATCGTCTGCACCGTGGCATCGCACAAGTCGTCGATGCTCCATGCGGTGTCGAGACGATAGATCTTGGCCGAATCTTTGAGGCGGCGCATATGATCGCGCAGGCGGAATACCGCTCCCGCCTCGGGCGTCTGATAGCAGCGCATCCCTTCGAAAACGCTCGAGCCGTAGTGGAGCGCGTGCGCCATGACGTGCACCGTCGCGTCCGCCCACTCCACGAGTGTGCCGTCTCGCCAGATGCGCGCGGTGGGTCCCTTGATCTCCGTCACGGTTTCGCTCGTCCGAGGGTATGTGGGAAAGTTACATGCCCGGTCGCGACGTGCGCTAGCGTGGCAACGGTCACAGCCGCGTTACCGCGTCAGCGCGGCGAGCGCTGTGATTTCCAGGCCGCGAGCCGCGCGGCCGTCGCCGACACACGCGCCACGATCGTGTCAGTGTCGCAGCCGTCAACTTCGCCGTCGCGGACGCGTTCGCGACCGGCCACGACCACCCGCAGGGCTGGTGTACCCGCCATCGACCAGATGAGCGCATCGTACGGGTCGTACACCGGGTGTGCCGTGAGCGGGACCGAGAATGCCGCGAGATCGGCGGCTTTTCCCGGCTCCAGTGAACCGATGCTCCCCGCCAGCCCGAGCGCCCGCGCACCCCCCAGTGTGGCCATCTCGACGATCGTTCGGGCGGTCAAGACATCCTCGCGCTGCGCGGCCGCCCGCTGCGCCAGCATCGCCAGACGCCCCTCGGCGATCAGGTCCATCCGATTGTTGCTGGCCATGGAATCCGACCCCAGTCCGACAGGAATCCCGGCATCCAGCATGGCGGCGATGGGCGCGATCCCGTGCCCGAGCTTCGCGTTGGACGCCGGGCAGTGGGCCACGCCGCATCCATGGGCCGCGATCGTGCCGCGGTCGGTGGCGTCCGCGCGGACGGCGTGAATCAGCAGCGTGCGCCTCGATAAGACCCCGCGTGCCTCGAGCATCGCAATGGGCGACCGGCCCCGTGGACGCACCTCGATGTCGCGTCCGTTCAGGAAGGCGGCAAAGGCGCCATCGCCGTCGACGACGAGCGATTGCTCGTCCTCGCTCTCGGCGATGTGCGTGGCCAGCGGAAGCTGCAGGTCGGTCGCGAGTTCAGCGACGGCAGTGAAGAGCGCATCACTGACGGAATAGGGCGCATGCGGCGACACGCCGAGCCAGACGAGCGGAGTCGCGTTGGGACGCAACGCGTGGATCGTACGGCGCAAACTCTCGATGGCCGAATCGCAATGCGCGGGATCAGGGCCGAAGATCTCGTGATAGAAGATGCCGCGCACCCCAAGCTCGCGCATCGCGTCGAAGCCAGCCGGATCCGGGGCGGTATCCGCATAGGTGGTAATGCCCTGTTGCAGCCCTTCGATCACGCCGAGGCGTGCACTGTCGAGCAGGGTGGTCGCGTTCAGCACCTCGGCGCGCGCCGCCGTCAGCGTGCGGATCCACGGGAAGAACGAGAGTCCTTCCAGCAGCCCCCGCATGACCGTGAGGTCAAGATGTGTGTGGGTGTTGACCAGCCCCGGCAGGAGCATCGCGTGGCCCAGGTCCTCGTCGTGTGCGTTCCCGTGTGCGGGAGGCGCGTGGTCGCGTGGGCCGACCCAGACAATCGTCCCGCCCTCGACGATGACCGTGCCGTGGCGAATGGCGGGCGCCGTGATCGGCAGCACCCAGGCCGCGTGGTAGCGCACCTGCTGGGGCAACGCCCCACCATCCGTCATGGATTCTTCTTGCTCACGACAGCCGTGCGGGGCGGGCAGGAGCGCGTAGGCTCCGTTCCGGCAATGAAATAATCGGTGTACGCATCCTCGTTCGGGCAGGCTGGACCATGGAGCAGACCGGTGCCCGCGTCGATGGTGCGGGACGTGATGGCGGGCGGGCGTGGCCAGTCCGGCGGCGTGGGCTTGCGCTCGTACACTTCGCGCATGAACGCGGTCCAGGCAGGGGCGGCCAAGCGCCCGCCTTGGGCGTTCTTCATGATGGTCTGCGGTTTGTCGAGCCCCATCCAGACGCCGGCCACGAGGTCGGCGGTGTATCCCACGAACCACACGTTCGTGCCGTCATTGGTGGTGCCGGTCTTGCCACCGGCCGGGATATGGAAGTACTGCCCCACGCTCCCGGCGGCTGTTCCCTTGCGGATGACGTCCTTCATCATGTCCACCATGAGCCACGCTTCCTCGCGCGAGAGCACCTCCTCGCGCTCCGGCTCCGGCTTGTACAACACCTTCCCCTTCTCATCCTCGACGCGCACGATCGGCGTGGGTGGCACGCGCCAGCCGAGATTCGCGAAGACGGAGTAGGCGGCGATCATCTCCAGGGGATAGACATCCGCAGACCCGATGTGGATCGACGGATACGGCGGAACCGGTGTGGTGATGCCGAATTTCTTGGCCATCTGCACCACGTTCTGTTCGCCGACTTCCATGCCGACGCGGATCGCGATCATGTTGCGCGACTCGTAGAGCCCGTGGCGCATGGTCATCGGCCCCCAGAACTTCAGGTCGAAGTTCTGCGGCGTCCACGGCTTGTTGGGATCGAGTTGTGCCATCTCGAGTGGAGCGTCATCGACCATGTAGCTCGGTGGACGGCCGGCCTGGATCGCGGTGGAGTACACGATCGGCTTGAAGGTCGAGCCGGGTTGCCGCAGGCCCTGTGTCGCGCGATCGAACTTGGAGTCCTCGTAATCCCGCCCGCCGACCAACGCGCGTACGGCGCCGGTTCTGGGATCAAGCGCCACGAAGGCTCCTTGAAGGTACGGTGAGGCCACGGTATCGTCGGGCGCGTTCGAGCCGCCTCGTGCCAGCCATTGTTCGTAGGTCCGATGCGGGAAGGGGCCCCACTGCCCCGCTTCGACGGCGCGCAGCTGACGATCGAGCGCGCGCTCGGCGGACCCCTGGAGGTCGAGGTCGAGCGTCGTGAAGACCTTGAGCGGCTTTTCGTAGAGATCCTTGCCGAACCGTTCGTCGAGCGCGCGACGCACCCAGTCCACGAAATAGGGGGCCACCTCGCTCGTGCCCCCGCGCTTCCGCGACAGCCGAAGCGGGAACGCGCTGGCCAGCGACGCGTCGGCATCGCCGACCGCACCCGCCCGGCGCATCAACTCGACCACCGTGTTGCGGCGCTGCACGGCCCGGTCGGGGAAGCGACGCGGGTTGTACCGCTCCGGAGCCTTCGGCAGCGATGCAAGGGTAGCGGCCTCCGCCACGTTCAGGTCCCTGACCGACTTGCCGAAATAGCGGTGCGCGGCGGACTCCACGCCGTACGCACCGTTGCCGAGGTAGATCTGATTGAGATACAGCTCGAGGATGCGATCCTTGGAGTACTTGGCCTCGATCGCGCGTGCGACTTTCGCCTCGCGGAGCTTGCGCGTGATGGTCTTCTCGCGCGCCTTGAGGTTTTCCGGGAACAGGTTGCGGGCGAGCTGCATGGTGATCGTCGAGAAGCCCTGCGAGATGCCCCGATTGCGGACGTTGGCGAGCACGGCGCCGAAGATCCGGAAGAAATCGATGCCGCCGTGGTCGTAGAAGCGCTTGTCCTCGGTGATCACGAAGGCCTGCTGCACGTGCTTCGGAATCTGCTCCAGCTTGACCAGCGTCCGGCGTTCCAGGCCGATCTCGGCGATGAAGCGCCCGTCGGCCGCGTAGAGGCGGGACGTTTGCCGCGGCTGGTACTTCTCCAGCTGTTCCAGCGACGGACACTTGGTGCCGCCGCAGACCACCGCCCAGCCGATGCCGACACCGGTGACGCCGATGGCGCCCACCGCCGCGACGAGGGCGAGGAAGATGAGGAGCGGGCGACGTTTCATGGCAGGGAGGGAAGTCTAGAGCCGTTGCCGGAGCGGGGCAACGCGCACACCGGCGAAATCCCCGGAGTCGGGCGAGTGACAGCGCGCCCTGCCCTGCCTAGCTTTGGAGCATGTCCCAGCCCATTCCGTTGCTCGACGAACTGTCTTGGCGCGGCCTGCTGTATCAGCAGACCGAAGGCCTCGCCGCCCATCTCGCCGCAGGCCCGGTTCGCGGCTACTGCGGCTTCGACCCCACGGCGGCCAGCCTGCACGTCGGGAACCTGGTGCCGGTCATGGGGCTCGTGCACCTCGCGCGCGCCGGCCACACGCCGGTAGCGCTGGTGGGCGGCGGCACCGCGATGATCGGAGATCCCTCGGGGAAGGCCAACGAGCGCACGCTGATGACCGTCGACCTGATCGACGCGAACGCGGCCGCGATCCACGCGCAGCTCGAGGCGATCTGCCAGCGCGCGCTGGGAGCGTCGTCCGCGCCGGTGGTCCTCATGCGCAACAATGCCGCGTGGCTCCGCTCGCTGGACCTTGTGCGATTCCTGCGCGACATCGGCAAGCATTTCTCCATCAACTACATGCTGGCCAAGGACTCGGTGGCCTCACGCCTCGAGCACGGGATCTCCTTCACCGAGTTCGCCTACATGCTCATGCAGGCGTATGACTTCCTGCACCTGAATCAGCACGACGGCGTTTCGCTGCAGATCGGCGGGAGCGACCAGTGGGGGAACATGACGGCGGGGACGGAACTGATCCGCCGTGCGTCGTCGGCCGAGGCGTTCGCGGTGACGCTCCCGCTCGTGACGACCTCGAGTGGGCAGAAGTTCGGCAAGACCGAAGCCGGGGCGGTCTGGCTCGACGCGGCATTGACGTCGCCCTACCAGTTCTACCAGTTCTGGATCAACGCCGAGGATGCGGACGTCGGGAAGTATCTCCGGATGTTCACGCTGCTCGATCGGGCGGCGATCGAAGCGTTGGAAACGTCGCACGCCGAGGCACCGCACGAGCGTCGCGCGCAGCGCGCGTTGGCGCGTGCGGTGACGACGCTGATCCACGGCGCCGCTCTCGCCGACGCGGCCGAGCGCGCGAGTCGCATCGTCTTCGACAAGAAGCTCGACCCGCGCACCATCGCGCCGGACGTCTTCGAGATGCTGGCGCGCGAGATCCCGCTGGTGTCGCTCCCGCACGGTGACGTGGACGTGTTGACCGTGCTGGAGCAGGGGTTCGGTCAGTCGCGTGGAGCCGGCAAGAAGCTCCTCCAACAGGGCGCCGTGATGGTCAACGGCGAGAAGATCTCTGCCGATGCGCCGGTCGTCGCGGCGTCGGGAGCGGTGCACGGACAGTGGTTCCTGGCGCGGAAGGGCGGCCGCGACATCGCACTGGTCAAACTGGGCTGAGCACGCGCCGGACGAGACGCCGCAGCGCGAGAACGCACGCGCCGCGGCGCTCAGAGCAGTGCCAGTGCCGCGTCGAGTTCGTCAGGCGTGTTGTAGAAATGGGGCGCGATCCGCACGCACCCCTCACGGACCGCATGGGCGACCTTCGCGTCCGCGAGCCGCACGCTCGACGCCTGGGGGTCCGCCGTGCGGAAGGCCAGCAACCCCGCGCGCTTGGACGGGTCGCGCGGCGTGACGAGCGAGATCGCGGGATGCGCGTCCGCGAATGCCACCGCGCGGTCGGCCAGCGACCGTACATGATCCGCCACCGCCGTCGGTCCGAGGGTGAGGAAGAGCCCGATGGATTCCGCCATGGACGCGAAACTCACGAAATCGAGCGTGATCACCTCGAAGCGTCGGGCGTCGCTCGCCCAGGTCGGGTCGTAGTCGAGGAACTTGGAGAAGTCGCCGGCCGTGGCTTGCGACATCCAGCCCACCTCGACAGGCTCCAACTGCTGGACGAGTCCTGGGCGGACGTAGGCGAAGCCGGTCCCCCACGGGGACATCAACCACTTCTGACAGCCGGCCGCCAGGATGTCGATATGCAGCGCGGACAGGTCGAGCGCGCGGGGACCGATGCCCTGGATGCCGTCGACCACGAAGTACACGCCGCGCGCTTTGCAGGCAGCACCGATGCGTGCAAGGTCGATCGCATACCCACTCCAGAAGCTCACCCACGAGAGTGCCACGACCTTCAGGCGCGGCTCGGTCTCGATCGTCCGGACGATGGCGTCCTCGTCGGGATAGTCGCCGGCCATCGGCAGGAGCCGATACTCGGCGCCCTTCGCCTTGGCCACAGCGAACCAGGGGTACACGTTCGCAGGGAACTCACCGTGCGATCCGAGGATGACGTCGCCGTGGCCGATCGGCAAGGTCCGCGCGGCGAGGTTCAGGCCGTGCGAGGTATTGGTCATCAACGCGATCGACGTCGCGGGCGCGTTGATCAGCTGCCCGATGCGCTCGCGCGCCGTGGCGAAGACCGGGAACAGCATCTCCGGCGACAGCCGATGCGGCTCGGCCCGGGTGAGGATCCACGCCTGCTGCCGGTCGCGCGCCCGCTGTGGAATCGGTCCCGTGGACGCGTGGTCGAGATATCGTGCCTCGCCGCGGACGGCCCAGGGGAACTCCTGCGCGCGCAGCTGTTGAAGGTCGTACGTCATGGTTGCCGGAGTTCGGGAGGAGTGTCCGGCGGCTGATGCTTCCACCGCCGATGCTGCCAGAAGTACTGCTCGGGATAGGCGCGGACCAAGCGTTCGAGCATCGCCGTGAAGCGGATCATGATGTCGTCGACATCGCGTTCCCGATCCCCGGTGTGGGTGATCGGCACATCCTCCACGATGAGGCGATAGCGGCCATCGGGCTCGAGCATCGCCGCGACGAACACCACCGGGATGTCGCCGCGGAGGGCGAAGACGGCACCGCCACGCGGCGTCTTCGCGGGCCGACCGAAGAAATTCACGTAGGTCGACGCGAGGCCGACGGCCGCCTGGTCGGACAAGAAACCCACAACGTGTCCGTCACGCAGCAGGCGGGGCACCCGACGCACCGCTTCACTGTCGTGGACCACCGTCACGCCCAAACGCTCGCGCGTGCGTTTGAAGTAGGCCTCCGACAACGGATTGGAGGCTCCGCGCACGATCCCGACGATCGGCAAGCCTCTCGCGCACAGGTACGCCGCCGCGAGTTCCCAGTTCCCGACGTGGCCGGCGACCAGCACGACGCCTTTCCCCTGCGCGTGCGCGGCGACGATGCGCGCCCAGTCCTCGGAACTCTCGCGGAACAGGGGAATCGCCTGTGCGGCACCGATGGTCGACAGGAGCGTCGCTTCGACGGTCACACGACCGAGATTGCGGTACGATTCCCGCGCCACCTCCTGTACCCGCGCCTGGTCGAACGCGGGAAACGCGGCGGCGATCTGGCGCTCCACCAATCCGCGACGAATCCCGAAGGGCGCGTAGCCCCATGTGCCGATCACCCCGGCCACGCGCGCGGCACGGCGCACGCCGAGCGGGGCGAGCAGCCCGATGAAGATCCGCAGCGCCGCATACTCGATCCGGTGCACGAGCGTCGGCCGTCGGAGCGCACGCGGGGAGGGCGGGACCGAGGGCGGCCCAGCGGGATCGGGCGCGGTCACGATTCCGCGCGCTGCAGCCCGGCGAGACGCGCGTACGCTCCCCCCAGCGCCAACAGCTCGGCGTGTGTGCCCCGTTCACTCACGCGCCCCTTGTCGAGCACCAGGATCTGCGACGCATTGGCGATGGTGCTCAACCGATGGGCGATCACGAAGACCGTGCGCCCGGCGAGCAGCCGGTCGATCGCCTCCTGCACGAGGCGTTCGCTCTCGGTGTCGAGTGCCGACGTCGCCTCGTCGAGAATCAGGATCGGCGGGTCGGTGAGCAAGGCGCGAGCGATGGCGATGCGTTGCCGTTGCCCACCGGAGAGGCGGGTGCCGCGCTCGCCGAGCACGGTGTCGTAGCCGTCCGGCAGTGCCTGGATGAAGTCATGCGCGTTCGCGGCGCGCGCCGCGGCCTCCACTTGCGCGTCCGTGTACCGGCCGGCGGCACCGTAGGCGATGTTGGCGCGCACGGTGTCGTTGAAGAGAACCGTGTCCTGACTCACGATGCCGGTGAGGGCCCGGAGCGACGGCAGCGTGAGGTCGCGCGTGTCGACGCCATCGAGCGTGATGCGCCCCGTCGTCGGCTCGATGAAGCGCGGGATCAGGTCCACCAGCGTGCTCTTCCCTGCTCCGCTCGATCCCACCAAAGCCACGACGTCGCCGCGACGCGCCGTCAGTGTGATGTCCTGCAGGACCGGCGCATCGCCGTAGGAGAAGCCGACCTGCTCGAACGCCAGCGTGCCGGTGAATCCCTCCACCTGGCGCGAGCCGCGGTCCGTTTGCGCCTCGGTGGGATGATCCAGCACCTCGAAGAGCCGTTCTGCGGCGGCCAGCGACTGCTGGGCTGTCGTCGGCGCCTGCGAGAGCTGCTTGAGCGGTGGCAGGAGTCGCATCACCAGCGTCATGAAGGTCAGCAACGTGCCTCCCTCCATGTGGCGCGAGAACACCAACTCAGCGCCGAACCAGAGCACCATCATCGCGACGACCGTACCCAGAATCTCCGTGAGCGGCCCCGACAGCAACGACAGCCGCGTGATGCGGATCATGCCGCGCGTGTAGTTCCCGCTCGCGACGCTGAAGCGCCGGTCCTCGTACGGCTCCCCTTGGAAACTCTTGACCAAGCGGACGCCACTGATCACTTCCTGCAGGACACTCGTGATCTCGCCGTATTCATTGCGGAGCGAACGGTGCCCCGTGCGCAGCCGGCGCAGGATGGGCTGGATGACGGCCGTGATCAGCGGCGCGATCACCAACGAAATGAGCGCCAAGCGCGGGGAGATCCGGACCAGGATCACGATCGTCACGACGATCTGCGACAGGTTCATGACGGACCGCGCGAACACTTCGGCGAGAATCGCCTTCGCCTGCTCGGTGTCCGTCAGGATCCGGGCCATGATCTGCCCGGTCTTCGTGCGGGAGAACCACCCGAGCGGCAACCGCTGCATGTGGTGGAAGACGGTGTCGCGCAAATCCCGCGTCAGTCGCTCCTGCAGGGATGCGCCGATCTGTCCGCCCATCCACAAGAACAGGTTCTTGATGATCACCAGCACCAGCATCACGCCGATCACGCCGAGCAGCGAACTGCGCTTGTCGCCCGCCACGAGGAACGGCAACACCAACGCATTCATCAGTCGGGAGAGCCACCCCATGCCGCCGGGGACGGCCTGGTCGGCGCCCAGCAACGTGTTCAGGAACGGGATCAGGAGGATGAACGCCGCACCATCCAAGGCGGTGCCGATGACATTGCATCCCACGTTGCCGACCAGCCGCCACCAGTGAGGGCGGAGAAAGGCCAGCAGGCGGCGGTAGAGGGGCATCCGGTGAATCTAACCGTTCGGGGCGGGGGTTCCCATCTTCTGCCCGCGGGAATTTTGGGGTAAGATTGGCCCTGTGCTGACCCCGCCCCCCTACACGCTCGCCGGAACCGAGTTTCCGTTTCGCGCCCTCGCAGCGCTGGTCGGACGTGCGCCACTCGGCGGGGCCCGTGAGGCCGCGCTCGCCGCGTTGGTCGGGGCACGACTCGCCGATGCCATGATCGGGCCGGCCGCCCTCAGCACTGTGCTCCGGCGCACCCGGGCCGACGGTGGCCGCCACTGGCTGTCGAGCATCGCCCTCAGCGCCCCGGTTCGCACGGCCGTGGCCCGATTGCTCGAGGCCACGGCGGTCGACGACCCGCATCAGGCGGCGGTGGCTCTGACGAAAGTGATCGAGGTCACGGCGCCACACCTCGACCGAGCGGCACGTTTGGAGCTGGAGCGGCTCGTGGCGAGGCTGAAGGGGTAGGAAGTCAGCAAGGCCTTGTGACAGTTGGACTTGCCCCCGCATCGCCTGTGCTCGTAATATAGGTTGTTCTGGTCCCCCTACGATTGGGAGAAATCCGCGCGTGCTACGCCCGACCCACCGTTCGCCGCTGACCCAGGTGATGCGACGGGTGGATGCTGTCGCCGATGGGACTCAGGCGCCGGACGCATTCGCCACGGGGTTTCCCAGCATCGATCGATGCGTGGGCGGTGGCGTCCGTCGCGGTGACATGATCTGCCTGGGCGGCGATGTCGGCAGTGGAAAATCGAGCCTCGCGTTGGCCATCGCGCTGCGCATGGCGGAGGCAGGCCACTCCGTACTTTTCATCACGACAGAGATGGACGCCGACCGCGTCGGCGAACGTGCCTTGGCAATCGAAGGACGGATCCGGATTGATGCCCTCCGGAGTGGAACGTTGGACGAGCAGTCCCGGGTGGCGGCCGGTGCGGCAGCGGTGCGATTGCGGCACCACCTGCCGACGATCGAGGTGCTCCCCCGGGGAACGGCGGCCGACGTCGCGTTGTTGCTGGGGCGCCACGCCGGTACGGATGTGGTCGTGGTCGACGCGGTCCAGGCGCTCACGACGGAGCTTCATGGGCTAGACGACGCGTTGGCGGCGACGGTGCGCGACCTGAAGGCGCTGGCGCTGACGGAGCATGTGGCGCTGTTGGTGACGTCGCACGTGCCGTCGCTGACCAGGGCCGACGGGAGGACTGATTTGCGACCGACGCTGGACGACTTCGGCGCGCGCGGTGCGATCGCCCAGCACGCCGACGTGGTGCTCGCGTTGTATCGGGAGGAGATGTACGCGCCGAGTACTGGCGTCGAGGGAGCGACCGAACTGTTGGTGCGCAAGCACCGGAACGGCGGACTCGGCTATGTGGATTTGTACTTCTACAAGCAGTGGCTGCGGTTCGAGGACATGCTGGACCCTGACCGGTAGGAGTGAGCTGATGCGTTGGAACGAACTCGGACTGTTGGCCGCTCTCGCGATCGGCGGGAGCGCGTCGGCACAGGTTGTAACGAAGTCGACGCCGTCCGCGAAAGCGGGCGCCTCGTCGGATACCGGTCAGGCTCCCGCCGCGACCAAGGCGCCGACGGCGACGAAAGCTCCTGCTGGCGCACCCGGCCAGAGTACGCCGCAAGGGCGCGGCGCGGTCGGCCAGAGCACGCCGCCAGGGCGTGGCGCGGTCGGTCAGAGTACACCTCAGGGGCGTGGCGCGGTCGGCCAGAGCACGCCGCAGGGACGTGTGGTCCCCAACGGGCCAGGCACCAGCACCCCGTTGGGGCGCGCGGCCGCCGCCGCTTCCGCGACGGTGACGAAAGCCGGGCTCTCCGCCGCGGTCGTCGCACTCGCCAAGGAGCGCGATGCGAATCCCGACAACGCCGGTGCGAACCGCGCGTTGGGAATCGCCCTGTACAAACTCAGCAAGTTCGCCGAGGCGCAGCCCCTGCTCGACAAGGCCCGCCAGCTCGATCCGACGGACGGCGTGTCGGCCCTCTACGCCGGCCTCACCGCCGAGCAACTCAAGGACTTCGCGGCCGCGCGCTCTGCGTACAACGACTACATCCGGAATGGCAAGACCGACAAGGTGCGCTCGGACATTCAGGCGCGTCTGATCTTGATCGCGAAGCTCGAACTCAAGGCGATGGCGAAGGACGCCGTGGCGAACGAGAAGAGCGTGTCGCAAGTCGTGAGCGATCCGAACACCGTGGCCGTGTTACCGCTGCGGTTCACCGGTCCGGACGCCTCGCTGGCGCCACTCGAGCGCGGACTCGCGGACCTGATCATCACCGACCTTGCCCGTTCCGGCAAGCTGAAAGTGGTGGAACGTGATCAGATGCAAGCGATCGCCGACGAACTTGCCCTCGGCAAGTCGAATCGCGTGGACCGTGCGACCGCCGTACGCACCGGGCGCATCATCCAGGCCGGACGGATCATCCAAGGGGCGCTGACGCAGATCGGCCCCAAGACCCTCTCCATCAGCGCCAACATCGTCAGCACCGCCACCTCGGAATCCGAAGGGCAACCGTCGCAGGATGGAACGCTGGACCGCCTGTTCTCGGTGGAGAAGGAGTTCGTCCTGTCGGTCTTCGGCAGCATGCAGATCCAGTTGACGCCCGCGGAGCGTCAGGCAATCGACACGCGGCCGACATCGTCGATTCAGGCGTTCCTCGCCTACAGCCGCGGCCTGCAGGCCGAGGACGCCGGGAAGTTCGAGGAAGCGGCGCGCCTGTTCGAGAACGCGCGAACGATCGACCCCGGCTTCAAGGCCGCCGAGTCGCGTCAGCAGTCCTCGGTGACCACGTCGCAGGCGTCACAGGTGTCGCTGGTGAAAGTGGAGTCGTCGATCCGCGCATCGGCCAGCGAGGGCACAGTGGTGCAGGCGGCGGAAAAGGGGCAGGTCGTGAACACGGCACCCGCCCAGAACGCTGCGCCCGCCGCAGCCGCGCAGCCTGCCCCGGCCGCGACGGAGAAACCCGCCTCGAGTTCGGACGCCAACAGCAGCAGCGGCTCGTCCAGCAGCGGCTCGTCTTCGGGCGGCTCGTCTTCGGGTAGCTCGTCTTCGGGCGGCTCGTCTTCGGGAAGTTCGTCCTCGGGTAGCTCGTCCTCGGGTAGCTCGTCTTCGGGTAGTTCGTCTTCGGGCAGCTCTGGCTCAAGCGGATCGTCGTCAAGCGGGTCGTCCGGATCCACCACGACGCCCACCACGACGCCGACGACAACCCCAACAACAACCCCAACGGCGACTCCAACGGCGACCCCAACGGCGACCCCAACGCCAACCACAACCCCGGCCAGCACGACGGTGCCCACGGTGACCGCCCCAACGGTCGGCACATCAATCGGAACCACCCTCAATCAGGCGGCGGGCGGCGTTGTGCCCACCATCACGAACACGGTCGCCACGACGACGACGACCAATACGACCACGACCACGACGACGACCACGTCCACGTCCACGACCAGCACGCCACCGACGACGCGAGACGCCACCGGGGAGAAAACAGGGACGAACCAGCCGGCCGTGCGCACCGGGAACGTCACCATCGTCATCCGGAAACCGTGAGCATGCGCTTCATGTCGCGATTGGCTCTCACCGCCTGTGCCGTCCTCGCGCCGGCGCTCTCCGCGCAATCCACGGGTCTGGCGGCGAGCGCCGTCATCACCGCGCCGACCTATGCGATCTACTCGATCGGCGGCGGCAAGACGGAGAAGCGCGTGGAGCAGTATTCGTCGCCGCTCGCGTTCATCCTCCCTGTCACCAAGACGTTCACGATCGACTTCTCGACGGCCTATGCGGCCAGCACGGTCATCTCCAACGGGGCGGTCAGCAGCTCGATCGCGGGGCTGACGGACAGCCAGCTCCGTGGCAGCTTGGTCGTCCTGGATCAGCACGCGGCCATCACGCTCGGCCTGAACCTCCCGACCGGGCGGTACACCGTTACTGCTAACCAACAGGAAGCCGCGGGCCAGATCGGCAATGCGTTCTTGCTCATGCCCGTGGGCGGCATGGGGGTGGGACCGGGCGGCACGATGGGGCTGGCCTTCGCCGAGCGCTATGGGGCTTGGAACCTCGGGCTGTCAGGTAGCGTGCGGAAAACAGGACGCTTCGACGCCTACCAACTCAGCTCCGGCGTGCTGCGCTTCGAGCCGGGCGACGAATATCGTCTGCGCGTCGGGGTGGATCGCCCTGTCGGTAACGGCAGCTTTAGCGGCTCACTCAACTATTCCAAGTTCGGCCCCGACATCATCGACTCCTCCGCGTTCCCGACGGGCGACCGCATCATGTTGCAGTCGGGACTCTCGCTCCCGTTCGGCGACAACACGCTCTCGGTCGGCTTCTGGGACATGTATCGCATGTCAGGAGAGATGATCGGAACGAACGCCCCGTGGGAGAATCTTGCCGACCTGAGCATCGGGTGGGGGATCCGGGGAAAGTACCTGTCCCTGCAGACATCGATCGAGCAGCGCATCTGGCAGATCGAAGGCGCGCGCGCGGGCGATCTCACCAACTTCGGGGTCAACGCCCAGTTCAATCTCGGCTCCTTCATCATCGCACCCAGCACCACCGTCGCGCTTGGCAAGCTGCACTCGGCGGTGGGCGGCCCGTCCGCGGCTATGCAGGGGGTCCGCGGGCAACTGCTGATTCGCTGGCACTAGCGCGAGGCGCGAGCGCTCCGTGAAGGGCGTCCCGCCGCGCGGGGCGCCCTTTGTCGTGCGCCGGGGCGCCGGTCATCAGCCAGCGCGGGGCGTCTGCCCCCGGACGCCGGCGGGCCTTATCTTTACAGCCTCAACCGCAACCAGGCACGAGCATGGCTGGCCACAGCAAATGGAAGACGACCAAGCACGCCAAAGCCGCGACCGACAAGAAGCGCGGCGTGCTCTTCACGAAGCTCATCCGCGAAATCACCGTCGCCGCGAAGACCGGCGGCGGCGACCCCAGCGGTAACCCGCGCCTCCGTACCGCCATCGACAACGCCAAATCGGTGTCGATGCCGAAGGACAACATCGAACGCGCCATCGCCAAGGGCACCGGCGACGTCGAAGGGGCGGACTACGTCGAGGTGTTGTACGAAGCGTACGGACCGGGGGGCGTCGCCATCATGATCGCCGCGCTCACCGACAACCCGACGCGGACCGTGGCCGAGGTGCGTGCGAAGCTCTCCCGCCTTGGCGGCAGTTTCGGTGCCACGAACTCGGTGGCCTTCATGTTCGACCGGAAAGGGCAGATCATCGTGCCCGCCGGGACGTGGGACGAGGACGTTGCGATGGAGAAGGCGCTCGAGGCCGGCGCCGAGGATTTCGTGAAGGAAGGCGACAGCTTCCTCATCACCACCGCCCCCTCGGACCTGCACATGGTGAGCCAGGCGCTGGACGGAGTGGGGCTCAAGCCGGAATCCGCGGAACTCGCGTGGATCCCCAAGAACACGGTCACCGTGGCGGGCGCCGTGGCCCAGAGCGTGCTCAAGCTCATCGAGGCGATCGAGGAGCTGGACGACGTGCAGAAGGTGGACGCCAACTTCGACATGGACGAATCGGAGATGTCGGAGGCGTGATGCCGAGCCATCGGCGCGCGTGATCGTCATCGGCATCGATCCGGGCACCGCCGCGACCGGGTACGGCGTCGTCGTTGCCGACGGTGGTCCTCCGCGGCTGCTGGAGTGCGGCGTCATCCGGACACCCGCGACTGCCCCACTCGCCGAGCGGCTCGCCGACATTTTCGAGGGGGTCACCGACGTGATCACCCGACACACCCCTGATGCGATGGCGGTCGAGTCGATCTTCTACGCCCGCAACGTTCGGACGACGGTCGTGCTCGGACACGCCCGGGGCGTCATTCTCCTGGCGGGGCAGCGCGCAGGGCTCCCGGTGCACGAATACGCCCCCGCGGTCATCAAGAAGACCGTTGTCGGTCGTGGCGCGGCGACCAAGGCGCAAGTGCAGTTCATGGTTGCACGCTTGCTCCGGCTGAAAAGCGCCCCGCAACCCGCCGACGCCGCAGATGGCGTGGCCTGCGCGCTCACCTGTGTCCTCGCGGCCAAGCTCGATGCCGTGCGCGCGATGTGGCGCACACCGGTGTTGCCATGATCGCGCGCATCACCGGGAAGCTCGCCGACAAGGGGATCGACCGGATCGAGATCATGACCCCCGGGGGGGTCGGGTACGAGCTCCTGATCCCGCTTGGCGTGCTCGAGTCCCTGCCCCGCGTGGGGGATGATGTGTCGCTCCACACGGCCATGGTCGTGAAGGAGGACGGGTGGCAGCTGTTCGGTTTCGAATCCCAGGAGGATCGCGCGCTGTTCTACACGCTGCTGGGAGCGAGCGGCGTGGGGCCATCGCTCGCGCTGGGACTGATCTCGGCGCTTGGCGTCGGTCGTTTGGCGCGCGCGCTCGTCGACCGCGACATCGCGACGCTGCAGGGGGTGCCGCGCGTCGGCAAGAAGACCGCCGAGCGTCTGTGCGTGGAGCTCGGCGACAAGATGCGGGATTTCGCCAAGATCGGCGGCGCGGGAGCGGTGGTCCGGTCCGACGCCGGGAGCGCCGACGCGGTGCGCGCGCTGCAGGCCCTCGGCTACACGACCCTGGACGCCGAAAAAGCGGTACGCGAGGCCGTGGGAGCAGGGAGTCAGGGCAACGCCACTTCGGATGTCATCCGGCAGGCACTCGCGCTGCTGCAAAAGCGTTAAGCTACCTCCATGGCCCGCGCCGAGATCACCACCCCTGAAGTGCTGAGCGAAGAGAGCGTCGTCGAGCTCTCGTTGCGTCCGCAGCGGCTGGTCGAGTTCATCGGACAGCCGAAGGTCAAGGACGCACTCGACATCGCCATCCAGGCCGCGCTGGGACGTCGAGAGACGCTCGACCACACGCTGTTCCATGGGCCGCCGGGGCTGGGAAAGACCACGCTTGCGGAGTTGATGGCCCGCGAGCTCGGCGTGAACATCCACACGACCTCCGGACCGGCGCTCGAGAAGCCCGGCGATCTCGTGGGGACGCTCACCAATCTGCGCGCCGGCGACATCCTGTTCATCGACGAGATCCACCGCTTGCGGCCGATCATCGAGGAGTTCCTGTATCCCGCGATGGAGGACTACAAGATCGACATCCGTCTGTCCGACGGGCCCAATGCCCAGACGGTGACGATGGCCATCGAGAAGTTCACCTTGGTCGGTGCCACGACTCGCTACGGACTGCTCACGTCTCCGCTCCGCGCCCGGTTCGGACTCACCATGCGGCTCGATTTCTACCCCGCGGTGGAGATCCAGACCATCGTGCGACGCACCGCGGACGTGCTGGCCGTGGAACTGCACGAGGCGGGCGCGCAGGAGATCGCGCGCCGATCGCGCGGCACGCCGCGCATCGCCAACCGCTTGTTGCGTCGCGTGCGGGATTACGCGCAGGTGCGTGCCGGCGGCGTCATCACGCGCGACGTCGCGCGCGAGGCGCTCAAGCTCCTCGATGTCGACGATTTCGGCCTCGACGACATGGACGCGCGCATCCTCCGGACGATCATCGAGAAATTCGATGGGGGCCCTGTGGGGGTGGCGACCATCGCCGCCGCCATCGGCGAGGATCCCGACACGATCGAAGAAGTGTACGAGCCGTTCCTCGTGATGCATGGATTTCTGCAACGCACCGCTCGTGGACGCGTGGCGAGCGCGCAGGCGTATCGCCATCTGGGCTTCACGCCCCCGCAGCGCGACCAGGCGTCACTGTTCTGAACCGCACCGCCGACTTCGACTTTGCACTCCCGGCCGAACTGATCGCGCAAGCGCCGACGGAGCGCCGCGACGGGAGCCGGTTGATGGTCGTGCATCGTGCGACGGGAGTGATCGAGCACCGACGGTTCACGGATCTCGTCGACTACGCCGTCAGCGGCGACGTCATGGTGCGCAATACCACGCGCGTCTTCCGGGCCCGTTTGCTGGGCACGCGCGACTCGGGGGCACCCGCCGAGATCTTCCTGCTGAAACCGCTCGGCGACGACCGGTGGGAAGCGATGGTGAATCCGGGCTCGAAACTGAAGCCCGGGCGTGTCGTCCACATCGCCACGGGATTCGACGCGCGCATCGAGGCGATCACGCCGCGCGGCACACGCACGGTGCACCTGAGCGGTGCGGCTCCGGTGGACGCCCTGATCGCACGGCATGGACACATGCCACTGCCCCCGTACATCACCCGCGGCGACGCCCCGGCGGACAGCGAGCGGTATCAGACGGTCTATGCGCGGGAATCGGGGTCGGTGGCCGCGCCGACCGCGGGCCTGCACTTCACGCCCGAACTGCTGACGGCCATCGCGGCCCGTGGCGTGCAGTTCGCGGATGTGCTGCTCCACGTGGGGGCGGGGACCTTCAAACCGGTGGAGGTCGAGATGCTCAGCGACCACGTGATGCACGAGGAATGGTTTTGCGTCAGCGAGGCGACCGCGCATACCGTGAATGCCGCCCGTGCTGCCGGGCATCAGGTGTGGGCGGTCGGGACGACCTCGCTCCGGACGCTCGAAAGCGTGGTGGACGCCGCTGGTGCGATCCGCGCCGAGGCGGGGGAGACGCGGATCTTCATCCGTCCACCGCATGTGGTGCGTGGTGCCGACCACCTGGTGACGAACTTCCATCTGCCCCGCTCCACCCTCCTCATGCTCGTCTCGGCGTTCGCGGGCGCGGCGCTCATGCGCGAGGCCTATGCCGAAGCGGTGCGGGAGCGCTATCGGTTCTTCAGCTATGGCGATGCGATGGTGATCTTGTGAGCATGGATTTCGCCTTCGACCTGCAGGCGACGGACGGACGCGCGCGAGCCGGCGTATTCCGCACACCCCGCGGTGCGGTGGAGACGCCGGTGTTCATGCCGGTGGGAACGTTGGCGAGCGTGAAGTCGCTCGATCCCGACGACCTCCAGGCGATGCACGCGCAGATCATCCTCGCCAATGCGTACCATCTGCATCTCCGCCCCACCGACGAACTCGTGCGCCAGATGGGAGGACTGCACCGGTTCATGGGCTGGGACGCCCCGATCCTCACCGATTCGGGCGGCTTCCAGGTGTTCTCGCTGGCGTCGTTGAACAACGTCACCGAGGACGGGGTCTCGTTCAAGTCGCACATCGACGGGTCGGCGCGACACTTCACCCCCGAATCCGTGATGCGGATCGAGACGAATCTGGGGGCGGACGTCATCATGCAGTTCGATCATGTCATCCCCGGACAGAGCGAGCACTCCGCGTCGCGGGACGCCAGCGAACGGAGCTTGCGTTGGCTTGCACGGTGCCACGCCGAGTTCGTGCGGCTCCATGCGGTCGAGGGGGCACCACGGCAGACGCTGTTCCCGATCGTGCAGGGCGGGATCCACGCCGATCTCCGGCGTGAGGCCGCGGTGCGGATCGCCGAGTCCGGCGCGTGGGACGGGTTCGCGATCGGCGGACTCAGCGTGGGGGAGGAGAAGCCCGCGATGTACGAGATGCTGGAGGTCTGCGACGACGCGATTCCCCGCGACCGCCCCCGGTATCTGATGGGAGTCGGCTTCCCCGAGGATCTCGTGGAAGGGGTCGCGCGCGGCGTGGACCTGTTCGACTGTGTGGCGCCCACGCGCATGGGGCGCAATGGTGCCGCCTTCACCGCTGACGGGCGGCTGAACTTGCGCAATGCGCGGCATCGGACCGATGAGCGCCCGCTCGACGCGCAGTGCGGCTGCGTCGCCTGCCGCCGGTTCTCCCGTGCGTACATCCGGCATCTGTTCGTGACGGACGAACTGCTCGGGCTACGGCTTCTGAGCCTGCACAATGTACATTTCCTGATTGCCCTGATGCGGCGGGCCCGTGCGGCCGTCCAGGATGGGACCTTCCAGGCGTGGAGCCGTGACTGGCTCGCGCGATACCATTCCGCTCCCTCGAGCCAATGAGCCTCCTCACATCCATTCATCCCGCCCTTGCGGCCGCCCTGCAGGGGACGAGCGGCTCGGGACAGCTGTTCATCCTCGTGTCGATGTTCGCGATCTTCTACTTCTTGCTCATCCGTCCGCAGCAGACGCAGCGCAAGCAGCACGAGTCCGCGCTCTTGAACCTCCGCAAGGGCGACGAGATCGTCACGGCGGGGGGCATCATCGGCGAGATCGTGAGCATGCGCGAGACGGTCAAGGACGGCGCGTCGACGAAGACGCTGGAGGACCGCGTGACGATCAAGAGCGGCGAATCCAAGTTCGTGATCGAGCGAGGCCGCATCGCCAAGGTGCTCGGCGCCAACGGGAGCGAAGCGAAGGAGTAATGGCACTGCTCGGCATTCGGGTCCTCGGCGACCCAATCCTGCGACAGACGACCACGCCCGTCACCGATTTCGGCCCCGGGCTCCAGGCGCTGATCGACGACATGTTCGAGACCATGCACGCCGCGCATGGCGTGGGGCTCGCCGCGCCGCAGGTCGGGCGGAGTGAGCGCCTGGCCGTCGTCGAGGTCAAGGATGTGCCGCATGTCCTGATCAACCCCGAGATCGTCGAGCGTGAGGGAAAGCTCAAGTGGGAAGAAGGATGTCTGTCCATCCCCGAGCTGTACGGCGACGTGATGCGCAGCAAGCGCGTGGTCGTGCGGGCGCTGGACCGGCACGGCCAGCGGTTCGAACTCGAAGGCACCGAGCTGCTCGGCGTGTGCATGCAGCACGAAATCGATCATCTGGACGGCAAGCTGTTCATCGACCACCTGAGCTTCCTGAAGCGCCAACGCGCGTTGGCCAGCTGGGAGCAGGAGAAGGTCAAGTATCCCAACCTGGTTCGCACGATCGTGCCGGGCGAAGGACGCGACGACGACGAGCGGATCTGACGGATGCGGGTCGCGTTCTTCGGGACTCCTGAGTTCGCGACCGCTCCGCTGCGTGCGCTGATCGGCGAGGGGCACGACGTGGTGCTGGTCGTCACGCAACCGGACCGGCCGCGTGGCCGCTCGCGATCGCAACTCGATCCCTCGCCCGTGAAGCGCGTGGCGCTGGAAGAGAACATCCCGGTGCTGCAGCCGGAGCGCCCGCGCGGCGATGCGGCATTTCTTGAGGCACTCCGCGCCGTCGAACCGGACATTTCGGTGGTCGTCGCCTACGGGCACATCTTGCCGCGTGAGGTGATCGACCTGCCGGCGCACGGCACGCTCAACATTCACGCCTCACTCCTGCCGTCATATCGCGGGGCCGCGCCGATCCAGGCCGCCGTGCGCGACGGCTGTGCGGAGACCGGTGTGACCATCATGCGCATGGTGCCCGCGCTCGACGCGGGGCCGGCCATCCTGACCCTGGCGACGCCGATCGCCATCGACGAGACCGCCGGGGAGTTGCAACTCCGGCTATCCGAGCTCGGCGCAGCCGCGATCGTCGAAGCGCTGGCGTTGCTGAGCGTCGGCGCCGCGCCGGAGCATCCGCAGGACGATGCCCTCGCCACCTACGCCAGGAAGATCGAACGTGCGGATGCGCGCGTGGATTTTTCACACCCCGCGACGCGTGTCGCCTGTGCGATCCGCGCCTATGATCCGAAGCCCGGCGCGTGGGCCGTGCATCGCGATGGCGAGGTGCGTCTGTTCGGCGCGATGCTCGCCGATGCCACCGGGGTGCCAGGCACGATCCTGAGCGCGAGCCCGGAGGGCATGGTCGTGGCATGCGGCACCGGTGCCGTGCGCATCACCGAAGTGCATCCGGCGGGCAAGCGTCGGCAGCGGATCGCGGAGTGGCTCCGCGGGCGTGGCGTGCTCGAGGGCGAACGCCTGCACTGAGCGGCGCACGCGAGAACGCCGATCCAACGCGCAAGGGGGCGGTCCGATCGGACCGCCCCCTTGCCGTTCATCCCCTGGCGCCGGTGCTTACGGTGTGCCTGTCGCCGTGAAGATCACCGTTCCGCCGCCGGCGGTCGCCACGACGGTATTGGTGCCGGCGGCGGCCCCGAGAATCAGGGTAACGCTGGCGGTGCCGTCCGCACCCGTGGTCGCGGTGGCGGTCGCCGCGGGTGTGCCGCCGGCGCTCAGAAGACCGCCGCCGCCGACGACCGCGAAGGAGACCGCCTGTCCGGGGACGACGTTCCCGAACGAATCCTTGACGAGCACCTTCAACGGCGTGGGGAGCGCGGTGGAGACCTTGGCGCTCTGCGCGTCGCCCGCAGCCTTGGTCATCGTAGCGGCAGCCGCGGGACTGACGACCACTGAACCCGAGGAGACTGCAGCCACCGCGTTGCTTTGTGCGTACGGACGCACCTGCGCCGTGCCGCTCACGGAGAAGCCCCAGCTTCCCGCCGCGGTGATGGTCGACGCGACGCACGTCGCCGCCCCGTAGATGCTGAGCACCGTCGAACTGACGCTCGACCCGCCGCCACTCCCGGCGAAGACGAAGCTCACGCTGTCGATGATGTTCCCCGTCACATCCTTGCCCGTGGCGCACCAGGTGACCGCGTTCCCGGCGACCATGGTCGTCGACGATGTCACGTTCGTGGTGATCGTGCGCAGCGCGCCCGGATACACATGGGCCTTGAACTCCACTTGGCCGATGCCCGTCGCGGTCGCGACCATGCGCTTCGCCACCGCGCTCGAGGGAATCGCCGCGCCATCGGCACTCGAACGCAGCGCCCAGCGGTTCTTGGCCAATCCGGTGTTGTCGGTGGTGTCGACCGAGTTGATCGCGAACCCGTCGGAGCTGGTGGGCGCCTGCGTCGCCCAACTGATCGGGATGCCTTGGACACCAAGGCCCGTGACGGGGTCATAGACCTTCACCACGAGGGTGTCGACCAGCGTGGCACCGGTGGTATCGGTCTGCACGGTGTCGGCGAGATTCACCATGCGAATCCTGAAGGCGGGGCGCACGGACGCATGGAACACCACACCTGCGATCGCCGGGTACCCGGTCAGCGATGCCGTGAGACTGTCCGTTTGCACGGTGGTGCCGGTATTGGATCCGAGGCGCCACGTCACGGACGCGCGACCATCCACGCCGGTGACGGCGGGGGACGGTGTGGTGACCGCATCCGTGTTGGTCGCCGCTTGCGCAAAGCCGACGGTGACGCCCGAGAGCACATTGCCGCCGGCATCGCGCACTTCGACGACGATCGGCAGCGCGAGCGTCTGTGCGGACTGTCCGCTTTGCCCTTCGCCACTGATGATGCGCAGCGTCGCCGGCGTGCCGGAGACGGTGGTCGCGGTGGCTGCGTAGGTGACACTTCCCACGTTCGCAACGGTGGCGGTGACGGTCTGCGCGCCGATCGTCGAGCCGAGCGTCCAGCGCGCGGAGTCGAGTCCGGCCGCGTTCGTCGTGCCGGAACTCTTGGAGATCGATCCGCCGCCAGAGGCCACGGCCCAGGTTACCCGAGCGCCGAGGGCCGGGTTCCCCGCTTGATCCACCACCAGGACCCGGAGGTAGGTCGGCAACGCGGCGCCGCTCCCCGCGACCTGGCTGTTCCCGTTGTCGACGATGGCCGCGCCGCTCGACCCGATCGTGCCGGTGGCCTGTACGGTGACGGGCGTCAGGCCGGCGACTGTCGCCGTGAGCGTCTGCTGCCCGACTTTGCTGCCAAGGGTCCACTGGGTCGTGGCGAGGCCGCCCGCGTCACTCTTGATGCTCGTGGGGGAGCTGCTTCCGCCGGTCCCGTTCCCCGCCCCCTGGGCGAACGTGACCGTTGTGCCGGAGACGGCGTTCCCCAAGGAATCGAGTACCTTCACGACCACGTTCGCACCCAACGGCTGTCCGATGGCTCCGGTCTGTCCGTTGCCCGCGTTCAAGACCACCTGCGCCGCAGGCAACGCGCCGGCCGTCGTACCGCCCGTCGACCCTGAGGCGATGCCGGTCGCGCTGAGGGTGATGACTTTCGCGCCGGCCGTTGCGGTCACTGTTTGCTGACCGGTCGTCGCGCCCAAGGTCCACGTGGTCTGCGCGCGCCCCGTGGCGTCCGTCGACACCACCGCGGGGGAAACGCTCCCTCCTCCGGTGGCGACGCTGAAGGTGACGGAGGTTCCCACGACCGCCACTCCGGTCGACGTCCGGACCTGCACGGTCAATGGAGTGCTGAGCGGCGTGCTCACGACGCCACTTTGATTGTTGCCCGACGCCACTTGCAGCGAGTCGGCGGTGCCGACGAGCGTCGGGCCGGTCATCGACCGATCCATGCAGCCGAGGATGACGACCGCGCCGAGCGTTGCCGCCAGACCGACCACGCGTCTCATGCCACCACTCCGTCGCGACATCATCCGACCTCAGCCGAATAGGGAAGAACCAGCAGGCGTTGGTGCGCCCGGGGCTCGGGCGAGACGCCCGACCCCAAGGGTTGCCACAAGCTTTGACTTCTGGGCGGGGGGGGAGGTCACAGGGGGCAAGCGCTGGGTTCATTCGGCAGGATGACTGCGGCCAGTCGCCTCCCTTCGGGCGCCCCCCCTCCCAGCCCCCTTATATTGCGGGGAGTCAACTTCCCAAGCCCTCTCGCATGGCCCAGCCCCACGCAAGCTCCGGCACCGCAACCCGCGGCGGTATCACCGACGCGCGTTCCGCCGCAGCCGACATTCTGGCGGACATCCGGACCGGACTCTTGCTCGATGCAGCGTTCGACCGTCGCGTGGGGCTACTCGACAGCCGAGACCGCCGGTGGACGCAGGAGTTGGTGTACGGGATGCTGCGGTGCCGCGGCCGTCTTGACGCCCTGCTGAGTGACCGGGTTCGTGGTGGACTCGTGCGTCTCGACCCGGACCTCACCGATCTGCTGCGGCTTGGGGCGTACCAGCTGCTCTCGATGGGGAGCGTCCCCCCGTACGCGGCGATCGCGCAAACGGTGGAGCTCGCCAAACGACGCCACGGAATTGGTGCCAGCAAGCTCGCGAACGCCGTGCTGCGGCGACTCGACCGGGAGCGCGACGCTTTGGTGCTGCCGACGCCCAACGATCCACTCGAAGGAATCGCCACCGAGTACTCCCATCCGCGGTGGCTCGTGGCCCGGTGGGTCGCCCGCTGGGGAGAGTCCGACACGCGCGCGCTGCTCGACGCCAACAACCGCGAAGCGCCGCTGGTGATCCGCCCATGGGGGGTGGTCCGCGAGCAACTGGAGGCCATGCTCGAGGCGGCGGGCGTCCAGGTGAGTGACGCGCCTCTGGTACGCGACTCCTTGAGCATCAGCGGCGCCGCCCTCACGGAACTCGGCGCGTTCCAGCAGGGGCTGTTCTTCGTACAGGATCCCGCCGCCACGCTCGTGACGCAGTATGCGGCGATCCCTGCCGGTGCGACGGTCGCGGACCTGTGCGCGGCGCCAGGCGGCAAGACGGTCGAACTCTCGCGTGTTGCCCGTACGGTCATCGCGGCGGATGCCTCGGCCGCGCGACTCGCACGAGTGCGAGAGACCATCGACCGGCTCGAGCTGGTGAATGTGCTTCCGATGGTCACCGATGCCAGATTCCCGGCCTTGGCGCCCGTCGATGCGGTCCTGGTCGATGCGCCATGTACCGGCACCGGAACCTTCCGGCGCCACCCCGATGCACGATGGCGCCTGCGCACCAGCGACCTGGCCGTGCTGGCCGCGACTCAGCGTTCGATCCTTCGTGCCGCGGCTTCGGTCGTGAAGCCCGGCGGCCTGCTGCTCTACAGCACCTGTTCGTTGGAGTCCGAAGAGAACGACGCACAGGTCGAGACCTTCCTCGCCGAACACCCGGATTTCGTGCTCGAACCACCGCCAACGGATGCCGTCCCGGCGGGGGTGCTCGATGCCGGTCGGCTCCGTGTCCTCCCTCAGCGCCATGGCTCGGATGGCGCCTTCGCGGCGCGGATGCGCCGCAGGAGTTCGTGATGTCGCGTACCCGAACGGTCCGGATCGCTCCCTCGCTCCTCTCCGCGGATTTCGGTCGCCTCAAAGAGGACCTCGCGATGCTCGAAGCCGGCGGCGCCGACTGGTTGCACTTCGACGTGATGGACGGAAGCTTCGTGCCGCCGATCACCTTCGGAACGAAGGTCCTCGAAACGTGCCGCAGGCTCTCCACGCTCCCGATCGATGTGCACCTGATGGTCGAGCACCCGGAAACGCAGCTCGAGGATTTCGCCAAGGCTGGCGCGAGCGTCATCACGATCCATGTCGAAGCCGCGTCGCACGTCCATCGCCAGATCGCGCGCATCCGCGAACTCGGATGCCAAGCGGGTGTGACCCTGAACCCGGGCACGCCCCTCGAGAGCATCCGCGAGATCGCCGCCGACATCGACCTGCTCCTGATCATGAGCGTGAATCCGGGCTACGGCGGACAAAAGTTCATCCCGGGCTCGCTCGACAAGATCGCGCGGGCCCGCGCGATGCTCGACGACGTGCGCAGCACGGCCGCGCTTGAAGTCGACGGCGGCGTGAGCCGCGACACGATCGCGGCGTGCTGGCACGCGGGCGCGGACACGTTCGTCGCCGGCAACGCGGTCTTCTCGGCCAAGGACCCGGCCGCGGAAATCCGGGCGCTGCGGGCCCTGTGCATCGAGCGCGCATGACGAACCGAACCCAGTGGCTGCTCGTGGGAGCAATCGTCGCCCTGGTCGGCGGGGCGCTCGCCCTCGGTGCCCGCATCATGGGCGATGCCGTCCCGACCGTCGAAGCCGGGGCGAAGGCCCCCGCCTTCTCCGCGCTCCCGGTGGCCAATGTGGACGGAACGCGTGCGCGATCGATTGCCGACTACAAGGGACAGGTCGTCCTGCTCAACATCTGGGCAACGTGGTGCGACCCGTGCCGCGCCGAGATGCCGAGCATGCAGCGGTTGCACAGCGAGCTGGGACCGCAGGGACTCAAGATCGTCGCGGTCAGCGTCGATCAGCCGGGGATGGAACAGGCGATCCGCGACTTCACCAAGGAGTTCGGGCTCACGTTTGACATCCTCTACGACGCCACGCAGAACATCCAGCTCCAGTATGTGACCTCCGGCGTCCCCGAGACCTTCGTCATCGGGCGCGACGGCGTCATTCGCAAGCGCGTCAGCGGAGGCACGGACTGGAACGCGGAGAGTCACAAGGCGCTGATCCGCCAGTTGCTCGCCGAACCCGCGTCGTGACGCACCGGCGATAGTCGTGCGCGTCCTTGGCATCGAGAGTTCCTGCGACGAGACCTCCGCCGCCGTCGTCGATGGCAACGGCCGCACGGCGACGCTCCGGTCACTCGCGATTCTGTCGCAAGACGTGCACGCGATTTTCGGCGGCGTGGTGCCCGAAATCGCGTCGCGCGCGCACCTGACCGCCATCAGCCCGGTGGTCTCGCACGCGCTGCGTGAGGCGCGGCTGACGCTCGGCGACATCGATGCCGTGGCGGTAACCAACGCCCCCGGGCTCGTGGGAGCGCTGCTCGTCGGCGTGAGCTACGCCAAGAGCCTCGCCGCCACCCTGGGCGTGCCGCTCGTGGGTGTGCATCACATGGAAGGGCATCTTTTTGCGACGTCGCTCGATGACGCCGACGCCGAACCGCCATTCACCGCCCTGCTCGTGAGCGGCGGCCACACGCTTCTGCTCGATGTCGCCGCGTGGGGCGAATACCGCTTGCTGGGGGCCACGCGCGACGACGCCGCCGGTGAGGCCTTCGACAAAGTCGCGAAACTGCTCGGCCTCCCCTACCCCGGCGGACGACACATCGAACGACTCGCCACGGCGGGAGATCCACGGCGTCATCGCTTCCCGCGCCCGATGCTCCACGGCGGTCAGCGACTCGGCGACGACGATTTTTTTGACGTCTCCTTCTCCGGCCTCAAGACCGCCGTGTTGCTCGCCGTCCGGGCGGCCGAGGACGCGGGAACGCTCGACGCGGATCGCCCACACATCGCGCGCGGATTCCAGGACGCGCTCATCGACACGCTCGCGGCCAAGTCGGTGCGCGCCGCACAGGCCTTCGGCCGCGACAAGATCGTGCTGGGCGGTGGCGTTGCCTGCAACCGTGCACTGGTCGCCGAGTTGCAACGGCAGCTTGCCCGCGCGCGCGGTACTGCCGCGACCGTGTTCGCGCCAAGCCTCCGGCTCGCGACCGACAATGCCGCCATGATCGCCCGCGCCGGTCTCTTCCGCCTGGACCGCGGAGAGCGCGCGCACGCGGGATTGAACGCGTTCGCGTCGCAGCCGATCCCTGGACTCGTCACAGGCGCGCCGCACCCTTAAGTTCTGCCCATGCCCCCGACCACCACGGATTTCCTCGGCACCACGATCCACAAGTTCGAGATCGCGATCGGCCCGCTTCCCATCACGGGGTTCGGCATCGCGATGCTCCTGGCCTTTCTCATCGGCCAGTTCGTGGCGACGAGCGAGCTCACCCGGCGCGGACAGCACGCATCGGCCGAGGCGATGGGCGACATCGTGGTCGGCGCCGTGATCGGGGGACTGCTCGGGGCGAAGCTTTACTACATGATCCTCTTCCATGAGTCGTTCTTCAGTCGCGGTGGATTCGTGTTCTGGGGCGGACTCATCGGCGGCATCACGGCGACGGCCATCGTGATCCGCATGAAGCGGCTTCCCTTCACGCGAATCAGCGATGCGACCTCGATCGGTCTCGCCGCGGCGTATTCGGTCGGGCGGAGCGGATGCTGGGCGGTGGGCGACGATTACGGACGACCGTGGAACTCACCGTTGGCCGTGAAGTTCCCTGACGGTGCGCCGCCGTCAACGGTGGGCAACATGGTCTCGCAGTTCGGCCTCGGCGGCGTCTCCGGACACCGCATCACGGACGTGATGGGCGTGTACCCGACCCAGCTGTTCGAGGTCGCGATGGGGCTGGTGATGTTCGCGGTCCTCTGGCGGATGCGCGACCACAAGCACGCGGAGGGGTGGCTGTTCGGCGTGTATTGCGTGTTGGCGGGGATCGAACGTTTCCTCGTGGAGTTCTTCCGCGCCAAGGACGATCGCTTCTTCGCGGGCTTCACGCTCGCGCAGACGATCGCGATCGGCTTCGTGGCGCTCGGCGTGGTCTGGATGCAGATGCGCCGCACACCGCGCGATGGGGCTCCGGGGATCTACGCCTCGGCGTAAGCGGCCTGCGGAGCGCGGCTAGGCCCGCTCCAGAATGACGACGGCGGCGGCCGTCAGATCGGTATGGGTGAGCGTCACCCAGACCTGCCGGACCTCGAGCTCTCGCAGGCGCATCTCCGCGCGTCCCGTGAACCGCAGCGTCGGGGAGTTTCCGGGGCGCGGGACCACCTCCACCTCGCGCCATCCGATGAGGCGTGCGTCATCGCTGCCGGCGAGTGCCTTGAACGCGGCTTCCTTGGCCGCGAGCCGTGCCGCGAGGTGCAGCGCCGGCCGCGCCCGCTCGTTGGCGTAGGCCGCTTCGGCCTCGGTGAACAGGCGCGCGAGCAATCGCGCTCCCTTGTCGGCGAGCATCTGCTCCACGCGGGAAACATCCACCACATCGATGCCGATGCCGATGATCATCCTTTTCCTTGGGGCTGAGTCTTCGCGACGGTGGCCCGACGTCGCGCAGGGACGGGCACCAGGGTGGGCTGGATCGCGATCCAAAACGCGTCGAGCGCCCGATAGAGCATCGCGAGCGCGTCCACCCATCCCTGCCAACACCCATCGCGGTCCGCGTCACCGGCGCCGGACAGCCAACGCGCCGCCCGGTCGGCCCGCTGCAGCGCTTCGAAGACCGGGGACGCCGCGTCGGTGAGCCACGCGGCGAGGGCGCGGCGATCCGGCGCTGACGACGGCCAGCGCTCATGCGCGATGGTGTCGATCGCCCGCTCGAGGACCAATGACAGGGATGTCGCCTCCAACGCGCGCAGCTGGTCGCTCAGCGTGCGCGCCGCATGGGCCGCTCGCCGCGCGTCGATGAATGGCCCGAACACCACATCATGGCTGTGCTCGCCCAGGGCGTGCACATCGGCGAACCCCCGCAGGGATCGTGTGAACTCCGGCAGGGGCCTCGCCTCAGGAAGCTCAGGCATCGGTGAGGCTGTATCGATACACGCCGCGAAGCTCGTCGTCGCAGACCGCGGCGCGCTCGCCGGTGCGGAGCTCGAAGGCGCGCGCGAAGTCCGGCAGGCGCCCGGTGGTGAATGCTGGGCGCGGAATGCCCGTCACGCTGATGGCCGCCTCGATGGCCGCGGGATCGCCCTCCACCTCAACCAGCACATCCATGCGCGGATAGTGCTCCAGTCGCACGACGGCGCCGCGGCAGCGGAACTGGACGATCCGCCGATCGATCTCTCGGGTGACCACATAGCCGAGCGCTTCGAGCATGCGCTTGAGCGCGGATGCGTCGGTGACGCCGGTGGTCAACTCTTGGCGCACCTTGTATCCGTCTTCGTAGCCCGTGGGCCCTTTCCAGTCGAGGCCCGCGGATGTGCCGTCAGCATTCTCGTAGACGCGGAGCCGCAGCACGCAATCGCGCGCCGCGAGCGCGCGGTCGACGGTGTCATATCGAAGATCGTGGAGGCGTCCTTCGAACATCACCACAGCACCGTCGGCGCGGAGCGCCGCTAGAACCGCGGCCGGATCCGTCGCGATCCCCTTGAGCTCGACCTCACGCGACACGGATCGCCTCAAGCACAGCCGCGGTATCGGTGAGGTCCGCGAAGACGGCATCCGGGGCGCAGGCGGTGAGTGCCGCGACGTCGTAATGCCCCGTGGCGACGGCGATGGCACGGGCTCCCATCGGGCGTCCGCAGGCGACGTCCATTGGGGTGTCGCCGATGATCACACAGTCCGCGCCATTCACGGGGCGGCCCAGCGCGGCCTCCGCACGGGCGCGCGCGATGGGCGGAAGTTCGGGACGCGACTCGTGATCGCTGCCATAGGCTCCGACGACGAATCGATCGGCGTCGATGCCTGCCGCCTTCAGCTTCCGCACAGCGCCGGACACGACGTTCCCGGTGAGTAATCCGAGGACGATATCCTCCTGCTCGTGAACGGCATCGAGCACGGCATGCACCCCCGGGAGCACGAAGGCATCCGGATCCGCACCCGCCAGTTCAGGTTCGAGCTCGATCAGATAGCGTGCGATGACGGCTTCCATGAGCGACTCGACGCGCGACGCCTCGTGTCCGGTGAGCAGCATGGCTTCACGCACGATCTGCCGGTCGGTCTTGCCGTCGTAGCGGTGCCCCTCGGGACCCGCGTTTCCGACGATGGCGACCAGCGCGCGCTCCATCGCGCGTTTCCCCGCGCCCTGTGTCCACACGAGGGTGCCGTCGATATCAAAGAGGGCGATTTTCATTCGCCGTGCGCCGGCTCGACGGCAGGAATCTGCCGGGTGAGCCAGAGACCGATCATGACGCCAAGGGCACCAACGCCCTGCCACGGAGTCGGATGCTCACCGAGCAGCGGCCACGAGACCAGCACCGCCACGATCGGCTGGAGGTTCGAGAACATGGCGGTGCGCGTCGGGCCGATCACGCGCACGCCGCGGTACCAGAACAGATACCCCAGCCCCATCGACCCCAGTCCGCTGTACGCGATCGCGGCCCAAGTCAGTGGGGCGATCACGTGGAAATCCGTCTGCAACAATGCCGGGGTCGCGATCAGCACGAGCGGTGCGGTGCCGCCGAGCAATGTCCACGCCGCAAGCTCCGTCCCCTCGATATGCGTGAGCGGCTTGAGCCACATCGTATAGAACCCCCAGCAGACCACTGCGCCCAGAATCATGAGATCGCCCACCACCGAGGAGCCGCCATGGGCCTCCTGCGCCGACCCCGCCATCACGATGGCGATGCCGAGTATGGACAGCGCGATCCCCACGAGCGCGCGCGGGGCGAGCCGTTCATGGCGGAAGGTGCGCATCACGATGGCGATGATCGCCGGACTCGAGGCGATCACCAAGGCTGCGGTTCCGGCACGCGTGCGCGCGATCCCGTAGATGAAGAGCAGCTGATAGGCGCCGTGCCCGAGCAAGCCAAGCATCAGGAGGCGCATCTTCTCCGTCCGCGTCGCCTTGCTTTTTCGTCCCGCCAGGATGAGCACCATCATCGCGATCGTGCCAGCCACCATCCGAATCGTGGTGTACACCAAGGGCTCGAGCACCTGCGTGCCATACTTGTTGACCGTGAAGTTGCACCCCCAGATCACCGCCATGGCGATCAGGAGCATCTCGGTCACGACGACTTCGCGGTGGTGACGGGTCTTGGCGTCGGGCATTCGATGAAAGCTAACGGGGCGTCACCCGGCGGCTACCATCGCGAGCCCTTTGACGTCTCCCCGTGCCGGGCGCTAGCTTGGCGCATGCATGTTTCCTTCGCACTCTTCGCCGACGCCGCCAATATCTCGCAGGAAGGCAAGCTGAACATCCTCGGGGTGTTCGATGCCCTGCAGATCGGCAACCTCCCCGCGGTCCATCCGCGCGCCACGCTCGTGGTCCGCCTCAAGGCCGACGTGACCGATGTCGGACTCCACACGCTCGCGTTCGGCTGGATGACACCGCGCGGCGAGGAGATCTGGTCGAGTTCCGGGGAACTCGAGGTGGGCAATCCCCCACCCGGCGCGACCGATATCGACATCCCGGTCATCGCGTCGATCGATCTTCCCATCCAGGACGCCGGGGCGCATACGATGCGCGTGGATCTCGATGGGAAGTTGCGCGCGGAACTGACGTTGCACGTGCGAATCGGCGCCCCGTCGATGCCCCTGAACGGGATGGTCAGCTAGGGAACTTCTCGGCTGCCGGCGCTCCGGCGGCCGGTTTTCTCAGTCCGCGAGCCCCGGAATCCCGTCGCGCCCGTGGGCGAGCCGCACGGCACGCTCGATCGCATCGCCTAGCGCGCGCACGGCGTGCTGCTCGCATGCCTCCTGCGGCGCACTGGGGCCGGCGAGGGGCGCCATCGCGAAAATCAGGTCGCCATCGAATCGTGTCCCCGCAGGGACGACGCGCGCGAAGAGCGCGGTGGAGGCCGCCGCGGCCACGGCGTGCAGCGCCCCTTTGCTGAGGGCCACGTTGAGCGCGACGACCGCGATGGTCGTGTTGGCCGCAGGCGACCCCTCGGCCTCGCGCGTCTTCAGGAACTCGGTGGTGTCGATCAGCGATCCGTCGTCCGCGCGCGCGCCGGCGATGATGGCCCCGTCGGCGCCGCACACATGGCCGAACGCGTTCACCGCGACGAACGCCGCGGCGGCCAACGCTCGGTCGCCGCTGATCCCCACGCCGAATCCCCCCTTCATGCAGCGCTCCGGACCGCGGACCTTTCCCACGGTGCAGCCGGTTCCGGCGCCGACATTCCCTTCGGCGATCCCACGCGCCGTCGCCGACTCGCACGCGTCGTACGCCATCTGCGCCGTCGGGCGGGCGTCGAACCGGCCGAGTGGCGCCAAGTCGAAGACCACCGCGGTGGGAACGATCGGTACCACGCCGCCGGCGATCGGGTAGCCGCGCCCGTGCGACTCCATCCATCGCATCACGCCGGCGGCGGCGTCGAGTCCGTACGCTGATCCGCCCGTCAGGAGGATCGCATCCACCCGGTCATTCGCCGCCGACGGATCGAGCAAGGCCACCTCGCGCGTGCCGGTTGCCCGCCCGATGACGACCGCACTCGCGCGGAATGGATCCGTGCGTCCACGCACGACCGTGCAGCCGGTGGCCCCCGCCTCGTCGGTTGCGTGGCCGACCACCAGGTCGAACCCGAGGGCGTCCAGATCGCGAGGCTGTGTCACCGCCGGTCAGCGCCGCTTGTCGGAGAACCCGTACTCGCGAATCTTCTTGATGAGGGTCGCCCGCGATATCCCGAGTTCCCTGGCCGCATGCGTGCGATTTCCCTCATTGGCGCGCAGCGTACGATCGATGTGTGCCTTCTCCACGTCGGCCAACGACCGCGGCTCATGGTGGGCCACCTCGGCGCCACTCGCGGCGTGGACTTCCCGCGGCAGGTGGAGCAGCTCGATCCGCGGTTGTCCGCGTGCGATCAGCATCGCCCGTTCGAGCACGTTGCGAAGCTCCCGCACGTTCCCCGGCCACGGGTACCGCAGCAGCGCATCCAGCGACTCATCCGAGAGCGTGGTAGGGGCACCGGCCAGGGTCGCGCCGAGGTCGTCGAGCAGATGTGCCACCAGCTCGATCAGATCCTCCCGCGTGCGCGTACGCAGGGGCGGCAGGTTGATCGGCATCACCGACAGACGATAATACAAATCCTCGCGGAACCGCCCCGCCGTCACCTCACTCACGAGATCGCGCCCCGTGGCGGCGACCACCCGGACATTCGGCGTGATTTCCATGGTTCCGCCGAGACGGCGGAATCCCTTGCCCTCGAGCACGCGGAGCAGCTTCGGCTGCAAGCCCGGCGCGAGATCCCCGATTTCGTCGAGGAAGACCGTTCCGCCATCGGCAATCTCGAAGAGTCCGCGCTTGGTCGGCCCCTGGCTCCCGTCGGCGTCGGATTCCACCCCGAAGAGTTCGGACTCGAGTGACGATGCCGTGAGCGCTGCGCAGTTCACTTCCACGAACGGCTTCGACGCCCGCGGGCTCTGCGAGTGCAGCAACTCGGCGACGCGTCCCTTCCCGGCGCCGCTCTCGCCGACGATCAGCGCCGTCGTGCGATCGCTCGCCGCGAGCAAGGCCACTTGCGCCGCCAGTTCGCGCATCGCCGCCGACGGGCCGAACACGAGCGACTTCCCAGCGCCGCGCCGGTCCGTGAGAAAGCGATTCAGGCGCCGGAGAGATGCCTTCTCCAGCGCGCGCTCCGCCGCAGCCGCCAAGTGGTTCAGGTCCACCGGCTTGGTCAGGAAGTTCTCCGCCCCCTTGTGCAGCGCCTCGACCGCCATGGGTACATCGCCGTAGGCGGTGACCATGATCACCACCGGATTGTCCGGACCGATCTTGGCGAGCACGTCAAAGCCGGTCATGTCGGGCAGTCGGACATCGAGCAGCACCAGATCCGGCCGCAGGCGCTGATACGCCTCAATCCCCTCCGCGCCCGTGTGCGCCTCGGTGACGACGTTGGAACCATCGTGCCGGAAGAACAGCGCGAAGGCCGATGCGATCGCGACTTCGTCGTCAATAATCAGAATGCTGGCCATGATCGTTCCGTCCAGTGATTGGTCCTGACTCCCCGCCCAAGAGCACAGCTATCAACTTACGATACATCTACAGGTGATTCAATACTAGACAGAGCGAAGTAATACACCGGCTAAAGGTTCTGCAGTCGCCTGGAGAACGGTGGTCCGCAGGATTTCGCCGTCCGCCTGTGCGTCGTAGCGTCCGTGGGAATGGGACCGCGCCTCGATCGATATCTCACGACCACGCACGAAACGCATGGCAGGATGCGGGCGGAAATCGTTGCGGATACACCGGAGCGTCAGTGACACAGCCTCTGCGACTGTCTCGGGAAAGAACAGGCACAGGTCAAGCATCCCGTCGTCGGTGCGAACATCAGGGCCGGTCGAAATGAAACCGTCAAGCAACGCGCCAACATTCGCGATCATCGCCATCCCGCAGTCATGTTCGAACGTGACACCGTCGACCGTGGCGCGAACCGGCACGCGCTCGTTCCGCAAGAGCGCGCGCAGTCCCGACCAGACATACGCGCCGACGCCGAAGCGCCGCTTGTGCGAGGGTGACGCATCGCGCATCATCGCGACATCCATCCCGAAACCGGCGGTCAGTGCGAAACGCCGGCCGTCGGCCAGACGCCCCAAGTCCATGCGATATTCCTCACCACAGAGCAACTGATGCACCGCGTGCCGAATACGGAGCGGAGTTCCGAGGTGACGCACCAGCTGATTCCCGGTTCCGCCAGGGAGGATCCCCACCGGGGGCCCATTCACGGCGAGCGCCCCCACGACCTCCATCGCGGTCCCATCGCCACCGAGGGTGAACACGGCGTCGTGCGCGGCAGCATGGGCGGTGGCGAACCGCGCCGCATCGCCGGCCGCCGTGGTGCGCATGAGTTCCACCGGGACGCCGGCCTCCGCGAATGCGCGCCGTGCCTCGCGTTCGCCAGTCCGGCCCCGCCGCGCGGCGGGGTTGACGACGAGCAACGCCGACCTGATCAGAATCGCCAGAGCCGGAAGAGGTCCAAGCCGAACTGCCTCGGCGTCGGGGCGAACCCTCGAGCGTTGGCGTCGCGGGAGCAGAGGACCGCGCTGGTCGGCGGTTCGATACCGAACGAGAAGGTCAGATTGGACCGCACGCGGTAATCCACCTTCACGCCGAGCGCGTCGGCAAAAGTGGGTGATTCGGCCGAGGTCCCGCCCGTCGCCAGCAACTGGCCGACTTGGCACAACCCCGCGTCGAGTCGCACGAAGGTATCCGTCCCGACCTGTTTGGCACAGTTGAACCGCGTGCCGCTGAGCAGGCCGGCGCCGACGTCGGCGATCTTGCCTTGATACGCATCAAGGCCCGCGGTACTGATCTGCGCGTCGTCGCACAGGGTTCCGGTGGCTTTTCCGCCGAGGAAGGTGCCGAACGACGAGACGAACACGCGGGCCGCGGTGGAACCGATGTCACCGTTGCGTCCACCGATCTCGTCGCTCGGCCCGCCGGTGACGAGGTAACTGATCAGATCGCCGTTGGTGACGCGGAGGGAATCCGGGCTCGAGAGTTCGGCGGTGGGTGACGCCAGGGTGCCACCAATGTGCACCCGGACACGCACATCGGGGCGCGCGGACTGCGTGCTGTACTGTCGCACGGTGTGCAGGGCGTTGATGCTCAACGTGGGATTGAGATCGACGTCGCCGAAGAAGCGCACGTCCCCGGTCTCCACGTCGAAGGCGCGCTGCACCCCGGCGCCGACATTCAGTCGATACGACCCGCGCACGGTCTGCAGGGTGCCGACCAGCGCGAGCTGCGAGCCGGCATTGCCGACGGTCCCCCGCTGGAGTCGACTCCGGGTGATGTTGAGCGCCCCACCGAGGTTGATGTTGGCTTCCTCCGACCGCAACCACACATCGCGCCCCATCGTGACCTGCAAGCCATTCATGCTCAGGTTGTCGACGAACTGCCCGGACCCCTGCCCGAAGATCCGGCGGTCGGCAAACGCCGAGGTGTCCACGATGCCGGCGATCTCGTTGTCGTCGAGAGCGATCAGTTTCTTCTGGAACAGATTGCTCACATTCAGCACACCACGGTCCACCGTGAGGCTGTCGCCGGAGAGCACCGCCCCGTCGAGGGGGCCGGTGAGGGCGACGGATCCGCTCACATCGAGATCGGCGAAGCCGGCACGATTCAGGACGTTGAAGTTGCGTGCCGTGAGCCCGAGGTTGAACAGCGGATTCTCGATGTCGCTGATCTTCAGGGCGCCGGTGACGCTGGCCTGCGCACCGCGCGTCGGCCCCGCACGAGCCGAGAGGTTGCGCACCGCGATGCTGTCGCCGAGGAATCGGATATCGGCCTCGATGCCACTGAGCGATGCTCGCCCCATGGGCGCGAAGTTCAGGGCGCCATCGCGGACCGTCATCTCGCCGAGCAAACGCGGATGCTTCCACGTGCCGGAGACGTCGAGGTTCAAGGACATGCCGCCGCGTGCCCCCGTGATCGTGCGCGAGAACGACTCCAGCAGCACCAAACCGACGGTGTCGGTGCGGACCTGCACGCTGATCGGTTCTTCGAGCAGGCGTACGATGCCCGGGCGCAAGGCCAGATCGATCGGCAACTTGCCAGTGACGCGCAGTGCGGGGACACCGAGTCGCGTGTATTCCAGCGACGTGAGCAACCGTTGGGCAGCGTAGGTACCCTGCGCTTGCACATGGTCGAGGCGAAGTCCGGCCACCTGCGCATCCTCGGCTTGCGCCGCGAGATTCATGACCGGCTCGTTGCGCGTGCCCCGCAGTTCCGCTTGGAGCGATGCCGCACCCTTCAACGCCGTCTCGAGTTGCAGGAGTTCACCGAAGTCGGTGAGGGGGATCCGGTCGGCGCGAAGGGTCACCGCGAGGGGGCCCTGATCCGGGACCACGCCACGGGCAGCGAAGTGACCGCCGGTCGCCCCGCTGAGCGCGAGCGTGTCGAACGACAGCGACGTCCCCACGAGTCGGGCCGCGGTGGCTCGGTCGAGGGACCACGCGTCGGCCGCCGTCACGACGTTGAGACTGTCGAGCCTCACGTCGGTCGTATCGCCGCGGCGCATCCCGGACAGCGAGGCACGCGCCCGCGCGCCGTGCGGCATCTCACCGGCGATCGCGCCGGACGCGCGTCCGTCCGGCAGCAACTCCACATTCGCGGAGACCCGCGCGAATGACAACTCGGATGCACGCAACGTGTCGAGCCGGAGGGCGAGCGGCCCGAGGGGATTCGCTGGAAAATCACGCAATGCCGCGCTCGCCACCACGTGTCTTGCCGTGGAGGCCCCGTAGCGCAGATCGCGCGCATCGAGCCGCAGGTGCAGATCGAAGCGGTCGAGCGATCCGACCACGGCACCGTCGACGCGCGCCGTCCCCTCGAGCGAATCCGCCAAGGCCGCCGCCTCGGCGCTGGCGCCGGCCGCGGCGCCCCGCGCGAGATATCGCCGGAAGCCGCCGAGTGAATCCACGTCGATCGCGAACGTGAGGGAGTCGCGTGCCGCCTCGGTGAGCCCGAGGGCATCGGCGCGTCCGGTCTTGCTGAGCGTCCCGGCAATGGTTTCGACGCGCAGGGAGTCGACCCGCACTTTGCCATCGACGAAACGCACCTGGGCCAGCCCGTTGTAGACGCGCACACTGTCCACGAGGGAGCGGTCCGCATTGAAGCGCGCACTGCCGTAGAGATTCGCGAGCGAGTCCCCGTCCAGGTCGATCGCGAACCGCCCGTTGAGGACGCTCGTCGGCAGCGCGGGTACGCCGAACCCTGCCCGGAGATCGAATCCACTCACCGACCCGTTCGCCGCGGCGCGGAAGGTCGGCGCGATCGCATCGAAGGCGCCATCGAGTTGGATGCGCCCCGCCTCGCCCGTGAGGTCGGCCGTGACGGAGAGATCACTGGCCGTCCCCTTCACGCGGAGCGCCCCCGAGAAATCGCCCCGCAGCGGGATGCTCGGATACGAGCGGGCCACGGTCGTCACCGCCAACGGGAGGGCAATGGCCGAGACGTCGAAGACGACGTTCTGCGCCATCGTGATCCGTCCGCTCCCCTTGAAGCGAGACACTCCCGCATCGCTGCCATCGCGATGCGTGAGGTCTCCGTCGCGGAATCGCACGTCGGTCCAGATCGAGTCGAGGATCGTGGTCCCGGCAATGATGCCGCGGATGGCCGGAAAAGCCGGGTTCACGAACTGCGCGGTGCGGAGATCGAACTGCGCCACGTCAATCCTGAATCCGTGGAACTTGGCATCACCGGGGTGCAGGATGTCGAGCTCGCCGCGCCCCACGCCTCGCGTGAAGGCGCCGGGGACGTTGGCGTCGCGGAAGGTGAGGCGCGCGTCGTCGACCACGAAGTGATGCACCGGACCGCCACGCGCGCGCACGGTTCCCGAAATGTCGCCGCGCCACGGATACGGGAACGGACGGCCGTTGAGCGTCTCCAACAGCGTGAAGTTCGCCGGCAGCAGCTCGAGGTTCACATCCTTCACGATCAGGACAGGCCCCCCGACGCCGTACGTCATGTTGCCGCGCAACCGTGAGCCGTTGCTGCGCAGATCCATGTTGGTGATCGCGTAGTCGATCACCCGGGTGTCCTTCGGCTCGTTCTTGATGTGCAGATCCATCTTGCCGCCGCCGGTCCGCGGCAGCGTCTCGTAGATCCACGCGATGTCCCGCATCGCGGTGGAATCGCTGTGGATCTTGATGTCGTACCGGATCGGCCCGGTGCCCCACCGCACCGTCCCGGCGGCCCGCGCGACCGAGTTCGGCAGTTCGAAGTGCGGCAGATTCAGCCAGATGGTATCGCCGAGCCAGAAGAAGCCGCCGTTCATGTTGCGGAAATCGAAGGGCGGGATCTTCTCGACCACGTCGAGTCGGGCGATATCGAACTGTCGCCCCGTGCTGTCCGGATGCCGGAAGCGGATGCGATTCAGCGTCGCGTTGGCGTCGGTCCATCGCCAGGTGCGCTGGAAGCCGGCGACGCCTTTGGTCATCACGCGACGGATCTCCAACCGCTCTTGGCCGACGTTGAACGCGACGGCACTGTCGCGACGCGCCCCCTTCAGGGAGTCGTCCGGTTCCCACGGCAGCGTGAGCCGGAAATCGAGACCGCGGACCCGCACGTTGTGGAAGAGCACCAGCGATCCGAACGCCGTGCGTGGGCCTCGCGGGCGCGGCGGCCCCTCGGCTTCCACCGGGAACACCTTGCGGAAGTTCCAGCGGTGGTCGTTCTCTTCGCGGAAAATGACCGTGGGACGCTGAATGTCCGCGGATCGGACGATGATCCGGCCGTCGAGGATGTCGCGCGGGTCATAGGTGAGGCGCACCGGCCCGCTCGCGATGAAGAGCGAATCCTCCGGGTCGGTGATGCTGAGGGAATCGAGTCGGATATCCGTGAGGAAGGTTCCGCTCATCCGTCCGATGTGGACGCGCCCTTTCATCCCCGTCACGAACTGCCGTTCGAGTTGCCGACGGATCCAGTCACGCCCGCCCTCGCTCTGCGTCGCCGCCACGAGTCCGCCGACCGCACCAGCGCCGATCACGAACATCAGCAACGCGCTGTAGAGCACGACGAGTTGGCGGCGGGGCTGCATCCTAGAACGCCTGGCCGATGGAGAAGTTGAGCGTCAGCTGCCGGAAGAACGACGACTCCCGTGACGGCTGGAATGCCGCCGGACAACTCCCGGCCGCCTGCGACAGCTGCCCGTTCCCGTTCGCGGTCACGCGCAGCGTGTTTCCCGGACTCACGCAGAACAGCGCTCCGCCCTGCGAGAGCGGCGCGTCGAAGTACGCGGCGCCGGAGGGTCGTTGATACGGATTATGGGCGACGTCCATGCGGATGAACCCGATGAGCGTCGACACCCGCACGCCGACACCGGGCGTGAGCACGAATGACTTGAACGCGAGCGTCGACCCCGGTGTCCCCCGGTTCCATACTTGCCCGAGGTCAGCGAACGCCGTCCACTGGATGAGCTCCGGATAGATCGGACTCCGGATGCGTGCTTCGAGATTGGCCACCACCAGCGCGTTGCCGCCCGTCGGCACGGTACGAATGCTCACCGAGTCGGGGCGCGCGCGGAAGTACACCGTGTCCGCGGCATTCGCGGGATTTCCGCCGCGCGTGCCGTTGGCGCGGACCGTGTCGTACGCGCTCGGAATGTAGACGGCAGGGCCCAACTCGTTCTGCCGGAAGCCGCGCACGGTGGTCGGACCGCCGCCGAACAGTCGTTCCTGCGGAGGTACGCTGACCGTCGCATCGGAGAACGACAGCGACGGACCGACGACGGCACCGAAGCGGAGGCGCGCGGCCAGAATGATGTCCGGCGTGAGCGGATAGTAGATCGCGCCATCGGCGAGGAACTTGTTGAACCGCAGCGAATCCTCGGCACCGGTGACACGACCCGCGGTGCGGAGCTCCAGCCGGACGGCGTTCCCGCGGGTGGGGTTCTCCGGATTGTCTCCGGTCTCCCGCGAAAGCGAGGCACTCGCGACGCCGAGCCGGCGGAAGTTGTTGAACGACGCTTGATCGGCCTGGGTGCAGGCGTTGAACACGGCACAGAGGAGCGCCGGCTGCGCCTGCGTCCGGCCGTACTCCACCGTGTACGACAGCGACTGCGACAGACGGCCGAGCGCACGCGTGAAGTTCACCGTGCCGCCGACCGGTGTCGTGCGGAGGTAGGCGTTGTACTCGCTCCGCCGCTCGCTGAAGAGCGATACCGACGGGAGGAAATCACGCCAACCCGCGAGGGCCGTCACCGTGGCATTGACCGTGTAGTTGAGGTCGCCGCTGTAGGCATCGCTCTTGGCCTGCGGACACAGATTCTCAAGCCCCGTCACCGGCTGACCGACGCCGAGTTTGGAGACGCGGGTCCGGAAGTCGAGACGCGTGGCCCCGTTGAGCAGATTGAACTTGGTGAGATCCGCACTGGCGCGGAAACAGTCAAGCGTTCCCCAGCCCAGTCCGGTGCGCACCGCATGCATCGGCCCTTCGGTGAGCTCCAACCGCACGCCGATGGTCGAGTCGCGGGGATTCACCGTGCTGTCCGGCGTGACGCGCACGAAGTTGAACGCCTCCGTGCGGTACAACGCGCGCTTCACCGCCTCGAGGTTCGCTTCGACGTAGAGCTCCCCCGGCGACACACGCGCGACCTTGCGGATCGCGTCGTCGGTGATGCCGCGCGGCGCTCCCGGACGCGGCGTCACGCGCACGTCCACCGCACCGATTCGCGCCCGCGGGCCGACGGATACCTTGAACGACAGGTCGGCGCGACGGTCCAGCGTATGCGTGTCGTAGCCCACGAACGCCTCGGCATCGGGGTACCCCGTATCGCGCAGCCGACGCACGATGGTATCGCGCGACGCATACATCGTGATCGTGTCGAACGGCTCGCCGCGACTCAGCGGCAGACGACGCAACAACTCCTGGTGGTCGGGGACGGACTCGAGTCCGTCGACGAAGAAGTCGCGGACCCGCATGGGTTCGCCCTCGCGCACCAGAAAGCGCACGGCCACGCGACCGGCTCCCATGGCGGTGACCACGGTGTCCACGGTGGCTTCGCGATAGCCATGGACCCGGTACCACTTCAGCACACGCGCGACATCGAGCGGGAAGGCCTGTCGATCCAGACACCGCCGCGTTCCGACGACCTTCAACGCGCGACGCGCCCAGGTACTCGGCGCGGTGACGATTCCCGCGGCGAGCGTGGCCGTCGGAAACGAGTGGTTCCCCTCGAATTCGAGGCGTCCCACCTCCACGCTGCCGGCACCGCACGCGCCCCCCTGTGCCTGAACGGTCGGCGCCGCCATGCTGAGCAGCACCGCCACGAACCAGCGAGCGCGTGGTCCGCTAGTCATCCTTCTGGCCGAACACCGCCAGATTGGACGAGTGCCCGGGGTTCACCTTCTTTTCCGGATACACATGGTGGACGGCCTGATTCACCGCCGTCGCCGCCTCGGCAAATCCGCTCGCGATCAGCTTGAGCTTGCCGGGGTAGGTCGTGACATCGCCGCACGCATAGATGCCGGCGCGCCCCGTCTCCATTTCGGAGTTCACGACGATCTCGTCCTTGTCGAGGTTGAGTCCCCACTCGAGCAACGGGCCCATGTCGCTGACGAACCCGAGCATCGGCAGGACCACATCAGCACGAATCCGCCGGACGCTCTTGGCCTTGATGTCCTTGAGATCGAGCGCCACGATCCGGCCGTCTTCGGCGATCACATCGGCGAGTTCGTGGAACGTGTACATCGTCGTCGTCCCGGCGTCGACCGCTGCCTGCACCTCGGCGACAGTGGCGGCGTGGGCACGGAAGCGATCGCTCCGATGCACGAGTGCCACGCTGGCCGCGACGCCGCGCAGTTGGTGCGCCCAGTCAAACGCCGAATCGCCTCCCCCGACGATCACGACATGTCGCCCCTCGTACACGGTCAGGCTGCCGACGCGATCGTCGATACCCTTGCCGTACCACGGCTCGGCGCACGGTTGCGGCAACCGGCGGGGGGAGAACGCCCCGATTCCCGCGGCGAGCACCACCGCGCGCGTCGGGAACTCGTCCGTCTCGGTGATCAGGACGTAATGCCCGTCCTCCTCCCGGAGCGCGACAACGCGCTGATTGCAGTGCACCGGAGCATTGAACTGTCCCTGTTGCGCCATGAGCGCCCTGACCAGATCCTTGGCCAGGACCTTCGGGAACCCCGCCACGTCGAAGATGTACTTTTCCGGATAGAGCGCGGCCAGCTGACCGCCGGGCTCTGAGAGCGCGTCGAGAATCTGTGACGTCGCGCCGCGCATGCCCGCGTAGAACTGGGCAAACAGACCAGCGGGACCGGCGCCAATGATGGTTACGTCTCGGATGTCATGTCGCATCTGTTAATGATCGCCGTCCGCCAACGGCGAATCAACCGGTCCGGAGCCCGAACATGTCCACAGCGGCGCACCTCGCGGCGTTCTTCGACGCCCCCGGAACTCCACGGCCCATCAGCCGACGAAAGCGGCGCCGCGCCCTCGTCGCCGGTTGCGGTTAGATTTCGGGATGGCCATCAAGATCTACACCAAGACCGGCGACGACGGTCGCACGGGACTGTACGGCGGCGGACGTGTCCCCAAGGACGATGCCCGCGTCTCCGCCTATGGCGACGTCGACGAACTGAACGCCATCATCGGCATGGCGCGCTCCACGGACATGATGCCACGCATCGACGAGGTGCTCGCGCCGGTCCAACGCGACCTCTTCGCGATCGGCGCCCTGTTGGCCACGCCGAATCGTGAGAAACACAAGGAGCAGCTCGAGAAGGCGCGCATCAGCGACAAGCGGATCGCGCAGCTCGAGCAGGCCATCGACGATGCCGAGGACGAACTCGATCCGCTCAAGGCGTTCATCCTCCCTGGTGGCACCGCCAAGGCGTCGGCGTTGCACGTCGCGCGCACGGTCTGCCGCCGCGCGGAGCGGGCGATCATCAGCCTGCAGCACACCGGCGCCGACGTGCCGCAAATCATCATCGTCTACCTGAATCGTCTCTCCGACCTGCTCTTCGTGCTGGCGCGCGTCGCCAACAAGCGAGCGGGCGCGGGCGAGGTGACCTGGTAACGCGGCCCGCCACCTCGCGCCGCCGACTGCGGTCGTGACCTCGTCCGGGCCGGGCCTCGCCCCCACGTTCGACCTGCATGGCTCGCAGATTCACGTCGGCGCCGGCGTGCTCGACGAGGTCGGGCCTCTCGTGCGCCACGCGCTGGGCACGCGCCGCCTGGTACTGCTGAGCGACGAGACCGTTGCCCCGCTTTATGCAGCGCGCGTCGCCGCCAGCTGCGGCATCGGTCCGTCAGGCATTCTCACCATGCCCGCGGGTGAGGCGCACAAGACGCGCGCGAGCTGGTCGCGATTCACCGATCAGATGCTGGATGCCGGCGTGGGGCGCGACGCGGCCGTCCTGGCGTTGGGGGGTGGCGTCGTCGGGGATATCGCGGGGTTCGTGGCGGCGACGTACATGCGCGGGATCCCGGTGGTGCAGATCCCGACGACCCTGCTCGCCATGATCGACGCAGCGGTCGGCGGCAAGACGGGGGTCGATACGCCGGCGGGCAAGAATCTGGTCGGCGCCTTCCACCACCCCACGCTGGTGATCGCCGATCCGCGCACCTTTGCCACTCTCCCGGTCGAACAGCTGCGCAACGGACTCGCCGAAGCGGTGAAACATGGGGTCGTGGCCAGCGCCGAGGACTTCACCTTCATCCACGCCAATGCTGCGCAGATCGTGCGCGCGGGCGGTCCCGGCGATGCGCTCGGCGCCGAGCTCGTGCGGCGGCACGTGGCGATCAAGGCACGCGTGGTCGCTGCGGACGAGAAGGAATCCGGCGTGCGCAAGATCTTGAACTTCGGTCACACGATCGGCCATGCCGTGGAAACACTCAGCGGCTACACGCGACTCCATGGCGAATGTGTCGCCATCGGCATGGTGGTCGAAGCACGGATCGCCGCCGCACTCGGCGTCGCCGAGCCCACCCTCGCGGCGCAGATCGCGGACGTGCTGCGCGCGGTCGGACTGCCGGTGGCGGTTCCGACGGAGATCACGGCGCATGCGGTGCTCGCGGCGACGCGCACCGACAAGAAGGCGCGCGATGGCGCCGTGGAGTACGCGCTCCCGTCGAGGATCGGCGCGATGTCCGGTAGCGCACATGGGTGGGGAACCCCCGTGCCGGACGCCATCGTCCTGGACGCCCTGCGCGAAACGACGCGGTAGTCCCCGTCACGGGTCGGGTGCGCAGATTTGTGACTATTCTGTAAACGTATTCCCGACAACAGGTTAAGACGTCTCCTGCTCCCCGATATCCGGTTCGGTGGGTTGGCGGGTGTTGACCGCTGGCTGCCCCGCGACATATCCTGCCGCGTCGGAGAAGATGTCACGCACGAGTCAGGAAGCGCACGACGCAGGTCTGCCCGCGACCCGATCCAGCCATGGATCGGGTGTTCACTACCCATTCGACGTTCCGGGGTGTGTATGCAGCATGTGACTCAGTCGAGATCCAAGGGATTCTTCCGCTCGTCGCCGTCGTCGGCGTTCGACCAGTACCTTCTGGACATCCAGAAGCTCCCGCTCATCACCGACGTGCGTGAGGAACGCCGCCTGGCCCGCCTGGCGCAAAAGGGCGACGAGCTGGCTGCCGAGCGACTGGTGACCGCCAACCTCCGATTCGTCATCTCGTACGTCAAGAAGTATCAGGGGCACGGCCTCGACCTCTCCGAACTCGTCGCGATCGGCAACGAAGGGCTCCTCAAGGCGGTGCGCAAGTTCGACCCCGAGCAAGGGGTGAAGTTCATCTCGTACGCGGTCTGGTGGGTGCGCCAAGCGGTCCTCAAGGCGCTCGCGGAACAGACGCGTTCGGTGCGCATCCCGCTCAACCAGAACTCGCAGCTCATCCGCCTGTCGCGCGCCGAAACGGTGCTCTCGCAGGTGCTCAAGCGTGACCCGACGGACCACGAGCTGGGGCGTCTCCTCGACGAGACGCCGGAGCAGGTGCGCGCCGCCAAGCAGATGTCCGCCACCGAGATCTCGCTCGACGCACCGGTGGACCGCAGCGATCGTGAAGCCAGTACGCTCGGTGAGCGCTTCACCGGCCAGGACGGCGTCGAGATCGAGGAGGTCACCGACTTCAAGCTCATGCGCGAGACGATCGACAAGGTCTTCCAGCGGTACCTCACGCCGCGGGAGCGCAAGATCCTCCAGCTGTACTACGGACTGGACGAGGGCGCCGAGGCGATGACGCTCGAGAAGATCGGCGCGCTGATGGGCGTGACGCGCGAGCGTATTCGTCAGATTCGCGAGCGCGCGTTCGAGAAGTTGCGTTCGTCGCCGGAAGGGCGCTCGCTCATGGGGTTCTGGTCTCCGACCTGATCGCGAGTTCTGCCGCGGCGCCCCCCGGAGCGGCGTCGACGGCGGATTTCGGAGGGCCGAGCCTTTGACTGGCTCGGCCCTTCGCGCATCTTGAAGGGTGCCCGTCGAGACTCTCCGCCGCATTGTCGGCGACCGCCATGTGCTCACCCGCAGCAGCGAACTGCTGGTGTACGAGAACGATGCCCTGCCGGGCTATCATCAGCGTCCGTCGGTGGTGGTGCTGCCCGGAACCGCGGACGAGGTCGTGGCGGTGATTCGCGCGCTGTACGCCGCGGGGCTGCCGTGGGTGGCGCGAGGGGCCGGCACCGGTCTCTCGGGGGGCGCGCTGGCCGACGGCGTGGTCCTGCTCGGCCTGCACCGTCTGAAGGCGATCCGGTCCATCGATCCGGTCGCGCGCCTTGCGGTCGTGGAACCGGGGGTCGTCAACGCCAACCTCACCAAGGCGGCTGCACCCTTCGGCTTGCACTACGCGCCGGACCCCTCGAGTCAGACAGCCTGCACGATCGGCGGCAACGTGGCCGAGAATGCGGGCGGGCCGCACTGCCTCAAGTATGGTGTCACGCTGAATCATGTGCAGGGCGCGACCGTCGTGTTGCCCGACGGCGAGATCGTGAAACTCACCGCTCCCGCCGACCGCGATGCCGGGCTCGATCTCATGGGGGCCTTCGTCGGCAGCGAGGGGTGCTTCGGCGTGGCGCTCGACGTCACGGTGCGATTGACGCCGAATCCCGAGGGGATTCGCACGATGCTCGCCGACTTTGCACGCATGGACGATGCGGCGCGTGCCACGAGTGCCGTCATCGCCGCCGGGATCCTGCCGGCGGCGCTCGAGCTGATGGATCGCGCCACCATCGCCGCCGTGGAGGCATCGGTCTACGCCGCGGGTTATCCCACCGATTGTGCCGCCGTGCTGCTGGTGGAAGTCGATGGCCCGGAACTTGGCCTTGACGATGACGCGGCGGCGATCGCGGCGATCTGTCGCGACTGCGGGGCGCGCGACGTGCGGACCGCGCGCGATGCCGCCGACCGTGCCCGGCTGTGGCAGGGACGCAAGAAAGCGTTCGGGGCGATGGGCCGCGTGGCCTCGCACCTCGCGGTGCAGGACGCCGTGGTCCCACGCACGCGACTGGCCCCGATCCTGGCGCGCATCGCGGAAATCGGCGCGCAGTATGGCGTGCACGTGTGCAACGTCTTTCACGCCGGCGACGGGAATCTGCACCCGAACGTGCCCTACAATGCCGACGATCCGGACGAAAATGCGCGCGTCCACTCGGCCATGAAGGCGATCATGGAACTGTGCATCGCCGAAGGGGGGACCATCAGCGGTGAGCACGGCGTCGGGTTCGACAAGTTGCCGTACATGGCGCAACTCTTCCCGGGCGACTCGCTCGACGCGATGTGTCGACTGCGGGATGCCTTCGATCCGCTGCGTCGGGCGAATCCGGGGAAGGTCGTTCCGTCGCATGCCTGTCGCGAATGGATCGGCGCGCCGGGGTTCGACGCGTGAACGCGATGCTGACGCCACGGTCCACCGACGAACTCGCGATGCTGGTTCGCGAGAGCGGACGCGTCGGCCGTCCGTTGGCGATCCGCGGTGCGGGCACCTGGCCGCTCGCCCTCGATCGGGCATCGGCGGGCGCGACACCGGTCTCCGTCGGCGCGATCGCGGGGATCGTCGAGTATGTCCCAGGTGATCTCACGCTTACCGCACGCGCCGGCACGACCATCGCCGAGCTCCACGACGCGACGCATGCCAACGGCCAATGGTGTCCCCTGCTCCCATGGGGGATGGACGCCGGTACGATCGGCGCGACATTCGCCACGGCAACGACCGGCCCGTGCCGCTTCGCGCTGGGCGCGCCGCGCGACCTCGCGTTGGGCGTCGAGTTCGTGGACGGTACCGGCGCCGTCGCCCGGGGCGGTGGACGTGTGGTGAAGAATGTTGCCGGCTTCGATCTCACCCGACTCATGGTGGGCTCCTGGGGGACGCTCGGCATCATCACGGAGATCAGCATGCGGCTGCGTGCGCTGCCGTCGGTGGACCGAACGCTCGCGGTGGACTGCGACACGGATGCACCCCAGGTGATGACGCGTATCGACGCGTTTCGCCGAGGGCCGTATCTGCCGCTCGCGTGCGAGATGCTCAGCGCCGCAGACGCGGTCGCACTGGGACTGGGAACGCCTCGGCTCTTGGTGCGGCTGGGCGGAAACGCCGCGTTCGTCGCGGAGTCGGTGCGACGTCTCAGGGAGCTCGGAGCCGTTCATGAGGTCGATCCGTCCGTGTGGACGCGGTATCGGGCGTGCGACCCGCAGCCACGACATTTCACCGACAGCTATGCCTCGCCCTTGGCGGCCCGGGTGAAGCGGAAGTTCGATCCCCACGGAATCCTGAATCCGAGCGTGCTCGGCGAGATCGCGTCATGAGTACAACGTCCCCAGACGCTGCCAACCGTTTGCTCCCGGGATCGGAGCTGTGCGTGCATTGCGGCTTCTGCCTGCAGGCGTGCCCCACGTACCTCGCGCTGGACGACGAGAATGATTCGCCGCGCGGCCGGATCGTCCTCATGAAGGCGCTCGCCGATGGCGCCCTGGCGACCCACGACACTGCCGTGCTGGAGCACTTGGATCGTTGTCTCGGGTGCCGCGCCTGCGAGACGGCATGTCCCTCCGGCGTGCCGTATGGGCATTTGCTCGAACAGACTCGGGCGCGCATCGCCGACGATCGTCCGCTGCCGTTCGTCGCGCGCGCGATTCTCTGGACGTTCGCTCGGCCGTGGGCACTCCTGGTCGCCATGACCGGCGCCCGCCTGCTCCGGGCCGCGGGAATCGCCAAGGTGCTGTCTGCCCTTCCCGGCAGTTCCGGCTTCGGGATGGCGATGCTGCATTCGACGCGCCGCAGTGTGCATCCGCAACCATGGACGCCGCGCGCCACCGGCGAGCGTGGCACCGTCGCGACGCTCGACGGCTGCGTCATGGAAGGGCTGTTCAGCGACGTGAACCGCGCCACCGAACGCACCTTGAGCGAGAATGGCTACCGCGTGACGCACGCCGCCGGGCAACAGTGCTGTGGCGCCTTGCACGCGCATGCCGGCGATGCCGCGACGGCGCGCGAGCTGGCCCGCCGCAACATCGCGGCGTTCGAACGGAGTGGTGCTGCCTGGGTCGCCGTGAACTCGGCCGGCTGCGGCGCCATGCTGAAGGAGTACGGCCATCTCCTGAAGGACGACGCCGAGTGGAAAGCGCGCGCCGCCGCCTTCGCCGCCACGGTACGCGACGTGAGCGAGCTGCTCGTTGCCGCAGGCCCAGTGGCGGGTGCCGCCATCGGCAAGCGCGTGACCTATGACGCCCCCTGTCACCTGATGCACGGACAGCGCCTGGTGACTCCGCCACTCGCGGTCCTGGGCGCGATCGAGGGGCTGGATCTCGTGCCGCTCACCGACGGCGATCAATGTTGCGGCAGCGCCGGCATCTACAATTTGATCGAACCCGAGGTCTCGGATCGTGTGCTGGCGCCGAAGCTCGCCAACATCGCCGCGACGCACGCGCAGATCGTTGCGACCGGGAATCCCGGCTGTCTCATGCAAATCGGCGCAGGGCTCGCCCGCTCCGGAAGTGCGGCCGTGGCGCGTCACCCGGTCGAGTTGCTCGACGCGTCGTATGGACGTCGAGCCCGTGCGGGCCGCTCGGCATGACCCGGCCCGTGTTCATTTTGGAGTTTCACGATCTGCTCGCCAGCACGCGCGACTCGCGGCTCGCCGCCCTCCGGGAAGCGCTCCGGCCGGAACAGATCGCGATCGACGACGACGTCTACGATGCGCGGTGCGCCGGCCTGTCGATCGCCGATGCCGTGCGAGGAGCCGCACAGGGGACCGCACTCGAGCTCGACGAGACCGGCCTCGACCTCGCGACGATGCGGGCGACCGCCGCCCAGATGGCCGCCGCATCACGCGGCATCACCCTGATGCCGGGCGCCGCCGAGTTCGTGCGCAATGCCGCTTCGCGCGCGGTCGTCGGACTGGTCGCGTCGACAACACGAGCCGAAGTGATGCATGTTGTGGAACTCGCCGGCCTGGCGGACCAGTTCAGCCACATCGGTTGCGAAGACGAGGGCGGCTCGCACACCACGCTCGCCGAACGATGGCAGGGTGTCCGGCGCCGTCTCGTCGCTCGTGTGGCGGCCCGCGAGCAGGATGCCGCCGTCGTCATCGCGCTGTGCGGTACTCGAGCCAGCATCGACGCGGCGAAAGGACCCGGCGTTCGCGTGTTCGCGACGGGACCGATCGCCGCGCCGATCGCGTTCCGGGCCGATGGATGGATCCCGACACTGGAGCAGTTGACCATATCCGAGGTACTCGCCTTGGAAGCCCATTCCGAATGATGACAACACCCGGCTTCGCGCCAGGCTTCGACGCGCAGGATGATTTCGGTGACGTGACCGCCGAGTATTCCGCGGTACGCGACGCCGCGGGACTCGTGGACCGGAGCAGCCGCCTGCGGATGCTCTTCGCGGGCCGGCAGCCCGCGATGACACTGACCGGGCTCGTCACGAACGATGTGGTCGCCTTGCGCCCCGGCGAGGGCCAGTTCGCCGGTGCACTCACGCCCAAGGGCAAGGTGATCGCCGATGTGCGGATCCTGGCGCGTGCCGACGACATTCTGGTCGACACCGGCGCCGACTGCAGCCCCGGGTTCGCCGCGATGATCCGGCGCTATGTGAATCCGCGATTGGCCACGTACACCGATGTCTCCGCGGTGCTGCGCTGTGTCGGCGTGTACGGTCCGGACAGCGCGGCGGCCGTCGCCGCCGTCCTCTCGTGCGCCCCCTCGGTCGTCACTGCGCTCGCGCCGTACCAGCATGTGCGCGTCCCATTCCACGAGACCCCAATCCATCTCCTGCGCTCGACAGCCATCGACGGCATCGGCTTCGACTGCTTTGTTCCCGTGGAACATGCCGCGACCCTGTGGGATGCCTTCGTCCGTCATGGCGTGCGCCCCGTCGGGCGTACGGCGTTCGAGATCGCGCGCGTCGAGGCCGGTATTCCCCGATGGGGAATCGACATGAACGACGACACGCTGGCGCACGAGGCAGGACTCGATACGCTCGGCGGGATCTCCTATACCAAGGGGTGCTATACCGGGCAGGAGACCGTGGCGCGGCTGCATTTCCGTGGCCATGTCAACAAGCTCCTGCGCGTCGTCCATGCCGCGATGCCGTTGCGCACCGGCGATGCGATCGTCAACGCCAGCGGCGATGTCGTCGGCGACGTGCGCAGCGTGGCGTCGTCACCGCGGTCGGGGCCTGTCGCGATTGCCATGATTCGGGTCGCGGAGCATGAGGGGTTGGTGGCCGTCAATGATGCCGGCACGCGCACGCCCATCACGGTGGACATCCCCTCCGCGTCCTGAGTCGTCAGACCCAGAGCTGGAATCGACAGCACTCCGCATCGGCCGCCATGCACGCGGTTTCGATCACGCGGGCGCGTGGGCTCACCAGTGCGAGCAGGAGTTCGCGAAACGTCGCCTCGTAGAATGCGCATGCGGATGCCGTGCCGTGCAGTCCCCGGCACATCGCGCAGTCGTGGAATTCGACGACCGCGGGCCCGCCGTACCGGACCACGAAGGTCGCGCTCCCGGCGAAGGTCCAACTGTTGCGCTGAATCGCCGTCAGCAGGATCCGGAGTGCGATCGGTGCCGGTACGAGTTTCATGATGCATTGGGCCGCCTTGGGAATCCGCTGCGCCAACAAGTAACGTGCCGTTCTGGCGCCGGCCGCATCCATGACGCGATGCCCCTGTTCGTACCCGAGGTCACGCAGCGTCGCGTGCACCACCGTCAACACATCACGTTCGGGCACCATCTCTTCGGGCAGATGCTCAAGGCGCCACGGCGTACCGGCGAGGACACGGGAGGCGGCGGCGTCGCCGAATCGGGCGCGGATGACGGCGACCGTCTGTAGAATCGCGTTCGGCCCGATGCGGCCGGCTGTCTCGCTGTGCGGCCGGGCGGATGCCGCGGCCACTTCAGTCGTCATATGGAGCGCGAGTACATCCCCGGCGCGGGCGCCTCGCCGAGATAGGCATCGAACGCCATGCAGATATTGCGGAGGAAGTAACGTCCCGTGGGTGTCACAGTGATCCGGTCGTCCGTCAGCGTGACCAGCCCGTCATCCACCAGTGGGAGAAGTCGGGAGATCGCGGCCGTGAAGTACTCCCGATTCCCGCTCAGGGGGTACTCCAGATTGCACATCAACTCCATGATCACCTGCTGCCGGCGGACATCGTCCATGCTGGACCGGTGACCGCGGACGATCGGCAACTGCCCGGCGTCGAGGGGGGAGCGCCAGTCGTTCACATCAGCGGCATTCTGCGCAAATACCCCGCCGACTTCGGCGATGGCGCTCATGCCGAAGGCCAAGAGGTGCTCCGCCGGCATGGTCGTGTAGCCCATGAAGTTCCGGTGCAGCCCGCGCGCGTGCTGCGCGTGCGCGAGGGCATCGTGCGGCGCGGCAAAATGATCGAGCCCGATCCACCGGTAGCCCGCCGAGTCGAAGAGATTCACGGCCATGGCGAACTGCGAGAAGCGCTCGCGCGCGCCGGGCAGGTCCGCCTCGTGGATCGCGCGCTGGTGCGGACGGAGCCAAGGGACATGCGCGTACCCGAAGCAGGCGACACGATCCGGCTGCAGATCGAGGACGTGCATGATCGTCTGCGCCATGGAGCCCCGCGTCTGGCGCGGGAGGCCGTACATCACATCGACATTCAGCCCTTCGAACCCGGCCTCGCGCGCGGCGTCGCACATCTCGCGCACCAACGCGAGCGGTTGCACGCGGCCGATCGCCTGCTGGACGTCCGCATCGAGGTCCTGTACCCCGAAACTGATGCGATTGAACCCCAGCGCCCGCAGATGTTGCAACTGGGCGCGCGAGCACTGACGCGGGTCGGCTTCGATGGAGATCTCCGCGTCCGGCGCGAGGTCGAACCGCGTGGCGAAGAGCTCGAAAGCACGCGTCAGTTGCGGAATGCTCAAGAGGTTCGGCGTACCGCCCCCCCAATGCATCTGCGTCACCCGTGGCGACGGACCGAGGCGCGCGAGGACCAGGTCGATCTCCTTCTCCAGACCGTCGAGGTAGGCGTCGACGTGCGCGGCACGCCGTGTCACCAGCATGTTGCATCCGCAGTACAGGCATTTGCGCGCACAGAACGGGAAGTGCGCGTACAGTGCGAACGTCCCTTCGTTGCCGGCCCGCTCCAGCGCCTCCTGATAGGCGACCGACCCGAAGGCCGGTGACCAATTCGGCACCGTCGGATAGCTCGTGTATCGCGGTCCCGGGCGGTCGTAGCGGTCGATGAGTTCAAGGGGGATGCGTTCGTGCGTCACCTGATGTTCCTCGGGTCAGATCGGGGAGGCGGGTGATGCGGCCATGGGTGCCGATTCGATCGTCCCGACGCCGCCCCCGGCATCACGGTCGTTCATCGCCTCCGAGGTGAAATCGGAACCCGGAGGTGCCGCGTGCATTTCCGTCGGGCCGCAGGCCGATGCGGTGCGCAGCATCGACTCGCGCTTTTTCCGCGCGCCGGGGTCCCTGGGCTGCGCCTTCTCGATCTGCGCCAACTGATCCTTGGACATCATCTTCTTGTCGTCGAACCCCCAGTCGATCTTGCTCGGCTGCCCCCAGTAGTTGATCCGCCCGAGATCATAGAAGCGCCGCTGCACGCTCCCCTTCAGAAACGCCTTGAGGCACCCTCGCAGGTACTTCCGCTTGTACGGATCGCGTGCCCATGGGTAGCTGAAGAGCGCCTTTTTGAAGTAGTAGCGCCGGTAGTTGTGCATGACGCCACTCAGCACTTGCTCGCGGGTCATGCAATCGGGCTGGATGATCGGCGTGACGAAGTTGTATTTGGCGTAGTCGCGGACCTCGACCTTGCTGGCAAGTTCCTGGAACAGATCCGAGAAGGGCCACGGCGTGTACATGTTCCAGTTGACCATGTCCGCCTCCCAGTCGAGGGCCATCTTGTAGGTCTCCTCGATGGTTTCCGCGGTCTCGTTCTCGAGACCCACGATGAACTGCGCTTCCGTGACCATGCCGGCATTGTTGAGCAGGCGGATCGCCTTCTTGTTGGTCGCGATCGTGGTTTCCTTGTTGAATCGGTCGAGCTTGAGCTGCGCCGCCGCTTCGGTGCCCAACGACACGTGCACCAGCCCCGCCTTGCGATAGTGCGGGAGGAGCTCCTCGTCACGCATGATGTCGGTGACGCGGGTGTTGATCCCCCACTGCACCGGCAGGTTGCGCTTGATGAGCTCGTCGCACAGCGCGATGAACTTCTTGCGGTTGATCGTCGGCTCCTCGTCGGCGAGGATGAAGAAGCCCACCTTGTGCTCCTCCACCAGCCGCTGGATCTCGTTCACGAAGAGCACGGGATCACGAGACCGATAGGTGCGCCAGAACTTCCATTGGGAACAGAAGGAGCAGGTGAAGGGGCAGCCGCGCGCGAAACTCGGAACCGCCACCCGCGTGTTGAGCGGGATATAGATGTACTTGTGCCACTCGAGCAGCCCCCAATCGGGATTGAGGGCGTCGAGCTTCTGGATCGGCGGATGCGCCACGGTGGCGACCGTCGTGTTGTTCTCCACGAAGGCGATCCCCCTGATGGTGTGGCGCTCCTCGTCGATCGTGCCGTTGTCGATGGCCTGCAGGAGGTTGACCACCACCTCCTCCCCTTCGCCACGCACGACGTAGTCGATCCACGGCGCCTCGGCGAACACCTGCTGATACATGAAGGTGCCGTGAATGCCGCCCAGCACGAGTGTGGCACGCGGGAAGAGTCGCCGCGCCATCTTGAGCTGGTCCTGTGCCTTGTAGATCGCTGGAGTGATCGCCGTGACCATCACGACATCGGGCTTCTCGTCCTTTAGCATGATCTCGAGTGCGGGATCGTCGATGTTGTTGGTCATGGCATCGATGAAGCGCAGGTCGGTCATGCCCGCCGACTTGAGGGCGCCGCTGATGTAGGCGGCCCACGCCGGCGGCCAGTTCCCGGCGATCTCCGCACCGCCGGAGTGATAGTTCGGATGGAGGAGAATGATCCGCACGTGCGCGCCTCTCGCCGGTTGATGTCCATACGTCGTTACGCTCGTATGGTATATCCACGATGACGGTGTTCGATGTAGGGGATACACCCACACCTCGTGGGAGGGTTACTGACGGGCGTAACCGGCACGAACCGCGCACCACCACTCGGCGCGCCCCACGGCTTGCACTACTTTGCGGGTATGCCGATATCATGCACGCCACGAATTTTCGCTCTGTGGTCCGCGCTGCTGCTGGTCGCGGGATGCGTGCCGCAAGGGGGGGCAACGCCGGCGGTGCCGCCCACGGTCGACCCCGTCACGCGCCTCGTTCTGGCGCGGAGCGGTGAGGGAGCACCCGTGTACCGGATACCCGCCCTGACGGTGACGAAAGCCGGCACCGTCCTCGCCTCATACGATGCACGACCGTCGGGCAGTGATCTCCCATCGCATATCGCGGTGATGCTGCGTCGCAGCACCGACGGTGGCCGAACGTTCGCGCCACCGGTCACAGTCCGTGCGGACAGCGCGCCGCTCGGCTTCGGCGATCCAAGTTTCGTCGTGGACCGCATGACAGGGCGCATCTTCCTGTTCTACGCCGCCGGTGCCCGTCAGGGATTCTTCGGCGCGCGCGCCGGCACTGGCGCAAACGATCCCGATGTGTTGCAGGCGGACTACAGCTACTCCGACGACGATGGCCGGTCATGGCGTCACCGTCGCATCACGGCACAGATCAAGGATAGCGCGTGGGGAGGGCTCTTCGCCTCATCGGGCGAGGGGATCCAGTTGCGCCGCGGACCGCATGCGGGTCGCCTGATTCAGCAGTATGCGGTGCGATTCCGCAGCGCGAACTGGGCGGCGAGCGCCTACAGCGACGACCACGGCGAGCACTGGAAGATGGGCGCACTGGTCGGTCCGGGGAGTGACGAAAACAAAGTGGTCGAGCTCGCGGACGGGACCCTCATGCTGAACATCCGCGCCAAACCCACGCGTCGCGTGGCCCTGTCCTCCGACGGCGGCGTCAGTTGGTCGTCTCCACAGGATGAACCCCTGCTCCCCGATCCGGGGAACAACGGCTCCATCATTCGACTCGCCCCGGACGCTCCCACCCAAGACGCGCGGGCGCACATGTTGCTGTTCAGCAACACGGAGAGCACCAACGCGCGCGTGAATCTCACCGTGAAGCTTTCGTGCGACGACGGGCGAAGCTGGCCCGTCCGGCGCACGATTGAGGCAGGCCCCGCCGCGTACTCGACGCTCACGGCCCTGGGCAATGGGCGAATCGGCCTCTTGTACGAGGGAGGCGACTACGCCACCATCACGCTGGCGACGTTCGACGAGCGCTGGCTCGGCGCGGGCTGCCGCTGAACCCATCAGTCGTGCGATGGCGCTTTCCCGTCACGACGCCCGGTATTGGCCACGCGGCCGAGCAGGAGGCTGGGCCTCGGAGCCCCCGGATCGCGGTGCCGCTGCCCGGCGCTCAACGCCGTGCGCCGTGGCACGCGTCTCCGAATGGTGCCGCAGTTTGTCGGCGTGGCGTGTCAGCGATACCGCCCGACCCGTGCCAACACCCTGCCGCGATTCCAGATGTGCGGTTATTTCGGCCAGCCGCCCTGGGGAAGTGCCTTGGTGATCCGTAACGCGTTCTGGAAATACAGCTTTTTCAGCACCGCGTCCGGGAGATCCACCCCGTAGAGCTTCCAGAAGGCATGGTACCCGCGGTAGTAGTCGAAATACTCGTCCGCCGTCTCGAAGACGCGCCAGTAGTACGGATACTCCTCGGGGTAGTACGCGTCCTTTCCGAAGAGGATCCGATCCTGGTATTTCAGAAAGAAGTCGTGTGCACCGCGCGGCTGCCGTCCGATGTCGTAGAGCACCGCGCCAACCTCGGCGTACAGATTGGGCATGGCGTCGAACATTTTTCCGAGCCGGGCGAGGTTGTTGGCGTGCCATCCCAGATGCGCCGCCACGAAGATGGTTTTCGGGTGCTTCCGGAACAGGTTGTCGCGTTCCGCCATCAGCTCTTCGAACTTGGGAAAGCGGTCACTCGGATAGCGCCGGTCCCCGAAGAGGGCGATTTCGAGCCAGCGTTCGTTGTTCAGGTCCATCGCCTCGAAGAACTCCTGCGGATCGGCGGTGTGAATGAACACCGGAATCCCGAGTCGGGCACAGGCGTCCCACACCGGATCGAGGTCGGGGTCGTCGATCTTCAGGCGCGTACCGTCCGCCTTCTTGATGGAGAGTCCGAGGCTCTTGGCGATCTCCCCGACGCCCACCGCGCCCGCCTTCACGTCGGCCTCGAGTTGCGCCACCGCTTTCTCTCCCCATCCAGGTCCGACGTTGCGAAAGTCGATGCCGGCGAGGACGCGAATGCGGTCCTTGTGCTTCGGATTCGTATTGATCGCCGCCATGGCGCGCACAATGCGATCGCCCGACATGTTGTCGGCGGCGACCATCAGGCGGACATTCAGCGTGTCGAGCTGCGCGACCAACCCCGCGACCGACTCGGGCGAGTTGAGCAATCCCTGCGGATGCCCGTGATAGTCGATCGCGGGATACTTGGCGCTCTTCACCATGTGCACGGGCGTGACGAGCGTCGAATGCGGGCGGTAGTCGATGATGCTGGGCGCGGGAAACTGCGGAGCCATGCAACTGCGCGGGCGAATCTCCGCCATGCCGGGCGGGCAACTCTCGCCCGCGGGGATCGCCATGCCACGGCCGCCGCCCTGTCCGCGCCCACCTGCGGGCGCCCCCGATCGTCCTCCGGTCGGATCCTGCGCGAGCACGGTAGTTGCTGCGAGCACGCTGGTGAGGAGGCACAGCGCGCGATGACGAAGCGATCGACCCATGAGAACTCCTGAAGATGTCGTGGTACCCGCAAATTCCTGTTACATCGACCGAACGGCGAAGGGCGCGACCACCGAGGTGATCGCGCCCTTCTGCTGTCTGAGGAAGAGAGCCGAGATTACGGCTTCTTCGGGGCCGGGGCAGCGGCCGGAGCAGCCGCAGGCGCGGCGGCCGGAGCAGCGGCCGGAGCGGCAGCCGAATCCTTCTTGGTGCTGTCAGCAGCCGGAGCAGCGGCCGGAGCGGCGGCTTCCGGAGCCTTCGGGGCTTCTTCCTTCTTCGCTTCGCCGCACGCCGCAATGGCGAGCACCGACGCAACAAGCGCGATCTTCTTCATGAGAAATCTCCTTACGAGTACTGGTTGGCACAGTCGAGACTGCGCCACATACGCAGTCCTCGGACAGCAAAGAAATGTACAGCGATTCGAGGTTTTGGTCAAGGGTCTGTACAGGCCTCAAGTCTAATCACAGCAAGACGTTCGGGCGACATTTCACACCCGATGAGACGGACCCGCACCGGCAACCGAATCGCCCGTTTTTGAGCCGAACACCAAGAGATTATCGTAACTCGTTGTTGTTTATACGTTTACAGCGTTTTTGCGGGCCCGCGCGACGCGGAACAATGCCGGCACGCCACCGGTTAGATTCTCACAGCGCCACACTTCGCTCCGGCGAGGCTCCACCATGGACAATCCACTGCCGACCCTCGACTCGACACCGCGCATCATTCGCGGTGCCTGCCCGCACGATTGCCCGGACACCTGCGCCACGCTGGTGACGGTCGAGCACGGTCGCGCCACACGCATCCAGGGTGACCCTGCGCATCCGGTCACCAGCGGCTTTCTCTGCGCCAAGGTGAACCGCTACCTCGAGCGCACCTACCACAAGGACCGGCTCACCACCCCGCTCAAGCGCGTAGGTCCGAAAGGGAGCGGACAGTTCGCACCTGCCACGTGGGACGACGCGCTCGCCGACATCGCGGAACGACTCAACGCGATCCGCCGCAGCGCACACGGCCCGCAGTCCATCCTGCCGTACTCCTACGCGGGGACCATGGGGTACGTGCAGTCACAGTCCATGGACCGGCGATTCTTCCATCTGCTCGGCGCTTCCAAACTGGACCGCACGATCTGCGCGACCGCCGGCGCGACGGGCATGCAGATGACCGTCGGCGCCAACCTCGGCGCGGACGCCGAAGGTGCGAGCGAGAGCGACCTGATTCTTCTTTGGGGCACCAACACGCTCACCTCGAATCCGCACTTCTGGCCGTTCGTGCTGCAGGCCCGTGCCAAGGGGGCGCGCGTACTGTGCATCGATCCGATCCGCACGCGGACCGCCGACCAGTGTGACGAATGGATCCCCATCCGACCGGGCACCGACGCCGCGCTCGCGCTCGGGATCATGCATGTGCTCTTTGCCGAAGGACTGCAGGACGACGACTACATCGCGCAGCACACCCTCGGCGGCGATCAACTGCGCGAACGCGTGCGCGAGTATCCGCCGGCACGCGTGGCGCAGATCACTGGACTCGCCGAGGAGCGTGTGGTCCGGCTCGCCCGGGACTACGGGCACGCGAAGGCGGCGTTCATCCGCGTGAACTATGGGTTGCAGCGCCATGCGGGAGGCGGGATGGCGGTGCGCACCATCGCCTGTTTGCCGGCAGTCACCGGACACTGGCGTCGGGCCGGCGGAGGGGTGCTGCTCTCCAGCAGCGCGAACTTCCAGTTCAACAAGCAACTGCTGGAGCGTCCGGACCTCTCGCCACCGGTGCGCACGATCAACATGATCCGGCTGGGCGAGGCGCTGAACGCCCCGGATGCCGGGGTCGGGGGCCCGCCGGTCCAGGCGCTGATCGTGTACAACGCGAATCCCGCGGCGGTCGCACCGGACACCAACGACGTCCGCCGCGGGCTTGCGCGCGACGATCTGTTCACCGTGGTGCTCGAACACTTCCAGACCGACACCGCCGACTGGGCGGATTGGATCCTCCCCGCCACGACGCAGTTGGAGCATTGGGATGTGCACTTCGCGTATGGACACCTGTACGCGACGCTCAACCAACCAGCGATCGCGCCCATCGGCGAAGCACGATCGAACGCCGAGATCTTCCGCCTGTTGGCGGCGAAGATGGGGCTCGACCACGCGTGTCTGCGCGACGATGACCTGACGCTGGTGAAGCAGGCGCTCGATACCACCGGCGAGCGCATGCAGGGCGTGACCTTCGACGCGCTGAAGGAAGAGGGCTGGGTGCGGCTCAACGTACCGCGTCCGTATCTGCCGTACGCCGAGGGTGGATTCACGACACCAAGTGGCAAGTGCGAGTTCTATTCGGCGCGGATGGCCCAGATGGGACTCGATCCCCTGCCGGCGTTCACCGCGCCGTATGAGTTCCCCGACCTGGTGCCCGATGTGGCCGCGAAGTATCCGTTGACGCTGATCTCGAGCCCGCGGCACCAGTTCTTGAACTCCACCTTCGTGAATGTGGCGTCGCTCCGTTGGAACGCCCAGCCCGAAGTGATGATTCATCCGGTGGACGCCGCACGTCGTGGCATCATGGACGGGGCCCGCGTGACGATCGCGAACGACCGCGGCGGCTTCACCGCCATCGCGCGGGTGACCGATGCGGTGCGCGAGACGGTGGTGTGGGCCCCGTCCATCTGGTGGACCAAGCTGGCCGGCGATGGTGAGAATGCCAACGCCACAACCTCGCAACGCGAGACCGACCTGGGGCATGGCCCCGTGTTTTACGACAACCTGGTAGAGGTATCCGCCGCGTGAACGCTCCGACGCTTCCGACCACACTGGGCGCCCTGCGGCGCTCCCCCTTCGCGACGCCCGACCGTGCGCACCGCACGGTGAAGGACGAGATGCGCAAAAACCTCATCACCAAGCTCGCCGCCGGCGGCCCGTTGTTCGACGGGGTCCTGGGCTATGAGGACACGGTGATGCCGCAGATCGTGAACGCGCTGCTCAGCAAGCACAACTTCATCCTGCTCGGACTTCGCGGGCAGGCCAAGTCGCGCATCCTGCGTGCGCTGACGACGCTGCTCGATGATGTGATGCCGATCGTGGGCGGAAGCGAGATCAACGACTCGCCCTTCCATCCGATCTCGAAGTACTCGCGGGAGCTGATCGCGAGCGCCGGCGATGACACCCCGATCGCGTGGGTGGAGCGCGACCAGCGCTACGTGGAGAAGTTGGCGACGCCTGACGTCACGGTGGCGGATCTCATCGGCGACCTCGACCCGATCAAGGCCGCGCGCGGCGGGCACATGCTGAGCGACGAGCTCACGATCCATTACGGGATGCTCCCGAGAGCGAACCGCGGGATCTTCGCGCTCAACGAACTTCCCGACCTCGCGGGGAAGGTGCAGGTCGGATTGTTCAACATCATGCAGGAAGGGGATGTGCAGATCAAAGGCTATCCCGTGCGCCTGCAGCTCGATGTGCTGCTCTGTTTCACCGCGAACCCTGAGGACTACACGGCGCGCGGCAAGATCATCACGCCGCTCAAGGACCGCATCGGGAGCGAGATCATCACGCACTATCCCGAGTCGGTCGAGCTCGGCATGAGCATCACGGCGCAGGAGGCGTGGACGACGCGAGGCGCCGAGCGTCCGGTGCGGTTGTCGCCGTTGCTCAGCGAACTCGTGGAGCGCGTGGCGTTCGAGGCACGCAACGACAAGCGGATCGACAAGCGCAGCGGGGTGAGTCAGCGCATGCCGATCACGGTGATGGAGAACGTGGTGTCGAATGCGGAGCGCCGCGCGATCCGGAACCATGAGACGGAGATCGTCCCGCGGTTGGCGGACGTGTACGCCGCACTCCCCGCGATCACGGGGAAGATCGAGCTCGAATATGAAGGGGAGTTGGTCGGTGGCGCGAACATCGCACGCGAGCTGATCCGCCGCGCCGCTGATGGAGTGCTCAAGGAGCACGCGCCCGGCGCCGACACCGACGACATCGTGATCTGGTTCGACGGCGGTTCGGCGCTGCAGGTCAGCGACGATGCCAGCGCGAGCGTGATGCGGAAGGCGTTCGAGGTCGGATCGGAAGAGCACACGTCTGAACTCCAGTCACGTGGCCTTATCTCGTATGCC
>CAXBQP010000006.1:0-70252 GCA_963978095.1 uncultured bacterium | reverse complement strand
GGGCGCGCGGCGCGAACGTCGGACCGCGGCGGCGGCGGATGCCGAAGGGGCCATGGCTGGCGTCGCCGGACTTGAGGCGCTTCGGCATGACCTGGTGTTGGTGGCACCCATCGCGGGGATCGTGATCACCCGGGCGGTGGAAGCCGGCGAGATGGTGGCGCCGGGACAAGCGGCCCTCGTCCTCGGCGAGACGACGCGTCAGCGCGTGCGGGTCTTCGTGAATCAAGGGGCGCTCTCCCGAGTGCAGCCCGGGCAGACCGTGCACGCGCGGCTCGATGCGTATCCCGGCTCGGATTTCACCGGACGCGTGGTGGCCGTGAGCACGCAGGCCGAGTTCACGCCGCGGGTGGCGCTCACGGAGAAGGAGCGGGCCGACCTGCTGTTCGGGGTGAAGATCGAGTTCGCCGATACGACCGGCATGCTGAAGGCCGGGCTGCCGATCACCGTGCACATCGACGCGCCGGCGCGCGCCCCGTGACGGCGGTCGCGGCGCACGGTCACGGTCCGACGGTCGTCACCGATGGGCTCCGCAAGGTGTTCGGTGATCTCGTGGCCGTGGAGCATCTCGATCTCACGATCAACCGGGGCGAGGTGTTCGGGCTGCTCGGACCCAACGGCTCCGGCAAGACGACGACGATCCGCATGTTGTGCGGACTCATGGCGCCCACGACGGGGCGTGCGACGGTCGTCGGGTTCGACGTGGCGACCGAAGCGGAACGCGTCCGCACGCGCATCGGCTACATGTCGCAGCGCTACGGCCTGTACGACGATCTCACCGCGTACGAGAACATGCGCTTCTATGCGACGGTGTACGGATTGCATGGACGCGTCCGCGACGAACGCCTCGAGCAGCACATGCTGGACCTCGGACTCACCGAGCGACGCCACCAGCTCGCGGGTACGCTCAGCGGCGGCTGGAAACAGCGGCTCGCCCTGGGCTGTGCGACCTCTCATCAGCCCGAGATGCTCTTTCTCGACGAGCCCACGGCCGGGGTCGATCCCGCGGCCCGCCGTGATTTCTGGGCGAGCATCTATGCGCTCGCGGCGCGTGGCACGACCATCCTCGTGACCACGCACTACATGGACGAAGCCGAGCGGTGTCAGCGCTTGGCGTTCTTGTCGAGAGGCAAGTTGATCGGCTTGGGCACGGTGGACGAGATCACGTCGCAGTTCGGTCAACCGACGATCGAGGACGTGTTCATCGCATTGCAGCGCAAGGACGAGGGCGTGCACGCATGAGTGACGATTCCATGAGCCTTCGCCAGCGGCTGCGCCACGCACGCTTCTGGCCGATGCTCTGGAAGGAGTTCATCCAGATTCGGCGTGATCGACTGACGCTCGGGATGATTCTCGTGCTGCCCGCCGCGCAGTTGATGCTCTTCGGCTATGCCATTCAGACGGACGTGCGCCACTTGCCGACCGTGGTCCTCGATGAATCGCGCACGAGCGAGAGCCGAGCCTTGGTGACGACGCTGATGAACAGCGGCGCGTTCGATGCCGCCGGTACCGTCCCGGACCGGAGTGCCGCCCGCCGGGCCATCGACGAGGGGACGGCGAGCGCGGCCCTGGTGATCCCGCCCGAGTATGCGCGCGAGATCGCCGCGGGACGCACCGCCACCGTGCAGATGCTCGTGGATGCGGCGGATCCGCAAACCGCCGGCGCGGCGATCTCCGGCGCGCAGCTGGGGGCCCAGGCGCGGGCGACGCAGATCATCGCCCAACGCGTCCCGCTCGCCAACCCGCTCGAGATGCGGGTGCGTCCGCTGTACAATCCCGCGCAACGCAGTGCGGTGTTCATCGTGCCCGGAGTGATCGGCGTCCTGCTCACCATCACGCTCACGCTCATCACCGCCACGGCGATCGTGCGCGAGCGCGAGCGCGGCACGCTCGAACAGCTCATCGTCACCCCGATCGGCAAGACGAGCCTGATGCTGGGGAAGCTCGTCCCCTTCGTGATCGTCGGCTACGTCCAGATGACGGTCGTGCTGACCATGGGGTGGGTCGTATTCCGCGTGCCGATGGCGGGGAGTCTGGCGCTGCTCTATCTGCTGACGATTCCCTTCATCGTGGCGAGCCTCGGCGTCGGGCTCCTGATCTCGACGGTGGCCCGGAGTCAGGCGCAGGCCATGCAGCTGTCGTTCTTCTTCATGCTGCCGAACATCCTGCTGTCGGGGTACATCTTTCCGCGCATGGCGATGCCGGTGCCGGCCCAGCTCGTCGGCTTGGCGCTTCCGCTCACGTACTATTTGAAGATACTGCGCGGCGTGATGCTCAAGGGCACCGGCTTGGCCGAACTGTGGCGTCCCACCGGCTCGATGTTCGTGCTCGCACTGTTGCTGTTCACGATCAGCGTGCGCCGCTTCCACAAGACCATCGAGTAGGTCGGGCGGCGCTCAGCCTGCGCGAGCGATCGCGATCACATTGTCGGAGTAGCGACGTCCGCGCAGGCGCCCGAGCGACAGCGACTGCCAGCTCGTGCGCGCGCCCGGCAGCAGCCCATGCCCCGTGTACGTCACCCGGATGTCGGCGAACCCGGATTCCTCGAGCACGTGACGGATGTCGGCCGCGGACAGCGCGGTGATGTGCGACGGATACGACGGCGCCCGGAACGCGGCGTGTTCGCCGCGCACGGTGAAGGACAGCACCGATCGCCACGCCTCGATATTCGGCGTGGACATCAGGAGCACGCCGTCGGGTGCCAGAACCCGCCGCCACTCGCGGGCGACCGCGCGCGGGTTCTCCAGATGCTCGATCACTTCGATGGCGGCCACGACATCCACCGACCCGGCCGCCAGCGGGAGCGGTTCGTTCAGGTCGGTCGTGATCCATCGCACCCGCGGAAGCGCCGCGGCATCACCGGCCGGTGCGAGATCACAGGCGATGATCTCGGTGACGCCAGGCTCGGCGGCAAGGCGACGCGTGAGCGTGCCGGTGCCGGACCCGAAATCCAGCACGCGGCCGTGGATGGCGGGCGCGAGGGCCTGCTCGAGCGCGCGCCAGGCTGCATCGTGAATGGGCCCTGACGAGACCCCGCCGGTGCGCACGGCGCGTGCGGTGCGGTCGAGGCGCAGCGGATCGGTCATCGCGAAGCGGCGGGAGCGGGTGGGCAGGCGTCGGCGAGGGTCCGTAGCGCATAGCGCCCGCTCCCGAGCGGAGTCCACCCCGGACGCGGTGCCTCCGGCAGACTGTCCGACACGACGAACTCGGCCCCGGCCCGATGCAGTCGGCAGAGCACATCGGCGCGCGCCGAGTCGGGGGCGGCCCAGTAGTGCAGGTCGTCGTAGTTCGGCGACTCGGCGACCATCCGGAATCCGGCGAAATGTGGCCAGTACATCCAGCTGCCGGTGGAGCCGATACCCGCCACCCGCGTGCCCGCCGGATAGCTCGTGAGGAGTTGCCGGGCAACGGCGACATCGTCGTCGTCGCGCCACCGGAGGCTGCTGCCGGCGAGCGTCTCGCGGGCGCGGAGCTGCCACTCTCTCGCCAGCTGTCCCGTCGCGAGCATGCCGACCACTCCCCAGACGATCACGATGCATCGTCGGGTGTGATCCGTCGCGCTGAGGGACCACGCGAGAATGACCCCGAGGAAGAGCAGGGCGGCGGCCGCCGCGACGTATCGGGTATACAGGGCGATCGGGGCATAGATCGCGTAGGTGAACAGCGCGGGAACCGCGAACGGTGCCACGTCGCGCAGCCACGCCATCGTGGGACGCGGGAGGGTCCGCGTGACGAAGAGCAGGAGCACGACCCCGATCGCCAGCGGCCAGAGATGCTTGGACGTGCCGCGGATGCTTCGGTTCGCGCGTGCGAGCATCGTCGTCACGCGGACGCGGCTCGCGACCCCCTCGTACCAGTACGACGCATCGTACCAGGGCGCGTAGCTCACGGTGAATGGCGTGGCGAACTCGAAGACCTCCGGGTTGCGCCGGAGGCGGCGCGTGGGATGCTCGGGCGTTCCCAGTCCGGGTTCGTCGCCCTGCCAATGTTGATAGGGTCTGATGGAGCTGTTGTACCACACGACGTTCAGTCGTCCGACGTCACCGAACGTCGGGCGCCCTTTGACGCCGGACAGGAGGGCGATCCACGGCGAGCACACGAGCAGGAACACGGCGAGCGCGACCGCGGCAGGACGTCGCCCGGACCGCCACGCATAGACCGCCAGCACCGGGAAGGCGACCACGAAGAGCACCGCTTTGTCGAGGTAGCCGATGCCCAGCACGAGCCCGAGCGTCGCGGCGTGCGTGGCCGACGTGCCGTGGTGCCGGTCCGGCGGATCGCGGAGCACCAACGCGGTGGCGGCGAAGATCGCGGCGGCCACGCCGAGGTCCGGGGTGATCTCGGCGACGCCGATATTGCGGACGCACGTCCAGATGAAGACCGCGTAGGCCGGGACGCGCCACGCCGATTCCCCGGCGATAGGTCCCGTGGCGCGAAGTCGGTCGAGCCACGCGGTGACGAGCATCTCGAAGGCGACCGCGGCGATCAGGAAGCAGACCAGATTCGCACCACGCGCGATCAGCACCTCGGTGGCGGGCGTGGCATGGAAGATCGCGAGGACTCCGGCGACGAACGTGGCGTACAGCGGACTCCAGTATCCCACAACCCCCTGCCGCTGACCCGCGAGTAATGCGCGACCGACTTCGATGTACGCGACGCCGTCGGGATTGATCGACGCGGGATTGAGGATGAGGTCGACGACGCCGGCGAGCGCAGTCGCCGCGGCGAAGCCGGAGCGTGCGAGGGTGCGGGAGGCGGAATCCGGTCGCGCCCCGGTCACCGGATCTCGGTGTCGACGCGCGGCACGACCGTTGCGCCCGCGCCTTGGGCGAGGGCGATCCCCTCGCGTTCGAACTGGGCGAGGATGCCGAGCAGAATGCGCTGTCGTGCGTCGAAGGCGGCGGCCGCCAGCGCGGTGTCGAGCGTGATCACGAGCTCGAAGTCGAAGCCTGTCGGAGTGACGGCGATCAGATGGGCGCGCACCAGGGTGGCGTGCGGGGCGTTTGCGACTTCCGCGGCGAGCAGGTCGGGAATGCGCTGCAACGTTGCCGCCGGCGTCCCCGGCCCGACGGGGAGGGTCATCGTGACGCGACGGCTCCAGCGCCGCGTGAGATTCCGCATCCGGCTGCGCATCAGGTCGGCATTGCCGAAAATCACCTGCTCGCCCGTCGGGGCGCGGAGTCGGACGCTCTTCAGGCCGATCTTCTCGACGACCCCTTCGAACGTGTCGGCCGCGATCGTGTCGCCGACGACGAACGGCTTGTCGAGCATGATCGAGAGCGCTGCCAACAGGTCGCCGAGCACGTTCTGGACCGCCAGGGCCAAGGCGATGCCGCTGACGCCCAATCCCGCCAGCAGCGTCGTGGGACTCTTGTGGAAATAGCGCAGCGTCTCGAGGCCGATGATCACCCAGAACGCCAGCCGGACGCCGAACGTGATGATCATTACGGCGGCGCGATCCACGGCGGCCCCGTGGGTCTTCTCGTAATTGCTGACCCAGAATGCGACCGTCTTGTTCACCCAGTGGAAGGCCTGCACCACGAGCGAGAACACCAGCAACCACTGGCAGACCAGCACCCACGCGGCTGGAATCTCGAGTGACAGCAGGGCCCATGCGACCGCGGCAAGCACCACGAAGATCGGACGGAGCGCTTGCAGCAGGACGACGAGATAGTCATCCAGGATGGTCTCCGTGCGCGCACTCACGGCCTCGAGGCGCCGCACGAGAGAGCCGCGCAGCACGGTGACGACGCCGAGTGACAGCAGCACACTCCCGGTGGCGATCAGCCATTCCGTGACGGTGTTGCCGAGGATCCGGTGCTCCATCCAAGCAGGCATCGTTCTGGGGGGGGGGAATGCCGGGAAAACGGCGGAGGAGGGGAAAATTGCGACCTGCTTTATGTATAATAGAGGCTGTCCCCTGCTGGAGCCGCCCATGCTGATCCGTCGCGCCACCGATCTTCCGTCGTCCGAACTCACTCCCGAGGGAGTGTACGTCGACCGTCGTACCTTCATTGCCGCTGCCGGGGCCGCGGGGCTCGGCGCGATCGCCGGGGGGCTGACCCCACGCGCGCTCCACGCGGCGGTGCAGGGCGCGCAGGACCCACAGGCGGTCGGCAAGCCGTACGGGCTGCAGAGCGACGACAAGGCCACGCCGTGGTCCGACGTGACGAGCTACAACAACTTCTACGAGTTCGGTACGGGGAAGGACGAGCCGGTCGAACTCGCCAAGAACTTCCGACCGAAGCCCTGGACGGTCAAAGTCGACGGGCTCGTGGCGAAGCCGGGGGATTACCAGCTCGAGGATTTCCTCAAGCCGAGCGTGGTGGAGGATCGTATCTATCGGCATCGCTGCGTGGAGGCGTGGTCCATGGTGATCCCGTGGCGCGGCATCCCGCTGGCCGACGTGATCAAGCGCGCGGCGCCGACCGCCAAGGCCAAGTACGTGGAGTTCACCACCCTGTACGATCCCAAGCGGATGCCGGGTCAGCAGAGCGGCGTGCTCGATTGGCCGTACGTGGAGGGACTGCGTCTGGACGAAGCGATGCATCCGTTGACGATGCTCGCCACGGGCGTCTATGGTCGCGATCTGCCGAACCAGAATGGTGCCCCACTGCGCCTGGTGGTTCCCTGGAAGTACGGCTTCAAGGGGATCAAGTCGATCGTGCGGCTCCGCTTCGTGGAACAGCAGCCGAGGAACACGTGGCAGATCGCGAATCCGTCGGAGTACGGGTTCTACTCCAATGTGAATCCGGAGGTCGATCATCCGCGGTGGAGTCAGGCCACGGAGCGCCGCTTGGGCCTCACCGGGCTGGACAAACTCCGCCGTCGCAAGACGCTGATGTTCAACGGCTACGCGGAGCAGGTGGGGGCGATGTACGCGGGGATGGATCTCCGGAAGAATTTTTGATCGTGTGGCCGCGACTCGCTGCTGACGGCGGCCCCGCATGAGCTGGCGCGATCGCTACGACCGCCTGCGCGCGTTCCGGGAACCCGCGTGGTTCCCGGTCGGACTCATCGTGGCGTCCTGCATCCCGGGTGTCGTCGCGATCGGCGCGTTGGTCTCGGATGTCGCGGGGAGCACCAGTCTGCTCGGGAGCAATCCCGTCAAGGAAACGGAACACTTCCTCGGGGAGTGGACGCTGCGTTTCCTCATCGCCACCGTTGCGGTCACCCCGCTGCGCCAAGTGCTGGGGTGGAACTGGCTGGCCAAGCATCGGCGCACGATGGGGCTCTTCGCGTTCGGCTACGTGATGCTCCACTGGATCGCCTACGCGTTGCTCGACGTGCAGTTCGACTGGAACGACCTGGTCAAGGACCTGGTGAAGCGGCCGTACATCATGATCGGCATGGCCGGACTCGTGCTGATGGTTCCGTTGACCGTCACCTCCACCGCGGCGATGATCCGCCGCCTCGGCGGGAAGAACTGGCGACGCCTGCACATGTTGGTGTATCCCATCGGGATCCTGGGTGTGATGCATTACTGGATGTCGGTCAAGAAGGACATCGAGGAGCCGGCGATGTTCGCGGCGTTCTTCGTCGTCCTCTACGCCTACCGTCTGTGGAAGTGGCAGGTGAAGCGCGCGGCGGCGGCGTGACCGCACCGACGCGTCGCGCGTGCTTTGCCTCGGTCGCGCCGGGGCTCGAACACATTGCGGCGACCGAGTTGTCGCAGCTGTCGGTCTCGGATCTCACGGTGACTGAAGGCGGCGTCACCTTCACGGCGGACGACCGGGCGCTCCTGCGGTGCAACCTGCGGCTGCGCAGCGTGTCGCGGGTGATCGTGCGCGTGGCCCAGTTCCGGGCGACGGCGTTCAGCGAACTCGAGCGGCTCGCCAAATCGGTGCCGTGGGAGGAGTTCGTTGCACCGGGTGATGCGGTGCGGCTGCGCGTGACGTGCAAGAAGTCCATCCTCTATCACTCCGATGCCGTCGCGGAGCGCGTGATGGGTGCGATCACTGCGCGCGTGAAGGGGGTGCGCGCCGCGCGCGGCGCCGACGAGGACGAGTCGGACGAGAGTGATGCCGGTCCGGCGCAACTCTTCGTGGTGCGCGTCCTCCGCGACGTCTGCACGATCAGTGCCGACAGCTCGGGCGAGTTGCTGCACCGTCGGGGCTACCGACTGGCAACGGCCAAGGCGCCGATGCGCGAGACGCTGGCCGCAGCGATGTTGCTGGCCCTGGGCTACGATGGATCCGTGCCATTGGTCGACGCGATGTGCGGTGCTGGCACGATCCCGATTGAAGGCGCGCTGATCGCGCGGCAGATGGCGCCAGGGCTGGGCCGCACCTTCCGTTGCGAGCACTGGCCCGTGGCGGGCAAACGTCCCGGAGCGGCGGCGGTCCGCGAGAAAGCGGCCGCGCTCATGATCCCGCACGCCCCGCAGCCGATCCTCGCGTCCGACCGTGACCGTGGGGCGGCCGAGGCTGCGCTGGCCAATGCGGAACGGGCCGGCGTGGTCGACAATCTGCGCATCTTCCAGCGAGCGTTGTCCTCGATCGAGGTCCCCGAGGGGCCCGGGCTGTTGCTGGTGAATCCCCCGTATGGCGGACGCGTGGGGGACGGTGACGACCTGCGCAACCTGTACGCGCAACTCGGTCATGTCGCGCGCGATCGGTGTCGTGGCTGGACGGTCGGCGTGCTCTCGGCCGATCGGGCGCTCGATCGACAGGTCGGACTCGACTTCCGCGACATTCTCACCTTCCGCAACGGCGGGATCCCCGTACGACTCGTGGCGGCGGTGGTGCCGGTATGAGTCCCGCGCGCGTCGTATCGATCAATCGGTCCGCGGGCGGCGTCCCGAAGCTGTCCATTCCGGAGGTGCGCATCACCCGGGATGGTCTCGACCTGGATGCCCACGTGTACCATCGGCACGGAGGACCGGACAAAGCGGTGTGTCTGTACGCCCTCGAACGCATTCAGGCGCTGCAAGCCGAGGGCCACCCGATCGACATCGGGACCACCGGCGAGAACCTGACCGTGGCGGGGCTCGACTGGGACGCGGTGGTGCCCGGCGTGCGGTTCGACATCGGGGGCGTGGAACTCGAGTGCACGGAATGGGCTCAGCCGTGCGCGACCATCGCCGGATCGTTCCACGATGGGCGGTCCGGACGTATCGGGCACAAGACACACCCCGGGTGGAGTCGGATCTACGCGCGGGTGCGCGTGGAAGGGACCGTACGCGTGGGCGCTCCGGTGCATCTGCTTCCCATGGCGTAGTATTGGGCATGGCGCACCCGCTCCCGAGCCCATCGCCGGATCCCGCCGCCCGTCGCTGGGCGGTCGGCAGTGTGGCGCTGGGGTTTGTGTTGATGGTGGGATTGTTGTGGCCGCACCGCGGGATCGTCCCGTTCTGGGATGGGTGGGTCTATGCGCGGTGCTTGGCGGATGTGCCTCCGAGCATCGAGCGCTGCGCCACGCATGTGTCGCTCTCGTGGACGTTCCCGATGCTGCTCTCGCGCCTCGGGACGGTGCCCGGGGCGATGCCGTTGTTCGCACCGCAGCTCGTCCTCGGGCTCGTGGCGCTGGCGGGCTGGGCACGCGTGCTCACCGCCGCGCTCCCGTCCGAGGCGGATCGTCGGATCCGCGCGATGCTGGTGATCGCGGTGGCGATTCATCCGGCCGTGCTCGCCGCCGTGCTGCAGCCGAATGTCGACACGGCGATGCTCGCGTGGGGGATGTGGCTCCTGAGCGGACTGGTGCGCCGGCACGTGCCGGAGATCGTGATCGCCGGCACACTGCTCGCGTTCGCGAAAGAAACCGGGGTCATCATTTACGCCGTGGCGGCGACGGTGAGCTGGTGGAGTCTGCTGCGCGAGCCGGGGTTTCTGCGGCGCACGATGCTCTTGGCGATCCCGGGCTTCCTGTACATCGCGATCGTCTTCGGTCCCGGGCTGTTCAGCCCCGCGCACTCGGCGACCATCTGGGGGGCGTCACGCGGCACGGCCGGTCTCCTGCGGGACTTCCGACCGTGGGATCTCTGGAGTCGCCATCTCCTGAATCAGGCATTCCTGGTGACGGTGCTGCAGTTCCAGTGGTGGCCGTCGCTGCTGTCGGTGGTCGGCGCATGGATCGCCGTGCGTCGTCGGCGTTGGCACTGGTCGGATCTGGCGCCGACCACGGGCTGGCGCGCCCTGATCTGGACGCTGGTGATCAGCCTGTATGTCATCACCTCGTACCGGACGTACAGCAACCTGCGCTACTACACCGTGTTCCTCCCGTTTCTCATGCTCGGCGCCGTGGTGGCGCTGTCGCACGCGGGGATCCCGCGGCGGTGGCGCACGGTGGCGGTCGCGCTGTGGCTGCCGTGCCTTCTGGCGTCGGTGCGATGGTCATTCGACCCGGTGACGCGTTTCGTGGTGGGAACGTTCTCGATCGGTCAGGAGCGCATGTTCCGCGTGACGCGCATCTCACACGAGTGCTGCGGGAACGGACATGACGCGCTCGCCTACAACCTGCAGTACACGGCCTTCGCCCGCGTGCTCGACAAAGCGATGATGGCGCTGCAACCCGGTGATTCGACCATCATCGTGAAGACCCGGTGGCTCGGCTGGGCGTGGCTCACGGCACTCGACCCCAAGACCTCGCGGCGCACGCTCGACGAAGCGCACGGGTATCTGCCGCCGATGATCGAGGCCGAATCGCTGCTGGTGGATGCGTCCCGTCCCGCCCGCGTGTGGTACCTTTGGGCGCCGCACGTCCCGCTCGCTCCTGACTTCGCCTTGTCGGCGTATCACGTGGGTGCACGCCGTGAGGTCACGGCAAGCGGTGCCACCCTGCAGCTCACCGAGCTCATCCGCAATCCATGAAAACTCGCGGACTGTCGCTGGGGACACGCCTCTTCGTTGCCATCGCGATCGCTCTCGCCGCGGTCCTCGGCGGCACGTTCTATGTCGCCAACGCCGAGGCCGTGCGCGCCGCCGATGTGACCGTCACCACGGCGGTGAAGGCCGCCCGCGCACAAGTCCGCACGGTCCTCGCCGGGCAGGACCGCGCGATGCGGGAGCGCGCGAACCTCGCCGTCGGCAATCCGGCCCTGCGCGCCGCATTCGGGAGCAAGAAACGCGGCGACCTCGCGGACCAGGTGACCGTGGCCAGCGACGTGATCGACGCCGCGTGGGTGCAGGTGGTGGATACCGCGGGTACGCGGCTCGTGAAGAGCAACGACCCGGCGGCGGACTCCGCGAACCTGGCCGGCGATCGCATGATCAGCCAGGCGCTCGCGGGTACCACGCTCGGTGCGTACGGGGTGACGGGCGACACGCTGATCCGCGTCATCGCGCTTCCGGTCATCGGTGCCAATGCGGTGGTCGGCGCGTTGATGGCCGTGCGACCGGTGGATGCGTCGTATGCGGATTCGCTCAAGGCGGCGGCCGGAGGGGCGGTCGACGTCGTGCTATTCGCGCGGACCGCGGACGGCCGCGCCGTGCTGACGGCGTCGACAATCGGCGCGGGACGGGAGGTGCACGCGCTGGTCGGCGCGCTCCCCACAGCCCCTGACCTCGATCCGAGCCTTCCGGACTCGCTCCTGCGCGAAACGCCGATCCGTACCGACGCGACCGTCGGGGGCGCGCATTTCGTGGCGCTCAGCGAGGCGTTGCGATCGGCGACCGGGGCGCAAGTGGGCGGATTCGTCGTGTTGCGAAACCGCGACCAGGAACTCGCAGCCCTCGGTCGTCTTCGGCAGCTCCTGCTCGTCGCCGGCGGTGCCGGGCTCGTGCTCGCACTCCTGCTCGCGCTGGTGATCGCTCGTCCGTACACGCGCACCGTGCGTGCGTTGGTCGACGCTGCGGAACGCGCCGCCGAGGGCGATGTCGCGACCGGTGTCGCCGGATCGGGGGCCGGGGAGGTGCATGCGCTCGTCACCGTCTTCCGCTCCCTGCTGGCGGGCCTCGCCGAACAGCAGACGCTCGTCGAGTTCATGCGGGGGAGGGAGGAGTCCCCCGTGTCCGCCGACGGGTCGCGTGGACCGCTCGAGACCGGCGGCGTCCCTGTCGGCAGCCGGATTGCGGGGCGGTATGAGGTGCGCGCGTGGCTCGGCGCTGGTGCGAGCGGTACGGTCGTCAAAGCCGTGGACCGCGAGCGCCGTGCCGTGATCGCCGTGAAGTTGCTGAGCCGCGCGTTCGTCAGCGAGGGGCCCGGGGCTCTCGAGAATTTCAAGCGCGAGATCCGGCTGGCGCGCGGGATCGTGCATCGCAACGTCGTACGGACCGACGACTTCGGGGAACATGAGGGTCGCTATTACCTCACGCGCGAGTATGTGGCGGGAACCTCGCTCGCGGCGGTGCTGCGGCGTGGGGCGCCACTCCCGGTGCCGGTCACCGTCTCGCTCGGACTACAACTGTGCCGCGCGCTCGCGGCGGCACACGCACAGGGCGTGCTGCATCGAGACCTGCGGCCGGAGCACCTGCTGATCGCGGTCGACGGCGTATTGAAGGTCGCCGATTTCGGGATCACGCGTCCGATCCCCACGCCGAGCGGGGGGACGTCGATGCGCCGTCCGGTGGCCGCGATCCCGTCGGCGTATCTGGCCCCTGAGCTACTGATGGGCGATGCCGGCGATGCCCGGGCCGACCTCTACTCAGTGGCCAGCGTGATGTACCACTGCCTGACCGGGGCCGTGCCCTTCACGGCGGACAGCCCGATCGCGTTGATCGCGCGGGTGCTGGAAGAGACGCCGGTCGCGCCCGCGGACCTCAATCCGGAGGTACCGGTCGCGCTCTCCGATCTGATCCTCCGGATCCTGTCCAAGCATCCGGCCGATCGACCGGGCAGCGCTTCGGAACTGCACGATTTGATCGTCGCAAACCGTTAGCGCCACCGCACGACCGGTCGACTGCCGTCACCATGGTCGCTGGTTAGATTTCCCGCATGCCAGAGCCCGTCGCGTCCGTCTTCAACGACGCCTATATCGCCGAGCAGTTCGAAGCGTGGCGTCGCGACCCGAACTCCGTTGACGCCTCGTGGCGTCAGTTCTTCACGTTCGCCCAGCAGTTCGGGGGCGGGTCCGTTCCCGGCGCGGGTGATCCGGACGCGGAGCGGCGTGCAGTGGGGGCGTCGCGCTATGTGAACGCCATCCGCCGCTACGGCTATCTGGCGGTGCAACTCGATCCGCTCGGGTCGCCGCCCCCGGGGGCGTTGGAAATGACCCCCGAGTTCTATGGCATCACCGACGCCGATCTGGACCGCGTCACCGGTGCGGCGCTGGGCTTCCCGCATATGGCGACCGCCCGCGACGTGGCCGACCGCCTGAAATTTCGCTACACCCGCAATCTCGCCGTCGAGTTCGTGCACTGCCGCACGGAAGAGGAACGGCAATGGTTCCGCGCACTGTTCACGGCGGAGCAGCTCACGCGTCCGCTGGAGGCTGCCGAGAAGCGTCAGTTGCTGGAGCGGCTGACCGAGGTCGACGGGCTCGAGCGTTTTCTGGGACGGGCCTTCGTCGGCTACAAGCGGTTCTCGCTCGAAGGCACCGATGCCCTCGTGCCGATGCTCGACACGGTGGTCGAGGAATCCGCGGCGGCCGGGGCTCGCCACGTCGCGATTTCCATGGCGCACCGCGGCCGCATCAACGTGCTGGTGCGCGTCATGGGGAAGCCGGTGGAACAGATCTTCGCCGAGTTCTCGGGTCGTCACGACCATCTGCACGATTCGAGCACGGGCGACGTGAAGTACCACCTCGGGTTCGAGAGCGAACGGGTGACGAGCTCCGGCCGCACGGTCCGGATGTCGCTCGTGCCGAATCCGAGTCATCTCGAAATCGTGAACCCCGTGCTGCAGGGCTACGCGCGGGCACATCAGCGCCTGCCCGACGATCCACGTCGTCGCGACGAACAATCGGTGGTGCCGATCTGCATTCATGGCGACGCGGCGTTCCCGGGCGAAGGGATCGTGGCCGAGACCTTCAACTTGGCGCATCTGCGCGCGACGGACGTCGGCGGCACGCTGCACATCATCGTGAACAATCAGGTCGGGTTCACCACGAACCCGTCCGACTCGCGCTCGACGCGCTTTGCCAGTGACTTGGCGAAGGGATTCGAGATGCCGATCATCCACGTGAATGCGGACGACGCCGAGGCGTGCGTGATCGCCATGCGGATCGCCGTGGCGTACCGCACGGCGTTCGGCCGTGACTTCCTGGTGGATCTGGTCGGGTACCGCCGCCACGGGCACAACGAGGGCGACGAGCCCACCTACACGCAACCGCTGCTGTACGAGAGGATCAAGGCGCATCCGACGCCACGGCAGGTGTGGGGCGCGCGTCTCGTGAAGGAAGGGGTGGTCTCGGCCAGCGATGTCGATGCGGTCGATCACGCCGTGGCCGCCGCGCTGCAGACGCGCTATGAGCAGGTCAAGTCGGCACCGCCCGCGGCGGCGGCGCATGTGACCGACTTCCGGGGGGCGGAGCCCTCGCCGACACCGCCGGTGACGGCGGTGCCGGTCGCGGCGTTGCATGGGCTCAACGAGCAACTCCTGCGGTGGCCCGCGAGCTTCACGCCCCATCCGCGCTTGGCGAAGCAGCTCGAACGCCGCCGCGAGTCCATGGGCGATGCCGGCGGAATCGACTGGGGGCACGCCGAGGCGCTCGCCTTCGCGTCGATTCTGGGCGACGGGAAGTCGATCCGACTGACCGGCCAGGACGTCGAGCGCGGCACCTTCTCGCATCGTCACGTCGTCCTGCACGACGTCACCAACGATGCGACGTATGTCCCGATGCGCCATCTCGACGGTGTGACCACGGCCTTCGAGATCTACAACTCCGCGCTCTCCGAGATGGCGGTGATGGGCTTCGAGTACGGCTACAGTACCGCCTCCGCCGATACGCTTGTGTTGTGGGAGGGACAGTTCGGCGATTTCGCGAATGTCGCGCAGCCGATCATCGATCAGTTCCTGTCCGCGGATCGTGCCAAGTGGGGGCAGGACTCCGGACTGGTGCTGCTGCTGCCGCACGGCTATGAAGGGCAGGGCCCCGAGCACAGCAGCGCGCGTCTCGAACGCTTTCTGCAGTTGTGCGCGGAAGGCAACATGCGGGTGGCGTATCCGTCCACGCCGGCGCAGTACTTCCACATCCTGCGCTGGCAGGCGTCGCTCACCGAACGGCGTCCGCTCGTCCTCATGCAGCCCAAGTCCCTGCTCCGTTTGGCGCAGGCGGCCAGCCAGATCAGCGATCTCGCGTCGGGCGGTTTCCAGCCGGTGATCGACGATCCGCGCGGTGCAACGATCGCCGCCGATGTGAAGCGCGTCGTGTTCTGTACCGGCAAGGTGTACTACGATCTCGTGGCCAAGCCGGTGGCGGACGACATCGCCATCGTGCGTCTGGAAGAGCTCTACCCCTGGCCGCACTCCGCGTTGTCGGCGGTGCTCGATCGCTATCCGAAGGCGACCGAGCTGGTCTGGGCGCAGGAAGAGCCGAAGAACATGGGCGCCTGGAGCTATGTGGCGCCACGTCTGCGGGGGTCCGCGGGCAATGCGGTGGTGATCCGGTATGTGGGTCGCCCCGAGCGGGCGAGCCCTGCCGAAGGCTATCCGCAGGCCCATGCTGAGGAGCAGGCGCGCATCGTGGCCGAGGCGACGGGACCGACGACGCGTCCCGCGGGCTCGCGGCGCACGACCGGAGTGATGCGCGCGCTCTAGCGCGTGAGACCGTCAGCTGAAGGGGGAGGGCCCGTGAAGCGATACGTCCGCCGCACCGTCGCGGCATGGTTCGTGCTCGTCGGAGTGACGGGTGTCGCGCGCGGTCAGGAACGCGGCGCGGCGGCGGTCGACCAGCTCGTGCGCGCGCTCCCGGTGACGGGGCGCGTGCTGATGATCGCCGCGCATCCCGACGATGAGGACACGCGCGTGATCGCTTGGCTCACGCGTGGGCGCGGGGTCGAAACCGCCTACCTGTCGCTGACGCGCGGCGACGGCGGGCAGAACTTGATCGGCAACGAACTGGGCGAAGCCCTCGGCGCCATTCGCACGGAGGAGTTGCTGGCGGCGCGCCGCGTCGATGGCGGGCATCAGTATTTCACCCGGGCCTTCGATTTCGGATTTTCCAAGAGTTCCACGGAAACCTTCAAGCATTGGCCGCACGATTCGCTGCTGGGCGACGTCGTGACCGTGATCCGTGCCTTCCGTCCACAGGTCGTCATCTCCGTGTGGAGCGGCACTGCGGCGGATGGGCACGGACATCACACGGTGGCCGGCATCCTCGCCAAGGAAGGATTCGAGGCGGCGGGTGATACCATCCGCTTCCCGGCGGCAACCTACGGACAGCCATGGGAGCCCGCGAAGTTCTATCGGACCACGGGGTTCAATCGCCTGTCACCGACGATGCAAATCAACGTCGGGGAATTCGACCCGGTGTTGGGACGCAGTTACGCCGAGATCGCGGCCGAGAGTCGCGCGCAGCATCGTTCGCAGGGCTTCGGCGGCGTGCAGCAACCCAAGGGGATGGTGATGGCCGGACTGCGTCGCGAGTCCACCCGCGTGAACGCCGCGACCCCCGCTGAGCAGGAACGTTCGATCTTCGATGGCGTGGATACGACGTTCGCGCGGCTCGCCGTGCTGCGTGCCATTCAGCCGGCGCTCGACTCGGCGCGCCGCGCGCTCGACCTCCGTCGTCCGAATGACCTTGTGCCGTTGCTGTCGCGCGCCGCGGAAGCGGCGCAGTCCACGCGCGATGCCACGCCCCGTTGCGGGTTCCCGCGCCGGAGCACGGGGGGAGCGGGCGCAGGACCAGCCCCCGTGCTCGGCTGCTCGAGCGCACAGCTCGACCTCGATGCCGCGTTGACGATCCTCGCGCGACGCCTCAGCGAGGCCGCGGTGAACGCCGCCGGACTCGCGGTGGAGACGGTGGCGCCCAAGGAGCTTCTCGCGTTCGGGGACTCCATGCCCGTCTCGCTCACCGTGTACAATCGTGGTGCCGCGAAGGTCGTGCTGACGGAGGTGCGTCTCACCGGACGACGCCCGACGACCATGGACGCGCGGGAGATCCTCCCCGACAGCGCGGTGCGGCTCACCGGAAGCGTGATCGGCCTGGTGGACACACGGCCCTGGTGGCTCGGCGGGAAAGTCGATGACATGTTCGCGCCCCGCCGCTCGCCGGCTGACGGCATCGCCCGCGTCTCGACAGGACCGTCCACCGACATGGTGCCAGGCGTCGCCATCGCCGAAGATCTGCGGCGCGAGTCGAACGTCGTGGTCACGATGCAGATCGCGGGACACACGGTCACGTACCATGCAGGGACGATCATCTACAAGTTCGCGGATGCGGTCCTGGGACAGCAGGATCGTCCCGTGGGCGGCGTACCGCCCGTCACCCTCGCGTTCGACCGCAATCTGCAGTACGTCGTGAGTGGCAAACCGACCGAACAGACGCTGACGCTCACACTGCAGTCGTATGCGGATTCACCCAAGACGTTCACCTTCCGGACGGTCGTTCCTCCGGGCCTGCGCCTCGATTCGCTTCCGGCCTCGGTCACACTCGCACCGAATGAGCGCCGCCAACTCTTCCTGCGGCTCCGCGGCTCGATGAAGGCGGGCCGACAGGAGCTGGGGGTGGTCGCGGAATCCGAGACCGGCCGTAACGATCTCGGTCTGACCAGCGTGGAATACCCGCACATTCGTCCGGTACGGCTGTATCGAGCCCCGGCGATGTGGGTGCAAGCCGTCGACATGACCGTGCCGGCGACGCTCAGCGTGGCGTACGTGCAAGGCGTTGGTGATGCCGTCGCGCCATTCCTGCAGATGTTCGACATCCCGGTGGCGGTGGTCAAGCCGTCCGAGCTGGCGGTGCTCAATCTCTCACGGTTCAGCACACTGGTCATCGGCCCGCGCGCGTACCAGGCTAACAAGGAGTTGATCGCCAACAGCGCGCGCGTCATCGATTTCGCGCGGAAGGGGGGAACGGTGGTCGTGCAGTACGGCCAGACGGAAATGGCGACCCCGGGCGTGCTGCCGTATCCGATCGCGTTGGCCCCGACGGGGCCAGCGGCGCGCGTGACCGAAGAGGATGCCAAGGTCACCGTGCTCACTCCGAAACACAAACTGCTGACGTGGCCCAACGTCATCGGCGACGCCGACTGGAACGATTGGGTGCAGGAGCGCGCCCTGTACATGCCCAGCACGATCGACGCGAAATGGCAGCCGCTGCTGGAAATGCACGACGCGGGGGAGACCGACCAGCGCGGGGCGCTGTTGGTCGCCCCGGTCGGGAAAGGGATGTTCGTCTATACCACCTTGTCGCTCTTCCGGCAGATTCCCGGTGGGGTGGCCGGCGGTCCGCGCCTGTTTGTCAACATGCTCTCGGCCGGCACCGAACCGCCGCTCAAGAAGGTGCAACCGTGAGTGAGGGTCGCACGCCGGGTACGCATCCGCCGTTCCGCGTCCTGCTGTTGCGCGTCCTGGGCGCGGAGCTGATTGTCTGGCTGCTCCTCTGGCTGCTCCAGTCCCGCTACGCCCGCTGAGGACGCCATGCATTGGATCAACTGGGCCGTCGTCATCGCCTGGCTGTTGTACGTGTCCATCGACGGGATCCGTCGCTCGCGCGGCACCACCCAGCTGGAAGGCTATTTCCTCGGCGGACGCGCACTCCCGTGGTGGGTGGTCGGACTCTCGGTGATGGCCACGCAGCTATCGGCCGTCACGATGATCGGTACTACCGGGCAAGGCGCCGTCGACGGCATGCGTTTCGTGCAGTTCTACTTCGGCCTGCCGATCGCGCTGGTGATCCTCGGGGTGACGATCGTCCCCTTTCTGCACCGGGCCAAGGTGTATACGGCGTACGAGTTTCTGGAGCGCCGCTTCGATGCCAAGACGCGATCGCTCACGAGCGTCCTGTTCCTCGTGTCGCGCGGGCTGAGCTGCGGGACGATCATCGCCGCACCCGCGGTCGTCTTCTCGGCGATCTTCGGGTGGCCCGTCGGGTGGTCCGTCGCCCTGATCGGGGTTCCGACGGTCGTCTACACCATGATCGGCGGCGTCCAGGCGGTGGCGTGGACGGATGTGAAGCAGATGGTGCTGGTGGTGGGCGCGCTGGTGGCCGTGGTCGTCGTGCTCCTGATCCGGATTCCCGTGAGCCCGGATGCGGCACTGCATATTGCCGGTGCAGCGGGACGCCTGCGGGTGTTCGACTTCTCCTTCACGTGGCACGAGACGTACACGTTCTGGAGCGGCATCATCGGCGGTACGTTCCTGATGCTCTCGTATTTCGGGACGGATCAGAGCCAAGTCCAGCGCTATCTCACGGCGAAGTCCGTGGATGAAGCGCGCAGCTCGCATTTGATCAGCGCGTATTGGAAGATCCCGTTGCAGGCCCTGATCCTGCTGGTCGGCGTCTTGGTGTTCGTGTTCTACATCTTCGTGGCGCCACCGATGTACTACAATCCCGCGCATGCCCGTGCCGTGCGGGCTGCGGATCCGGCGGCGTACGCGGCGCTCGACGCCCGCTATCGCGCGGCGTTCGACGCGCGGCAACTCGCCGCGCGCGCGGTCGCCACGCCGGCGGCGACCGAAGAGAACCGCCGCGTATTTGCCCTCAGCGACAAGGCGCTGGTCGCGGTGCGGGGCGAAGCGCTGAAGGAGGCGGAGGCTGTCACGGGGCAGCCCTCCAAGGACGTCAACTATATCATCCCGCACTTCGTCTTGTCCGAGTTGCCGGTCGGCCTCGCCGGGTTGTTCATCGCCGCGGTGATCGCCGCCGCCATGTCGGCGGTCTCGGGCGAACTCGCCTCCCTCTCCAGCACCACGGTGATCGATCTGTATCGGCGCTGGGTCGCGCCGGACGCCGATGACGCGCACTATCTAAAGGTGTCGCGGGCCGCGACCGGGGTCTGGGGGGTCTTCGCCTGTATCGTCGCCACTTTCGCGGCCACCCTCGGTTCACTGATCGAAGTCGTGAATCGCTACGGCTCGTTCTTTTACGGATCCATCCTGGGCGTGTTCATCCTGGCCATGCTTCCGCGCGCGGGCGCGAATGGTGCGTTCGTGGGGCTCATCTTGGGAATGGGTGCGGTCGCCAGCGTCAATCATTGGGCGCCGGATGTCGCGTTTCTCTGGTACAACGTGATCGGCGCGGTCACCGTCGTGGCCGTCGGGCTGCTCATCGGTGGCGGGAATCGTCGGAACTCCATCAACGATCCGGCCATTATAGCAGAGTGACTACCACGCGCCCTCACATCGTCATCCTCGGCGGCGGATTCGCCGGCCTTGCGGCCGCGCGCGAGTTCCGCGAGGCTGCGGTCGACGTCACGCTCATCGACCGCACCAATCATCATCTGTTCCAGCCGCTGCTCTATCAGGTGGCGACCGCGTCGTTGGCGCCAAGTGACATCACCGTGCCCATACGATGGGTGTTGCGTGATCAACGCAACGTGACCGTTCTGCTCGGCAGTGTGTTGTCGATCGATGTCGCGCGGAAGGAGGTCAATCTCAGCGATGCCGTGGGCGCGATCCGCTATGACTACCTGTTGGTGGCCACGGGATCCCGGCACGCGTACTTCGGGAACGACCAATGGGAGCGTCATGCCCCGGGACTCAAGAGTCTCGAAGATGCGCTGGAGATCCGTCGCCGGTTCCTGATCGCGTTCGAGCACGCCGAACGGGCCGTGAATCCGGTGGAGCGCGATGCGCTCATGACATTCGTTATCGTCGGGGGCGGTCCGACCGGCGTGGAGCTCGCCGGGACCATCACGGAGATCGCGCACAAGGCGCTCCAGCGCGACTTCCGTCGGATCGACACGAGCAAGACGCGCGTGATTCTGGTGGAAGGAGGCCCGCGGGTGCTCCCCGGGTTCCCCGAATCGCTGTCCGAGCGGGCCGCGCGAGACCTTGAGCATCTGGATGTCGAGGTGCGCACCAACTCGATCGTCACGAAGATCGATGATCACGGCGTGTACATCGGCGACGATTTCATCGCATCCGGTGGCGTATTTTGGGCGGCGGGGAATCAGGCCTCGCCCCTGGCCGCCGACCTGCGGTGTCCGCTGGACCGGGCCGGCCGTGTGCTGGTCGAGCATGATCTGTCGGTCCCGGGGCACCCGGAGGTGTTCGTGGCGGGTGATCTCGCCGCCGTCCGCCGCGGTGAGAACGAATGGGTTCCGGGAGTCGCACCGGCCGCGAACCAGGAGGGAACGCATGCCGGTCGACAGATCCTTCGTCTGATACGCGGGTACCAGACCGAGACCTTCCGCTATTTCAACAAGGGGGATCTTGCGACGATCGGCCGGAATCGGGCGGTCGCGGTGTTTGCCGGCCTGAAGTTCGCCGGCTACCCGGCTTGGCTCCTGTGGGCATTCGTGCACATCATGTATCTGGTCGGGTTCCGCAACCGCATCACGGTGCTGGTGCAGTGGGGGTATGCGTGGGCCACCTATCAGCGCGGTGCGCGGTTGATCACCGAAGCCGAGAATCTGGCCAGTCCGGTGACGGGAGAGTGGGAGATTCCGCGCCCGTGAGTTCACGGGCGGCACTGCCCGGCGATCCGCGACTCGACGCGGCCACGCGAGTCGGGCGGGCGTTGTTGCACGAAGTCCGCAATGTGCTGAACCCCATCGTGTCGGCGGCGTGGTTGCTGGACGCGAACGCAACGGACCCGGAGAAGGTGCGCGATCTCGCGCGTCGGATCGAAGGGTTCGCCAACGCGGACGGGCGGCTCGCCGCCCGCATGCGGGTGCTGTTGGAAGCAGAACGCGCGCGCCTCGACGATGGGGCGGACGCTGGCGCGAAAGCGCCCGATTCCTCATCGTCCTGACGACTTTGGAGTGCACGAACATGACTGCCATGAAGCCTGTTGCCACGAGTCCCGAGTTGTCCGCTCGTCTCCGTATCCTGCTCGCCGAGGATGAAATCGATTCCCGCGAGATGCTCACCGAGGTCCTCGAGACCTTGGGCTACGAGGTCGTGATTGCTGTTGCTACGGGCGTCGAAGCCGCCGAGAAAGCGCGCGACCTGCGCCCCGATGCGGTTCTGCTCGACATCCACATGCCTGACGGATCCGGAATCGAGGCGGCGGAAGTGATCACGCGTTCGCTGCCGGGGATCGCCGTGATTCTTTATAGTGGCGACGAAAACGTCACGCTCTCGGACAAGGAGACGGTGACGACCGGCGCAGTCGCCTTCCTGCCCAAGCCAGTGCCGCCGAAGATGCTGGATTCCACCATTCGGCTCGCGGTGTCACGCTCCATGGCGCTGCGGTCGGCGAAGCGGGATGCGACTGAAGCCAAAGCCGCGCTCGAAGCACGCAAAGTGATCGAGCGGGCCAAGGGGATCCTCATGCGCCGTACCGGGTGCTCGGAACCTGAGGCGTATCGGATTCTGCAACGCTCGAGTCAGGACCGATCGAAGCCGATGGTCGAGATCGCCAAGTCGGTACTCGAGAGCGAACCCAGCGCGTAGCCGTCAGCGGGCTGAGTCCGCGCTGACCGTCGGGGACTCAGCCGCTGCCTTTCGCCGGTACGTGACGCTCCATGCCGATCCCCAGGCTGATGGTCGCGAGCACGATACCAGCGGCGGTGAAGTAGGGCACGCCATGCCCCAGATGGTCGAAGGCCCATCCGGCGTAAATCGGCGCGATCGAACGCGCGGCACCGCCGAACGTTTGCTGCACCCCCATGTACAACCCACGCTCGTGCTGCGGCACGATCCGGGACAGCAGCCCGGTCACGCACGGAAAGGTGAACGCGGTTCCCAGTGGAATGAGCGCCACGCTGACCGCCAACCACGGAATGCTCGGCGTGAGTGGCATGGTGCCGAGCCCCGTCGCCAGCATCACCATCCCGATCCGGGAGAGGCGAGGTTCACCGAGCCAATCCACCATGCGTCCGAGCACCAGGGCGCGGGCGAAGATCGAGATCGTGCCGACGTAGGTGAAGAACCAGCCGATCGTGGTCTTGTCGACGCCGAACTTCGCACCCAGGAAGAGCGCGAGAATCGTGTTCATCCCTTGGAAGGAGCCCATGGTGATGGCGTAGATCCAGATCAAACGCGAGGCGGGCTCTCGCCAATGCGAGACGACGCGGCGCACCGCGACGCTCGACTTCGTGACCACCTTGCCGGCCGCGCGCACGGCATTGGTATCGTGCGACTCGCGGAGGTATGTCCACGCGAAGAACATGTTCACCCCCGCCAGCGCGGCGGCCGCCAATCCCGGCCCCCGGTCGCTGAAGTGGGCGGCGGTCGAACCCAGGACCGGGCCCAGCGCGACCCCGGCATTGGTGGCCGCGGAAAGCCATCCCAGCGCCTTGCTGCGGTCTTCCGGCTTGGTCGCGTCGGCCACGTAGGCCTGGATCACTCCGACGGTGCCGCCGCCGGCACCTTGGACCAGCCGCAGCAGGAAGAGCAGTTCGAGCGAGTTCGCGTAGGCGAACAGGACGTAGGCGATGGCCGACGAACCGAGGCCGATCATCAAGGCGGGTCGGCGTCCGTAGCGGTCCGAAAACCGCCCCCACAGCGGCGCGCTGGTGAGCTGCGCCACGGCGAACGTGGCCACGAGCAGGGACACCACGACGCCCGGGCCGCCGGCGCCGATCGCGTTGAGGAGCGTCCAGAGCGGTCCATGCCCGAGAAACCGAGTGGCCACGAACGGCAACAGGGGCAGCACCATGAGGTTGCCGACCATGTCCACGAATGCTGTGACCATCAGAACGACGAGCTTGCCCAAACGACCTCAGGATGCTGGGGAGGGGCACCGCGACGGCCCCAGTGATGAAGCACCGAACACGCAGAAAGATGCCGCTGGTGCGCTGCCACCGGAACCCGTCCCGCCCGACCAATGTTCCCCGTCCGTCACCGCGATTGACGCCGCAGCGGAAGCGGCATGATATTGCGCTCTGCGATCTGCATCTCGCGCTCTCCTCGCCGACGGCCATGGCACCCCTCCGTCCGACCCCGCGTGCCTGACTGGAATTCCCCGTACGGCGCGATCATCGCCGCGCCCGAATGCAGCGCATGACGACACGACGACCGGTGATCGTTGCCGGGGCCGGCATCACCGGTCTCGCGGCGGCGCGCGAGCTGCAGGCGGCGGGCCGGGAGGTGGAGGTCCTGGAAGCGGCCGCCACGGTCGGCGGACTTACCCGCTCGATGCATGTCGGAGGGTTCACCTTCGACTACACCGGCCACTTGTTGCACCTGAGCCGGTTTGCATCGCCCGCCGAGATCCCGCACGCCGGGCTCCGCGACCAGGATTGGCAGCGGATCGCGCGTCGTTCCTCGTGCTGGCTCGGGGGCACGTGCGTGCCGGCGCCCGTGCAGTACCACATGGGGAGGATGCCATCACCATTGCGCGAGGCGTGCATGGCATCGTACGAGCGCCGTCCCGCCCTCTCGACCCACCGGTCGTCATTCCGCGAGTGGATGATCGCCGGATTCGGCCAGGCACTCGCCGACGCGTTCCTGATTCCGCAGAACGAGAAATCGCTCGCGACGTCGCTCGATCGGCTCTCGACGGACGCGGTCCGCCGGTTCTTCCCCCCGCCGGACGACACCGCCGTGCGACGGGGCTTCGCCGCACACGATGCGCCTCCCGACGAGTACAACTCCCGCTTCTGGTACCCGCGCCATGGCGGAATCGGGGCCTTGGTCGACGGGCTCGCGCAGGGACTCCGCGGCGTCTCGGTCGGTGAGGGGGTGCACGCGATCGACCTCACGCGTCGCGAACTCCGCACGACGCGCGGGCGCACCGTGGGATGGGACACGCTCCTCTCGAGTCTCCCACTCACGCACCTGTGCGCGCTCAGCGGTGATCCCACCTTGGTGGCCGATGCCGCAGGGCTCACGCATTCCGCCACGGTCAACATCAACCTCGGGATCCGCGGCGCGTTGGGCGCGGCGTTCGGGGACGCGCACTGGATCTATACGCCGCAGCCCGAGCTGCCGTTCTACCGCGTCGGTGCCTATTCCAACATCAGTCGCGGCACCTGTCCGGAGGGACATGCCTCGGTGTATGTCGAAGTGGGAGTCCCGGGCGACCAGATGGATCGCCTGGACATCGCGGGTGATCTCGAACCACGCGTCCTCGACGCCCTCGAACGGCTCGGCTGGCTGCAGCGCGAGCAGGTCGTCTGCCGGGCGACGACGGTGATTCCCTGCGCGTACGTGCATCACACGCCCACGCGCGATGCCGTGGTGGCACGCATCACCGCGCGACTCGCGGAGCATGGCGTGCGGAGCATCGGCCGCTATGGCGCATGGGACTACACCAGCATGGAAGATTCCATGCTCGACGGCATCGCCGCCGCGCAACAGGCGATCGCGTGAGTTATTCCGTCATCATCCCGCTGCATAATGAAGCGGCGCACGTCGAAGACGCCGTGCGCGGGTTTCTCTCGCGGTTGGACACGCCCACGCGCTCGGCGCTCACCGAAATCATTCTGGTGGAGAATGGCTCCGTGGACGGGACGCGTGCGGTGGTGGAGGCCATGGCGTCGCACGATCCGCGAGTCAAGGCGTTGTCCATCCCGCGCGGCAGTTATGGCGAAGCCATCCGCGCCGGCATGCTCGCCGCCACCGGGCACTGGCTGTCGATCCTCGAAGTGGATTTCCTCGACGCAGACTTCGCCCGAGTCTCGCTCCACATGCTCCAGGAGGGGGCGGCGCGTTTCGTGGTCGCCTCCAAACGCACGGCCGGTTCGGTTGACGCACGGCCGCTGCACCGTCGCGTGATCACGCGCGTCTTCAATGCGGTGCTGCGCGTGGTCGTCGGCTACGACGGCACGGATACGCACGGACTGAAAACCCTCGACACCGCACTGGCGCAACAGCTGTGCGGGCTCGCGGTCACGACGGACGAAGCGCTGCAGACGGAGATCGTCCTGATCGCCGCGCGGCAGGGATGCCGGATCGCGGAGGTGCCGATCACGGTGCGCGAGATTCGCCCGGCGCCGATCCATGTGCTCCGACGGATTCCCATGACGATCGGTATCCTGTTCGCGCTCCGGCGCTCGATGCGCCGCTTTCCCCGCGCGGCCTCATGAGTGCGCGCGAACTCCGTCCCCTCCCGCTCGGCGTCCCACTCACGGTCCCGCTCGTTCTCCTCGGCGCGCTGACGCTCTTTGGCGCGGTCGTGGTGCCGGTGAGTCTCGACTCCGGGTCGTTCATGTACATGGGCCGACGGTTGCTCGGTGGGGGGATGCCGTATCTCGATGCGTGGGATCACAAGGGACCGCTGATCTATGTCCTCAACGCCGCTGCGTTGCTCCTGGGCGGCGACACGCCGCGTGGCGTGTTGGTAGTGGAGGGGGGGATCACCGCGCTGGCCCTGTGGTGGTCACTCCGCGTGTGGACGACGCTGGTCGGCGCCCGGGACGCCGCGATGATCGGGGCGTCACTCGTCCTGGCGTACGCGATGTTCTGGAGTTCGGGCGATCTGACGGAGACGTGGCTCTTTCCGGCACAGCTGGCGGCGTATACCGCACTGCTGCGGTGTACGGTCGGGCGTGACCCCGATTCCCACGAGATGCTGGTGGCGGGCGTGCTCGTGGGAGGAGCCGCGGCCTTGGGTGTGGGCACACGCATCAACAATGTCATGGGGATCGTTGCCGCGGCCGCGTTGCTCGTGGCGTGGCGACGCAGCCGTGCCATCGGCTTCGTGTCGGCGAGTCTGCTGACGGCTGCGGTCGTGCTCCTGCCCGTGATGCTGTTCCTCCGGTCACATGGCGCGCTCGGCGAGATGTGGGATCAGTACTGGATCTTCAATACCAGGTTCAACACCACGACCGTACCCCTTCACGCGCGGATCGCCAATGCGTGGTTCCTCTTTCTTCTCTATGCACGATCACCACTCGCCTTGGTGACCGCGGCCAGCGGTGTCCTGTCGTGGCGCGCTCGCGCTCCGCTTCCCCGTCTGCTGCTTGCCGGCGCGGGCGGGATCGTGCTGCTCGAGTTCGCGGCCCAGCTGATCAGCGGGCAGGGCTTCCGGCACTATCTGGTGACGGCATTGCCCTCCCTCGCGGCCTTTGCGGTGCTGCTCCGAGCAACACGCGCGACGGACTCTCACGGCGACGGATGGCGCTGGCCAGTCGCTCGGATGCAGCAGGGCATGCTGCTGGCCACGCTTGCCCTGTGGGCGCTGTCCACCTGGCGGGCACTCGATGCCATGCGCGTGCGCGCGTATCAGGGGAGCAGCGTCGGTGACGCCCCGCTCGCTCGCGTGGCCGCTGCCGTGCGAGCGCACTCGGCGCCGGACGCGCCGATCTACGGGACGGGGAACTTCGGGGCGGTGCTCGCGGTCACGCATCGGTCATCGTCGAGTCGCTACTTCAACGACTATCCGCTGCTGGTGCCCGGGTACGGGCCGCGCCATGTGCGGCAACTCGCCGCGGAACTGGTCGCGCGACCGCCCGCGGTGATCGTACGGGTTCCGGGCACATGTGCCGTCCTGGATCCGGGACCGGAGTGCGTGCCGGCAAGCGTCACACTCGCGGCATTCGCGCGCGGACGATACGTCCGCGCCGCGTCGATCGACGACTACGAGGTGTGGGTCCGGACGCCGTAGCCACGCAGGTCGCGCGGCCCGACGACCTGCGACCTCAGTCGTCGATGCGTCCCAGCGCTGCGGGCGACCGCGAGCGTCCGACCACACCGGCCACCGCGATGATCGTCAGGACGTAGGGGATCATCGCGACGAACTGCGAGGGAATCAGTTGCGCCGCCTGCAGTTGGATCTGCAGCGTTTCGGCAGCCGCGAAGAGCAGACAGGCGAGTCCTGCACGAAGCGGATCCCACCGTCCGAAGATGACCGCCGCGAGCGCTATGAATCCGCGTCCCGCGGTCATGGAGTCCGTGAACTGGTGCTGGTCCAGCGCCAGGTAGACGCCACCGAGCGCCGCGAGTGCGCCGGAGGCGAGCACGGCCACATAGCGCACCCGATTCACCGGTACGCCAACACTGGCGGCAGCCATCGGATGCTCCCCGACCGCTCGGACCCGAAGGCCGAAGATCGTTTTCTGCACGATCCACCAGACCACGGGCATGACCAGAACCCCGAGCCAGATCAACGGATTGGAGAGGAAGCCTGAGGCACCGGAAACGCCCTCGGCGCCAAACCCGGTCACCCGCGGCGAGTTCGAACTCGAGCCGAAGGCGAGTTGGAGGAAGAACCGCGTGATCCCCACCGTGAACAGATTGATGGCCACGCCCACGACGATCTGGTCCGCCTTGAATCGAATGGCCGACACCGCATGTACACCGGCGAGCGCCAATCCCCACGCGACCCCGACCACGAGTCCGACCCACGCACTGTGCGCGTAGTAGGATCCCACGACGGCACCGAAGGCGCCCCCCAGCATGAACCCTTCGAGTGTGAGGCTCACCACGCCGGCCCGTTCGGCCAGCGCGCCACCGGCGGCCGCGAACAGATACGGGATCGCAATCCGGATCGTTTGAGCGATGAAGAGCAGGGCACCCATCAGCGCGATCCTCCGGACTTGGCCACCGCGTTGCGCAAGATTCGACGCACCTCGGGCACCGAGGTCGCCACCGCGATGATCACGATCCCCTGCAGCGCTTCGACGATCTGCTTGGGGACCATCGCGTTGATGGCGAGTCCCCCCTGCGAGAGCGTGGCGAAGAACAACGCCGCGAGCACCACGCCCAGCGGATGGTTCCGCCCGACGAGCGCCACCGCGATTCCCAGGAAGCCGGCACCACCGGTGAATCCGTCCTCGTAATAGCCCTTGTAGCCGAGCACGAAGTTGATCCCCCCGAGTCCGGCGAGCGCACCGCTGACGATCAATGCGTTCCGCCAGGTCATGCCGACCCTCACGCCCGCGTACTCGGCCGCGTCCGGTTGAAGGCCGACCGCCCGGAGTTCGTACCCCGCGCGGGTCTTGAAGAGGAACCACCACGCCGCCGCGGCCGCGAGCGCCACGATCACGAGCGTCCAGTTCGCCGCCGATCCGTGGAACGCACTGATGATGTTCGACAATCGCGGGAGTGCGCCGGCGTGAATCTCGGGGGTGTGCAGGGTCTCGGGAACGTGCAGCTTGGCCGAGACGAGATAGTTGAGCAGGGCCAGCACGATGAAGTTGAGCATGATGGTCACGATCACTTCATGGGCGCCGAACGCGGCCCGCAGCGCGCCCGGCACCGCGCCGACGAGCCCGCCGCAGAGGAGCGCGGCCATCACCACGATGGGAACCGCGACGACTGCCGGCGTGCCAGCGGGCAGAGCCACGCCCGCGAGTGCGGCGCCGAATCCACCGGCCGCGAGCTGTCCCTCGGCGCCGATGTTGAAGAGACCGGCGCGCAGCGACATCGCGACCGCGAGTCCGGTGCAGGTGAGGGTCGTGGCTTTGTAGAGGACCTGGCCGAAGCCGTACGCGTTCCCCCACGTGCCGTCGATCAAGAGTCGCCAGACGGCGCCGGGCGCCTGACCGTAGGCGAGGATCAGCAGATCGCCGACGAGCAACGCGACCACCAACGCGACCAACGGCGGGAGCACCGACTCTTCGAGCGTCCGCTTCACGCCAGCGTTCATGCCGCCACCTCGCGCCGCGCGCCTGTCATGAAGGGGCCGAGGACTTCCTCGCTCGCGTCAGCCCGGTTCAGCACGGTCACGATCTTCCCTCCGTACATCACGGCGATGCGATCCGCCAGGCTCAACACTTCGCGCAACTCGGCGCTCACGAGCAGGACCGCCTTTCCGGCCGCGCGCGCCTTGCGGAGCTCGCCGTGGATGAACTCGATCGCCCCAACGTCGACGCCACGCGTCGGCTGCGCCGCGAGCAACGCGACGAACGGCCGCGAGAGTTCCCGGGCAATCACGATCTTCTGTTGATTCCCGCCCGAGAGGGCGCGGGCGGCGAGCAGGGGATCCGTCGGCCGGATGTCATATTCCGCGATCTTGGCCTGCGCATGGGCCGTCACGGCGGCGACGTCGATCGCCGCACCGCGCGTGAAGCGGTGTTGCTGGCCGAGGATGAGGTTGTCCGCGATCGTGTAGTCGAGGATGAGTCCGCGACGGTGCCGGTCCTCCGGAATGTGGGACAGTCCCGCATCTCCGCGCTCGCGGACGCCCAAGGCCGTGACGTCGCGCCCGCCGAGTGTCACGACACCACTCTCGGTGGGTCGAAGTCCCGCCAGCGCCTCGAGCAGCTCGGTCTGTCCATTGCCCTCGACGCCCGCGATGCCGAGGATCTCTCCCGGTTGGATCGCGAAGGATACATCGTGCACGGCGCGGTCCACCCGCGCGCCGCGTACCACGAGGTGCTGGACCTCGAGTGCCGGCGCGCCCATCGCGCGCGCGCCCCCATGGGCGGACTGCACCCCGAGATCCACATCGCGCCCGACCATCGCCTTGGCGATGCCTTCCGGAGTCGTGTCGCGCGTGGCCATCCGGGCGACCGTCTCCCCTTGGCGCATCACCGTGATGTTCTCGGTGACGTGCATGACTTCGTCGAGCTTGTGCGTGATCAGGATGATCGTGGCGCCACCGTCGCGCACGCGTCGCAACACACGCCAGAGCTCGGTCACTTCGGGCGGGGAAAGCACTGCGGTGGGTTCGTCGAGCAGCAGGATGCGCGCGCCGCGGTACAGCGTCTTGAGGATCTCCACGCGCTGGGCTTCGCCCACGGACAGGTCGGCGACCAGGCGGTCGGCGGGCACGTGCAGTCCGCTCTGTTCGCAGAGCGACTCCACCTCCCGGATGGCGCGTGCGGCATCGAAGGTTGCGACACTCACCGGCTCACGGCCGAGCACGACATTCTCGGCCACTGTGAGCGTGGGCACGAGCATGAAGTGCTGATGCACCATCCCGACACCGGCGCCGATGGCTTGCGCCGTACTCCACCCCGTCACGTCACGACCCCCGACCTCGATCGTGCCGCCATCGGGCGCGAACATCCCCGCCAGCATCTTCATCAGGGTCGACTTCCCGGCACCGTTCTCGCCGACCAGCGCGTGGATCTCGCCCTGGCGGACCTCCAGCAACGCCCCGCGGTTCGCGCGCACGGGACCGAACCGCTTGTCGATCCCGGTCATGCGAACCGCCGGGGATTGCCTGTCGTGCGGATCGCTCATCGGCTACTCGGGACGGAGATACGGCCGGCGACGATGTCGGCCTTCAAGGCTTCGATGCGGGTGCGTACGGCGTCCGGGATCAGTGCCATGTTGTTCGCGTCGTACACGTAGCCCACGCCGTCTTCGGCCAAGCCGAAGTTGTAGATGCCCCCGGTGAACGTCCGGTTCTTCACGCGCGTGATGACGTCGAACACGGCGTTGTCCACGCGCTTCACCATCGACGTGAGCACCCGTCCCGGCGCTTCCTTGTACTGATCGGCGTCCACGCCGATGCCATACTTGTTCAGCGTCCTGGCGGCTTCGAACACGCCGAGTCCCGTTGAACCCGAGGCGTGATAGATGACATTCACTCCTTGCTGATACTGGCTGAGGGCGAGCTCCTTGCCGCGTCCCGGATTCCGGAACGCCTCCGGGGTGACGCCGGCGTACTGCGCGATCACCTCGCAATCGGCGCACACGGCCTTCACCCCCGCGCGGTATCCGGCTTCGAACTTGTGGATCAGCGGCGAGTCCATGCCGCCCACGAATCCCATCTTCTTGGAGTTCCCCACGAGCGCCGCGATCGCCCCGACCAGGAACGATCCCTGCTCCTCCCGGAACTTGAGCGCGGCCATGTTCTTGGGTGGTTGGACCACCTGACCGTCCTTGTCGATCGATACCGCATAATCGACGCCGGCGAACGCGACCTTGGGGTACTCCTTGGCGAGCGCCGTCAGGTCATCCGTGAAGATGAACCCGACGCCGATCACCAGATCCATGCCCTCTGCCGCCAACAGCCGGAGCCCGGCCTCACGGTCCGAGCCTTCCCCAGGCTCCACGAAGCGGACATGCGCGCCGAGCTGCTCCGCGGCGCGCATGGCCCCCACGTAGGCGCCATCGTTGAACGACTTGTCGCCTCGACCGCCCAGGTCGAACACCACCCCCACGTTCAGCCCCGTGCCCGTCGGCGGCGCCGCCGCCCCCGAGGGGCGGACGAACAGCAGTGTGAGATGGACGGCGAGGAGCACGCCCACGACCGTGAGGATTCGACGCATAAGTGGGATACGTTCGCTGTTTTCGCAGGGGTCTGCAAGCAGTGCGGGCCCGAAACTCGCGCTAGATTTCACGGGCAATGCCATCGATGTGTCCGACTGCCGCCCTCCGCCCCCTGTCCGCTGCGTCGGGGACGCCTCGCCGGAAGCCCGCCGCCCGAGCGTTGGGGCCCGTCTTGGTCGTGTCGTGCCTCCTCGCAGCCTGCACACGCACCGACCGTCCAGCTCCCCCGGCCGCCGACTCCACGGCCGTCGCCATCGCCCTGCCGCGTCCGTCGTTCACGCTGACCACGACCGACGGCCGCCCGTTCGAGTTCCGCAAGGAAACAGCGGGGATGCTGACGTTCCTGATGTTCGGCTATACCCACTGTCCCGACGTCTGCCCCGTGCACCTCGCCAACATCACGGCAGCGCTCGGCAAGCTGACGACGGCCGACCGCGCGCGTACGCGGGTCGTCTTCGTGACCGTCGATCCGGATCGCGATTCGGCGACCGTCCTCCGGAAGTTCCTGGATGCGTTCGATCCACGCTATGTGGCACTCACCGGCGGCCGCGCGGCGATCGACAGCGCACAGAAACGCGTCAACTTCGCCCCGGCGATCCTCTCCACCGATTCCACGGGCGCGCCCGTGGTGACCCATTCCGCCCCGGTGGTGGTGTTCACCGAGGATGACAGCGCCCACGTCATGTTTCCCTTCGGCGCCCGGCGAACGGAGTGGGCACGCGAGATTCCGAAGCTGCTCGCACGTGGCACCGCGGCGCCCGCACTCTCGGTGGAACGTGCCTACCTCGTGATGCCGATCGGCGACACGCCCGCGGCCCTGTATTTCACCGCCCACAACCGGGGCACCACCACGGATTCGGTGGTGGCCGTCGAGGTCCCGGGTGCCGGTGCGGCATCCCTGCACGAACACCAGCACGATCAGGCCACAGGCAACATGCGAATGATGCCGGCCGCCGCCTACGAGGTTCCCGCAGGCGGCACGGTTCGCCTGGCCCCGGGCGGTGCCCACGTCATGATCGAGAAACCGTCCCGCGCATACACGCGCGGGGAACGCTTTCGGCTGCTGGTACGCTTCGCTCATGGCGGCGTGGTGACCACGGAGCTCTCCGTGATCACCTACGCCGACCTCGACACGGCGACGGCCGCACCCGTGCGCCGGTGACCGCCACTCCCCGCGACTGAGACCGACCCGCATGCAATGGTGGTGTTCCGCACAAGGCACACAATGGAGCTGGCGCTGGGTGGCGTATCCTGGCGTCTGGGCGTTCGTCGCGGCGGCCATCCTGATCGCCGTGTGGCTCGTCAAGGGGGCGCCGTGGCAGCGCATGACCTTCGCCCCCCGGGCGTCGTTAGTCGGCGGATTGGCCGCACTTTGGATGGCGCTCGATTGGCCGCTGGGTCCGCTCGCGGCCGGCTATTTGTCGTTCGCCCATGCGATGCAGTTCCTGATGACCGCGCTACTCGCGGCGCCCCTGCTGCTGTACGGGCTTCGCATCGCCATCGTCGACAAAGCCGGACGTGCCCCGTGGTCCGGAGTGCCGGCGGCGCTCGGGCGCGTCCTCACCACGCCGCTGGTCGCGGCGATCCTGTTCAACGTGATCGTGGCGGTCACGCATACGCCGAAGGTCGTGGACGGCTACATGAAGTTCCCGCTCGGTGCGTTCGTCATCGATAGCGCCTGGCTGGTGGGCGGGTTGCTGTTCTGGTGGTCGATCATCGTGCCGGTACCGGATCACGGGAAGTTCCCGCTCCCGCTCAAGCTGCTGTATTTGCTGCTCGGCACGCTCTTTCACACGCTCGTCGCGATGATCCTCGTGTCGGCGGAGTTCCCTCTCTACGGCATCTACGAGATGGCCCCGCCCTTCCCGCTGATCGATCCGCTGTCCGACCAGAAGCTTGCCGGCAGTGTGATGGAGCTCGGCGGACTCGGGCTGATCTTCTGCGCCGCCACGATCATCTTCTTCAAGTGGGCCAATGAAGACCGGACGCGGGTGCCGCAATGACCGACCGGCTGCGCACGCGGTTCGTGGTGATCGGCACCGGCGTTGCGGGACTGCATGCCGCCTGGCGTGCCTCGGCCCACGGTGACGTCACGATCCTGACCAAGGCGTCGCTGTTCGACAGCGCCACGGCCTACGCGCAGGGCGGCATTGCGGCCGCGCTCGGTGCGGGGGACTCGCCACAGTTGCATCGCCAAGACACGCTCGCCGCCGGCGCGGCGCTCTGTGACTCCGCTGCCGTGGAAGTGCTCGTGGCCGAGGGGCCACAGCGCGTCCGCGAGTTGGCGAGCATCGGCGCGCGGTTCGACACCGATCCGCGGGGCAAGTTGTCGTTGGGGAAGGAAGCGGCCCATTCCCGCCACCGGATCGTGCACGCGCAGGGTGATCAAACCGGTGCGGAGGTGGCGCGTACCTTGATCGAGCGCGTGAAGTCCACGCCGAACATCACGATTCTCGAGCGTGCGCGCGCGCTCGACCTGATCGTCGCCGGGACCCGCTGCATCGGTGTGCGCGCCAGCGTCGCCGGACGCGCCGTGGAGATCATCGCTGACGCGACGGTGATCGCCACCGGCGGCTGTGGACAGGTGTATCGCTACACGACCAATCCGGTCGTCGCCACCGGCGACGGCTTTGCGATCGCGCATCGTGCCGGGGCGCGGCTGGCCGACATGGAGTTCGTCCAGTTTCACCCGACCGCCCTCAACACCCCGGAGACGCCGCTGGCACTGATCTCGGAAGCGGTGCGTGGTGAGGGAGCGATCCTCGTGAATGAACGGGGACAGCGCTTCATGACGCGCCGACATCGGCTCGCCGAGCTCGCGCCGCGCGACATCGTGTCGCGCGAGGTGTTCCGCGAGCAGATGGCGGGCTCGGCGGTCTACCTCGACGCGCGGAAGATGGCGCGCGTCTTCGCCCGCCGGTTCCCCGGCATCTTCGCCCTGTGTCGCGCGCGCGGGATCGATCCACGCAAGGACCGCATTCCCGTGACGCCAGCCGCCCACTACATGATGGGGGGCATCGTCACGGACCTCGCCGGACGTTCGTCCCTCGAGCGCCTCTATGCGTGCGGTGAGGTCAGTTGCACGGGCGTGCACGGCGCGAACCGCCTGGCGAGCAACTCGCTGCTCGAAGGTCTCGTGTTCGCCGAGCGGGTCGCCAATGACATGATCGCGATGCCGCGCCTGCCGCGCCTGCCGCGTATCCCGACGTGGTCGGTGCCGTCGCTCGACGATCGCGGCGCCGCGCAAGTCGCGGCGGACCGCATCCGCGCGGTGATGTGGATGGGAGCCGGCATCGCCCGTACCGCGAAGGGCCTGCGCAACTGTCTTGCCGAGCTCGACGATATCGGGTCGCGCATCACGGCCGGCGCGACCGAGGAGCGGAATCTGCTCGACACCGCTCGCTTGATCACGGAAGCCGCCCTCATGCGCAAAGAGTCACGCGGTGGGCACTTCCGACAGGACTTTCCGCGCGAGAAGAAGAAATGGCGCGGCAAGCATATCGAATGGTGAGGCGCGGCTAGCGCAGCCCCGGTGGCTCGGTGCCCACGAGCATCCCGGTCACCGTCAGCACGATCGCCGCGAAGATGCACTCCCAGAGCAGCGTGCCGGCCACTTGGCGCGCGCCCTTCGCGCGTGCGCGACCCGGCCCCTTCCAACCGTGCAGCGCGCCGAACAGCATCACCATCGCGACCGGCGCGATCTTCCAGAGAAGCACGTCCGCGTACACGCTGGGCCACAGATCACGGAATGGATGCGGCACGCGAAGCCACAGACTCAAGAGTCCCGTGACCACCACCGCACCGGCACAACCAAGGGCCACCGCGTGGAACGCTTCGATCAGCGCGGCTGCACGGTCGCCGCGGCCGCGTGCGGCCGCATCACGGCGGACTTCCAGCGTCAGCACCACGAGTGTGCCGATCCATCCGCCGGCGGCCAGCACGTGCACCCAATCGCTCGCCAGCGAGACGAGCGGCCACCGTGGCTCGGCAATCGCATGCCCCGTCAGCGCAGGGCTCAATGCCAATCCGAGCGTGGCCGCGGCCGCCATCGACCAGCCCTTCCCCCGAGCACGACCCGAACCGAAGCGCCCCAGGAGAAAGCCGGCGGCTGCGCCCGCGGCGGTGATCCCCTGCGCAATCACGGCCATCCCCCATGCGGTCGACGCCACGGCCCCGAGCATGGAGGGCGTGCCATCGCCAAGGGCCTGCGCCTGAACCACGAGCCGCGCGGGCGACATGAGCGCCGCCAGCACGGCGCCAATCACCCCGATCCATGGCGCGGACGGAAGCTCGCGATGGGTGGCCCGGACACCGGAGTCCGAAAGTCGTTCAATGACCAGGAACCGGAATACCACCGCGCCGACCGCCAGAGTGATTCCTGTCAGCGTCACGACGCGTGTGGCGACCGCCGCGGTTCCGCCGGCACTCTCGAACAGATCCATGAGAGCAATAATCGCGGACCACGCCTCGGAAACGCTACCCCTTGGGAACGCCACCCTCCGAAGGGGCGTTCTCACCTGCCACGCCCCCCGGGTGTGACGCTATCATACAACATGACTTCCCCCTCCGTCCCCGCGGCCGCGTTCGCCGAAATCCACGAGGAGATCCGTCGCGCGGCGCGCGCCCGCAACGCCGTCATTCTCGCCCACAACTACGAGCGTCCCGAAATCCAGGACGTCGCGGACTTCGTGGGGGACTCCCTCGGTCTTTCCCGGGAGGCGGCCCGGACCTCGGCGGACACCATCGTCTTCTGTGGCGTGCATTTCATGGCGGAAACGGCGGCCATCTTGTCGCCGGACAAGACGGTGCTGCTGCCGGATCTCGCCGCAGGGTGCTCCCTGGCCGACACGATCAACGCCGAGCAGGTGCGCGCCTGGAAAGCCGAGCATCCCGGCGCGGTCGTGGTTGCCTACGTGAACACGACGGCGGAGGTGAAGGCGGAGAGCGACTACTGCTGCACCTCCGGGAACGCCGTCGAGGTGATCGAGGCGATCCCCGCCGACCAGGAGATCCTCTTTCTCCCCGACATGTTCCTCGGCGCGCACGTGCGGCGCATCACGGGACGGAAGAACATCCACGTCTGGATGGGGGAGTGTCATGTGCACGCCGGCATCGATCCCGAGAACATCCGCTTGCAGCGCGCGTTGCACCCCGAGGCCGAGTTCCTGGTGCATCCGGAGTGCGGGTGCGCCACCAGCGTGGTCGAAGCGCTTTCGGCGGGCGACGTCGATCCTGATGGGGCGCACATCCTCTCCACGGAGGGGATGATCCAGCGGCCGGCGGCTTCGCCGGCCCGCGAGTTCATCGTGGCGACGGAAGTGGGGATTCTGCACCGTCTGCAGCGGGCCTACCCGGACAAGACGTTCTACGCCGCGAATGAGCGTGCCTCGTGCGCGTACATGAAGGTCACGACGATGCCGACGTTGCTCGACGCGATCCTGAAGAACCAGCATCGGATCACGGTGGACCCGGCGGTGGCATCGCGTGCACAGCGCGCGATCGACCGGATGGTGTCCATCGGGGGAACGACGCCGACGCCCGCCGGCCCCGGCGTGGACCCGGGCGAATGAGCGGCGCGGGGCGCGAGCTTCGCTTTCCCCTCACCGCCTCGGCACTCCAGGCGCTCGTGCGGGAGGCGTTGCGCGAGGACCATGCGGAGAACGATGTCACCACGCTGGCCACCGTCCACGCATCGCGCCGTGCGGGCGCGCGACTCGTGGCACGCGAGACCGGGGTGATTGCCGGCGTTCCGCTGGCGCTCGCGGCGTTCCGGCTCGCGGATCCCGAGGTCCAGGTGCGCGTCGATGCCGAGGACGGCATGGCGGTCCAGCCGGGCGACACGGTGCTTCATGTCGCCGGCCGCGCCCGCGGAATCCTCGCGGCGGAGCGTACCGCGTTGAACTTCATGCAGCGGCTGAGCGGCGTCGCGTCATTGACCCATCGGTACGTGGCGACGGTGCAGGGGACCCGCGCGGCCATCCTCGATACGCGCAAGACCACACCGGGTTGGCGCGCACTGGAGAAGTATGCCGTGCGCTGCGGGGGTGGCACCAACCACCGGATGGACCTCGCCAGCGCGGTGCTGATCAAGGACAATCATCTCGCCGCGGTCGACGGGGACATCGGTGCGGCAGTGCGGCGCGTGCGCGAGTGCGCCGCGTCGGGGATCCCGGTGCAGGTGGAGTGCGACACCATCGATCAACTCCGCGCGGCGATCGCCGCCGGCGCCGACAGCGTCCTGCTCGACAACATGTCGGTCGAGCAGATGCGTGAGGCGGTGGCCATCGCCGCGGGTCAGGTGGTGACGGAAGCGAGTGGCGGCGTGCGCCTCGACACGGTCCGTGCCATCGCCGAGTCCGGTGTGGACCGCATCAGCGTCGGTGCGCTCACGCACTCCGCCCCCGCCTTGAATCTCGCGCTCGATTTCGACTGATCGGTTCCCCGCTCCATTAGATGCCGTGAACGACCTACTCGCCGCCCGCAGCCAGATGGGCATCTCGCTCGCCTTCCACATCATCTTCGCGGTGGTGGGGATCGGGATGCCGGCGTTGATGGTGCTCGCCGAGTGGCACGCCCAGCGGACCGGCGACGCCATGTACCGGGAGCTCGCCAAGCGATGGAGCAAAGGGACCGCGATCCTCTTCGCGGTCGGCGCGGTGTCCGGCACCGTCCTGTCGTTCGAACTCGGCTTGCTCTGGCCCAGTTTCATGGAGTTCGCGGGACCGATCATCGGCATGCCCTTCTCGCTCGAGGGATTCGCGTTCTTCACCGAAGCGATCTTCCTCGGCATCTATCTGTACGGCTGGAACCGGATTTCGCCCAAGGCCCATCTGTGGTCCGGCGTCGCGGTGGCGGGGAGTGGCATGATCTCCGGCGTATTCGTCGTGATGGCCAATGCGTGGATGAATGCGCCGGCGGGTTTCGAGCTCGTGGAGGGGAAGGCGGTGCACGTCGATCCGATCGCGGCGCTCTTCAATCCCGCCGTCGTGCAACAGACGCTGCACATGACTATCGCCGCGTACTGTGCGACGGGAATGGCGGTCGCGGGGATCCATGCCGTCCTCCTGCTCAAGCATCCCGGCAACCGTTTTCATCGGGCCGCGCTCACGCTCGCCTTGTGGGTCGGCGTACCGGCGGCGCTGTTGCAGCCCGAGTCGGGACATTTCAGCGCCCAGTGGGTCGCCAAGCGCCAACCGGTGAAACTCGCGGCGATGGAAGGACAGTTTCTCACCGAGGTCGGCGCGCCCCTGCGGATCGGCGGCATCCCGGATGAGCGCGCGTTCGAGACGCGGGGTGCCCTCGAAGTGCCGTATGCGCTTTCGATCCTGGCCTTCAACGATCCGTTCGCCGAAGTGAAGGGACTCGACAGCGTCCCGCGCGATCAGTGGCCGCCGGTGGCGATCGTGCACGTCGCCTTCCAGCTGATGGTAGCCTTCGGGACGTTGCTCTCCCTCGCCGCCGGCTGGGTGGCGTGGCGCTGGTTCAAGAAGCGGCCCGTGGACGGCTCGCGCCCGCTGCTGCTGTGCCTGGCCGTGTGCGCGCCGCTCGGGTTCCTCGCGATCGAGGCGGGATGGGTGGTGACCGAGGTCGGTCGCCAACCGTGGATCATCTACAAGGTGATGCGCACGGCGCAGACCGTGACCCCCATGCCGGGGCTCGTCTGGTCGATGGTCGGGTTCTCCGGGCTCTATCTGTTCCTCGCGGTGATCGTCAGTTGGCTGATGTACAACCAGATCCTGCGGACGGTCCCCGACGCCGCGCCGCTCGGCGACGCGTCTCTGTCGTGAGCGATACGCCACCGCTGGTGCTCGCGATCGCGGCGATCCTGGTCGTCGCGCTCAACGCGTATGTGTTGTTCGGCGGGGCGGATTTCGGTGGCGGCGTCTGGGATCTGCTCGCGCGTGGTCCGCGCAGGCAGCAGCAACGCGCACTGATCGACCGCGCGATTGGTCCCATCTGGGAAGCCAATCATGTGTGGTTGATCCTCGTCGTGGTGCTCACCTTCGTCTGTTTCCCGGCCGCCTTCAGTCAGTTGGCCATCACGCTTCACATTCCGATCTCGCTCCTGCTCGTCGGCGTCGTATTGCGCGGATCCGCGTTCACCTTCCGTTCGTACGACAGCAGTCACCAGGAGTTGCAGCAGCGGTGGGGTGTCATTTTCGCCGTTGCGAGCACGGTGACGCCGGTGCTGTTGGGGATCTGCGGCGGTGCGCTGTTGTCCGGGGCGGTGGGCGCCGCACCGACCAGCTCGTTCCACGCGCGCTTCATCGCCCCGTGGGCGACACCATTCGCCTTCGCCGTCGGCGTCTTCGCGTTGGTGCTCTTCGCGTTTCTCGCCGCCGTTTATCTCACCGTCGAGGCCGACGAGGAGCGACTCAAGGAGGATTTCCGGCGCCGAGCGATCGGCTCGGGGATCGCCGTTTTCGTGGCGGCCGGGGCAGTGCTCTACCTGGCGCGCGAGCAGGCGGCGTTCATGGTCCGTGGCCTGATCTTCGCGCCACTGGCATTGCCGCTGCAGGGCGCGACCAGCATCGCGGCACTCACGGCACTCTGGGCGTTGGTGAATCGCCGGTATCGGATCGCCCGGTTCGCCGCGCCGGTGCAGATCTCGCTGATTCTCTGGGGTTGGGCCTACGCACAGTTCCCGGAGATCATTCCAGGCGCCCTATCCCTGCGCGCCGCCGCGGCGCCGGACATCACCCTCAAGCTGGTGCTCATCGGGGTCACGGTGGGGATGACGCTCCTCATCCCGTCGCTCGCGTACCTGCTCAAGATCTTCAAGGGAGATGGGAACGCGTTCGACCGACTGGAGCGCGGCAGCCCCCCGCCCGATGCGCGGCCCGCGCGGAGGCGATGAGCGTGCTCGCATCCGGCGCAGGTTCCGGGGACCTACAGGAGGACCGCCCGGAACCCGGCGTCCTCTGTGACTACTGCGGCGTCGCGGCCTTGTCCTGGCGCAAATGCAAACTGATCTGCGCGAACTGCCAGAACATCAACAAATCGTGCGCGGATCTGTAGCGGCGTTCACCCGGCGCACAACGCGCGCACCTGCCGGGCCAGTGCGGTGGGATCCGTCGTCGGCGCATCACAGACACCGCCACGGCAGATGTACACGGTCGGCCGTCCGTCGACCGGCGCACGTCCGGTGAAGAGCGGGCCGGCACTCGATGCGCCACCGGCGAGCAGCAACCCCGGGATGTAGCACGAGGCGATCACCGCCCGCAACTCCTGCGCGCCGGCCGCGTCCCCGCTGCCGGTCATCACCACCTCCGTCGCACCGTGCACGGCGAGATCCGCGGCACACAGCCACTGACCGAACATCGGCGCGTACTGCGACATCGCCGTACCCTGCGCGTCCAGCGTGTGCGCCGCCTTGACGCGGAACGCCTCATGGCCGGTGTAGCTCCAAAGCCGCAGCAGCAGCTCTGCGGCGAGTGACGTCCCCGATGGCACCGCGTTGTCCATCACGTCGCGCGGACGTGACACGAGCCGCTCGTGATCGTGGGCGGTATCGTAGAAACAGTGGGCGTCCTCACTCCAGAAATCGCGCACGCACGCCTCACCCATGATCCGGGCCCGCTCGAGCCACACGGCATCCTCGGTGAGTTCATACAGCCCGAGCACGCCGAGCGCGACGGCCGCCGTGTCCTCGAGAAACCCCGGGATCCGCGTCTCGCCGCGCATGTGCGTGCGCCATGCCCGTCCCGCGCGGACCATCTGTGCCCACAAGAACTCCCCGTTCGCGACGGCCGCGTCCCGGTATCGCGCCTCGCCGAACACGCGCGCGCCCTCCGCCATCGCGCGCAACATGAGCCCGTTCCACGCGGCCAGGATCTTCTCGTCGCGTCCCGGCCAGACGCGTTGGGCCCGCGCCTCGTACAGCACCGCGCGGGCGCGCGTCACCGCCTCGGGTTCCGGCACGATGGGCGCGGCGCCCACTACGCTCAGGATGGTGCGCCCCTCGAAGTTTCCGGAGGCGCTCACGCCCCAGTACGCGGCGACCGCATCGAAATCCGCGCCAAGTCGCGTGCGCAACTCGGACTCGGACCAGAGATAGAACTTCCCTTCCTCCCCGTCGCTGTCGGCGTCAAGAGAGGAATACCAGCCGCCGCTGGCGTCCGTCATCTCCCGGAGCACCCAGTCGAACGTGTCGCGCGCGGCGTCCCGGGCCACAGGGTCGCGGGTCGCCTGCCAGAGATGCACGCCCAAGCGCGAGAGCAGCGCGTTGTCGTACAACATCTTCTCGAAGTGCGGCACCAGCCAGTGGGCGTCCACGGTGTACCGATGGAACCCGCCGCCGACCTGATCATGGATGCCGCCACGCGCCATCTTGCGATACGAGTGCTGCACCATCCGGAGGGCATTGGGCTCGCCGGTGCGCGCCCAATGGCGGAGCACGAAATCCAGCGTCATCGACGGTGGGAATTTCGGTGCTCCCCCGAACCCACCCTCCAACGGCTCGAACCGCCGCGCGGCATCGCGATAGGCGCTGGCCAACGTCTCGATGGTCACGCAGGGAGCCGCAGTCCCGTCGGACCGGGACGGCCGCGCCTCCGCGTAGAGCTCCCCGATCGACGTCACCGCCCGCGCGACATCGTCGCGCCGGCTGTTCCAGGCGTCCGCCACCGATTCCAACACGCGTCGAAAACTGGGCATCCCGTGTCGTTCGGTCGGCGGGAAATACGTCCCGCCGTAGAACGGCTCTCCGGCGGGGGTCAGGAACATCGTCATGGGCCAACCGCCATGCCCGGTCATGGCCTGCACGGCCTGCATGTAGATCCCGTCCAGATCCGGGCGCTCCTCGCGGTCGACCTTGATGTTCACGAACAGCGTGTTCATCATCGCCGCAGTCTCGGCGTCCTCGAACGACTCATGGGCCATCACATGGCACCAGTGGCACGCAGCGTAGCCGATCGAGAGGAGAATCGGACGGTCGCGACGCCGCGCTTCCGCCAAGGCCTCCGCGCCCCACGGCCACCAGTCCACGGGGTTCTCGGCGTGCTGTACCAGATAGGGGCTCGTCTCCCCCGCAAGTCGATTCGGCATCCGTCCGGACTCCAGAGTGGCGGGAGCAGCGTACTTCGGAGAACTTTAACAGCGTGAATGATTCCCGCGCGTGGCGCCAAGCACTCACGATCCTCGGGCTCACGACCGCCCTGCGGCTCGTCATCGGCGCCGTAGTGCCGCTCTTTCCCGACGAGACCTATTACTGGGACTGGTCGCGAGGCCTGCAACCGGGCTATTTCGATCATCCCGGGATGATCGCCCTGCTGGTGAAGGGCGGAACCCTCATCTTCGGTTCCACACCCCTCGGTGTGCGCTTCTTCCCCATTCTCGCCGGCAGCGCCACAACCCTTGCCCTGGCGCTCACCGCGCGCACCATCGCGGGTGACGCTGCCGGACGGCTCGCCGTCCTCGTGTTCGTCGTCATGCCCATCTCGGCCGCGGGGTTCATTCTGGCGACGCCGGACGCCCCAATGCTCTGCGCGCTCGCGTGGACCATCTGGGCCGTGGTGCATGCACTCTTGATCAGCGCCGACTCGGACGATGCTCCCGGGCACGCGTCGGAACGCGAACGCCCCAAGACCCTGTGGTGGTGGGCACTCGCGGGGCTGTTCATCGGCTGCGCGATGGCATCGAAGTTCACGAGCGTGTTCGTTCCCATCGCGATCGCGATCGCCTGCCTGCTGCACTCCCGCCTTCAGAATCGATACGGCGAACCGGGACCCTATGTGGCCGTCCTCCTCGCGTCCCTCGTCCTCGCGCCGGTGCTGTACTGGAACTGGCAACACGACTGGGTCGCGTTCGCCTTCCAGTTCAAGCACGGGCTCGGCGACCCCAAGGGCGGCGCGCTTGGCGCGCTGAACCGCGAGCTCGAACTCCTCGGCGGTCAGGTCGGTTTGGTCTCGCCGATTCTCTTCTACTTCATGGTGCGAGCGATCCGTCGTGGGCTTGACCCCACGCCCGACGGGGTGCGCCTCGTGCTGAGTGTGATTCCGATCGTCTGCTTCTGCTTCTTCTGCTACAGCGCCACGCGCAAATCGGTCGAGGCCAACTGGCCCGCCATCGCCTGGCTGCCCGCGGTGGTACTCCTCGCCAGTGATCCGCCGATGCGTGATCGCGCCACGCGGTGGTTCCGCGGCGGGCTCGGCCTCGCCGGAACGCTGTCGGCCATCATCTACCTGCATACGATCACGCCCATCCTCCCGCTCCGCGCCGACCGCGACCAGGTCGCCAAGGCGTGGGGCTGGGATCAGCTCAGCGCGGTGGTCGACCGCAATCGCGGGGCCATCACCGATCGCGCAGCGTACAACATCGGCACCTTGTTCGTGGCGGGAGAGCGGTATCAGGACGCGAGTGAGCTCGCCTTCCATCTGGCGGACAAGCCCCAGGTCCTCTCGCTCAACTTGATGGGCCGCCCCAATCACTACGACCTGCGTCCCACCTTCACCGATCGCGCCAAACCCGGCGACGCCATCCTGCTCGTGCTCGACGACGAGCCGTCCGAGCCCAAGGAGATCCGCAAGCTCGCCTGCTGCTTCCGTCGCATCGACCAACGCGAGATGGTCGCGCTCGTGCGCGGTGATGGCGTCGTGACCCGGAAACGTCTCTGGTTCCTGCGCGAGTGGACCGGTGACTGGCCCCTGCGCACCCAACCCTTCCCCTGGATCGATTGATATGAGCCCCGCCAAGTCCGCCACCGCCGCGAAGCCCATCGTCCCCGCCGATCTCGATCGCTGGCTCTCGGACAACGACCAGCGCATCCACGAGGAACTGTTCGAGTTCCTCCGGATCCCGAGCATCAGCGCGCGCAGCGAACACACGCCGGACACGCGCCGCGCCGCGCACTGGCTCGCGGACAAACTTGGCGGCATCGGTTTCACGAGTGCGGTTCATGAGACCCCGGGGCATCCGGTGGTGCTCGCGGAATGGCGGAAGGCGCCCGCCGGCGCGCCGACCCTCCTCATCTACGGTCACTACGACGTACAGCCCGCCGAACCACTGGAGCTCTGGACAAGCCCGGCGTTCGAGCCGACGATCCGCGACGGCAAACTCTTTGCCCGCGGCTCCGTGGACGACAAGGGACAACTCTGGGTGCACGTCAAGGCGCTCGAAGCGCATCTCGCCGTGCGCGGTACGCTGCCCTGCAACGTCATCGTGCTCGCCGAGGGCGAGGAAGAAGTGGGGAGTGAACATCTCGCTCCATTCATCGAGCAACACAAGAAACGACTCGCCTGCGACGGCGTGGTGATCTCCGATTCCGCGATGTTCGCCCCGGGCATTCCGAGCATCCTCAGTTCGCTCCGCGGACTTGCGTATTTCGAGATCAACGTCGAAGGACCGAACAGCGATCTCCACTCCGGCATGTACGGCGGCGCCGTCGTGAACCCGGGGATGGCCCTCGCACGGATCCTCGCGACCTTCCACGACGCCAAGGGAAAGGTCGCCATCAAGGGGTTCTACGACGGCATCAGGCCCTTCTCCGCCCACGTGCGGAAGGGGATGAAGCAACTGCCCTTCAAGGACACCACGTTCATGCGCGAACTCGGCGTGAAGGCGTTGGGCGGCGAGCCCGGCTACACCACGCTCGAGAAGCTGTGGACCCGTCCGACTTGCGAAGTGAACGGACTGCTCAGCGGCTACACCGGTGAGGGCGCCAAGACCGTGCTGCCCGGCAAGTCGATGGCAAAGGTGAGCTGCCGCCTGGTCCCGGGACAGGATCCCAAGCAGATCGAGCAGCGCATGAAGGCGCATGTCAAGAAGGTCGCGCCCGCCGGCGTGAAGGTCACGGTCACGCACCTGCACGGTGGCAAACCGTGGCGCGCTGAACTCGACGGGCCGCTGTTCGATGCCGCACAGATCGCCCTCAAGGCCGCGTTCAAGCGCGACGCGGTCATCGTCGGTGAAGGCGGCTCGATTCCCGTGGTCGGAGACTTCGAGCGGATTCTCAAGGCACCGGTCCTGCTCGTCGGATTCGGCTTGCCCGGGGAGAACGCGCACGCACCGGACGAATGGATCAGTGTCGACAATCTGCGCCGCGGGTTGCGCGCCATGGCGGTGCTGTACGAGGAAGTCGCCAAGTAGGCCTCGCCGCAGCCACACGCGCCGAGCGGCCCCGCGCACATCGCGCGGGGCCGCTTTGCATGCAACCGCGGCGTTCGCCTACAACCCCGCCAACAGGGCGTCGTTGCTGGTCGTTCCCGCGATCCGCTTGATCAGCCACTCCATCCCGCTCGTCGGCGGCATCTGTTGCAAGCCACGACGCAGCGTATAAATGGCATTGATCTGATCCTGCCCATACAACTTCTCTTCGCGGCGCGTCCCACTCGTCGCGATGTCGAACGCCGGAAAGATGCGCTTCTCCGCCAGCCCGCGATCGAGCTTGATCTCGCAGTTGCCGGTACCCTTGAACTCTTCGAAGATCACGTCGTCCATCCGCGATCCCGTCTCGACGAGCGCCGTCGCGATGATCGTGAGCGAGCCACCGCCATGCTCTGGCGAGATCGAACGCGCCGACCCGAAGAACGCCTTCGGGCGCGCCATCGCCGAACTATCCAAACCGCCGGACAAGGTACGGCCCGTGCCGCGCTCCGCGGTGTTGAAGGCGCGCGCCATGCGCGTCAGCGAGTCGAGCACGATCACCACATCCTTGCCGAGCTCCACTTGGCGACGTGCACGCTCGAGCACCATCTCCGTCACTTCCACATGGCGCGACGCCGGCTGATCGAAGCTGCTCGCCACCACCTCACCCACCCCCCACGACATCGCCTCGCTCACTTCCTCCGGGCGCTCATCCACGAGCAGGATCAGCAACACCGCGTTGGGATGATTGATCGCCACCCCCTCGGTGATCGCCTGCAGCAGCATCGTCTTGCCCGCGCGGGCCGGCGCCACGATCAGCGCACGCTGCCCGTAACCGATCGGGGCGATCAGGTCGATCGCGCGGCGGGTCAGTTCCGGACCTCCCTTGGCCGGCCGCCCCGTTTCGAGGGTCAGTTTCCGTTCCGGATAGCTCGCCGTGAGCGAACCGAAGTCCGGTCGCCGCAGCTCCAGATCCGGCTCGGCATCGTTGATCGCCGTGATGTCGGTGACCATCAACCGGTTGCGGTGATCGCGACCGGTGGTGGCGGCCAACTTGTCACCGCGCCGCAATCCGAACTTCCTCACGAAGAACGGGTGGACGTAGGCATCCCCCTGTTCCGCGAGATAGCTGTTGCCGGGGCGACGGATGAACCCCGCGTCGCGCGAGGGATCGAACCAGCCGAGCGTCGGTGCGTCGGGCGAGACCGTCGGCGGCGGCCCGTCGAGGCGATGCTCGCCGGACGAGAATCCGGCCGGCGCGCCGATGTTGCCATTCGGCCCATGCCCGCCCTGGTGCGGCGTGCCGCCTCCGTTCCGGTGTCGACCTCGGCGATTTCGGCGCCCGCGACGGCCGCCACGCTGCTGATCGCCCCCCTGTCCCGGATGCTGTCCCTGTCGCGGGTGGTGTTGGTGGCGCGGCCCGCCGTGGAAGCCTCCGGACTGTCCCTGCGACGACCCCTGTGCATTTTGCCCGGAGTGCGGCCCGAAGTGCTGCTGCCCGTCCACCCGCGGCTCCAGGCGATCCCCACGCGGTGCCTGCTCCGGCAACGCGTCCGGCCGTGACGCGTCGGACACGCGTGGCACCTCCGGCGCCGACTCCGACGCTCCGGAAGACCCCTCGGAGGTGCCCCCCGGGGCCCCAGCCTTGGTGGCGCGAGGTCCGCGACGACGCGGCTGGCGCGGCTTCACCGTTCCGGAGTCGGACGTCACATCAGGGGCGGCCGGCGGTGGCGCGCTCGGAGCCGGACTCTCGCTGGCGTCGCGGTACGGATCCGCATCACCAGCCATCTCCGGCGAGGGGGAGGCGTCGGTCTTTCGCGCACGCGGCGGGCGGCCGCGACGAGCGGGACGTCGTGGTTCTGTCATGCAGTGTGTGGTGCGAGTGATTCGGTTGGGTACACGATGGCCGCGGAGCGGCCGCTACGGCGCTCAAACAAAAGCGCAACTCGAACGAGCGATCCGCAGTGCCATCTCGGCCACGCGAATCTGGTGACAACGGGGGAAACGCGAACGATGCTCAATCAGGAGAGACAGTCCGGAGGCACAGCCTCCGCCACATCCTCGGGTCGCGGCTTGCGTGGAAAGGGCACACGCGGACCAGCGACAACTCACAGCCCTCACGTGCAACAGGGCGCTCGTCATTGAGTATGGCACCCGCTCACGAATCGCGCAACCCACCCACGCCCTTCCGGTCGCCATGCACGCCGTGCACGCACGCCGAATCGACTGTTTAGATTCCACCGCTTATGCTCTCGCCTTTCACTGACATCCGCGCCGCACTCGGTGCCATCGTCCAGGAGTATCATCAGCGCGGCGACGTCCCCCGGCTGCTGGAGCAAGTCGCCACACTCGCGCAGGCGGCGCCCTCCGATCAACTCCTGATCGCGGTCGAGCCCTTTCGCGACATGCACGAAGTCGCGGGCCCGATCTATGAAGTGATCGCCGAGCGCGAACCGAACAACGCCAAAGTCCTCGTGGCACTCGCCAACGCATACTGGCTCACCGGGCGCGGTCCGGATGTCGTGGGAGGGCTCGCCTCGCGCGCACTCGCCGCCGATCCCGAGAACCGCGCCGCGTGGCACCTCTGGGCGCTCACGGAGTCCTCGCCCCGCCAGCGCACGCAACGCTGGCAGCAGGTGGTCACCCGCTTCCCGGACGATCAACTCGCGCAGGCGAATCTCGCCGACAATGCCGCGGCACTCGCGGGCGCCGAAAATGATCCCGTGGCGCTCAAGCTCGCGATCGCCACCTACGAACGGCTCCTCGCCAACGCGACGCACGACGCCCAACGCACCGCGCTCGGCAACGCCCTCCAAACCCTGCGCGACTGGAAGATGTGAGCGACGCCGGTCGGTGACCGGCGTTGGTGACGCGACTCAGGGTTTGGCGGCGCCGACGACGAAGCGCTCGTGCGTCGCCTCGAGACGATCGAGCGTCTTCTCGATCACGTTCCCGATCACCTGCACCCGCGGCAGGCTGTGGGTGTTGAAGGCCGCGGTCAAAGGACTCGGCGCCGCCGGCCCCGCCACTTCGAGCACGCCGTCGTGCGCGTAACGGATCTCGCGGCCGCTCTTCTTGTCCGTCCAACTCCCCTGCCACGCCAGCGGACGGTTCTTCGGCCAGAGCCCCTGCGGCAGGGCCATGGTGCGCACCTTGTAGCCCGGCACCGCCGAATCGATGGCCATCACACCACGCGCGATCTGCTCCTGCACGAACGCGTCCGGATACTTGCTGAGCTGTGCATGCCAGAGCGTGTGGTTGCAGAGCTCGAAGCCCTGATCAGCCAGGAACTTCACCTTCTTGAACCGCCATTCGGACTTCTGTCCCTCGATCCCCTTCTCGCCGAAGAACGCATGCCCCGCCTTGGCGGCCGGCAGCAGGCAGAAGGTCGCGCGGTTCTTCCAGTCAGGGTGCTTCTTGTTGAAGTCGAGCCAAATGCCGACGGCGCTGTTCGGGTCGATCTCCAGCTGCCCATTCTTTTCGATGTAGCGGAACTGCCCCGGCGAGGCATCGTCGAAGGTGAAGACCACCGGTGAGGTACCCGCGGGAATGTCGAACTTCTTGTCCATCAGCTGAGCGACCGTGATCGGACGATACCCCCGATCGTACAACAGCTGGATGTCGCGGCGGAAATGATTCACCTCGCGGCTGTACGTGCCGTCCTTGTCGCCGATGAGGTGATACTCGAGAATCGGCACGCGGCCGTTCTGATTCGGTGCACGGGTCGCGGCGGTGCCGGTCGCCGTCTGGGCAGGAAGCGTTGCCGCGGCAAGCACACACGCGGCAAACAGCAGCAGTCGGGGGTTGGTCACGCAGGAACAATAATCACATCAGCCCAGCAATCCGAGGGCGTGACCACCGGTGAATCCCGGGAACAGTGCGTCGGGCTTGGTCGCTCCCAGGTGACGCGTGGCGATCTCGCGGAAGACGGTGCGGAAATCGGTCGTGAGCGCCAAGTCGCGTCCCTCATACAACTGCTCAGGGGCGAGCCCGGGCCACGTGCCATACACGTTCTGTCCTTTCACCTGGCCGCCGATCACCATCATCGCGCCAGCGTGTCCATGATCGGTGCCGCCGTTGCCATTCTGACGGGCCATGCGGCCGAACTCGCTCATGGTGAGAATCACCACATCGTCCATCTTGTCGCCAAGGTCGGTGACGAGTGCGGCGATGGACTTGGCGAAATCGTCGAGCCGCCCCGCGAGCGCACCGGTCACATTGCCCTGGTTCACATGGGTATCCCAACCGCCGATATCGGCAAAGGCGATCTCAAGCCCCACATTCGACTTGATCAACTGCGCAACCTGCCGCAACCGATTGCCGAACTGCGTGGTGGGATAGTTCGCGCCGTTCCGCGGCTGATATTGCTGGGGGTTGGCGCTCTTCAGCATCTTCACCGCGTCGAACATCTCGGCGCCGGCGCCATGAATCGCATCAGGCGTTCCGGTACGGTAGAGCGCCTCCAGGCGGGTCACGGCGTCACCGGTGCTGCGTACGGTGAACTGATCCAACGACCCCATCGCGACGGCCGAGGCGTTTCCCTGCAGGATGCGCGGGGTCTGCTCCACCATGGCCACGGCACGGAATGGCGTCGCCTCGCATTGCTCGCAGGTGCCGTTCGTCGCGAGGTAGCGGTTGAGCCAGCCATCGCCGGTCCCTTTGTTGTCGGGAGTACCGCTTTCCATGTAATCCTGCGCGTCAAAATGCGAGCGCGTGCTGCTCGGGCTTCCGACGGCGTGAATCGGGGCGAGCATCCCCCGGGCATACAACGGCTGCAACGGCGCAAGCATCGGGTGAAACCCGAAGAAGCCGTCCAGGTCGATCGCGCCGGCGGCCCCGCGTCCGTTGAGCGGAGACGGGATCGCGATGTTGGGACGGAGCTTGTAGTAATTGGGGTCGCCGAACGGGACCACCACGTTCAAGGCGTCGGCGGCACCGCGCTGAAACAGACAGATGAGCACCTTGCCCTTCTGCGCGGCGGGCAGCTCCATGCCGAACGCGGTCCGCCGCAGGAACGACGGGCTGAGTCCCATCGTCACGAGTGCGGCCGCACCGGACCGCAGGAAGAATCGACGTTGCATGGTTACCGCCGCTGGAATTCAGGGGAGCCAAGCGCGAGGCCGATCACCTGGTTGATGCCCTTGATCGGCGGCAACGGACGACCGGCCATGGCGCCGTCCGCCGGCGTCGTTTTCAGTAACGGATTGCTGCCGCTCAACAGCACGGCGCGGGTGTCGGCGGAAATCGACCCGCCGAGCAACGCCGAGGCCACGGCATCCACCTGCTGCTCGAGCGGAGCGTTCTTGAGCGCATCGGCGCCCGGGAATCCGGTGGGTGCCGCGCCGGGGACGCGCCCGGACGCCGCGACGAAGCCGAAGTTGATGCGCTGCATGATCGCCCCGGTGTTCATCCATTTGTCGCCGGTGTCCGGCCAGCCATCCGGAGTCTGGTGGCCGAAAATCGGCTGGCCGAGCCCAGCCACGAGCTGGGCGGTGCGCGGGGTGGGATCCGGCTTGCCGTCGAGCGCGCGCACGGTGCTCACCACGACCTCGAACGGCGATTTCACCTTGCCGCGATACGCCGCCACCGAAAAGAACTCCTGACTGGTGATGATCGTCCGGAGCACTTCGCGGATGTCACCGTCGGTCGCCGTGAAGACCGCCGCCGCGCGATCCACCAGCGCGGGGCTCGGGACGTCGCTCACGAAATGGCGGGCCAGCTTGAACGCGATGTAATGCGCCGTGCTCGGATGCCGCGCGACGATATCGAGCACCTCCTCGCCGTCCTCGACGCCGCGGCCGGCCGGGAGGACATGCCCGAGCACGACTTTCTCGCCGGCATCGTGCATCAGTGGAACGAAGTTGAACCCGCTCTCCGCCTGCCGCGGGCCCTGGAGCGTCCACCCCGTGAGCGCGCGGGCGACGTTGATCACATCGCTCTGCGTGTAGCCACCGTCCACCCCCAGCGTGTGCAGTTCGAGCAGCTCACGCCCATAGTTCTCGTTGAGTCCGGCCCGTCCGCGGGGTGGGGTGGCGGGAATCGCCGGTTGCCCGCGTCCCCCGGCCGCCGTACGGGTCTGCAGGGCGCGAATCTGCGCGGGCGAGAGTGCGGTGAGTCGGCCCCCGGCCATCACGAGCCGCGGACGGGTGCTGTCGGCCTGACTCTGCCAGTTGTCCAAATAGAAGAGCATCGCAGGGCTCTTGGCCACCGCGCCCAAAAGATCGCGGAACTTGCCCAGTGCGTGCGGCCGGATCGATTTGGTCTCGTACTCCGCCAAGTGATACCGCGCTTGCGGCCCCTTCGCGGCATACACCGTGAAATGATTGAGCCAGAAGTCGACCATGACTTCCTGCAACTGACGCTGACTCGTGGCGGCACGCGTCACCCGCGCGCTGTTCACTTCGCCCACGAGCCGGCGGGTGGCCTCCAGCGCTTTCTTGTAATCGGCGCTGTCGGCGGCCGTGGCCTCGCGTCCTTTGGTGCGCGCGGCCAGTTCCTGCTGCAACACACCGGGCGGGGGGACCATCCGCTGCAACTCGGCCGCGTCGACCTCCAGCAGCGTGTAGTTCTCGTGCATGAACTGCTCGGCGGCCGCGTCGTCGATCCGTTCCGGGTGCAGCTGGAGGTCGATCCACCCGTCCACCCCCATCTCGCGGACGCGCTGCATGTCACCCGGGCGCGCCCCGAACGACAGTCGACTCAGCACGTGGGACAGCTGTTGGTCGGCCGTCTGCTCCCGGGGGCCGACGGGGGCCATGGCCGGGAGGGCGCCGGTGTGCGAGCCGCCAGTCGCGGCGTTCCCCCCACAGGCAGCCGCCCCCCACACCGCGCCGGCGCCGCACAGCATCCGAGCGCCGCTCCCGAAACGCCACCGGCCGACGACCCGACGATCCGACATAGCTCACTCCGTTGAGGCGACTCTCGAGCAGACGTTCTTGTCCGCTGGCTTGTTAAGAATCGATGAAAGTTTCAATTAATCAATGACACCCTGTGACCGATACTCAAAAGGGAAGGTATAGCACTCAGAGGAGGGTCGGTCGGCCCCTCTCCCCGTTCACCTACCGGAATCATCCTGATGAATCCGCTCCACGCCCTCGATCTGCTCGCCTCGGAAGCCAATGTGCTCCTGGAGACGTATTTCGGCGTCGGTACCGAAGGATCGGCGCAGGGCCTCATGCTCGCGCCAAGCGGCGGTCCGGCGGGGTTCCAGGCCGTCCTTCTCGACCCGCCGATCCGCGAGGAGCAGCTCGCGGTCTTCCGGGAGAGCGACGGGGCGGACTGGTCGGATTCCGACGAAGGCTGATTCCTGACGGCGCGGCCCGTCCCGCGCCGACACGACGAGCACCACGAGCCCGGCCGCCACGCGACCGGGCTCGTCCGTTTTTCCATCCGGCTCGTGGGGATTCCATCCTTGACGTCACCCGCACGAGCTCCGGGAGTCGCTCGGACTCGTCGCGAGGTAGAAGATGCAGACGCCGAGCTGGGGCAACCGCCCTCAGATCTTGTGATACCCGATCCGCGCCGCCTCCGCACGATCCGGCGCCACATACACCTCGAAGTCCGAGAACAGCCCCGGCGCTTCCTGCTGCATGATCCGCAGCGTCGCCACCGCCATCCGACGGATCTCGAACTCCGCGCCCTCGCTCGAACGCAGCTCCAGCATCGTGCGCCACGCACGCACATTCGCCGTCACCACGATCTTCGTCTCGGTCGAGTTCGGCAACACCCCGCGCGCGGCCTCGCGCGCCATCTTCCGGCGGTGGACCCTGTCCTCCACCCACTTGTAGCGCTCCATGAGCTCCGCCACGAGCGCCACGTACGAGGCCTGCGCCGATTCGATCTGTGATTGCCACGCCTGCATCAGCGTGTCGTCCCCGATGATCGACGGCGGCACCACGAAGGCGGCGTCGCTCTCGTCCACGTAACGCTGGCTCAGCTGCGAGTACGCGAACCCCGCACGATGCCGCACCAACTCGTGCGTCAGCGACCGGCTGATCCCCTCGAACAGCAAGGAGTACGTGGCATGCTCGAGCACGCTGCCATGCCCCTGCTTCTTGATGTTCTCGAGATAGTCGCGCGTCGTCCGGTTGGCCGGGTTCTTCTGGCTCATGTAACAGAGCCGCCCCGCGAACTCCGCGAGCCGCTCACCATCGGTGCTCTCTCCCAGCCAGTTCACGGGGAGGTGCGCCGGCTCCACGAACTGCGGCCGGGCGAGGACGGTGATCTTGGGCTCGGTATAGAAATGCGGCATCGGCGCGGGGGTTGAGTTCCCCGGAAAAATAACGTCCCGACGCGCCGTCCGGGCGCCAGGGCTTCGCCCTGCGGCCGAACGCAGCCCTAGAGCAAACCGAGCCGATGTTGCGCCCACCCCTTGGACCGGCTCACCGCGTCCAACGCCATCCGCGCCTCTGGAGCGATCGGCCCGGCGTCGGGGTCGTACTTGATCGCGGAGATGGGCACCTGACCGGCAAGCGGGACCTTCACCCCGGGGTTCAGGATCCCCGTGGGGTCAAAGGCCGACTTGGTCGCGGCAAAGAGGGCCATCGACTCGGCACTCCATACCTGCGCCAGCAACGGGGTGCGCAGCCGTCCGTCGCCGTGCTCGGCGCTCAGCGTGCCACCGAGTCGGGCGACCAGCGCCGTCACGTCGGCGAGCACCGCCGCGAGTCGGCCGCGCCAATCCGCCTCGCGCACGTCCACCAGCGCATTCACATGTGCGTGGGCGTCGCCGGCATGGCCGAAGATCACGCACTGCATGCGCTGCGCGGCGAACGCGGCACGCACGCCCCGCACGTAGTCGGGAAACCGTGCCGGCGGCACCGCTCCGTCCTCCACCAGCTGCATGGACGAGAGATGCGGATGCAACCGAGCCAGCGTCGGGCTGGCCGCGTGACGAATCGCCCAGATCCGGCGCTCCAGGGAGGCGTCCGGGGCTTCCAACACGCTCGCCGCTCCCGCCGCGCGACATGCATCGGCGATGCGTCGCATGTGCGCCGCGGCAGCCTGTCCGCTGACCCCCTCCGCCTCGATCAACAACGCCCCCTCGGCGCCCTCACCGATCGGGATGTTGGTGGACGAACGCACGACATCGAGAAACGTCTTGTCGAGCAACTCGACCGCCGTGGCACCGAGCGTCGTGGCCTGTCCTGCCGCGACCACCGCGGCTTCGAGCGTGTCGAACGTCACGAACAGACTCGCGGTCGCGTTCGACATCGCCACGAGCCGGAGTTCCACATTGACGAACAGCGCCAGCGTTCCTTCGCTGCCGACCAACAGGTCCACCAGGTCGCCGGTCTCGCGCCACGCGGCCAGCGCGTAGCCGCTCGAGTCCTTGCGCACCCCCGGATGCGCCAGCGCATCTCGTGACGCCAACACGCGCGGCCCGACCTCGCGGAGGAAACGCTCGACGACCGGAAGACCGGTCGGGAGGGCGGCACCTCGCCGGATCCACGCCCTCGTCCCATCGGCAAACACGCAATCGAGTCCGTGCACCCACGCCCGCGTCGGTCCGAAGCGCAGCGACCGCGGACCGGCGGCATTGCAGGCGACCATCCCTCCCAGCGTCGCGAACGCACCGCTGGAGGGATCCACCGGGAACGACAGCCGCACCTGATTCGCCAGGTGCTCGACGTGATCACGCTCGACTCCGGTGCCGCAGACCATCCGAGCGGTGGCGGGGTTCGGTGGGGCGTGCGACCGCAGCTGGCCGAGGTCGACTACGACGCCGTCACCCACGGCACCATTCGCCATCGAGCTCCCCGAGCCGCGCGCCACAAGCGGCACACCGTTGGTGAAGGCCCACCGGACCAGGGTGACGACATCGTCGGCGTCCGCGGGCACGGCGACCGCTCGTGGCATGATCCGCGCGATCCCGGCCGACTCGCTGTACACGCCGCACGCGGCGGCATCGGTCCGGAAAACGCCGCGGAACTCCGCCGGTGGGGTCCGCGTGGACCCCGCCACGGGGGCCATCCGTGTCAGGCCCCTGCGGGGGCGAAGGGCGCGAACCGCCGACGCTTCACCCGTTCCACGAGCGCACGGAGCGCTGCGTTGCTCACCAAGGCCATCAGCCCCGCGACCATCAGGGACTTCACCTCGGCGCGCCCGATCTTCACCGTTCCGCCTTCGATCAACATCGCCTGCGTCCGCGTGAGGTCGCGCAATGTCGCATAGGCGAAGAGCAGCGGCAGCACGCAGAACGCGCGAATGGCGATCGCGCGGCGCGGAAGCATGAGGATGTACTCGAGGGCATCGTCGAGGTCCTTCCACGCCATCTCGATGAAGCCCACCACGGCCGCGTGATTGCGCTCGAGGTGTTCCGGCGAGAGCAAGGTGGCGTGCCCACTCCCCTGGGCCGCCAGCGAATGCTCGGGGATGTAGATCGAGTTCTCGTGGCGCGCGTCCCACGCGATGTCCTTCAGGATGTTCACCGTCTGCAGAGCCTGGCCGAACTGCTGGCACTTGTCCCACAACTTGGCGAACTCCTTCGCGCCGATCCCCGGCCCGTGCAGCTGCCAGAGTTCGGTGAGCATGCACCCCACCGTTCCCGCGACGTAGTAGCAATATTCGCGATACTCCGCGACGGTTTGGATGCGGATCCCGTTCGGGTACAGTCCGACGAACTTCCGCATCCCGTGCACCATCACCCCCACCCAGTGCATCACGCGCTCGCGCGTGCGGTCGGGGAGCGAGCGGAGCAACACGCACACCAGGTCGGTGTGACGCAACAGATCCACGTGCGCCGGGTCGCCCCGGATGTCGGCTGCCGCCACCGGGAACCCGTCGGCCACCCCGGCATCGCTCAAGCCGCGCAGGAACAGGTCGAGCAGTGCGCGCTTCCGCTCCGGTGTGGCGGTTCCGTCATCTTCGATCGTGTCGGCGATCCGGCACAAGAGATACGCGGTCAGGACGGCACGTCCGAGCGTCCCCGGCAGGAAGCGGATGGAGATCGCGAAGGTCCGCGAGACCTCGGGGAGTACCGCGCGCCCGAATGACTCGGCGTAGCGGAGCCGTGCGGCGGTGTCGTTCGGGGACGAGGATGACGACGCGGTCATGGACGAACGCTACGTGATGGGCCGGCGATGGGATAGTCGCCGCGTCAGGAGGACGCGCGGCCGCACGTGATGCAGAACTTCCAACCCGCCTCGAGCTCACTGCTGCAGCCGGCGCAGCGGCGCACGAGCATGCGCCGTCCGCAGTGCGGGCAGAAGTGGGCGTCGCGTCCGTCGGGGAGGGGGTGGCCACAGTGCGTGCACGCCCCGAGCGGGTGTGGTCGTGGACGCTCGTCCACACGCACCGGGGCGGCGGCCACGTCGGCCAGCGCCGCGGCCAGCGCACTCAAATCGCGCTCCGTCTGGTTCGTGACGACGCGATCCGGCGCCGGCATCACCGCCGCCGGCGATCGGGAGGGAAGTCCCGCCAGCACCTGCTGCGTGTGCGTCGGCGACAGCGTGACGTGCGCGTTCAGGTACGACCGGTACACGGCGAGATTCGGGTTCGGTGACGACAACTCGTTCCGCATGTCGTCCTGGAGCATCTCGTCGGCGAGCACGTATCCCCCCTCCCCCGACAGCAAGCGCATCACGACGTGCGCGTAATCATCGTTGGTCTCGGTGCCGATGGCGGCCCGCACGGTGCGATACGGCACATAGCCGAGCAGCTCCGCGACCTCGAGCGGGTGCGTCAGTTGATCGGGGCGCACGTCGCGGAGCACCCGGACGAGTTCAGCGAAGAGACGATCCAGTTCCGTCATGCCGGCGGCGCTCCGGTCAGGCCCGAGGGAGGGTGGGCGACGCCTTGAAAGTCGCGTCGTCCGGGAACGGACTCGGATCCGCGTGCCGGGCGCCCTTGGCGCGCGCGCGAGCGAGCCAGCGGTCGAACTCCGATTCCACCAAGCCGCCGGAGTTCGACTGCTCGGAGGCGGCGGTTGTCGCCAGGTGATTGGCGTACTCGTTCTGCGCGTGTCCGTTGTGTCCCTTGACCCAGCGCCACGAGACGGCGTGCCCGTCCACCGCGCGGATCGCGCCACGCCAGAGCTCCAGATTCTCGATCGCGCCGGTCTTGCGTTTCCATCCGTTGCGCGCCCATCCGAAGACCCACTGGGTCATGCCGTCGACGATGTACCGCGAGTCGGTGGTGAACACGACGCGGAAGCGCGCGCCCCGCGCGCCGATGGCCGCGAGCGTCTCCGACACGGACCGCAGCGCCATGCGATTGTTGGTCGTGCCGGGCTCACTCAACCACAGATCCCGACGCACCATGACGCCGGCTGCCGTCCGGTACTCCACCAAGGCGCCGGCACCGCCGGGATTGTCCCCCTCGCGGCCATTGCCGAGGCACGATTCGTCGGCGTAGATCGCCAGCAGGTCGCGCGAGGCGGCGTCGGTCATGCCAGCACCTCGATCGAGTCCGCTTCATCGACCCACAGCGTGAGCGGCTGCCCGGTGGTCGGATGCCGGGCTTCGATCGCTTCCCGGCGTCCGCGCAACACGAGCCGGCTCGGCACGACCATGTACTCGGTACCGCGCCGATACACCGCAATCCGCTTGCCGTCGCGGATCGCATCCTCGAGCGCGTCATACTGCGCCACCGACAACTGTGCCATCAGGGGGTGCCTCCGCACCACGCCAACGCGAGTCGCGTGAGGACACGCGACGCCACCGCGATCTCCTCGACCTCCACGTATTCCTCGGCGGCGTGCGCCAGCGCGATGTCGCCCGGGCCGAAACAGATCGCCGGAATCCCGGCGGCGGACAACAGCGCGGCGTCCGTCCAGCACGCGAGCCCCTCGATCGGACTCGGGCGCCGCTCGTGTTCCAACGCGGACGTCAGGGCGCGGACGATCGGGTGCGTCGGCGCGATGTCGTTGGGCCCCTGCGAGAATCCGACCGTGATGTCGGTGCGCAGTTCCGGGCGCCGCGCCCGAACACGATCGCACGCCGCCTGGAGTTCTGCGGCGAACGTCTCCGCGGATTCCCCGGGCACCGTGCGGCGCTCATAGGCGATGACGCACTGGTCGGCGTACGTGGAGAGTCCCAGTCCACCGCTGACGCGTGCCGCGTGCACGGAGGGGCGTCCGAGCAACGGATGCCCCCGGGTCGTCAGCACCGTCTGCTGATGCTGCTCCACCTCTGTCATCACCAGCGCGGCCAACGTGTTGGCATCGACGCCGATATCGTATCGACTCCCGTGCGCCGCCCGTCCGTGGACGGTGACGGTCGCCCACGCAAAGCCACGGTGAGCCGGGACGATCGCGAGGCGCGTCGGTTCAGTGACGATCGCGGCATCGGCGCGAATCCCCGCGTCGATGATCGCGCGCGTCCCGATGCTGCCATATTCCTCGTCCGCCACCGCGGTGATGATGATCTCACCGGCGAGGCCCGCGTCGACCGCATGGACGGCGGCCGCGCACATCGCCGCAACGCCGGCCTTCATGTCGGTCGCCCCGCGCCCGTAGAGACGACCATCCCGGACGGTGGGATCCCACGGCGCATGGATCATCCCTTCCACGCCCACGGTGTCGAGATGCCCGTTGAAGAGCAGGGAACGGCGGTTCGACGACCGCGTGGCAGGATTCGTCGCCCGGGCAACCACGTTCGGACGTCCTGCGCCGGCGTCCATCACCGTGACCTCGAGTCCCCAGTCCACGAGGACCTCGGCGAGTCGCTGCGCGACCGCGCGCTCGCCGGGGGCCCCCTCGACCAATGCCGGATTGCGAGAATCGACGGCGACCAGCGCTCGCGTGAGCGCGAGCGCGTCCCCGCGCGGCACGGAATCGACCGTCATGAGGTCAGCCGGGACCGATAGCCCGGCGCCCTTACTTCTTGGGCGCCGGGGCTTTCTTGGATGCCGGGGCTTTCTTGGATGCCGCCGGCTTTGCAACCTTCGCCGGGGCCTTCTTGGATGCTGCCGGCTTCGCAGCCTTCGCCGCAGCCTTGCCGGCCGGCTTTGCCGTCGGCTTCGCAGCCTTCACCGGCGCCTTGGCGGCGGGCTTGGCAGCGGGCTTGGCCGACGCCTTGGCTTCCGGCCGAGCGGGCGGCTTCAAGCCTTTATGTTTCTTGGACCACGACTCCTCAGCCTCTCGAATCAAGCGATCGGCTTCGTCCTGCGTCATTTGGCCACGACGCACCATGAACTGTACCAAGTCCCGGGCGCTCTCGACGGCGAACGTCGTCAGCCCGGCAGCCGCATTGATAATGTCCTTCACGGCGGCCGACATCTTGCTGCCAGCCTCCATGCTGATCTCATGCGCCTTCGCCGCCATCTCGGCGACCGTATCACGTACATCCGCGCCGCGGTGTCCCGGGCTACGGCGTGCAGGAGCGGCAGCCGGTGCCGCCGTCTCGTCCGCGGCGCCCTTGGCGGCCGCAGGAGTCTTGTCTGCCATTCTGTTCTATGCTCCGCGATAGAGCAGGTGTCGCTCGTGATGTGACACCGAGGCTCGCGTGGATCGACCTTTGGGGCCGGTGGACCAGACTCACGACAATCCGCGCGAAGTGGTTTCGCCAAGTATATGAAATTTCAACAGCTACGCAAGTGACCAGCAGGTAATGAGATGCGCGCTGAAAATCACGATTTTCGGTGCTCATTGACGATTTTCGGTCTGGAAAATCGCTAGTTTACATAACACCATCAGGCCATAGTACCGCCACTATTCAATCAGTAATAGCTATGCTACCGTTACAGGGAATCCGCATTCTTGACCTCACGCGGGTGCTCGCCGGGCCGCACTGCACCGCCACCCTCGGCGATTTGGGGGCCGATGTCATCAAGATCGAACGCCCCGGATCCGGCGACGATTCCCGCGGATGGGGACCACCCTTCGATGACCGCGGGGAAAGCGCCTACTACCTCTCCACCAACCGCAACAAGCTCAGCTGTACGGCGGACTTGGCAGATGCCACGGATCGCGCCCTCCTCCTCTCCCTGATCGCTGGTGCCGACGCGGTCGTCGACAACTTCCTCCCCGGCACCCTCGAGCGCCGCGGCATCGACCCGCACGCACTCCTGCATGCCAATCCGGCGCTCGTCTGGTGCACCATCACCGGCTTCGGGCTCGAGTCCGCGCGCGCGGGCTACGATTTCGTCGTCCAGGCGGAATCCGGATGGATGAGCATCAACGGCGAGCCCAACGGTCCCCCGATGCGGGCCGGCGTCGCCTTCGTCGACGTCATCACCGGCAAGGACGCGACCATTCAACTCCTCGCCGCACTCATCGGCACCCGCGCCCGGATCAGCGCCGGCACGGCGGTCCCCGCGGCCGACCGGCGCGTGAGCGTCGCCCTGCAGCACTCCGCGCTCGCCGCCCTCGTGAATGTCGCCCAGAACACCTTGGTGACCGGCCGCGACGCTTCGCGCTGGGGCAACGCGCACGCGAATCTCGTCCCCTACCAGCTCTTCGATGCCGCCGACCGCCCCGTGGTGATCGCCGTGGGCAATGACCCGCAGTTCGCCGCCCTCGTGCGCGCCCTCGAACTCCCGGCACTCGGAGACCCCCGCTTCACGACCAATGCCGGACGTCTCGCGCATCGCGCCGCCGTGGTCGACGCGATCGCGGCGCGTGTCGCGACCGCCCCCGCCGCTCGCTGGGTCAGCGTCCTCGACGCGGCCGGCGTCCCGTGCGGGCTCGTGCGCGGCGTCCGGGAAGCGCTCACGGATGTCGATGCCAACCCGCGCTACGGGGTGGCGCCGCACGCCCCGGGTACCGTGCGGCGCGATCCGCCACGACTGGGCGAGCACTCCGCCGCCGTGCGCGCGCACGGATGGGAGGCATGCCGTCACGTCTAGGGTGGCGCGATTAGAATTCACCGATGATCCGCACCGCCTTTCGTCGTCGCGCGACCCTCATCCTCGTGCTCGTCGCGGGACTGGTCGCCTGCGACAATGGGGCCGCCCCGACCGCCACGGTCGCGGGGGCCAGCGCGTTGTCGCGTTTCTATGCGATCGGCACCGGGCTGACCATGGGTGCCCAAGGGAGCGGCGTGCTCTACGACGCGCAGGTCCAGGGGTGGGCGTCGCTCCTCGCGCACGGAGCCGGCGTGCGATTCGCCGTGCCGCAACTGGCGACCCCGGGTTGCCCAGCACCCAGGGTCGCCCCCCTGCGGACCGGGCTTCGGCTGGATGGACGGGCGATCACCGTTGCCGACACGGTCTGCGCTGGCGCGCGCGGCGTCGACACGCTCCCGCTGAACAACCTCGCCGTGCTCAACGCCACGGCGTACGACGCGCTCCATACCACGCCCAAGTCCATCACCGGCGCTGGGCTCGCCCCCTTCCTGGATCGCGCCCGCTACCCGCTCGTGCTCGCCAACACGCAGTCGCAAGTCACCGCGATGATCGTGCAGTTGCCGACCTTCGTCTCGCTCGAACTGGGATGGGGCGAGCTGCTGCCGGCGATCCTGCGGGGTCGGCTGGTGGCGGCCTCGAGCTACGCCCAGAGCGCCCTCTGGACCTATGTGCCGGCGGCCAAGTTCGACACGGTGTTCCGCGCCATCGCCGATAGCGTGTCCGTCACCGGCGCACGCGCCGTGGCGCTCAGTGTCCCGATCCCGTCGCGGACGGTGGGACTCCGCAGTGGTGACGAACTCTGGAGCGATCGCGTCGCACTCGCCGCGGCGGGCATCACCGTCAATCCCGATTGCAGCGGGAGCACGAATCTCATCTACACGCCGGCGGTCATCCCGGTGCTCGCCTATGCCGCCTCGGCTGTCGGCACGTCGCGCCCGTTCTCCTGCACCGACGCCGCGGGCGTCGATGACTTCATTCTGACCGCGGCCGAGCTGGCGACGCTCGACGCGCAGGCCACGGCGATGAACACCACGATCCGCGCGGTGGCACAGAGCAAAGGGTGGGCGTTCGCGGATCTCAGCGCACTCTTCGATGCCGCCATGACCGCGCGCGGCACCTACCGCGCCGCCGCCGAACTCGGTTGCGCTTCGCCCTATGGCCAGTACATCTCACTCGACGGGGTGCACCCGAACGTCGTCGGTCATCAGGTCATCGCGGGAATCGTGGCCGAAGCGGTGAACGCGACGTATGGGTTCGCGTTGCCGACCACCAAGCCGACCGCCGTCGCGGCGGCACAGCTCTGCCCGTGATCCGCGCCTCGCGTCCCGGGTCCCGAAGAAATCCCGCCAGGCGGTTCGCACGGCCGTCGGCCGTTACGCCGCGTCCGAGCATTCGTCATTCGGATGTGACGCGGCTGTTCCCCTTGCGGGGTGCGGCCCCGGCAAGGTCTGTCCTCGACGCGTGTGGGAGGTTACACTAGCGTCGTGAGCATGACTGCGGCTGTTCCCCCCACGGAGCTTCCGGAAGACGCCGATCAGGCCATCATCGATCGCGTCCTCGCCGGCGATCATCAGGCGTTCTCGCTGCTGATCGTGCGCTACAGCGATCCGTTGTACCGACATGCCGTCGGCATGACGGGGAGTCCGGATGATGCGGCTGACATCCTCCAGAACTCATTCATCAAGGCGTTCCAACACCTCGGCGAGGTGCGCGGCCGCTTCGATGCCTGGGTCTTCCGGATCGTGGCCAATGGTTGCAAGGATTGGCTAAAAAACATCCGCCGGACGCACCTCAGTTACGAAGAAGACGATCAGCCGTCTGGATACGAGACCCCTGAAGAAGAGCTGGACCGGGGGGAGCTTCGTGGTCACCTGGACCGTGCGCTGGCTTCGCTGCCAGCATCGTTGCGAGAAGCCTTCGTGATGAAGCACGTGGAGGGGCGATCCTACGAAGAGATGGCGGAGCTGCTGAACACGTCGGTCGGCGCACTCAAGATGCGCGTTCACCGCGCCCGTGAGGCGCTGCAAAAGCTTTTGGAGGAGCGAGCACCATGATGATGGAGCACTTGGATCCACGGGAGTCGGGCCGCGAAGAACTCGCGGCGCCGAGGGCGCAGGACCCCATGATCGACCGCGAAGTCCCGCTGGACTCCGCCACCCTGTCGCCCGCGCTCCACGCGTGGCTCGACGGTGAGCCGGTCACTGAGCAGGAGCTCAAGGCCGACGGCAAGACGTTCGAGTTGTGGAGCGGCGTGCAGGCCGAAGTGGGCCGTCGTCGCGGCGTGACGACGCCCGCGAGCGTCGCGACCCGCATCATGGACGCGATCGCGCGCAGCTGAGGTTCCCGAGGCAACGAGCGGGCCGACTTCCACCGGAAGTCGGCCCGCTGCCGTTTCCGGACCTGCGATATCCGTGACCAGAAACTGACGGGAATTTTGCGAGACACTGACCCTGGGATGTGACACTTCTGGTGTCTCCACTCTCAAGGTCGATTTCCCATGCCGTCCCCCCAACGATTGGCTCCACTGCGACTCGTGCGCGGCTCGGTGGGCCACGCGGGTGCGCTCATGCAGTGGGCCGTGGCCGATGCGTTCCGCACGCAGGGCCGCCTCGCACGAACGCCGGTACGCGTCGACGCGGCGAGCACTCGCTACGAATGCCGATTGATCAGCGACCGGCGCGAACTCCGCAAGGTTTTTCAGCTCCGGTATGAGGTGTTTCGTGCGGAGTATGGATCGCCACCGTCGATCTTCCGTATCGACGTCGACGGGTTCGATCGGCACTCGCGTCACCTGGCGGTCGTGGACCGAAGCACCGGATCGCCGGTGGGGGTGTACCGTTTGGTATCCGACGCCGGTCGGCTCGGGTTCTATTCGGCCCGCGAGTTCGCCTTGGCCCCATTTCTGGCACTCCCTGGTGTGCGCCTCGAGCTGGGGCGCGCCTGCGTGCATCCGGACCATCGTAACGGCGCCGTGATCCGGATGCTGTGGAAGGGACTGGTGGACGTCGCCCGTGCCGAAGGAGCCGAGCATCTGTTCGGCTGCTCGAGTGTCGTCTGCCCACCGGAGGTCGAGCGGGGGGCCGCGAGTGTGGCGTTCCTCGGCGGGCTCCGCCGCGAGCTCGCGACGCTCGAGGCCCTGCGGCCGATGCCCGGGGTGGCACCGCTCAAGCGCTATGAGATGCCGCGCCCGATGCGCGACGTGTGGGCCATGGCCGCAGCCGACTCCGCGGCCGGACCGGAGATCTCGGGGATTCTGCCGCCGTTGCTCCGGTCGTACATTCGTGCGGGGGCCCACATCATTGCCCCGCCCGCCTACGACCGCGAGTTCCGGTGTCTCGACCTGCTGACCGTCTTTCCGCTTCCGCCCCGATCCTGACGGGTTGGCGATCCCTGTATCGCCTGCCCGCGGTGGTGCTCGTGCTGGGTGCCGCCGCGGTCGGTGCATGGTGGATCGGGGTGGTGCGGCGCCACCCGATTCAGCGGCGCCTGGCGAGGGCCCGTTGGGTGCATCGGATCACGCCGTGGATCACGCGGGCGGTCGGGGCCCGCGTGACCACCCGGTCGGCCATCGGTGGGGCGCCGACCGGTGCCGGCATGACGGTGTCGAATCACATCTCGTACGTGGACGTGTTCCTGATCTCGGCGCAGTTGCCGGTGGTCTTTGTGACGTCGACGGAGATGCGGGACACGCCGGTCCTCGGTCTCCTGTGCCGGTTGGCGGGATGCGTCTTCGTCGATCGCCAGTCGGCGCGGGCCCTGCGGGCCCAGATCCAGGAACTGGCGGATCTGATGCGGGACGGCGTGCACATCGTCGTGTTCCCCGAGGCGACCACCTCGCATGGCCACGGCGTGCTCCCCTTCAAGGCGGCATTGTTCGAGGCGGTGCGTCTCTCCGGTCGCACGCTCTGGGTGGCATGCGTCGAATACCCGGCGGCCGAACGACGGATCTCCGCCTACGTCGATGATGACACCTTCGCCTCGCACCTGACGCGTTTGCTGCGCCACTCCGGGATCGCGCCCAGCGTCACGTGGGTCGCGCACGATCCGGAACCCGCACGCCGCGATGCGCGCGCGCTCGCGCAGTGGTCGCGCGACGAGGTCGTCGCCGCCTTACACGGCGTCGGACAGTGAACTGAAGGTGAACTCCCGCACCTTGATGGTCGGCATCCAGGTCGCGCCGCCCGCACCAAGGTTCTCCGACGCATTCACGCGCACCGCGGGGCCGATCGCCTCGAGGTTGTTCAGGAAGAAGATCGGCGACTCGTTGTAGCGGAAGTTCTTGACCGGTTTCGTGACTTGGCCGTTCTCGATCAGGAAGGTGCCGTCGCGCGTGAGTCCGGTGTACAGGATCGTGCGCGGGTCCACCGCGCGGATGTACCAGAACCGCGTGACGAGAATGCCGCGCTCGGTGGACTTGATCATGTCGGACGTGCTGGTGGTGCCCCCGACCATGCGCAGCGAGCGCGGGCCACCGAAGCCACCACCGCCGGACCGCGTGGGCGCTACCCCCTGCTTCTGCGCCCAGAAGCGGTCGTACGCGAGGGTCTTCACCACGCCGTTCTCGATCCAGACGACCTTCTCCAGCGGCAGCCCATCGCCGTCATAGCCGCCGCCGGTGCTCGGGCTGTCGGCGGGATCCGTGAGCAGCGTGACCCGCTCGTCCACGACCTTCATTCCGATCTTGTTGCCGCCGCCGGGTTTCGAGAAGAAGGAGCGTCCTTCATCCGCCGCGCGCGCCTGCGTGGCGCCGGCGATCAGCTGCACGAGATTTCCCACGGCGGTGGGCTCGAGGATCGTCACGTAACGCCCGGGCTCGATCGCCACGGGATTGCGCGACTGCAACGCCTTCTGCACCGCGGTGTCGGCCACGCGGTCCGCGTCGATGTCGCCGAACACCTCACCATCGCTGCACGCCCAGCCGGAGCCGGTACCGTCGGGAGAACGCACCGTGGCGGTCATGGTGACCACCGCGCTCGAATCGTACGCGAACAACCCCTTCGAGTTGGCCATGGCCTGCGAACCCGCACGGCATTCGATGAAGCCCGTCGCGATCAGCCCGGCAGCACGCGCCTTCTCCGTCACCTTCTTGGCCGCCGCCGCACGCTCGGCTGGCGTGGGAAGCGTCACCGCGCGCTCCTTCGGTGACGGATACGTCTGCGCGCCGAGCTCGGGCATCCGCTCCGGGTTCGGCGGCACGAGCTGCGCAATCTCATATGCCTGCTTCGCGGCGGCGGCGAGCGAGGCCTCGTCGAGCCGATTCGTGTTGACGCTCGCCGACCGATTGCCGGCGATCGCGGTGATGGTCACCGTCGTGTCGGCGTTCTGACCGCTCGTCGTCACCTGGTTCAACGCGAAGCGCGTGTCGGCGCGCGCGGCACTGTTGATGTTCACCCGCGTCTCGGGAGCGGGGGAGTTCTTGAGCGCGCGCTGGCAGATCTCCTGCGCCTCGGCGCGGGAGAGGATCCCCGCGGGCATGTAGAGCGAGTTGGGGGCGGTGCGCATCACGCCTTCCTCCCGGTGTTGAGGATGTTGCACTGGGTGAAGATCGCCGGCACGCAGCCGTGACTCACGGAGTTGGATTGGCCAGGCTGCCCCTTGGCGTCGCCGAAGGCGCCGCCGAGTTCGTAGCTCTTGGGACCGCCGATCACCTTCATCGAGCCCCAGAAGAGCGGGGTCTTGAACTGATAGGCGACATCCTTGAGCTGACCGACGATCTTCCCGCCCTTGATCTCGTAGAAGACTTGGCCGGCGAACTGCCCGTTGTAGCGCTGCTGGTCGATGGAAAAGGAGCCGTCGCCGACGATGGCGATCCCCTTGTCCATCTGCCCGATGAGATCGTTCCACGACCAGTCGTTCTTGCCGGGTTGCAGCGATACGTTCGGCATGCGCTGGAACTGCACGTCGCTCCAACTCTGCGCGTACGAACAGCCGTAGCTTTTCACGGGCTTGCCGACCTTCCTGTAATAGTCGGCGAGCATCGTCGCCTGTTCGCGCGTCTGCTGGTAATCCACGAAGACGCCGTTCTTGATGATGTCGAACTTCGTGGGCTTCACCGCTTCGTCGTCCCAGCCGATCGCGCCGAGCGAGCCCGGCTGCTCGCGATCGCCGACGATGTTCATCACATCGCTGCCGAACTTGAGCTTGCCGAGCACCTGGTCCGGCGGCGCGACGAAGCTGGTGCCGGCGTAGTTGGCTTCGAAGCCGAGAGCGCGGTCGAGTTCCGTCGGGTGAGCCACTGTCTCGTGGATGGTGAGCCACATGTTGCTCGGGTGGAGCAGGAGGTCGTAGCGCCCGGGCTCCACCGGCTTCGCGCTCAACTTCGCGACGGCATCCTCGGCCATCTGCGGCGTACGCTCCAGCATCTTGCTCTCGGTCACCCACTCGTACCCCAACCCCATCGGCGCGATGTCGGCGCTCTGGCGGGTCTGGAAGTCGGTGAAGTCGCTGCTGACCGCGGTGATGGAGATGGAGGGCGAGGTCCGGTAGATCGTCTGGACGATGTACGACCCGTCGCTCGTCATGAGGGTCTTCTCCTCGCGGAGGAAGAACATCGACGAGCTGACGTTGCGCACCCCCTTCACCTTGAGCGCGGCTTCGTTGGCGGCGAGGAGGAGGGCCACCTTGTCGGGAATCGAGACGGTGAACGGATCCACCTTGATCGGGCTCTTCCACTCGCCGATCTGGTTCCCGGGTGTGGGGGCGAGCACCACCGGCTTGAGCTGGCTCGCGCGATTTGCCTTGGCCTGCTCGAGAGCGGCACGGGTGGTGGCGGCGATCGAATCCTTGGTGAGGACGCTGGTCGCCGCGAAGCCCCAGGCGCCGTCCACGAGGGTGCGCACACCGAGCCCGAAGGTGTCGCTGTCACTCACCCCCTGCACGATGCGCTCGCGCGTGTTGACGTTCTGCTGGCGTCGCGCGGCGACACGCACGTCGGCGTAGCCCGCGCCACCACTCTTGGCGACATCGAGCGCGACCTGCATGAGGGCCTTGATGGCGGGATCGCCCGCCGTCGGGACCGAGGAGGCGAAGGCGTCGCCCGCGGTGAGGATCCGGTTGCCGAGCGCCGCCGTGGCGGCGACCACGCCCGTTGCCTTCACGAAATCGCGACGTGAATGGGTCACTGGCTGTCCTGGTGTGAGGTGGACTGATGCTGACTCCAAGATACGGCGCGGTGCTAGATTCCGTCACCAGCGCCCACGCCCCCCGCGCCCATCACCACGAGGAGTCCGACCATGGCCCACGCCGCCACCGTCCGCCCCGCGGCCGACGAGTTCGCCCCGTACTACGGCAACTACATCGCGCAGGTCGCCGACGGCGACATCCGCGCCGCCCTTCGCGCGCAGGGCGAGTCGGTGCTTGCGACCTTCCGGACCGTTCCCGAAGCGCGCGGCGATCATGCCTACGGGCCGGGGAAGTGGACACTGAGGGAGTCGCTGCTCCACATGATCGACGCCGAGCGGGTCTTCGCCTACCGGATGCTCCGCGTGGCTCGTGCCGATCGGACCCCGCTGCCGGGCTTCGATCAGGACACCTGGGTCCCCAACTGCGACGCCGCCCTCCGCACCGTGCCGAGTCTGACCGAGGAGTTCGCGGCGGTCCGCGCCGCGACGGTCACTCTGGCGGATTCGCTCACCGAGGCCGCCTGGATCCGGACGGGGACCGCGAGCGACAAGCCGGTCTCGGCCCGCGCGCTGGCCTGGATCATCGCCGGGCATACCGAGCACCACATGAAGCTGCTCCGCGACAAGTATCTGGCTTGAAACCCTCGAGGGGGCACGACTGTCGAAGCGAGACATGACCCTCGACACACGCCCCCTCCGCCGCCTGATGCTCGCGCTCGCGAGCATCAGCGCCCCGTTGGTCGCGCCGTTGTTCGCGCAGACCAACCGCGATCCCGCCGCCGCCAAGCTCGTCACCGAGGACATCGCACGTTTCTGGCAGGCGTTCGACGCGCGGACCACCCTCGGCACCGCCGCCGCGATCGATTCGTTCTACATCAAGCCCGGGACGGCCGGCCTCAAGGACTGGCTCCGCGTGCGCCCGGCCGACGCCAAGGCCTTCGCCCTGGTGATCGACAAGTATCCGGCCTACTTCGCCTCGGCGCGCGCGAGTACGCTCCGCATCGCGCAGGATGAACCGCGCATCCGCGCCGCGTGGGTCAAGCTCAAAGCGCTCTATCCCGATGCCGTCTTCCCCGACGTCTACTTCCTGATCGGGCGACTCTCCACCGGCGGCACGACAGCGAAGAGCGGCCTGCTCATCGGCGCGGAGATGTACGGCCGCACGACCGACGAAGCGCTAGATCGGAAGAGCGTCGTGTAGGGAAAGAGTGTAGATCTCGGTGGTCGCCGTA